>JBBRWR010000062.1:0-47500 GCA_038249085.1 Opitutales bacterium
CCCGCCGGTCAGAGACGCGGCGCTACTCCCAGAGGCATCACCGCCAACCGACAGAGGCGCCGAATCGGAGCGGGTGCATCTCCGAGTTGACGCCGCCACGGGAGCTCCGGAGCGGCGCCCGGGGCGGAAACGCGCTGCGCCCAAGGGAGCGCGGGCACTCCTGCCCGCCTCTGCGCCCGGCCGCAGGCAAGAGTGCCTGCGCTCCCTTCAATTCCACCGGCGTCAACTCGGAGCTGCGCCGAATCGGAGCGGGCGGACTTCGGGAACGTTGACGCTTTGGCGCGAATGCCTGCTCATCCCGGGATGCTTTTTCGCCCCTGGAGCGTTGGCGGTGGGTTCATGGCAGCGTTGTCGCTCGGCGCCGTCGTGGCGGCGGAGCAAGCCGGGACCAGCGCCGAGGATGCCCGCGCGCAGCGCTGGCTCGCTTCACCGGCCTTCCAGCAGGCGGTGGCGGCCTTCGGGCGCGACTTTGCCCGTTTTGAGCACGATTTGATTTTTCTCACCGAGATCCCGGCGCCGCCCTTCAAGGAGCAGGCGCGCGCGGCAGCGTTCGCCGGGCTCTGCCGCGAGGTCGGGTTGGAGGACGTCGCCATTGATCCCGAGGGCAACGTCCTGGGGCTCCGGCGCGGACGCCCGGGCGGCACCGCCCCGCTGCTGGCGGTGGCGGCTCACCTCGATACCGTCTTCCCCGAGGGCACGGACGTGAAGGTGAAGCGCGACGGCCCGCGCCTGATGGCGCCCGGGGTGGGTGATGACTCCCGCGGGCTGGCGTTCCTGATCGCGGCGCTGCGCGCGATGAAGGGGGCGGGGATCGAGACTCCCGGCGACATCCTGTTTGTCGGCAACGTCGGCGAGGAAGGTCCGGGCGACCTGCGTGGCATGCGTTATCTCTTCGGGCAAAGTCCGTGGCGCGGGAAGATCAAGCGCTTCATTTCCGTCGACGGCAGCAACAACGATCTCATCACCAACGGCGCGCTGGGGAGCAAACGCTACCGGGTGACGTTCAAAGGCCCGGGCGGGCACAGCTGGGGGGCGTTTGGCCAGGTGAGCCCCGCCTTTGCGCTGGGCAACGCGATGGCCAAGCTCGGCCAGGTGGTCGTGCCGAAGCAACCCAAGGTCAGCTACAACGTCGGCGTGATTTCCGGCGGCACCTCGGTGAATTCGATTCCGTTCGAGGTCACGATGGAGGTCGACCTGCGCTCGGTCTCGCCCGAGGAATTGCACAAGGTCGACGGGCAGTTTCTTAAAATCGTGGCCGACGCCGTGGAGGAGGAAAACGCGGCGCGGGCGACGGCGTTTGGCCGGATCTCCGCCGAGATCAAAGTCATCGGCGAGCGTCCCTCGGGGGTGACTTCCCCCGCCACGGCCGAGCTCCGGCAAGTCCGCGCGACGATGCAGGCGTGGGGGAAGATGCCGGTGTGGAACACGAGCAGCACGGACGCCAACATTCCGATCAGCCTCGGGATTCCCGCCTTTGCGATGGCGTCCCAGTCGGCGCAGCGCGGCGGTCGGTCGCATTCGCTCGACGAATGGACGGACATTGAGCGCCCCGCCGCGGTGCAGGATTTCACCCTGGCGCTCGCGCTCATCCTGAGCGTGGCGGAGCTCCCGTAGGCGGGGTGCCCACCCCCCGCAATACGTCGTTCCCACCGGGCCGCGCGGTGAGGGCACCGCGCCCACATGGAAGTCACCGCCAAACTCGCAGATGCACCTCCGCCGCCCGCTCCGCGGTTTCTTATTTTGCCATTTCCGTCGTTTCTTCTTTGCTCCGCGCCCAGCCATGATTGAAGCCCGCCAGCTGACGAAGACGTTTCACGACAAGAAGCGCGGGGAGATCCACGCGGCCGAGGACGTTTCCTTTGCGGTCGCCCCCGGCCAAATCTACGGCCTGCTCGGGGCCAATGGCGCGGGCAAGACGACGACCCTTCGCCTCCTCGCCACGCTCCTCCGGCCCACCCGCGGTTCGGCCACGGTGGCCGGCTTCGACGTCGCCACCGAGCCGGAGAAGGTGCGGGCCAACGTCGGATTCCTCGCCACCTCCACCGCCCTGTACGGCCGGCTCACCGCCCGCGAGATGATCACCTACTTCGGGCGGCTCAACGGCCTGACGGACCCGGCCATCCGCGATCGCGTCAAGGCGCTCTCCGCGCAACTCGGCATGGACGAATTCCTCGACCGGCGCTGCGACAAGTTTTCGACGGGCATGAAACAGAAGACCTCGATCGCCCGCATGCTGGTCCACGACCCGGCCGTGATGATCTTCGACGAGCCCACGCTGGGGCTGGACGTGATGACGGCGCGCGCGATCGTGCGCTTCGTGCGGGAATGCCGGGATCGGGGCAAGACGGTCATCTACTCCACGCATGTCATGAGCGAAGTGGAAAAGCTGTGCGATACCGTTGGCATCATCCATGACGGACGGCTGCTCGCCGAGGGCACGCTGGCGGCGCTGCGGGCCCGCCACGGCGAGCAGGACATGGAGGAAATCTTCGTGCGGGTGGTCGGCGGCGAAACTGCCGGTACCGCCGCCTCCTGAGTCCGCCGCCGCCGCCCCTTCCCCGCATGAACTGGAACAACATCGCGACGATTTACCTGAAGGAGCTGAAGGATTCGCTGCGTGATCGCCGCACGCTCATTTCCACCATCGTCATTCCCACGCTGGTGATGCCGCTGATGTTCTTTGGCCTGGGCAAGGTGATGGCCAACGTGATGACCAAGGCGCGCGAGGACATTCCCACCGTGGTCATCCTGGGGGGCGCGGATTCCCCGGGCGTGGTGCGGCAGTTTCGCGCGTCGAAGCGCATGCGCGTGGTGCCGCCGCGGGCCGACTGGAAGCGCGCGATCAGCGACAAGCAGCTGCGCGTGGCGGTCCAATTGCCGGAGCAGTTCGAGGCCCTCGTGAAGTCGGGAGAGGCGTCGCCGGTGCAGATATATTATTATCAGGGCGAGCTGAAGTCCGAGAACGGCGCCCGGGTGATCGAGCGCTTCCTCGCGGAGTTCCGGGAGCAGGCGGTGGCGGAGCGGCTGGCGGCGCAGGGCCTGCCGAAGTCGGCCGCCCGCCCGTTCGAATACCGGCGCGAGAACGTGGCCCCGCCGGAGAAAGTCGGCGGCAACCTGTTTGGCGGCCTGGTGCCCTATTTGATTATCATCCTGTGCTTCACCGGCGCCATGTATCCGGCGATGGATCTCACGGCCGGGGAAAAGGAGCGCGGCACGATGGAGACCCTGCTCTGCAGCCCGGTGCCGCGCGTCGATATTGTCCTGGGCAAGTTCCTGCTGGTGCTCACCGGTTCGCTGGCGGCGATGGTCTGCATGCTGCTCTCCATGGGGCTGACGGTCATGATCGGCGGCACGTTGATGATGGCGGGCGGGAGCGGCGCCCGGGCGGCCGCCGCGGGGGCGGCGGGGGGCGCGGGGACGGCCGGCCCGATTCCGATGATCGATCCGTGGGGCATCGTGGGGGTGCTGGCGATGGTGCTGCCGGTGGCCATCCTGTTTGCCGCCGTCGCCTTCACGGTCTCGCTGTTCGCCAAGAGCTACAAGGAGGCGCAGAGTTACCTCGGGCCGATGATCATCATCGTCATCCTGCCGGGCGTGGTGGGCATGCTGCCGGGCATCGAGCTGAGCGCCCGGACGGCGTTGATTCCGATCCTCAACCTCAGCCTCGTCTGCAAGGAGATGCTGTCGGGTGTATGGCATTGGGGATACATCGGTTTGATCTTCGGTTCCTCCTCCGTTTACGCCGCGGCGGCACTCGGGCTGGCGGTCCGGATGTTCCAGCGCGAGGACGTCATCTTCCGGACGTAAAAAGGTTTCAAATCCCGCCGGGACGGCGGTAAAGCGGGTGTAAAAGCCGGGCCGACCCATGGCGCGCGGCAGCGGAAGGGTCTATCATGGAGCCGTCACCAACCACGATCCCGCCCATGAATACGACCATCCTGTTTCCCCCCGCGCCACCCACCCTGAAACTCACGCGTCCCTCCGCCGATCAATGGGTGGCGACCCTGGCGGAAGAGCGGCGCCGCCTCCTCGAAGACCAGGAAGCCCTGCGGGAACGCGAACAGAATCTGCGCAACTACGAAGCCCGTCTGCGGGTGCTGCAGGAAGAAATCGAGGCCGGCCGGACCACGTTCGTTCCGGCATCGTCCGGGTCGGCGGCACCGCCGGCGGTTCGCTCCACCAGCCGGGTTCCATTTGCTGAAGCTGCGACCTTGTCGTCGGGCTGGGAGAAGCTCCATCGGGCGCGGGAGTTGCTCGAGGCCGAGCAGGTGCACCTGCGGGAGGACCGCCAGGCGGTGCGCGACCAGGAGGTGGTGTTGAAGCGCCGCGAGGCCGCGGTCGCCGTCCGCGAGGTGCAACTGACCGAGCGGGAGGAAGCGATGGCGTCGGGCCAGCCCATTGCCGGCGAACACACCATGACCGTGGTCACGCGTTTGACCCGGGGCCCTTTCGATCTGGCCCGGTCGGTTTTTGGCGGGAAGAAATGAAACGACCTCTGGTTTTCGGGTGGGCAGGATCGCGGGGACAGGCGGCGGCCGGGGGGCCGCCGCCTCTTTTTTTCGTGCGCGGCACTCCCCATGAGCGCACCGCGGTATTCTGACTGAGGCGGGACGATTCAATCGGAGTGCGTTTCAGCCGGGAGCAGGAAACCACGGAACGGTGGGGCGCGTTGACCCCAACGCGCCTTCGTGCGTTCGCTCTCACGTCGAGCGTCTTGGGGTCAAGCCGCTCCACCGCGACTGAATTTCTACGGCTAAGCGGGTGGATTCGACGACATCTGCGCCAATGCTTCGGGCTGCGGTGACCCCATCCGATCGTTCGGCGGCTGGAAAGCCGCCGCTCCGTTACAGCTCGAAGGACAGGCTCAGGATGAACTGACGCGGATCGATGATGCGGTAGGCATACGGCCGGCCGTCGGGATTGATGGCGATGGGCTGGAGGCGGCCGTTCTCGAGCACGTTCTTCACGTTCAACTGCGCCCGGGCGCGGATCTTGTCGCCGAAGTATTTGAAGCGATAGCCGGCGGACAGATCCAGGTAGGCGCGCGCTTTTTCCCAGACGGGCTTGTTGTTGTCGAGGAAGAGCACCGCCCCCTGGTAGGGACCGCTGGTCTCCGCCGGGCCGGCGAGATAGCCGATCGAAGCCTTGCTCTCCCAACGCAAGGCCCCGCCGAGGTTGACGTCCTTCAGCTTGCCCTCGGTGAAGTTGTAGTTGGCGAGGCCGGCCAGGCGATACTCGCGCATTTGCGTGCGCGGCCGGCCGGCATTGGTGGCGGCCGCCCAGTAGGGGCCGAACTGATCCTGGATGTAGCGGGTCTGCGGGGTGCGGCTGTCGTTCGGCGGAATCGTGTCCCACCACAGCGGTCCCTTGCCGTCGCCGGGCACGATGTCGCGGTGCAACGAGGTCCAAACCGGAATACGGGTCTGCCACCAATTGTAGATGTCGGGGGAAACCTGGTCATCGCGCGCGCGGGTCTGCGAACCGGTGAACTTCATGCGCAGATTGCGATTGGGATTATAGGTCGCCTCCAGCTCGAAGCCCTTCGAGGAAACGTCGGTGGTGCCGACGGTCTGCGGCTGGCTCGGGCCGGAATAGACCAGCCGCGTATACATGTCGTCCGGGATGCCCATCAGGGTGGCGACCGCGGGATCCAGTTGGGCGGCCGTGGGCTGCTTGATGCCTTGGGCGGCCAGGCGGCCAAGTGCGATTTGCGTGGCGAAGTAGCGGAACGAGGAGAGCTGGATGTTGTTGCTGCCGTCGGGCCGGCCTTCCATGTCGAGGTAGCGATTGCCGAGCGTGCCGACCTCGCTGCCGCGGGAGGCGAGTTCCTTGGTCTGGAAGTGATTGAGGCGGACGTTGAGCTTGCCCTGGAGGGCGGTGAAGCTCAGGCCCCATTCGGTCACATAGCCGTGCGGGTTGGGTACGTTGCCCGCGTCGGCCACCGACTGGCGCACGACCTGCGGCGTGAAGCTGTCGGACTTGTTGACATGAAAGCTGAGCCAGCTCAGCGCCTTCACCACGCCGCCGTAGGTCTTGGTATCGCCGGTCAGGTCCGACCAGCCCGGCAGATTGATCGGACCGATGCCGGCCGCGGTGAAGTACCCCTGGGCCGGACCAAAGATGTGGTTGATCGAAGTGTTCACGAGGCCGGTCTTCGGATCGACGTAGCCGCCGGCCCCCGTGCGCTGGCGGTAGCGATCGCGGCGGAAGCCCGCGGTGAGAACGAGCCGGTCGTTTAAGAAGTAGTTCTGGGCCGTGGCGTTGAAGGTGCGAATTTCCGTGCGCTGTCGGGCGCCGGCCCCGCTGTCGAGCACCTCGGCCACCGTCACGGGCTCCTCCGCCCATTTTCCGGTCCGATTGTTGAACCAGGTGAGCGGATACGAGCCGATGATGTTGTCGATGGCGGCGGCGCCGTAGTCGACATTCTGCCCCTGGGTGTCGCCGAGGAAGAAGCGCTGCCCGATGCTCTGGACGCCGACGAGGTTCTGGTTGGCCGCCGGGTTGATCCAGGGATGGTTCAGGTCGGCCACCCGCGCGGAGTTCTTCCAGGCCGTGCTGTCCTGGGTGTTCTGCTCCGCATGGAGCGCGAAGCGCTGCACCCCGATCCACTTGCGCCACTTCGGATCGGTGCCCGGGGTGAGTTGGTAGGCGAGATCGGCCGAGCCGATCGTGTTGTTCTGCGGGTTATATTGCATGTTCGGCGCCGTAGCCTGGATGTACGGGCGCTTGAAGTACGGGTTGGGGGAGCCGTCGAGCCGCTTTTCGTTCACGTCGACATAGATGACCGTCTCCAGGTTATCGATGAACGCGTAGGTGCGGCGGCTGAATTTCTGCTGGAACAGGCCCAGCTTGGCGGCGACGAGATGATGCGGGGTGTTCAGGATGATCTGCTCGAGTTCCGCGCTGTAGGTGCTGGCCTGGTCCTCGCCGTGGTTGGGTGCGACGACATTGTATTTGGTCCAATCGTAAACCGACTGGTCGTTGGTGCCCGGGACGATGTAGAGCGGAAGTCCGCCCGGCCCGAGGACGTCGCGCTGCCGCATGATCTCGGTGCCGCTGGTCAGGTAACGCAAGGTGCTGTTCGCGGTGGAGAAGGGGTTGGAGGCGAAACCCGAAGTGAGCGGATTCGTGGACTTCATGACCGAAAACGCCTGGATCGAGTTGTCGTCGACGATCACCATCGGGTGGGAATAGAAGCCGTTGTAGCCGCCGATCAGGCCGGCGGGCAGGGTCGAGACATTGGTCGAGATGCCCAGGCCGGGGATGGGCACCGAGCGGGTGTCCGCGGTGAAAGGGCCGGACTTCGTGCCATTGGCCAGGGTGACCATTTGGGTGGTCGGATCCCACGTGGGGCTGCCCGCGGCCCGCCATTCCGACGTGGTGTCACGGGCGGTGATGGCGTTCGGCCGGCGATAGACGTCGATGTATTTCTCGGCGGAGGCGCGGAACGTCGTGCTCGGGAAGGGACGCACGAGCACGGTGGCGAAGGCGCGATGAATCCGCTCGGAGGCCGGCTGGCGGATGAAGCCCTTGGCCTCGTCGACGGAGGCCACCCGCACCGCCGCCTTGCCGGGAATGAGCGGCAGATTGAGGTTCAGGCTCTCCCGCCGGCCCCCGTAGCTGTCGAAACGCAGATCGCCACTGAAGCTCTGCCGGTTGGGGTTGGCCTGGGACGGCACGACGCTGACGGTGCCGGCGGCCTGGCCGAGGCCGAAGAGGTTGGAATTGGGCCCGCGCGAGATTTCGATCGCGGCGATGTTGTAGGGATCGAACGGGATGTTGGAGTTGCTCGAGAAATTGCCCCAGGCGGTGTTGGCTCCACCCACGCTCTGACCGGCGGCGGTCATGCCGCGAATGCGGTTGGAGCGCTGGGGATCAGATTGCACCTGGTCGTTCACGCCGCCGGAACGGTTGCGATTGAAGGTCGTGAAGTTGTCGGTGCCCTCGGTGCTCGCCTCGTAGCGGAACACGTCGTTGATATCGAGCATCGCGAAGTCCTCCATCTGCTGCTTCGTCACGACGGTGATGGAGGCGCCGAGGTCCTCGAGCTTCGAGTTGAGGCGGGTGCCGGAGAGCGTGTTGAGGGCCTGGTAGCCGCGATCCGCGTCGGAGGAGACGGTAAACGGGGAAAGCACGATGGTGTCTTCCTTGACGGCAGTGGCGGGCGGCACGCTTTGGGCCGCCAGGCGGGCGACGAGCGCAAGCGCCGCGAGCAGGGTCGCGGCGCGCGTCCGTCCGGATAATGGAGACGAGGCAGGATGGGTGGGCATCATGGGGTTTGGGAGGACTGACCGCCGTCCGGACGGACGGCGGAAAAGGGATCGCGGGGCAGGCGGCCGGGTGGCCGGAGATTTCCCGGAAGGCGCGGCAGACGGGGTGGACCTTCGCCGGGAGGGGTTTGGTGGGTGGGTGAGGTTAGGTGGCGGACCGGGGCGGGCTCGAAATCATCCAAAGGGAACCCCAAAGCAAGCAGGAAGCGCGCACCAGGGCGGCCGGAGGTTGGTCGAACCACCCCGGGACGGCGGGGCCAAAACAGCCGCATTGCAGGTCCAGTCCGCGCAGCACCGCCTGCCCGAGCAGGACGACGAAGGCCAGGCTCATGCCCGCGATCAGGAAGCCGGCGGTCTCGACCCATCGATTCCCGAGCAAGAGCGCGCCGCAGAGCACCTCCAGCCACGGAAGGGTCAGTGCGACCAGGCGCATGAATTCATCCGGCAAAGGGACTTCGTAGGCCAGGATATCCGTGTAGAAATCAGCCGGATGGACAATCTTGAGCGCACCGGCGGCGACGAAGACGGCCCCCAGCGTCCAGCGCACCAGGGTGCGGCCGCGCCGGGCGGCGGGAGGCGAGTCAGGCACGTCCGTCATCGTGGTGGCGGGGTGGTGCGAAATTCCGGGAGCGGCCGGGGAAACACGAGCCGTTGCCCGGAGCCGAGCCAGTCGCGCACCAAGCCCGCCAGAAGGGCAGCGGCGAGCAGGACGGCCACCCGGCCGGGACGCACCCCGCGCACCGCCCTTTTCCAATCATCGCGCGTGGTCGCCATGGTCACCGGGTCTGCAGCAATTTGTCCAATGCCCGCCGGAAATAATCCAGCGTCTGGGCGCCGGCGATGGTCGCCTCGGTCCGGCTGCCGTCGGCTCCGACCTTCGTAACCAGAAACGTGGGCGTGCCCCGGGCCTTGAGCCGCGCGTAGGCCGAAAAATCGCCCGCGACGGCGAGGCGCACCGTGCGGTCCCGCAGGCAGATTTCAAGTTCGTCCCGGTCGAGGAGCGGGCTCTTGGCCACCAAATCGGTCAGCAGGCTGGGCGGCCGGCGGGCCACCGCGAAGAGACCGTCCAGCAGTTCCCAGTATTTGCCCTGCCGGTGCGCGCACCGCGCAACCGCGAAGAGGGGCGAGAACTGATCGGACATGTCATCGGAGGCGTTGACCACGACCCAGCGCACTTTCCCCGGGTTGATGTACTCCTCGCGCAGGCGGGGGAACACCGTCTCATGAAACGTCCGGCAATGGGTGCACTTGAAACTGGAAATCTCCACGACCGTAATCCGGGCGGTTTCCACCCCGAGCGCGGGACACCCGCCCAGATCGAGGGGCGGGTCCGGCGGCAAGGCCACGCTCCCCGCCGCGGGCGGCGCCGGCCCGACGGTATCCGCCGCCTCGGTACGCCCGGCGGCTCCGGCCAGCGCGACCGCCAGACCGCACGCCACGAACCACCCACGGCCGCGCGGAAGCGGACCGTGGATGGAAGGGAGGAAAATCCTGACCAGACGCAGCATGGCGATCGTCCTGTACACCGCGACGAAATGGCCGCGGTGTCACGCCGCAAACCACGCCCGCCCCGGCGGACACGGGGCCGCCGGAGTCTCGAGGCGAATTTCAGTCTCCCAACGCTTGCGCCTGGTCGGCGGTCCGGGTGGCCCCACTCTTGCCGCCACGCCGCCCGTGTGCGCCGCCTCACCACAGGACCACCCGCAACACTCCGCCCGCCGCCAACACGACCTCGTCGGCCAGGGTGATCAACAGCCGTCCCGCCTCGTGGGCCGGCGTCGCGGTTACGGTCCGGCCCTCCACCACCACGGTCAGGCGGGAGGGCGGCCGCGCCACCGCCAGCGCCAGCGTGCGCAGGCGCAGCCGGCCGTGGCGCAGGGTGACGGTGGCGGTCTGTTCCGCCGCGCCGATGGTTTGGGCCAGGGTGCCCCAGCCTTCGGCGGTGGTGAAGGGCGCGCGGAAATCCTCCGGGTTCAGCCGGGGTGCAAAGCCGAGGTGACCCTGCGGGCCGTGGTGCTCGTAGCCGCACGCCGCCAGGAACACGCCGTAGCTCGCCATCGAGCGGGCGTAGTGATCGCCGCACTCGACCTCGTTCCAGGGGTTGCGCCGGGCCGGATGATAGCGGTCGTGCACCGCGCGCGTAATCGCCAGGCCCTCGAGCAGCATGCCCTCCCAGATCATGTGGCCGGCCACCTGATACTCGAAGCCGTTCATGCACTCGTTGAAATAGGAGTCGAAGCCCACGGTCTGCCGCTGCGCCTCACCGCGCGGCCAGGTGGCCATGAGCAGGCCGGCTTCGCCCGCCATCGCGTACCAGCGGCCCGCCGGATAAGCCGTGCGATAGGGGCCGACGTCGGGCGTGAAATTGTACCGCCACAACGACCGCAGCGCCGTCTTCACCTTGTCCGCGTCGAGCACGCGGCCGAGCGCGACCTGCCAGGCCCAGCTCTGCCCGAACACCTGGTCGATCTCGCAGCTGTCGTACGAACCCACGGTCGTCGCGTGGGCCGGATCACCGCGGTGGAAAAAATACTCGCCGTTGAACAGGCGGTCGCAGATCCGGCGGCTGCCGCGGCCGGCGATGTCCGCGCACTGGCGCGCGAAATCCGCGTCGCCCACCTCCGTCGCCATCCGTTCGCCCGCGCGCAGCGCCGTCACGTAGAGCCCGCTCAGCCACGCCACCTGACCCCACCAGTCGGCGTCGAGGGTGTTGTGCTGCGCCCCGTCGAGGATGCCGTCGCGCTGCTCGTCGCTGGCGATCAGGAACTCGATCGATTTCCGCACCCGCGGCCAGAGACGCCGCAAAAATCGATCATCGGCGCTCATCTGATGTTCGCGGTAGACGCGCAGGATCGTGCCCGCCTGGCCGTCGACCGCCGCAGCGTTGTTGTGCTCGGCCCGGAAGCGGATGCGCCCGGTGGCGGCATCGAAGCCGTGGCCGTAGTCGGTGAGTTCGCGCAGGCTGCGCTCGAGCGGCGGAAAGAGCCGCCCCATCGCGTGGGCATAATGCCACACGTGCGTGCAGGTGCCCGCGCAGCAGCCGACCCCTTCCCAGCCGTAGAAACGGCCGTCCTCAAACCAATGGCTCGTCGAGGTGGCGAGGATCGAGGTGTTGAGAAAGGTGCGGTTGAGAAACCAAAACGGCAGCGTGGAATCGTACCAGGTGTCGTGCCAGAGGCGGGTCGCGCCCGCGAGGGCCGCAAAGTTCTTCGCCACGTGGGCCACCACCGCCCCCGCCGCATCGAACCGCACCGCATAGTGCCGCCGCGTCGTCGTGTTCAGCTTGGCGATCACGTCCTGCGGAAAGTGCCATGCCACCACGAAGGTCGCCGTCGCCGTCGCGCCCGGGGCGAGCGTCATCACCCGCCGCAGGGCGCCGGCGGACTTCCGGTCGGGGGCCTCCGGCGGTTCCGCGCCGGCGTCGAAGGCCGGGAAAATCCGCCCGCCAATGTCCTCCCCGGCGAGTCGCGCGAGCGCCGTGTCGGCGGCGCCGGGTTCGAGCAGGGCGAGGCTCATCGTGCCCCAGTCGGGCTCCGCCTCCGCCGTCGCGGCGGCGCTGCGCGGCCGGTCGCGAAATTCAATTTGATCGACCTCGATGTGGCCCCAGGCGCCCTCGTGGTGATCGACAATCTCGATCTGCGCGGACTGCCCGGCCAGTTCCCGCACCTCCCAGTTCACCCATTCCAGGGTGTCGCGGTTGGTGCCCCGCGCCTCCCGCACCTTCCGGCCTTCCACCAGCAGGTTGACCGTGGTGCGATCGGGATGATTGCCGCCGCCGACGAGCAGGCAAATCAGGTTGCGCTCGATCGTGAACGCCGGCGAGAGGAGCCGCCCGACCGGCTGGTCCGATCCCGCGAAACTATTGGCCAGCTCCCGGCCCTCGAACCGGCCGAGCCGCTGGTTCGGGCCCCCGCGTCCGCGCGCGGGCTTGGGGCCGAAGGCCTCACCCTCGACCTGCCAGGCGCCGTAGCTGTCGCCCTCGAAATCCTCGAACACGATGTCGGGCCGGTTCGCCGGGCCGGTCACCGCCTCCGCCTGGTATTCGATCGCCAGGTACGCCGCGTCGCGGCGCACGCGCTGCCGGCGCACCAGCGGCCGGTAGGCTCCGCTGTGCAGGGCGACGGCGTTTTCCAGCCAGCCGGCGAGTTCCGCCTCGAGCGGGGCGGTCCCGGTGTTCTGCACCGTGAATTGCATGACCGTCGCCGGCAGGCCGGACTCCTCCGGATCGAGCGGGATGAACGGCGAAAACGCCTCGAGCGACACCGCCACCGGCAGCGCCGGATCGCGGTACTCGACATAGCCGATCGGGTATTCGCCGCAAAACGTGACCTCGGCAAACCCCGCGCGATCGAGGGTGCGCACCTCCGTCCGCCCCCCGGTGCGCACCCGCAGCGCAAAGCCCTGCGCGAGCGGCGAGGCGGGCGTGAGCGGATGCGCGTAATGATCGGCATTGGTGCGCACGTACTGGTTGAAGAGGTCCCAGTGCCAGAGGCGGCCGTCGCCGCCCAGGTAGAGCTGGCCGGTGCAGAGCCCGCCGATCGGCATGCCGATCTTCTCGAGATCGGCCCCGCGGTACACCTCGCGTTCGCCGCGGGCGTAAAGCGACCGCACCCAGGCCGGATCGAGTTTCTTGTCCGCCGGTACGAGCTTGGTGAAGTCCGCCGGCTCGAACGGTCCCGCCATCAGCGAACCGCGTGCCGCCCACGCGGCCGCCGCGCCCGCGCCGAGCAGTTTCATGGCCTGGCGGCGGCTCAACTGCCCGGTGGGGGAGCGGTTTTGGTCTGCGGGGTGGAGCCGGGAATGGGTCTTCATCGGGGGGGAGGGGCTGGGGATCGAAGGACGAGCGCCGGCTGGATCCTTTGCCCCCGCGCGGCGCAGCTCAATCCTGGAAAGCGTTTGCGGGAGCCCGGATCACGGCGGAGTTTTGCACGGTCGGTCGCGCTGTAGGAGCGGCTTTATGCCGCGATGGAAATCCGCCCGCGCTGAATCGCGGCATCAAGCCGCTCCTACAAGAGGGATCCGACAAGTCATTTTCGGGCCGGTTCGCCGTGCAAAAATCCGCCGTGGAGCCCGGATCACGGCGGAGTTGCGCAGACGAAAGTAACCACAGAGGCGCAGAGAACACGGAGGAAGGGACTTGAAGGAACCGCTGGGGCGGTCGGTCTTCACCCCGTAGGTGCGGTTGATTTTCCGCCGTTTTTCCGGTGGCTCCGTGGTTCCAACTACGGTTTTTCGGCGTGCAGGAATGACGCGGCCGATTCCGCGCCCGAGCTCCCGGGCGAACTTCCGGTTTGCGGTCGCGCCGCCGAGTCGCGAGGGTCCCGCCCTCCCCGTCCCATGCCCACTGTTGTGCGCGCGTTTCACCTCATGTCATCCTACCTTTCCCCGCTGCCGTCGGAGCCCCGCCCCGGCCTCTACCGCCACTACAAGGGCAACGAGTACCGCGTGATCGGCCTCGCCCGGCACTCGGAAACACTCGAGCCGCTCGTCGTCTACCAGGCGCTCTACGGCGAGCGCGGCCTGTGGGTGCGGCCCGCGGCGATGTTCACCGGGGAAGTTGAGGTCGACGGCCAACGCCGGCCTCGCTTCGCCCGCGTCGATCTGCCATGAATCTTAAAAACCCAGTTTGAACCACAGATGACGCAGATGAACGCAGATGACAGAGAATTTCGAAACGTGTTCGTTCACCCCATGAGTGAAGCATAGGGCACGCGTCGTTGGGATGGCATCCAATTCTATCTGCGAAATCTGTGGTTGGTCTGAACGGCTGAATTTCGGATGAACGGGCCCATGCGCGCGCTGCTCGCCTTCGACAAGTTCAAGGATTCGCTGACCGCGCCCGAGGCCTGCGCGATCGCCGCCGGCGCCCTGCAGATCGCGCATCCCGACTGGTCGATCGATGTCTGCCCGCTGGCCGACGGCGGCGAGGGCTTCGGCGCGATTCTCACGCAGGCGGCTGGCGGCGAGCTGATCACCGCTACGGTCACCGGCCCCCGCGGCGCACCGGTGGTGGCGTCGTTTGGCCTCGTGCCACTCGACCGTATTCCGGCTCCCGCCCGTGCGCTCCTGCAGCTCTCCCAGCTCAAATCTCCGGTCCCGGAACCCACCGCCCGCATCGCCGTGGTGGAGATGGCCTCGGCCTCCGGCCTGGCGCTGCTCGCGACCGACGCCCGTGATCCGTGGCAAACGACGTCCGTCGGCACCGGGGAACTCATCCGTCTCGCCGCGACCCAGGGGGCGGTCGCCATCCTGCTCGGAGTCGGTGGCAGTGCCACGCATGACCTCGGGCTCGGGGCCCTCTCCGCCCTCGGGCTGGAGTTCGTCTCGGCCGAGGGCGCGGCGATCCAACCCCCGGTGCCCGCGCGCTGGCGGGAGATCAGCGGAATCAGAGGGCGAACCTTCCCGGCGCTGCCGGCGATTCGCATCGCCTGCGACGTTACGAATCCGCTCCTCGGTGCCAACGGCGCGGCGGCGACCTATGGTCCGCAAAAGGGGCTGCGGTCCGCCGACCTGGCGCGACTCGACCACGAGAGCGCGCGGCTGGCGCTGATGCTTTGCACCCATTGCGGCCAGCCGGACACCCTCATGGACCTCCCCGGCACGGGCGCCGCGGGCGGCATCTCGTTTGGCTTCATGGCGGCCACGGGCGCCCGGCTGCTGCCCGGCTTCGATCTCGTTTCGGCGTGGCTTGACCTCGAGGCCCGCCTCGCCGCCGCGGACGTGGTCATCACCGGCGAAGGGCGCTTCGACGACAGTTCGCTGCAGGGCAAGGGCCCCGGGGCGGTGGCCGCCCGCGCGCTGGCCCGCGGGAAGACGGTGCACGTCTTCGCCGGTCGCGCCACCGCCGCCCGCCCGCCCGCCCACCTCGCGCTCCACTCCATCACGCCGGCGGATGTCCCGCTCGAGCAGGCGTTGCGGCAGGCGCCGCAATGGCTCGCCGCGGCGGTCGGCGCCGCGTTCGGCGGATCGGCCGGTCCCCTTTGATGCCGCTGGGAGTAGCGCCGCGTCTTTGACCGGCGGGCGCCAGTCGAAGACTGGCGCTACGGGGACGACTGGACTCAATGCTACTGGCAACTACGAGCTGCACCTCGCCGTGTTCCGGGAGCTGTTTTTTGTCGCCGCGCGGGGTGGCAGGGGCGCACTTTCGCGGGCGATGTTGTTCACCTGCCAGGCCGGATTCGAAACGCTGTTCGCCCGCGAGCTCACAGAGCTGCGGGGCGTCAACGTAGCCGAGCAGGGACCGGGATGGGTGCTGAGTAGCGCGGTGCTTCAGCCCGCGCCGGAAGCGGTGGAGCGCGGGCTGAAGCGCCGCGCTCCGCCTGACCTCGCGTTCGCCCACCTGTCGCTGCTCGATCCGGTGGAGGTGCGGGGCGACTCGGTCAACGCCCTCGCCGCGCGGATCGGCGAGTTTTTCCTCACGAGTCTCCGCGGCGAACGGGTCGAGTCGGCCTGGCCCAGCGTCTGGCTCGGACCGGCGGAGTTGGTGGGCCTGGGCCGGCGCCTGGGCGCGGTGGAGGCGGCGTGCGGCGAGTTTTTGAAGAAGCGGCTGGCACGGGTCTCGAAGCTGGCGACGCCCGATTTGCCCCGGGGGGTGGGGCCGGTGCGCGGCCTCTTCGTGTTCTTCGCCGACTTCGGCCGGATCTTCGTGGCGCGGCAGGCCTTCGCGCACGGCCAGCGCCGGATGGCGGACGACGACCGGGCCCCCTCGCGTTCCTACCTCAAGGTGGAGGAGGCGTATGGCCTTCTCGGATGCGAACCGGCGCCCGGCGAGACGGTGTGCGACCTGGGGGCGGCGCCCGGGGGCTGGAGTTTCAGCGCCGCCAAGCGGGGCGCGCGGGTCGTGGCGATCGACAACGGTCCGTTGAAAGGTGGCGCCTTGGGTCATGCCCTGATCGAGCATCGCCGCGAGGATGCGTTTCGGTTTCGCCCGGGCGCGGGCGAAACCTTCGACTGGTTGTTCTGCGATCTGGTGGAGGAGCCGCACCACGTGCTGCAGCACCTCGTCGGGCCGTGGTTGGCGCAGGGCTGGTGCCGGCGCTTCGTGGTGAACCTGAAATTCGGGCGGGTCGACGCGATCGCCCTGTTGCGCGAACTCGAGGCGGCGGACTCCCCGGTGCGGCGGCACGCGCCCGGGATGCGCCTCCGGCACCTGTATCACGATCGCGAGGAATTCACGCTGGTGGGCGAGGTGGTGTGGCCGGGAGCGTGAGATCCGTCCGCGCCAATGCGGGGCCAGAACATCTCAGGCAAAGGGTAAGGCCTGAGGTGTTTTGTTATCCGGCCGAAATTTCCGCGCGTAAAGCGTCCGCGCGAACTCTGGCTTGGTGTTTCGCGGACTTTTCGCGCACGCTGGCGCATGCCTCATTTTTCGAAGCGCGGTTTTGATGCCCGTCCGGCGGTGCGTCCGGCGGCCCCGGCGGGTGAATTTGTCGCGCCCGGCGGGAAGCCGCGGCCGCGCGGATCGTCGGAGGGGGCGCGCGAGGTGCCCCCGACCGCGCCGCGAGCGGCCGCCCCGGCCTCGGCCCCGGCTCCGGCGGGTTCGCGCAGCGGCCCCGCACGGGACGAATTGAAGTTGTGTGGGCTGGCGGCGGTGCGGGCGCGTTTTGCCCGTGATCCGGACTCCATCCAGCGGCTGTTTTTTGATCACGCGACGGGGCAGCGCATCGGCGTGATGTGCCGGGTGCTGGCGCAGGGGAAGAAGATCTATCGCCAGGTCGAGCCGGCGGAATTGGAAAAGATTGCCGGCTCGATCCACCATGGCGGCATTGTGGCGGTGGTGGCCCCGGCGCCCGTGCGGGTGCCCACGGCGGACCAGGTGCGGGCCTGGGCCCGGGGGGGCGAGGCCGTGCTGGTGCTCGACCGCATCGGCAACGCCCACAACCTCGGGGCGATCGCGCGCACCGCGGCGTTTTTTGGCGTGAAACACCTGGTCCTGCCCGACCATCCGGCGGCGGCGCGGCCCACGGATGCGGCGCATCGCGTGGCGGAGGGCGGGTTTGAGCACCTCGAAGTTTGGCAGACCCGGGATCTGGTGGCCACGGTGCGCGAACTCGCGGCCGCCGGCTACGAGGTCGTGGGCGCGGCGACGCGGGGCGGGCGGCCCGATACCCCCCAGCGGGATCGCACGGTGCGACCCGTGGCGTTGGTGCTCGGCAACGAGGAACAGGGCCTCGCCCCGGAGACGGCGGCAGCCTGCACCCGGCAGGTGACGATCCCGGGGGTCGGGAAGATCGAATCGCTCAACGTGTCCACGGCGGCGGCGGTGCTGATGTGGGAGCTGTGCGCGCGCCGCTCGTAGCCTGTATCCAGCGCAACGCAGCCGGAGGCCGCAACAAATTGCCCCATCGTGCTCTTGCTCGTAATCGTGCTCGTAATCGTGCTCGTAATCGCATGGGTCGCGCACGAGCAAGAGTACGATTACGAGCACGAACAAGGCGAGCGATGCTGCGATGATGGCGGTTTCAAGTCGTCGCAAGCAGGCACGATCTGGATCGATCCTACCGCACTTCGAGGAGCGATGAAAACGAAGCCAGTTCAGGGTGGGGCGCGTTGACCCCAACGCGCTTGCGTGGGTTTGCTCTCACGTTGAGCGTCTTGGGGTCAAGCCGCTCCACCTCGACCCCGATGCCGCGGCTCAGTAATGCGTGCGCAGGAAGAAGGTCTGCCAGGTGAGGATCGCGGTGGTCAGGGCCATGGCGGCGATGGCGAGGACAAAGAAAATCGCGGCACCGTGGCCAATCCGGTAGGCGAAGAGGCCGAGCGGCACGTTGATCGCCACGAGGGCGATCCAGTAATTACGGATCCGCCGCCGGCGTTTCGAGTCGTCGAGCGGCCCGACCTCGAACAACCCGGCGGCCTGATCGCGGGCGTACTTGTCGCGCAGCAGGCCGTGGACCTCGTTCTCCTCAACCCGCCGAGCGCCGGGGGCGAGGGTCCGCCCGGGAGTGTTGGCCTGTTTGAACAGGTCCTTCACCTCAATGCGGCGGTGCTCGGGAGGCGGGCCGCCCGGCGTGCCGGGAGATCCCGGCTGCACGCGATCATTCACCACCTCGTATGAGGTCGGCTTGAGTTGGTAGAATTTCCGCGGGGGATCGGGGTCGTCGGCCATTCCGGGCGGAGCATGCCGGGCCGGCCGGCCGGGTAAAGGATGCAGTGGCCGGCGGGTGCATCTGTCGTTTGGCGGTGATGCCTCTGGGAGTAACGCCGCGTCTCTGACCGGCGGGCGCCCGTCGAAGACTGGCGCTACGGGAAGAACCGAACTTGACGCCACCGTCAACCCGGAGATGAGCCCGTGGCGAGCGGGCCGTGAACCCTGGGTTGACGCGCGGGAGAATTTGCGACGACTTTGCTGCGCCCCATCTCCTTTCGCCGGTGCGTACCCACGTCGCCATTGTTTTTCTTACGGTCGCTGCGCTTGCCTCCGGGCGGGCGGCTCCGCCGCCGGCGGTGGCCGCGGCGTTTATCGAGCAGCACTGTGCGGGTTGCCACGACGACATCGAAAAGCAGGGCGATCTCGACCTCACCTCTCTGCCCTTCGCCCCGGCGGACGCGAAAAACTTCGCGCTGTGGGTCAAGGTGCACGACCGGGTGGTCGGCGGCGAGATGCCCCCGAAGAAAAAACCGCGCCCGCCGGCGGCCGAAAGCGCGGCCTTTATCGGCGCGCTGGCGTCCGACCTGACCACCGCCGAGCGCGCCCGCCTGGCGCCGGAAGGCCGCGCCACCCGGCGCCGGCTCAATCGCACCGAGTACGAGAACGCGCTGCGGGACCTGCTGGCGGCGCCGTGGCTGCAGGCGAAGGAGTGGCTGCCCGAGGACGGCGTGGCGTTTCGCTTCAACAAGGTGGGCGAGGCCCTCGACGTGTCACACGTGCAGATGGCGCGTTACCTCAGCGCGGCGGAGTACGCTTTGCGGGAGGTGATCGCGCACCAGGTCGAGCGGCCGGCTCCTGGGCAACCTCCTGGGCGAGCTGAAGGCGGTGTCGGAGGAGGGCGAGACGCTGCTCGATCGTTCGATGGTGCTGTACGGCTCGAACCTTGGCAACGCGAGCACCCACGTGACGACGAACCTGCCGACGATTTTCGCTGGCGGGGGCTTCCGGCACGGCCAGCACCTCGGCTTCGACCGCACGCAAAATTACCCGCTGCCGAACCTGTTTGTCTCGATGTTGCAGCGCCTGGGTATCGAGGCCGACCAGTTCGCCACCTCGACCGGCACCATGCGCGGGCTTGAGCCGGTGTGAGGGTGCCGGGGCGGCAAAGGAAGAGGCGGAGCATGGGGGGGCTTCACCGGTGGGCGCGGTGCCCTCACCGCGCTGTGCCGACGGGCCGAATAGGCCATCCGCGGGGTGAGGGCACCCCGTCCACAAAGCCGGGCCATCCGCGGGGTGAGGGCACCCCGCCCACAAAGCCGGGCCAACCGCGGGGTGAGGGCACCCCGCCCACAAAGCCCACGGCGGATTCTTGCGCGGCGAACAGGCCCGAAAATGACTTGTCTTGTCCCTCTTGTAGGAGCGGCTTTATGCCGCGATTCAGCGCGTGCGGATTTCCATCGCGGCATAAAGCCGCTCCTACAGCGCGACCGACCGTGCAAAAATCCGCCGTGCCACAAAGCCGGTCCCGACGATTTTGGCATTGCGCGGCTCTCCGGGCGGCGAACCAATCGCCCGCAGCCATGGTCCGTGAAACGCGCACTCTCCTCGGCGTCGCCGGCATTTTTGTCGCGACCCTCCTGACCTACCTTCCGGCGGTGCGCTCCGGCTTTATCTGGAACGACAGCGATTATGTCACCGCGCCGGAGCTGCGGGCGGTCGATGGCCTCGGACGCATCTGGTTCGAGCTGGGCGCGACCGAGCAATACTACCCGGTGCTCCACAGCGCGTTTTGGGTGCAGCACCGGTTGTGGGGTGACCACCCGGCGGGCTACCACCTCGCCAACATCCTGCTTCATGCCGCGGCGGCCTCCCTCCTGCTGCTGGCGCTGCGGCGGCTGGCGATCCCCGGGGCGATGCTCGCGGCCTTCGTCTTCGCCCTCCATCCGGTCTACGTGGAGTCGGTCGCGTGGATCTCCGAGCAGAAGAACACCCTTTCCCTGTGTTTCTACCTGATCGCCGCGCTGGCCTACCTGCGTTTCGACACCACCCGGCGACCCTGGGCCTATGGTCTGGCCACCGCCGCCTTCGTGCTGGCGCTGCTGAGCAAGTCCGTGACGGCGACGCTCCCGCCGGCGTTGCTGGTTGTGTTCTGGTGGCAGCGGGGCCGCCTCGAGGCGAAACGCGACGTGGGGCCGCTCCTGCCGTGGTTGGTCCTGAGCGCGGCGATGGGCCTGCTCTCGGCCTGGGTGGAGAAGACCTACATCGGGGCGGCGGGCGCGGAGTTCGCCCTCACTGGACTGCAGCGGACCCTGCTCGCCGGGCGGGTGGTGTGGTTTTACCTGGGCAAACTGCTCTGGCCGGCGGACCTGATCTTCATCTACCCGCGGTGGATCGTGGATCCGGCGCAGGCGTGGCAATGGCTTTTCCCGGCGGCGGTGCTGCCGGCCCTGGCGGGGCTGTGGTGGTGGCGGCGGCGCTCGCGGGCTCCGCTGGCGGCGGCGCTGTTCTTCGGCGGGTCGCTGTTTCCCACGATGGGGTTTTTGAACGTGTACGCGTTCCTGTATTCTTATGTCGCCGATCACTGGCAGTATCTGCCGAGCCTCGGCCTCGTGGTGCTGCTCGCCGCCGGGATGACGCTCGGCTTGCAACGGACCTCCGCCCTCGTGCGCGGAGGTCTGCCCGTGGCGCTCGTCGTCGCCCTGGCCTGCCTGAGCTGGCACCAGAGCCGGATGTACGCCGACATGCGCACCTTCTACCGCACGACCATCGACCGGAATCCAAGCTGCTGGATGGCCCACAATAATCTCGGCAACCTGCTGCGGGAGGACCGCAAATTCGACGAGGCCATCGCCCATTTCGAGGCGGCGCTGCAGGTGCGGCCGGATCTGGCCAAGGTGCATAACAACCTGGGTCTCGCCCTGCGGGACGTGCGGCGGCGCGAGGAGGCCATGGCGCACTTCCGGCGCGCGCTGGAAATCGATCCCAAGTACCTCGACTCCCTCAGCCACCTGGGCAGCCTCCTGCGGGAGACCGGGCAGCCCGCCGCGGCGTTGCCCTATCTCTTCCGGGCGTTGCAGGGCGACCCGGAGTATTTCGATGCCCGCAACAACCTGGGCATGGTCCTGCGCGACCTCGGCCGACTGCCGGAGGCGCTCGCCCAATTCGAGCGGGTGGTGCGGCAGGTCCCGGCGTCTTCGCCGGGCCAGCTCAATCTCGCCTTCACGCTCTCCCTGCTGGACCGGAATGCCGAGGCCATGGAACACTACCGCGAGGCCCGGCGGCTCAACCCCACGCTGCCCGATCTGCCAGGGCTCGAGTGAGCGCGGTGTAGCGGCGCGGCCCACGGGCGCTGCCAGTCTTTGCCTTTAGGTCCCGCGGGCGTCGGCCCGCCCGGCGAGGTATCCTGGGTGCGGGCGCCGCGCAATCATTGCGGTGTGCGCGCCAAGAAATGGCGAGCGGCCTTTCGGACGATTCAGCACACTTGGTGGTTACTCCTTGGTGGCGGGCCGTCCCGCCGCAATCAGACCTGCCCCCTGTCTTTTCAGCAAGCTCCCGTAGGCCAGAGAACCAAACACCATGAACCTCCTGATTACGCCCTCGCTGCGGCGAGGGCCGCTGCTCTGTATCGTCTTGTCCGGCTGGCTACTCGCCGGTGTCGCGCTCCACGCCCAGTCCGCCACCGGGGCCGTCCGGGGCCGCGTTTACAACCCGGCTTCCCAGGAATACGTCCGCAACGCCGAGGTGCGGCTCGACGGCACCGGCCAGGTGACGTACACGGAAAACGACGGCGCGTTTCAGTTCACCGCGGTTGCGGCCGGCCCGGCGGCGATCACCATAACCTACAGCGGCTATAACACCGTGAAGGAGTCCTTCACCGTCACCGCCGGCGATGTGGCGGTGCGGGAGATCAACCTCACCAGCACGGTGGCGGCGCCTGCCGCCAAGGACGGCGTCGTGCGCCTGGAGGCGTTCACCGTTTCGTCGGAGCGCGAAGGCAACGCCAAGGCCATCATGGACCAGCGGCGCAACATGGACATCACGACCTCGGTCTCGTCGGACATCTTTGGCGACGTGACCGACGGCAACGTGGGCGAGTTCCTGAAGTACCTGCCGGGGGTCGATCTCGACTATGTCGAGTCGGAAGCCCGCGGCCCGCGCCTTGGGGGCATGGAGGCGCAGTACGTCGGCGTCGCCTTTGACGGCATTCGGACCGCGAGCGCGGATGCCAATCGCGGTGGCGGCGACGCTTCGCGGGCGACGAGCTTCGAGGGCTTTTCCATCACCTCGATTGAATCAATCGAGATCAGCCGCACGCGCAGTGCCGACTCCGACGCGGACTCACCGGCGGGCACCATCAACATGAAGACGCGCCGCGCCTTCGACCGCAAGGGCCGCCGCTTCGGCTACAATTTCGGGGTCAACTTCAACTCCGAGGAGTTCACGATGCAACGGACGTGGGGACCGAATGAGCGGATGAACTACAAGGCGAAGCCGAACCTCTCGCTCGAATATTCCGAGTCTTTCCTGAACCAGCGTCTGGGCATCCTGCTCAGCGCGAGCCGGGCGAATTCCTACACCGAGCAATACTCCTTCACCAATGTATTCGACCGCCACGCGACCGCCGCCGATCCCCGCCCGATGCTGATCACCGATATCAATTTCAAGGACGGTCCGAAGTTCCTCCTGAAGGACGCCCTGATGATGACGGCCGACTTCCGGGCCACGCGGCGGCTCGTGCTCTCGTTCAACGCCATCTACACCTACACCGAGGGCGATTTCTGGAATCGGAACTTCAATTTCACGGCCGCCAACGACAACGCCAATGTGAACAACGGTCGCTCGCGCGTCGGGGGTGACGGCCTGCTCACGGTCATCGGCACCCGCGCCGCCAGCGGCAGCGTGAACAACGTCTCCGCCCTCAACAACGCCGGCGGCACGTCGACCAAGCTCACCTACACCCGCACGTTTGCTCCGAAATTCGAATACAAGCTCGACGCCTGGACCTTCGATGGCGCGGCCGCCTATTCCCGCTCGCTGAACAACTACGAGGCCCTCGAACGCGGCTTTTCGGAATCCGAGACCACCGCCGTCGCCAGCAGTTGGGTCGCCACCCGGCCGAGCCTCGAGTCGTGGGAATGGAATGTCCGTCAGACCTCCGGCGCCGACTGGTTTAACCTGGGGAGCTTCACCGGGGGCACGCGGGTGGAAAACTCCGGCCGCGAGTGGGCGACCGAGATTTGGACCGGCCAGTTGAACGCCCGCTGGGTGCTGCCGTTCCTGCGCCAGTTTCCGACGGCACTGAAGTTTGGCGGCAAGTGGAACGAGGAGAGCCGCCAGAACACCAACATCGATGCCTGGAATATCTGGCGCTATGCCGGGCCCGGGGGCGACGTGCTCACCGGTTTCAATGCGACGACGCACGTGCCCACGTTCACCACCAGCGGCAATTGGAACAACCTCGGATTCATCGCGCCGCATCCCTTCGACACCGGCACGACCAACGCCCTGACCGTGGTCAACCTCAACGGTGTGCAAGGCATGCCGCCGCGCGCGGACCGGAATCGCATTGCCAGCCTGTTTCTGGCCCAACCGGACTTGTTCGTCCACGCGGGCACGGCGGACAATTACTACAATTCTTTCTATCGGAATACGCGCGATTTCCGGCAGACGGTCACCTCCGGGTATGGCCAGGCCGACGTGCGGGTCACGTCGCAACTGCAGTTGCGCGGCGGCGTGCGCTGGGAAAAAACCGAGAATACCGTCAAGGAATGGGATCCGCGCCTGCGGGAGGAGATCGTCGCGGCCGGTTTTCCGGTCAATACCTCCGGCCGGGCCACGAGTGTCGCGGGTTTGCAGTACCAGTATCAGAGCAAGCCGCGGGCGACGCGCCACTCGGAGTATGACAACTGGTTCCCGTCGGTGACCGCGAAATACCACCTCCTGCGCAACTTCGAGTTGCAGGCCGGCTACAGCAAGGCGATCGGACGCCCGCCGATCGACAATCTCACCGGCGTGTGGATCATCGTCGAGGACGCCGGCGGGGCGACGCAGCGCGTCGACGCCCCCAACCCGGCGCTGCTCCCCGAGTACATCACCAAGTACGACGCCCGGCTGGCGTATTACATCGGCGGACGGGGCGGACAGAGCCCGGGCCAGGTTTCGGTCGCGGTATCGCAGTTCGAGATCACGAATCTGCGCGAGACGTATGATTTTTCGGCGGAGGAATTTGGAATCGATGACCCGGAATACGCGGATTATGTCTTCCGCTCCACGCGCAACAGCGATCGCCGACGGCGAAACCGCAACCTGGAGGCTGCCTACCAACAGACCCTGGGTTTCCTGCCGGATCCGTTCCGCGGCACCAGCGTCAACCTGGCTTACACCCGCGCCTACGCGGACGCCCGGCGGAATGGGTTGGCGCCGCACCGGCTGACGGCGCGCCTCGGCTACGCCTACCGGCGCTTCAACGGTTCAATCGGCATGGTCTGGATCGATCAACGGCCCGAAAGCAACTATGGCCAGTTCCGGCCGGCGCAGACCCAATTCGACACCTCGCTCACCTGGCGAATCGACGGGCGCCTGTCGCTCTATGTGCAGGGGCGCAACCTCACGAAGCAACCCGTGAAGTGGATGGAATCTCCTCCCGGTGAGGTGGAAGGCCGCAATGCCTCGTTGCGCCAGTACCAGTACTATGGCGCCAATTGGGTTTTCGGGGTGAAGGGCCAGTTCTGACCCGGCCCTCGTCGCGGTTTTTCTGTTGAAAGCGCCCGCTCCCGGGCTGGCGCTTTTTTGTCCCCTTTGTCCCAGTAAATGCGGAGCGCAGGACAAACGGTGAGGAGCGGCGCCCGGGGTTTTCCCCCACTCTGGAGGGCTGCGAATCGAACTGTCACTTTTGCTCGCATCCCCACGTCTCTCCCCAGACTTTCGACCTCTTTGTCACTGAACCAAGCTAACACCACCATGAAACCGAACCCCCTCCTCCTCCAGCGTTCGCTGAGGTTCCTATCCCTCCTGCTTGGCTGGCTGGCCACGTCGCTCGTGGCCGTGGCCCAAGGCACCGGCACCATCCAGGGCCGGGTCTACAATCCGGCCACCCAGCAATATGTCCGTAACGCCGAGGTCCGGCTCCAGGGCACCAACCAGGTGACCGCGACCGAAAGCGACGGTACGTTTGAATTCCTGGGCGTGCCCGCCGGACCGGCCACCGTCACGGTGATCTACACCGGTTACAAGACCGCCACCGAGACCTTCACGGTCTCCGCCGGTCAGAAAGTGGCGCGCGAAATCAACCTCGTGAGCACCGAGGCCGGCGGGCGGGCCCCCGGCGATGTCGTGCAGATGTCGGCTTTCACGGTCTCCAGCGAGCGCGAGGGCAACGCCAAGGCCATCATGGAGCAGCGGCGCAACATGAACATCACCACCTCCGTCGCTTCCGACATCTTCGGCGATGTCACCGACGGCAATATCGGCGAGTTCCTGAAATACCTCCCCGGCGTCGACGTCGACTACGTCGAGTCCGAAACCCGCGGACCGCGCCTCGGCGGCATGGATGCGCAATATGTCGGCGTGTCGTTCGACGGCGTGAAACTGGCCAGTGCCGATGCCAACCGCACCGGCGACCTCGGTCGCGCCACGAGCTTCGAGGCGTTTTCGATCAGCAGCATCGAGTCGATCGAGATCCACCGCACCACCAGCTCGGACATGGATGCCGACTCCCCGGCCGGCACGATCAACATGAAGACCCGGCGGGCGTTTGAGCGCAAGGGACGGCGGATCAGTTACAACTTCAGCCTCAACATGAATTCGGAGGAGTTTCATCTGCAGCGAACCTACGGCCCGAGCGGCCGCATGCAGTACAAGGCGCGGCCGAACTACAGCTTCGAGTACTCCGACGTGTTCCTCAACCAGAAGCTCGGCATCGTCGCCAGCATAAACCACGTGGATTCCTACACCGAGCAATACCGGCACAACATGACCTACAACACCGTTCCGACCGCCGCCGATCCCCGGCCGATGGTGCTCACGGCGCTCAACTTCAAGGACGGGGCCAAGAACATCGGGAAGGACACCTACACCCTGACCGCCGACTACAAAGCCTCCGATCGCCTCGTGCTCTCCACCGCGATCATCTACAACTACGCACTGGGCGAGTTCTTCAACCGCGAACTCACGTTCACCGCGGCCAACAACAATGCCAACGTGAACAACGGCCGACAAACGTCGCTCGGCAGTCTCACCGAGGTGCGCACCAACGGGGTGACCACCAACACCCGGCCGGACGTCATCCACGCCGGCGGCAATGCCGGCAAGCGTACCTTCACGTTCACGACCGCGCCGCGCTTCGAATACAAGGTCGGGCCGCTCACGGTCGAGGGCATCACCTCGTATTCCCGCTCCGACAACAACTACGAGGCCCTCGAGCTGGGGTACGGCCGCACGGAAACCCTGAACAGTATCCAGAGCCAATGGGTGGCGACGCGCCCCGGCATCACCTCCCACGAATGGAAGATCCAGGAACTTTCGGGCCCCGACTGGTTCGATCTCGCCAATTTCAAGAACCCGCGCACCGGCAACGAAGGACGCTATGCCCGGACGGAGATCTACAACGGCCAGCTCGATTTCCGCTGGATTACCCCCCTGCGTATGTTTCCCCTCGCGTTGAAATTCGGCGGCAAGTGGAACGAGGAGAACCGCCACAACGGCAACGAGACCGCCTACGACACCTGGTCCTACATCGGGCCGGGCGGCAACACTCTCACCGGCTACAACGCGACCACCGGCGCCCCGGTCCTTACGGCCACCGGCACGTGGGCGGACTACCCGACTCGTAATGTATGGTCCACCGGCCGATCCAACATCCTCAGCCTCTTCAACGCCAAGGGCGAGTATCAGCCGGACTCGATCCCGCGGGCCGACCCCAACGCCATCGGCGCGCTCTTCAACGCCCATCCCGAGTACTTCGTCAACATCGCGACCGCCGACAATTATTACAACGGCCTCATCGCGCCCAAGCGCGATGTCCGGCAGACCGTCACCGCCTCCTACGGCATGGCCGACATCCGGTTTTCGTCGAAGCTGTCCGTGCGCACCGGCCTGCGCTGGGAAAAGACCGAGAACGTCGCGAAGGAATTCGATCCCCTGACCAACCGCGAGGTCGCCGCCGCGGGTTACCCCGTCAGCACCGCCGCCCGGCCCACCACCATCGCCGGCTACGCCTACCAGTACTTCACCAATCCGCGCGTCGAGCGCACCCGAGCCTACGACAACTTCTTCCCGATGATCAGCGCGAAGTATAACCTCCGCCCCAACCTCGAACTCCAGGCCGGCTTCAACCAGGCCATCTCCCGCCCCCCGGTTGACTCGCTGACGGGCGCCTGGCTGATCAACGAAGACGCGCACCTCGTCACCTCCGCCAATCCGTATCTGCTGCCGGAATACTCGAAGAACTTCGCCACCCGGCTGGCGTATTACTTCCAGCCGGCGGGCCAGCTCTCGATCGCCTTCACGCAAAACACCATCCGGAACCAGCGCGAAACCCGCCGCGGCACCGCGGAGGAGTTTGGCCTCGGCAACGACCCGGAGTTCGGCAGCTACGAGTTCCAGGCGCCCTTTAATGTGGCCAATCCCCGCCGCCATCGCGGCATGGAGCTCGGCTATTCGCAGTCGCTGCCGTTCTCGCACGAGGCGTTGCGGGGGATCACCATCAACACCTCCTACACGCGCAGTTATGTCGATGCGCGCCGCAGCGGCCTGCTGCCCCATCGCGTGACCTCCAGCCTGGGCTACAGCTACCGGCGCTTCCGCGGGCGCCTCGGCATGGTGTGGCGCGACAACACCCCGGACGGCAGCAACGCCACCGACTACGGCCGCTACCGGTTGCACGACACCAAGGTGGATTTTGGCGGCGAATTCAAACTGAACAAATACGCCTCCCTGTTTTTCCAGGGGCGCAATATCTTCAACGGAGGCCAGACGTGGATGATGGGCCCGCCCGACGCGATCGAGGGCCAGGGCGCAGCCGTGCGCGTCTACGAGAATTACGGCGCCAATTGGAATTTCGGCATCAAGGGTACATTCTGACGTAATTGTCAGTTTTCAGGTCTCGCACGCCAGCCCTCGGGCTGGCGTTTTTCATGGCCTGACGGTCCGGTCCCGACGTCGGCACCTTCCAGCCCAACCCTTCCCTTCCTCCCCCTTTTTCGGCGCGACAGAAACTCCCGCCTTCCTGCCAACCCCGATCTCCTTTCGAGGCCGACCGCTCGGGCGCACCTCCGGCGAACCGGTTAACCCCCAACCCTACAATACCCATGATCCCAACCACTCTGCTGCGCCTGCGATGGCTGAAACTTGTACCGCTGACTTTCGCCTGGCTCGGCGCCGCCCTCTGTCTCCCCGCTCAGACTGCCGGCACCGGCCGGATTCAGGGCCGCGTCTTCAACCCGGTCTCCAAGGAGTACGTGCGCAATGCCGAGGTGCGCCTCGACGGCACCAATCGCGTGGACTACACCGAGAACGATGGTTCGTTCGAGTTCCTCAACGTGGCTCCCGGCGCCGCTGCAATCACGATCACCTATACCGGCTACGACACCGTCAAGGAGTCGTTCATCGTTTCCGCCGGCCAGGCCGCCGTGCGCGAAATCAACCTCACCAGCACGGCCGCGTCGTCGCCCTCGACCGGCAAGGACGGTGTCGTGAAGCTCTCGGCCTTCACCGTCTCCACCGAGCGCGAGGGCAACGCCAAGGCCATCATGGCCCAGCGGCGCGACATGAACATCACCACCTCGGTCTCGTCGGACATCTTCGGCGACGTCACCGACGGCAATGTCGGCGAGTTCCTGAAGTACCTGCCGGGCGTCGATCTCGACTACGTCGAGTCCGAACCCCGCGGTCCGCGCCTCGGCGGCATGGACGGCCAGTATGTCGGCGTGTCGTTCGACGGCATGAGCACGGCCAGCGCCGATGCGAACCGCGGCGGCGGAGCGGCCTCGCGCGCCACCAGTTTCGAGGGCTTTTCCATTACGAGCATCGATTCCATCGAGATCAACCACACCGCCAGCCCCGAAAACGACGCGAGTTCCCCCGCGGGCACGGTCAACATGAAGACCAAGCGCGCCTTCGACCGCAAGGGCCGGCGCATCGGCTACAACGTCGGCGTCAACTTCAACAGCGAGGAGTTCACGCTCAAAAAGACGAACGGCCCGGCCGACTACAAGGAGGAGAAGTGGAAGCCCAACTACTCCTTCGACTACGCGGAGTCCTTCTTCAACCAGCGCTTTGGCATCCTGCTCAGCGCCAGCCAGTCCACCTCCTACACCGAACAGATCATGTCCGTGACCGGCTACAACGCGCATCCGACCGCGGCCGATCCGCGGCCCATGGTGGTCCGGCAGATCGACTTCAAGGACGGCCCGAAGTGGATTCGGAAGGATGCGCTCCTGCTCACCGCGGACTGGAAGGCGACCTCCCGCCTGACGCTGTCGGTGAACATGGTCTACAGCTATTACGACGGCGAGTTTTGGAACCGGAACTTCACCTTCGTGGCGGCCAACGACAACGCCAACGTGAACAACGGCCGGTCGCGGGTGGACGGCGACGGTGTCACCACCGTGATCGCCACCCGGGCCCCCTCGGGTACCGTGCACAACGTCGCAACGCTCAACAATGGCGGCGGCTCCGCCGCGAAGCTCACCTACACCCGCCAGTTTTCCCCGCGCTTCGAGTACAAGGCGGGCAGTTGGGTCATCGACGGCGCCGCGGCGGTGTCGAACTCCAAGAACAATTACGAGGCGATCGAGCGCGGGTTCTCCACCAACGAGGGCGGCGGGGTGCCCAGCAGTTGGATCGCGACGCGTTCCAGCCCGCGTGCCGCCGAGTGGGTCATCAAGCAGACCACCGGCAACGACTGGTTCGACCTGCGCAGCTTCACCAGCACCGATGCCCGCGCCGGTGGCACCCGGATCACCAACATCGATCGCACCTGGGTGACCGAAAAGTGGACCGGCAAGCTCAACGCCCGCTGGGTGGTGCCGTTCATGCAGCGGTTTCCCACCGCGCTGAAGTTTGGCGGCAAATGGGACGAGGAAAGCCGCGACAACAACGATCACGGCAACGTCGGCATCTGGGCCTACACCGGCCCCGGCGGCAACACGATCCGGGTCAACCCGACGACGGGGGCCTTCGAGAATGCCACCGTGGGCAACTGGGCGAATCTCGGGCCGCAGTTCGTCTCCTCCAATCCGTTCGAGAACGGTCGCACGGGCGTGATGACGATTTACAACCTCAACGGGGTGCAGGGTGTACCGCCGCGCGTGAGCCGCAATGCCATCGCCCAACTCTACCGCGCGCAGCCCGACCAGTGGGTCAACACCAGCCGTCCCGAGGACTTCTATACCGCCTACATCGTCAATGCGCGCGACTTCCAGGAGACGGTCTCGGCCGGGTACGCCCAGGCGGATGTCCGGCTCACCTCCCGCCTGCAGACGCGCTTCGGCCTGCGGATGGAGGAGACGCGCGACAAGTTTCGCGAGTTCGCCCCGTTGAGTCGCAACGATGTCATCGCGGCGGGTTACGCCGTGAATGCCCCCGGAACCAGCGCCGGCCGGCCCCGGACGATCGAGGGCATGCAGTATCAATACATGAGCCAGCCGAAGGCGGTGCGGAAATCGAATGAACAGGACTGGTTCCCCTCGGTGGTGGTGAAGTATCAGATTCGCCAGAACTTCGACTGGCAGGCGGGCTGGAACAAGGCGATCGGTCGCCCGGCCATCGACGATCTGACCGGCATCTTCGCCATCGATGAAAACGCCCAGCGCATCACGGTGCCGAATCGCGCGCTGCTGCCGGAGTACCACAAGAAATTCCAGACGCGACTCGCCTACTACTTCGGGGGCCGGTCCCCGGGCCAGATGACGCTCTCCCTGTCGCAGGTAAACTCCCGAAATTTTGTGCAGGTCTTCGACTTCTCGGCCTCGGAGTTCGGCATCGACGATCCCGACTTCAGCAACTTTACGATCCGTTCGAAGACCAACAGCGCCGAAGTCCAACGCTACCGGAACCTGGACTTTGCGTTCAACCGCACGCTCGGCTTCCTGCCCAGCGAGTATCTGCGAGGCATCAATTTTTCGTTCAACTACTCCCGCTCCTATGCGAACCAGCGCCGTTCCGGCCTGGCACCCCACCGCATCTCGTCGCGCCTCGGCTACGCCTACAAGCGCTTCAATGGCACCTTCGGCATGATCTGGGCCGACGCCAAGCCGGAGAGCAGCAACTATGGCCGCTACTTCGGCGCGATCACCAAGTTTGACCTCACCCTCAGTTGGCGCCTGAGCCGCTATGCCTCCCTTTACGTGCAGGGGCGCAACATCACCAACATGGTGGACCGCTGGTACCAGTCGCCCCCGGACTCCGTCCAGGGCGAGAATGGCTACCTGCGCCAGCTCGAGGAATACGGGGCCAATTGGGTCTTCGGCGTGAAGGGCCAGTTCTAGGCCGCTATCTCCGAGACGCGGTGAGTACGCGCCGGCCCTCGGGCCGGCGCTCTTTCTTGGCGGACCTGCGTTCCGGCAACAAATGCGTTGCGGGAAACCTCTGCTCGTGGGCACCATCGGCCCGCGTTTGCCGGTTCCCTGGCCCTTGGCCTGCCGGCCCGCTTTCACCTCCACTTCCACCATGAACTCCCCGTTGTGCCGGCTGGTGCTCGGAGCCTGCTGCCTGATCGCCACCGCCCCGCTCGCTTGCGCGCAAGATGCCGCGAACGGCACCGTTGCCGGCCGGGTTTACAACCCCGTCACCCAGGAATATGTTCGCAACGCCGAGGTTCGTCTGGCGGGCACGACCCTGGTCGCCTTCACGGAGAGCGACGGGTCCTTCCGCTTCGCCCAGGTCGCCCCAGGCGACACGACCCTCGCCGTGTCCTACACCGGTTACAACCCCGTGAGGGAGACCTTTACCGTGACCGCCGGTCGGAGTGCGATGCGCGAAATCAACCTCACCAGCGCGGCTGCCGGTCCCGCCGCGAAGGACGGGGTCGTGAAACTTTCGGCCTTCACCGTCTCGAGCGAGCGCGAGGGCAACGCCAAGGCCATCATGGATCAGCGCCGCAACCTGGACATCACAACGTCCGTCTCGTCCGACATCTTCGGCGACATCACCGATGGTAACATGGGCGAGTTCCTCAAGTACCTGCCGGGCGTCGATATCGACTATGTCGAATCCGAAGCCCGCGGGCCGCGGCTCGGCGGTATGGACGGCCAGTATGTGGGTGTGTCGCTCGACGGCATTCGTACTGCGAGCGCGGACTCCAACCGCGGGGGCGGCGATGCTTCGCGCGCCACGAGCTTCGAAACCATCCTGATCATCGGAGTCGAATCCATCGAAATCAGCCGCACCACCAGCGCCGAATCGGATGCCGACTCGCCCTCCGGCACGATCAACATGAAGACGCGCCGCGCGTTCGACCGCAAGGGTCGCCGCATCGGTTTCAACTTCGGCCTCAATTTCAACGCCGAGGAATTTCACCTGCGGAAGACGATGGGCCCCGCCGAGAATCTGGCCTACAAGTTCAAGCCGAATTACTCGCTCGAGTATTCCGAGTCATTTCTGAACCAGCGCCTCGGCCTCATGCTCACCGCCAGCCGCGCCAACTCGTACACCGAGCAGTACTCGTTCACCCAGGATTACAACCGGAACGCGACCGCCGCCGACCCGCGCCCGATCGTCATCCGGCAAATCGATTTCAAGGACGGCCCGAAGGTCATCTTCAAGGAGGCGGTTTCGCTCGCCGCCGACTTCAAGGCGACGCGCCGCCTGGTGCTGTCGTTCAACGCCGTGTACACGTACGTCGAGGGTGAGTTCTGGAACCGGAATTTCGCCTTCGTGGCCGCCAACAGCAACGCCAACGTGAACAACGGCCGCTCCCGGGTCGGGGGCGACGGGCTCCTCACGGTCAGCACCCGTCGCGCCTCCAACAACACCGTCCCCGCCCTCAACAACGGCGGCGGCACGTCCGCGGCCGAGACCCTCACGCGGACGTTTTCTCCCAAGTTCGAATACAAGCTGGATCAGGTGACCGTCGACGGCGCTTTTGCCTTCTCCCGCGCGGTCAACAAGTACGTCTCGCTCAATCGCGGTTTTTCCCGCGCGGAGGCGCTCGCGCTGCCCATGGACTGGGTGGCGACGCGGCCCAGCCTCGACTCCCATGAATGGACCATCCGGCAGGTGAGCGGTCCGGATCCGTTTGACCTGCGGAACTGGACCGGCGGCACGCGCGTCGAGAGCACCGACAGCAAGTGGGCCACGGAAATCTGGAGCGGCCAGGCCAACGCCCGCTGGGTGCTGCCGTGGTTCCGTGATTTTCCGACGGTCGTGAAGTTCGGCGGAAAATGGAACGAGGAGTCGCGCAAGAACAACGCCATCACGCCCTGGAATCTCTGGCGTTACATCGGCCCCGGCGGCGACGTGCTCACGGGCTCCAATGCGACCACCGGCGCCCCGACCTTCACGACGAGCGGCAACTGGGCCAATCTGGGCTTGATCGCGCCGCACGAGTTTGAGACCGGGACCACCAACGCGCTGACCTTCACCAACCTCGACGGCGTCACGGGCAACCTGCCGCGCGCCGACCGGCTGCGCATCGGCCAGCTCTTCCTCGAGCACCCGGAGTTGTTCGTCCGCGCCGCCACGCCCGACAATTACTACAATGCGTTTGTCGCGAACAAACGCGATTTCCGGCAGAGGATCACAGCCGGGTACGGCCAGGCCGATGTGCGGGTGACGCCGAAGCTGACGTTGCGCGGGGGCGTGCGGGTCGAGGAGACGCAGAATCGATTCATGGAATTCAATCCGCGCTTTCGCAGCGAGATCATCGCCGCGGGTTATCCAACCAACGCCGCAGGCCGCGCCACGTCGTATGCGGGCCTCCAGTACCAGTTCTTCAGCCAGCCGCGCGTCGCCCGCCACTCGGAATACTACAACGTCTTCCCGTCCGTCCTCGCCAAGTACCGGATCACGCCGAACTTCGAGTTCCAGGCGGGGGCCAACAAGGCGATCTCGCGTCCGCCAATCGACAGCCTCACGGGGCTCTGGAGCATCCAGGAGGATGTGCAACGGGTGGACTCGCCGAACGCCGGCCTGAAACCGGAACATTCGAACAACTACCAGGCCCGCCTGGCGTACTATTTTGGCAACAAGGCGCCCGGCCAACTGACCGTGGCGGTGGCGCAAAACGACATTCGCAACCTCCGTGAAACCTACGACTACACCGCCTCGGAGTTCGGCGTCGAGGATGAGGAGTATGCGAACTACACGTTCCGTTCGACCCGGAACAGCGCGGAGGATCGCCGCTTTCGCAACCTGGACATCTCCTACAACCAGACCCTGGGTTTCCTGCCGGCGCTACTTCGCGGCACGAGCGTGAACGTGTCGTACGCGCGCACCTATGCGAGCCAGCGCCGCAACGGTCTCGCGCCCCATCGCCTCTCCGGCCGCCTCGGTTACGCTTACCGGCGGTTCAATGGCTCGATCGGTGGCGTGTGGACCGACGTGCGGGCCGACGGGAACTACGGCCGTTTCCGGGAGGCCGTGGCCCAGTTCGACACCTCGCTGAATTGGCGTCTCACCTCGGTGGTGTCGCTCTACGCGCAGGGCCGGAACATCACCCGCGTGCCCCTGCGCTGGTTCGACACTCCCCCCGACCTCGTCGAGGGTCAGTCCCGCACGCTGCGGCAATACCAGGAATACGGGGCCAACTGGGTCTTCGGCGTGAAGGGTACCTTCTGATCCGATACGTGGCCGTAGAGAATCGTTTCTCCTCTCGCCACGAAGCAGGCCACGGAACGGTGGAGCGCGTTGACCCCAACGCGTTTCGGCCGGTTCGCTTGCCGGTCGAGCGTCTTGGAGACAAGCCGCATCTGCCAACATCACCTGTCGTTTGGACTCTCCATCGGCGACGCATGGGTAGGGCGGCGAGTCCCTTCGCCGCCGCAAGAGCGTGATGAAACTCGATCGGTGGCGCCGGCGCGGAGCGGAGTCCACGCCCGACCCAAAGTCCAATATCCAAAGGCGATTGCTATTATCTGCCGCGTTGCGGGGTGGGCGCGCCAGCACGCCGGTGGCCGGCTTCCCGCGGGACCGCGCTGCGTTCCCCGCTTGAACTCCATGCCCTGAGTCCTGAGCTTGGCGCGTGTCGTTTTCGCCTCGTTCCTGGTTGCGCCCGTCCGTCGTCCCGGCCCTCGCCTTGGTCGTGGTCGTGGTGGCCGCGTATGCGCTCTCTCTGCGCGGAGATTTTCTCTGGGACGACGATCTCCACATCACGGCCAATCCGACCATCATCGGTCCGCTGGGGCTGAAGGAAATCTGGACGACGGCGCGCGCGAATTACTTTCCGCTCGTGCTGACCAATTTCTGGGTGCAGCACGCCTTGTGGGGGCTGGAACCCCTGGGCTACCGGGTGGTGACGCTCCTCTGGCACGCCGCGGCGGCCGTGCTGCTCTGGCGGGTCCTGCGGCAATTGCGTGTCCCCGGGGCCTGGCTCGGCGCCGCGCTTTGGGCGCTCCACCCCGTGCAGGTCGAATCCGTCGCCTGGATCTGCGAACTCAAGAACACCCAGTCGGCCGTCTTCTTCCTCGCCGCAATCGGATTTTATGTTCGCTGGCTGGAGGATTGCAGGAGCTGTCTTGCTGTAGGGCCGGACCTTGGTCCGGCCTCAGGCGTCACCCAGGTGACGCCCTACAAAGGCCGGGCGCCTTACGCCCTCGCCCTGCTCTGCGCGGGGCTCGCCATCCTGAGCAAGCCCTCGACGGTCATGCTCCCGGTGGCCCTTGCGCTCTGTGCCTGGTGGATGCGCCGCCGGGTCGACTGGCGGGATCTGCTGCCGCTGGCCCCTTTCTTTGCCCTGTCGGCGCTCGCGGCCGGCTGGACCATCTGGGAGCAGAAGCATCATTCCGGCGCCCTTGGCCCCGAATGGAATCAGACCCTGCCCGAGCGCCTCGTCATCGCCGGCCGGGTGATCTGGTTTTACCTCGGCAAACTCGCCTGGCCGGAGCCGCTCATCTTCATCTATCCGCGCTGGCAAATCAGCGCGGGCAGCGCGCTGGCGTTTGCCCCGCTCGTGGCCGTCGGGGCCGGTTTCGCCGCGCTCTGGCGCCTGCGTCTCCGCTGGCCCGCGTGCGCCGGGATCTTCTTCGCTGCGGCCTTCTTCGTCGCCCTCCTCTTCCCGGTGCTCGGCTTCTTCAGTGTCTACTTCTTCCGCTACTCGTTTGTCGGCGATCACTTTCAATACCTCGCGAGCATGGGACCGCTGGCACTGGTCGGCGCGGCCCTCGCCCGCGGCGGGCGCCGGTTCGCGGCCGTGACCGGGGGCGTGCTGCTTGTCGTCCTGGGGGCGCTGTCCTGGCGCGAGTCCACCGAGTACGTGAACAACGAGGCGCTCTGGCGCGCGACGCTTGCCCGCAATCCGCAGGCCATCATGGCATGGCTCAATCTCGGCGGCACCCTGGTGCAGAACGGCAAGCTCGACGAGGGCATTGCGACGTTCACTCACGTCATCCGCATCAAGCCGGACGATGTCGACGCCTACAACGATCTCGGGGGCGCGCTCCTGCTCACCGGCCGGCCGGCCGAGGCGTTGGCGGCCCTGGAGCGGGCGGTCGCACTTGCGCCGCTCCGGGCCGAGATACACAACAACCTCGGCAGCGCGCAACGCGCCGTGGGGCGGCCGGCCGAGGCCCAGGCGAGTTATCGCCGCGCCTTGGAACTTGATTCCGAATACGCCACCGCGCACGACAACCTCGGGGCGGAACTGGCGGAGGCCGGGCAGACGCAGGCGGCAATCGAGTGTTTTCAGACTGCGCTCCGGATTGAGCCCAAGAATGCCTCGGCCCTGAACAACCTCGGGAATGCGCTCCGCACGCAGGGGCGGATCGATGCGGCGCTGGCGCGGCATCGCGAGGCGCTGCGGCTCAAGCCGTATTTCCCCGATGCCCTCGCGAATGTGGGCTACGATTTGGTGCTGATGGGACGGCCGGCCGAGGGGCTGCCGTATCTGGAACAGGCGGTCCAGAAGAGTCCGGACCACGCGGGGATTCGCGGCTGCTTCGGGCGCTCACTCGTGATTCTTGGCCGCACGGAGGACGCGCTGGCGCATTTTGCGCGGGCGGCGGAAATTGCGCCGCGATCGGCCGAGGCGCATCAGAATCTCGGCACCGCGCTGGCACAGCTCGGCCGCGGGGGTGAGGCCGTGGCGGAATTCGAGCAGGCCCTGCGCCTCTCCCCCGATTTTGCCCCGGCCCGCGTCAATCTGGGCAACGCGCTGCTGGCGGCCGCGCGCTGGGCGGAGGCGGCGACCCAGTTCGAACAGGCGGCCCGCCTCCGCCCCGACGACGCCGAGGTGTTCGCCCGGCTCGCCGTCGCGCGGGTGAATGGCGGCCAACTGGCCGAGGCAGTCGCGCCGTTTGAGACGGCGTTGCGCCTCAACCCAAAATCAGCCGAAGTGCACGACCACTTCGCCCAGGTGCTGCGCTCCCTTGGACGCAATCGCGAGGCCCTGGAACATTTCGAGCGGGCGGCGGACCTGCGCCGCGGCCCGCGCTAGTGCCAAAATCCCTTGGCATTGGGGTTTTCCATCGGCGACGCATGGGTAGGGCGGCGAGTCCCTTCGCCGCCGGAAGATCGTGATGAAACAGGGTCGGTGACCTGGGCGCGGAGCGGAGTCCGCGCCCCACCAAAAATCCAAAACCCAAAGGCGGTTGGTATAACGCGCGGTGAAACGACGGTCAACGGATGGGATGTTCCTGACCGGAGTGGATCTTCGCGGGTCGGGGGGATGCGCCGCCGCGGGCTTCAGTTTTTCAACGCGAAGGCGACGTAGGCATCGCCCGGGCCGGACGGACCGCCCACGCGACCGCCGCCGGTCGCCGTGATGACGACGTATTGCCGCCCGCCAACCTCATAGATCGCGGGCGCCGCGGTGCCGGCGAACGGCAACTTGGCCGACCAGAGTTCGGCTCCGGTGTCGGCGTCGAAGGCGCGGAGTTTTTCGTCGGCCGTGCCGGCGACAAACACGAGGCCGCCAGCGGTGACGCTCGCGCCCCCCAGGTTGTGCCTGCCGGTCTTGGGCACGCCCTGCTGGGTCAGTTTCTCGTGCTCCCCGAGTGGCGAGCGCCAGAGGACCTTGCCGGTGTTGAGATCGTAGCAATTCAGCAGGCCCCACGGCGGCTTGATCCCCGGATAACCCTCGTGGTCCACGAGAAACTGGAACCCGTCGAACATGTACTGCGGGCGGTCATCTCCCGAGGGATCGGCCGCCGGCTGGCGCGACGGCGGCTGGTGGCGACGGAAGAGGTAGTCGAGGAGATCCTGCTTCTCCGCGTCCGTCAGGATCAGGTTGGGCGGCATTGCGCCCTTGCCGGTCTTCAATTGCGCCAGCACGTCGGCGTCGGTGAGGCGATGCTTGAGGCCGTAGAGGGGAGGGGCGATCCCGAGGCCGCCGCGATTCGGCCCGTGGCAGGCGGCGCAGTGCAGTTGGTAGTGCCGCTCGCCGGCGGAGGCGGGAAAGCGCGGATCGCGTTCGCGGTCCTCGTTGGTGAGTACGGTGACTCTGGATACCCAGCGGTTGGAGGTGACGTAGAGCCGGCCGGTCGGGACATCGATCGCGGCCCCCGACCACTCGGCGCCGCCGCGCGATCCGATGTAGAGATTGGGCACACCCTCGGTGAAGGGCTGGAAGAATCCGTAGGTCGATTTCTCCACGATCTTCTGCACGAAATCGTGCGCCTCGGGTGTGCGATCGGTGATGTCGGCCGGGTTGAATTCCATGTGGGTAATCGGCTCGGGCAACTCCGGGTCGGGCTGGTAGGGCGACGTGCGTTCGCCGGGAAGCTTCGAGACGGGCGCCCGGCGCAGCCGCCAGGGGAAGATCGGTTTGCCGCTCACGCGATCGAGTAGCGTGAGATGGCCCGATTTGGAGACGCCGGTGACGGCATCGATGCGCCGGCCGTCACGCACTAGCGTCACGAGATTGGGGGGCGCACACACGTCGAGATCCCAGATGTCGTGCCGCACGTCCTGGAAGTGCCACCGGCGCCGGCCGGTCCGCACGTCGAGGGCGACCACGCAATCGCTGAAGAGATTGTCCCCGTGGCGGCCCACGCCGATCATGTCGGGCCGCGCCGCACCGAAAGCGATGAAGGCGATGCCGCGGGCGTCGTCGAGCGAGAGGCCGCTCCAGCCGTTGGCTCCCTGTTGCGGTCCGTCCCAGGTGTCGGCCCCGAATTCGTCGCCGCGAGCGACGGAGTGAAACCTCCAAAGTGGTTTGCCCGTGCGCACGTCGTAACCGTAGGCGTCGCCCAGCAGGCCGCAGGTGACGTAGACGTGCTCATAGACTGCGCCGCTCGCGGTGGCACCCGTGGGAATGGGGGTGCGCCCGGCTTCGCCAAACCCGGCGAGGGGCGCCCCGGTCTTGGGGTCGGCCGCGTAGATCCAGTCGCCGGCCCCGAAGAGGAGGCGCGGCGCGTTCTCGCGGTCGCCCGGCCAGTAGACGAGACCGCGCCGGGCGGGCGCGTCTTGGAGGCGAACGCGCTGGACGGGTGGCAGCGGCCGCCGCCAGCGTTCAACGCCGGTGGCGGCATCGATCGCCACGATGGCGCGCCCAGGCGTCGGGGCGTAGAGCAGACCGTCGACGATGATCGGGGTGCATTGCACGTTGGTGGCGCCGTCCCCGCTGTGGTACGTCCACGCGACCGCCAGGTCCCGGACGTTGTCCCGCGTGATCTGCTTCAGCGCCGAATAACGCCGGGCCCCGTTGTCGCCCTGGGAACGCGTCCAGCGCCGGAAGGACTCGGGATCCACCGGAGCGGCGGGCGTGAGTTCCGCCGGCCGCGCGGCGGGGATGATCTGGTATTCCGGCAACGCGGCGCGGGCGACCGGATCTTCGACGGGGGCGGCCGCGGGAAGGCAGGCGATGCTGAGGAACAGAACGGAGGTCAGTCTCATCGATGACGGTTCAGCAGTGCGGCCAACGGCGAAATGTGGAAAGCCGGAAAGGAGAAAATGAAATTCTGCAAACCGGGAATTTTGAGAGCATCGGTATGGTTCCGGAACTTCCGGCTTTCCACATTCGATCTCATTTCCATGCCTCATCGAAGAAACCGGCCTCGACGATCTTCCCCGGCCAGCGGGCCCCCGGGGGCTCGCGCAGGTCCACGAGAGCAAAATCGGGCAGCTTCGGCGTCTGCAGGGAATTCGTGCCGTACGCCTCGTCACGAAAATCGATGCCGCTGTTGAGCACAACGTAGCGGGCCCGGGCGCTGAGGGGGTTGGGGAAGACGAGCACTGGCGCGTGGTGGGCGGCGGCGTACGACTTGCCACGAAACATGAGCGTATCCGCCGTCCAGGACAACGGGAGCTTTCCGGTCGCGAGCACGTTTGCGATGATCCGGTTGGAGGAGGCGTCGCCCCAGAGGATGAGGTTCTTTTGCGCGAGATCGTCGGCGGTCACCGCGGTGTCGTCCTTGATCGGTGCGTCGGCGCGGAAGATGTCGCGCCACATCTTGGTGGCGTGGGCCAGCTCGCCCGCCGTCCATCGTCCGAGGGCCGCGTTCAGGGGTTGTCCAGTCGGTCGCACGAAGAGAAACGGGGCCATGAAGGCATCGTCGATCGGCCCGCTCAGGCCGGGCACCTTGCGGCGATTACCGCCCCAGCGTGCGACGGCAAACCTGCCGTCCTTGAACTGCCAGCGTCCGTCTTCCTTGGTGAACCAGTGGGGGGATCGCAGGTCGCCGAGAGCGACGTCCTGGCCGTCGATGGCGACAGAGCTTACGGGGTCGCCCGCCCACCGGAGCGTGAACACGCCGACATTCCGGGTCGACGCCTCCACGCGATCGGGGGTGGGAAACTTGAGATGGATGTCGGCCCGTTCCCACGATTTTTCCATTTCCAGGAGGCGAATGCGGGCGGATTCGGCGTAGCGGAGCGTGTAGGTCGTGAGGTGCTCCTCCTTCGGCGCCGACGCGCGGCCCGCATCGAGCAGGGTGTCGAGCCGCGCGATCAGGGCGGCGCGCGAATCCGGGTGGTATTTGTGCGCGGTCTTGGGGCCGATCAATCGCTCAAGTTTGAGTCCTTCCTTGGCCATGGCCGCCTCCATGAGATCGGCCGATTGTTTTTGCGGGTCGATCTCCCCGCTATAGGCGATGAGGGGAAAATTACTGAGATTGGCGGCGTAACCGGTGGCGTCGTACCAGCGCCACAGCGTCTGCTCCCAGGGCGTGCGCGAAGGTTTGCCCGGGGCCAGAGCCTTGTTGTACACCGCCGTCTCGGCGAAACCCGCCCCGGGCGAGGCGGCGACCCAGATACCGGGAAAATGCGTTGCCAGGTGCCACGTGCTCGCACCACCCATCGAGAATCCGGCCACGGCGACCCGTTCGTCATCGACGTGATAGGTCGTGCGCAGGGAGGTCATCGCCTCGAACACATCGACCTCGCCGGCAAACTTGGTGGCGTTGCAGAACCGGCCGTAGGGCACGAGCACCAGGGTGTCGCGCGGGACGATCTGCGGCGGACCCGCCTCGCGTTCGGCCAGGAAGGCGAGTTCGGTGCGCTTCTCGCCCCGGCCGAGCAGCCAGACCAGCAGGCGGTTGGGCTGCTCGCGCTTTACCCCTGCCGGCACCAGCAGTCCGTAGGGCTGGATCGAGCCGTCGAGCCGCGAGCAATAACCCCGCAGAACGAGGCCGGTCGCGTCGAGCCACGGCGCCCGGCCGGAGCGGAGCTGACCGACTCGCTCGCGTCCGGTCGCCAGCATCCGGCGCGCGTGGGCGATCTCCTTGGCCGCCATGAACTCGTCGTAACGCAGTGCCCAGTCGACGGCCTTGTGGAAAATCTCCACATCCGGGACCAGGGCGGCGAGGCGCTGTTTTTGCGCAGCAGCGAGTTCACGCGCGGTCGCATCAATTTCAGCCCGCAGGGCCGCCGCGCCAGCGGTGAGCTCCGCGCGGGCCTCGGCGGGAATCGCGATCCCCGCGGGCGGCAGTCGCTTGGCGGGGGGCGGTGGGGTCGATGCGGCCAGGACGGCGGAAGCGAGGGCGAGAAAGAGTAAGGTGAGTCGCATGGGACGAGGGACGATCAGTCGAGGGGAAAAAGTATGCTGGGATTGTTTCCGACCTGTCCGGCTTTCCCCATTGATTGATCGGGAAATGTGGAAAGCCGGAAAGGTGGGAAATGAAGGTGGAGCTTGGCTCTGATTTCCTGAGTTCCCCATTTGGCTTCACTGCCATTCCTCATCGAAGAACCCGGCGGCGACGATTTTGCCGGGCCAGCGCCAGTTGGGCGGCGTGCGCAGGTCGACCATCGCCCAGTCCGGAAGCTTCGGGGTTTGCAGCGCGTTGTTGGCCGAACCCTCGGCGCGGAAGTCGAGGCCGCTGTTCAATACGACATAGCGCCGGGGATTCAGCGGATTGGGAAAAATCAGGATGGGGGCGTAACGGGCGGGTTCGTACGACTGGCCGCGAAACGTGAGCACCTTGGCGTCCCATTGCAGCGGCAATTGCTTGATGATTCTTGCGAGGACCGCATTCGAAGACGGATCGCCCCAGAGGATGAGATTGTGGTCGGCGATGTCGCGATCGGTGACCGCGCGGTCCGCTGTCACCCGGGCCTCGCCGCGGTAGACGTCGCGCCAGAGATGCCGCGCTGCGGTGAGCTCGCTTTCGACCCAGGCATCGAGCTCCGGCTTGAGCGGGCGACCGCTTGGGCGCACGAACAGGAAGGAATCCATGAAGGCGTCGTTGATCGGGCCGGTGAGACCGGGGCGTTTGCGCACGGCGTTGTCGGGAGACGCCTGCTGCCACTGCCCGTCGCGCCGGGCGAATGCGGACGCGGTGTTGCCGCTCAGCGCGACGCGCTGACCGTCGAGAATGACACTCGACGGAGAGAGCCCGTTGAAGGCGAGACGGGTGACATTCCTGGTCTCTGCCGTGATGGTGCGGTGATCGTCACTCAGGCGGGCGCGCACGTCCGCGCGTTCCCAATGGCGGGCGAGGCCTTCGACGTGCACCCAGGCGGAGTCGGCGTACCGCAGCGTGTAGGTGGTGAAGTGGATTTCAGAGGGAAGCGTCGGCCGGCCGCGGGCCAGGGCGTCATCGAGCAGCGCGGTGAGTTCAATCTTGGTGTCGGGATGGTATTTGTGGGCGGTCTGTGGCCCAATGAGGTGGCGCAGCGGCAAATCCTCCTTGGCGAGATACTTCGTCATGATGTCCGCGGCCTGCTTTTGTTTGTCGATTTCGCCGCTGTAGGCGACCGTCGGCACGTTGTAGAGGTTGCCGGCATAGAGCGTCGCGTCGTAGAGGCGCCAGAGGCGTTGTTCCCACTCTGGCCGCGGCTCCTTGCCGGGCGCGAGGGCCTGGGTGAAGACCGCGGTCTCCGCAAACCCGGCGCCGGGAAACGCCGTGGCCCACAGTCCGGGATAATGGGTGGCGAGGTGCCACGTGCTGCCGCCCCCCATCGAAAATCCGGCCACCGCGATGCGTTGCCCATCGATCCGGTAGTGCGTCCGCACGGCGGCGAGGGCTTCCATCACATCGACTTCCCCGGCAAATTTGGTCGCGTTGCAGAAACGGCCGTAGGGCACGAGGGTGAGCACATTCCGCGGGGTGAGGTGCGGCGGCCCGGCCTCGCGCTCGGCGAGGAAGGCGAGTTCGGTGCGTTTCTCGCCGCGACCGAGCAGCCAGACCATGAGCGGGCTTTCGGCGGGCGGTCGCGGCCCGGACGCCGGCACGAAGACGCCGTAGGGCTGGATCGAGCCATCGAGCTTCGAGCGGTAGCCCCGCAGCGCCAGACCCGGGGCCTCAAGCCACGGCGCGTGGCCGCCCCGCAGTTGCGCGATCCGCTCCTGGCCCTGGGCCAGCAGCCGGCGCGCGTAGGCGATTTCCTTGGACGCCATGAACTCGTCGTAACGCAACGCCCAGTCGACGGCCTTATGAAAAATTTCCACGTCCGGGAGCAAGGCCAAGAGCCGCGGGTTGGCGGCCAAGGTGCTCGCGAGGGCGTCCAACTCATGGCGCAGGGAAGCGGCGCCGGCGGTGAGTTCGGCGCGATCGCTGTCCGCCAGGGTCAGACCCGGGGGAGGGATTTGCTTGGGCGGGGCCGATGGGACCTGACTCGGGAGCAGGGTTGGGGCGAGCGAGACGACAAGGAGGAGCAGGGTGGGGCGCATGCGGGGACGGAAGAATCTGGAAGTAAGGGACGCGGGGGAAGCGAGGAGTTTCCGCGGGCGCGGCAAAAGCCGCCGGTTGGCCGAGACGGCAACGAACGAAGGGTGTGGGGCGGGCCGGCGGGGAGGCACGATCCAAAGGAGGGCGTGGCTTTCTTCAGACCGGGCGCAGGCCGTTGGGCGCGAGGGGAAGCGATCTCGGGCGCACGCCGGTCGCGTCGAAGATCGCGCTGCCCACAGCGGGTGCGATGCACGCGATCGGAGCCTCCCCGGCGCCGACCGACGGGAGGTCCTTGCGATCGGGCAGCATGACCTCGATGGCGGGTGGGTTGCTGAAACGTGGCACCCGGTACTGCGAGAAACGTGGGTTCAGGATCCGGCCGTTTTGAAAGTGGATCGCTTCAAACAGGGCGCCATCCAGGCTCTGGACGATGCAGCCCTCCACCTGGTTCCTGAGCTGGTCGGGATTGAGGACGGCTCCGCATTCGAAGGCCTCCACTACCCGCACGACCTGCAGTCGGTGCGTGGTCCGGTCGATGCTCACCTCCGTGCACGTCGCGACGTAGCCGCCCTTGTCGGATCCGACGGCCAGGCCGGCGCCCCGGCTGGCGTTGCCTGGAGCGCGTTGGGGCCAGCCGAAGCATTTCGCCGCCGTTTCGAGCACCGCGCGGGCCCGCGGATTCTTCAGGTTGCGTAGCCGAAACTCGGGGGATCGAGCTGCAACGCCCGCGCCTGTTCATCGATATGGGTATCGCGCGCGAAGTGATTCGCCGTACCCGCCAGCCCACGGTACGAACCCTGTCGCAACGGGGTCTGCGCCGCGTGGTATGTTTCCGTGCGATCTGAAACATCGTAAAGAGCCCGGATGGCGGCGTTGCCCGAGTTGGTGTTACGGTGCTCCCAGCGGATGAGGCGGCTGCTCGCATCGACCACGCCCGCCACATCGATCACGCCGGCCGGCCGAAAATACGCCCACGTGAATTTCTCCTCGCGGGTCCAGACCAGCTTCACTGCCTCTCCGGTCGCGCGGGCGAGGCGGGCGGCTTCGATTGCCGCCTCCCCGGAGTGTTTCCCGCCTTAGCCCGAGCCCGTGCCGGGGACCATGACGCGGACGTTTTTCTTGGGTAAATCGAGCGCTCGGGCCACGTCGCTGCGCACGCCGAAAGGTCGCTGCGTGCCGGTCCACCCCGTTAGCTTCCCGTTGATCCACTCGGCCACCGCGGCGCGAGGCTCGAGCGGGGCGTGGGCGATTTACGCCACCGTGTAGGTTCCTCGCAATTCCCCGGCGGATGGGGTCGGCGGAGTCCGCGGGACATTGCGCGCTGTTCGGCGAAGATGGGCCCACAGATCGTGTTCGGACACCTGGGGCGAGGTCTTCCATTCTGCCCGCAGAGCGTCCGAGGCTTGCGCGGCGGCCTGTCCGGTGGACGTCGTCACTCCGACGAAGTCTCCGTCGCGCACGACCTTGACGCCTGGCATCGCCTCCGCGGCGCGAGCCTCCAGCGAGACCAGCGTGGCCCCATAAGCTCGGGCCCGCAACACGCGGGCATGGCGCATCCCGGGCCGGTTTGCTTCGGAAGGGTGGGAGTGTTGGCCAGTGACATGGCCGGGCCCGTCCACTTTGGACACGGCTGTCCCCATCACGCGCCAGCGCGTGGTCTCGATCAGTGCGACGGCATCGAAAACATCAAGGGCGAGCTTTTCGCCTTGGGTGGGTTCGCCGTAGCCGAGCGATCGCCCGGAGTTCGAATGGACGATTTGTCCCTCGGTCGCCGTGAGTGTCGTACGTTCGACGCCCCACTTCCTTGCCGCCAAATCGATGAGGGCCTCGCGGGCGGCGGCCGCGACCTTGCGGATTTGCGGCACCATGTCCGGCGTGCTGCGGCTGCCCGCGGTGCCCTCGTCCCATGGGACCAGCGAGGTGTCGCCCAGCACCATCTAGATTGAGGCGAGTGCGACGGGCAGTTCCTCGGCGATCGCCTGGGTGAGCACCGTGCGCACGTTTTGACCCACTTCCACCTAGCCGCTGAGCCCGGGCACCGTGCCAATTGCCAACCATGAAACGAATGTTCTCATCGTCGCTCGGCCGGGGCTTCTTCGCCAGCAGTGCGACGCCGGTTAGGGCCATGCCCGACGCGCAATAGGCACATTGAAACGTATCGACCTCGAGTAGCGCCTCCTGCATCGGATGCAGGCGTCCGTTGCGCTCGAGTCCCTCGATGGTCATGACTTTCTGCGCGCCCACCGTGCCGCAGGGCTTTGGCAGGATCGCCCGGCACACCGTCCAGGAGCAGCATTGGCCTTCGCCGCCGCCGTACTTGGTTCCGGTCAGCCCGAGGTCGTCTCGCAGCACGCTGAGCAGCGTGTGCTCCGGCACGGCATCGCAGGGGAGGGCGCGATCGTTGACGTGGAAGGAGGTGACATTCACCGGACTCGCGGCCGCAGCCGAGCAATGAATCGGAGGATGGTCGAGGCGGGGGGGGGCTTACCGGAAACTCCCTTCCTCGGGGTTCCTGAACTTACAGTTTAGCCAGGATTGCTTTGATGCGGATCCACGCCGCGTCGCGCGCCTTCTTGTTCGGTTCGGTCCCGGCCGGATCTTCCCCTGCTCGCATGAATCCGTGTCCGGCGCCTTCGTAGATTACCGGTTCGTAGAACTTCCCGGCCGCATTCATGCCGGCCGTGGCGGCGGGAATTCCGGCGTTGATCCGGGCGTCGTTGCTGCCGTAAAAGCCGTAGAGGGGGGCCTTGATCCGCGGCAGGTCTTCATCCTTCGCCGCCGAGCCGTAGAAGACGAGGCCTGCCTTGATGTCGGGATTGTGCGTCGCGTAGAGGAAGGTCTTGCCGCCCCCCCAGCAGAATCCGCCCACCACGACCTTGCCGCTGCAGGCATCGAGTTTTCGCACGTAGGCAACCGCGGCATCTAGGTCTGCGTCGATTTGG
>JBBRWR010000063.1:0-49704 GCA_038249085.1 Opitutales bacterium
CGGCCGCCGTGCGCTCATCGTCGCACGCAAATTGACCGAAAATCTAATCATTCCCGCACTCCAGCCGGTCGCCCAGTGACCCTGAGCCTATATCAAGTTTCTTGCGCATTTTGCGCGGGATTTGCCGGATAAGTGACTATCACTGCGGTTCATACCGAACCCCAGCGCACGGCGAGGCGCGGCGGAGGCCACCAGAGCCCCCGGAGCCGCCGGTTGCGCCGCAAAGAAGTTGTTCAAGCCAGGGCATTCAATCCATTGAACATGCGCACGGTTGCGGGCCAGCGCCAACCTGAGCGAGAAACGGACGATCACTGCGGAACCTATCCTGCCGACGCTGGAATGTCGGTGCGGGCGTGGCTCTGTTGGTGGCCACAACCCATCCCTCATGATTACAACCCCATCCCATGCCTTGATCGTTCGGTCGTTCCGGTGCGGCTTCGTCTTCGATTGCCGACGAGCCGGAGTTATTGCGCTCCGTGCACTCATCATCGGTTTGTTTTTCCTCGCCGGACCGATCGTTGCCCCTGCGGCCGAAGCTGACTTCGCACGCGGCACCGTCGAAGGCCGCGTCTTCAACGCCGGCACCCGCAATTTCCTGCGCGGGGCCGAAATCGGCGTGGTCGGATCCAATCTCAACACCCTCACCGACGAACTGGGCCGCTTCACTCTGGCCAACGTGCCGGCCGGCGAGGTGACCGTTCGGGCGGTCTATCGCGGCTTCGCGGAGGAAACCGCCCGGGTCGTGGTCAAGCCAGGAATCACCGCGAGGATGCCCGACCTTGGGTTGAGCGAAGGTGGAATCGTGAAACTGGCCGATTTCGTGGTGCATGCCGAAATCGAAGGCCAGGCCAAGTCGATCATCGCCCAGCGCGACGCCGAAAACATCATCACCGCGGTGGCGACCGACGCCTACGGTAACATCGGTTCGAACACGGTGGGCAACCTGCTGCAGTATCTGCCGGGCGTGTCCACCGAGGGCTTCGATGGCGAAGAGATGACCCTGGCGGTGCGTGGCATGAATTCGGAGCTGGGGGCTGTGACCACCGACGGCGCCCGACTGGCGAGCACGTCGTCGACGACCAGCTCGCTGGGCCGGGCGACCTATGTATTCGACATCGGTCTCGTCAACTACTCCGAAATCGAAGTGATCAAGGCGCCGACCCCCGAACGTTCGGCCGATTCCGCGGGCGGCGTCGTCAATCTGAAGACGCGTTCCGTGTTTGCGAGCCGGGAGCGGAGCAGCGGACGCCTGACCGTGGGGCTGGACGCGCCGCTGCGCCCCGGCCTCATGTTCAAGCGGACTTTCCCTTCGTTCAGTTTCAACTACCGGCGGATTCTGGATCGAGACTCCAAGTGGGGCCTGGCGCTCAACGCCAGCTCCAACACCCGGTACGTCGTGCGCGATCAGACCACCCTCACCTACGAGACCACGACCAGGACGAATCCGGACGGCAGCGTCGTCTTCAACCCCATCGTGCCCAACACTCCTTACGTGAACAATGTGGGCCGCCAGGTCAGTCATCAGGAACCGACGCGCCGCTCGTTCGGCACCCGCTTGGAATTCAAACCATCCGAGTCGTCGCGTTTCAGCGCCGATTTGAAGTACAACTATTCGTACCGTTACTCTGAAAACAACATCCGCACCTGGCTTTCCAACGGTAACACCATCGGCGTTCCCGTCCTGCCCGCCGGATACGCGGCGGGCACGCCCTACACGGGGACGGTGCGCATCGCCCAAGGCTACACGAACGACGAGACCTTCTGGCCGCGGGCGCAGGCGCGGATCTCGGACCAAATCACGATCGGCGACTCCAGCGGTTTGGTGACCCGCTTCGCGGGCGTGCACAAGCTCGGCGGCTGGGAAATCGATCACGACGCGAATTTCTCGACTTACGAAACGCGCGGTTTCGCGGCCGACCGCATCGGTGGGTCCCAGACCGTCTTCATCAGCGATGTCGGATTGCGGGTGACCGGATTCAACAACTCCCACCGCTACGATGTCGTCCCGGTGGGCGGACCCTCGCCGGTGGACATGACAAGGGCGAATCAGTTCGACTGGAATGACTGGAACCAGGGTTTCAAGGAAGCCGAGACCTATGAGGGCAGTCTCAACGCCAAACGCCTCTTCAACTTCGAACGGGCGCCGACCGCGCTCAAGCTGGGCTTGAACTTCCGCCGGCAGAATCAGGCGCACCTGCCCTCGGTCTATAACCAGTATCGTTATACCGGCAGCTTTGCCCGGGTCACGCCGGAGAGTTTCGGCTTCGCCTCCCCCTATGCGGCCCAGGCCTCCCATAACGACACGGTCGCGGACTGGCCGGTCTTCGGCTACGGTTTGGTCAACTCGGGCGCGACCCGCGCCGATGTGCTCTTCAACAACCCAAACGACTGGCGGCTGCTCGGCGTGCATGCCAACGGCCGTTTCAATCGTGGCTTCGAGGAGGATATCTCCTCGGCCTACGCTCAGGCCACCACCCGGTTGTTCCGCGGTCGCCTCATCCTCCTCGGAGGGATGCGTTTCGAGCGCACCGACGTCGCCGCCTGGGACATGACGCGGCCCGATCCCGTCGCCGGCACGTCCTTCTCGCGCGACGAGAAGACGTACTCCAACTCCTTCCCGTCCCTGCACGCGACCTGGAAGTTTAATCGCAATCTGCAGTTTCGCGCCAGCTTCAGCAGCGCGATTGCGCGGCCGCCGCCGGCCAGCATCATCCCCGGCATCACCGTCACGGACGATCCCAACGACAGCAACGGGATCGGCGGTCGGATCGATCAGGTTAATGTCGGCCTCAAACCGCGGTTCATCGACAACTACGAGGTTGAACTCGAGTACTATCTCCCGAGCGGCGGGCGCGCTTCGGTCGGCGCTTTCCGGAAGTCGATGTCGAGTTTCATCTTTGGCCATACCGACATCATCGGCGCCGGTCCCGATAACGGATTCGACGGTGCCTACGAGGGGTGGGAATTGCGGACGCAGCGCAACGGCGGCAGTGGCCGGGTCGAAGGATTGGAGTTTGACTTCCAGAGCCCGAACCTCGGCCGGTTCATCCCGTTCCTCCAGGGGCTGTCGATCACCGCCAACTACACGAAGCTGAAGGCGACGGGCAATTACGGCGACGGCGGATCGCGCGTGCTTGCCGGCTTCCAACCCGAAACGGCGAACCTCGGCATCAACTACCGGTTCCAGCGCACCAGCATCAGGGTGCGGGGCAATTTCCGGGGCGAATACCTGCGCTTCTCGAGCACCAACCCGGCGTCGCAGCGCTTTGAATACGACACGCTGCGGTGGGACATCAACCTCGAGCAACGAATTCGCGCGAACATGAGCGCCTTTCTCGACGTGCTGAACGTCACGAACACCTACGGGCGCCGCTATTGGGGCTCGCCGGAGATGGGCCGCCGCCTCGCTTGGGTCGACAACAACGGCCCGCAGTTAAATGCCGGCGTCAACTTCATCTTCTGATTCGGCCCTCGGGCGGCGGGTGAGTCCGACCCGTAGGCCGGCACTTGCTGAAACACCGTGATGGCGGCAGGCCCGCTCCGAATGCGTCAGCGTCAATCCAACGGAATGCAACGGTCCCCTCTCACCGCCTGGGCCGCTGGCGCCGCACTCGCCGGCGGTTTCGCCGTCGCGGTCGCCGCGGCGGCGCCCGGGGGCGATGCTCCGACCCTGCAGCAGGGTTTTCACGCGCCCCCGCCGGCCGCCCGGCCCCATGCCTATTGGCTCTGGCTGAATGGCCACGTGGACCTGCCGTCGGCCACGGCCGAACTGCGGGCCATGAAGGAAGCGGGACTCGGCGGGGTGCTGCTCTTCGAGATGGGGGCGCGCGGCCCGCAGGAAGCCCGGCCTCCCTCCGGTCCGGAGTTTCTGAGTCCGGCCTGGACGCAGAAGCTGCACGCGGTGACGAAGGTCAGCCGCTCGCTGGGTCTGCAGGTGGACATGTCGGTGATCAGCAGTTGGGATCTCGGCGGAACCTGGGTCACCCCGGAGTTTGCCAGCAAGGCGCTGTATCCAACCGAAATGACGGTGACGGGGGGCCGGGACATCGACGTGGAGTTGCCCTTTCCCCCTCCGGAGAACGGAGTGCCACTCGACTCCGCCGGCCGTCCCGCGTTCTGGGAGGACGTAGCCGTGCTGGCGGTGCGCCAGGCCCGGCGCCTGCCGGGACATTCCTTCGTGCTGAAGCTATTTCCGCCGGGCGGGCAGGAATTGACCGAGGTCGTGCTTGATCAGGGCGAACCCGCGGCGCCCGCGGCACTGGCGGCGACAATGACGCCGGTCCGCGAGTTCAGCATCGCGGTGTCCTCGGGTGGAGGGCGGGAGGCTGACTTCGCCGAGGTGCTGCGCGCCGAGATGCCGGCCTACGCGGGCCGCGTGCGCTTTCCCCTTCCGGCGGGCACGAAGGGAACCCATTTACGGCTGACGTTGCTGGGCGGCCACGATCGGTCGCGCCGACGCTGGACGCTGGCGGAGTTCGAAGCCCGCACGCCGCCCGGCGTCAATGTAGCCGCGAACCGCGCTTTTCTCCGGTTCCACACCCCCGTGGCCCAGGATGGCGCCACGACTCTGCAGGCCCCGATGGCGCTCGCGCACCGCGAGTGGAATGTCGAAAACCTCAACGATGGGGAGACCGCCGGCCCCACGGGGGTATTTGTCTCCGCCGGCCTGCCTCCCTTCGATCTCTCGGGGAAGGCCGAAGTCATCGACGTCACCCGGCATGTCGATCGCCGGGGACGACTGCGGTGGTCGGCCCCGGCCGGCGAGTGGACTCTCCTGCGCTACGTGTGCACCTTGACTGGCCAACGCTTGAGAGTTCCCACACCCGCCTCGGATGGTCTCGCGAGCGACCTGCTGAGCGCGGCAGCCACCCGCCATCACATGGAAGAGGTGCTGCGCCGGCTGCGGCGGGAGTTTGGCGACGACTTGAGGCGGAGCGGCATCGCGAATTTCTACCTGGCCAGCTACGAGGTGATTGGCGGGGTGTGGAGTCCGGGCTTCGCCGGAGAATTCAAGCGGCGTCGCGGCTACGACCTCACGCGTTTCCTGCCGGCGATTTTTGGCGCGCGGGTGGACGACGAAGTGACGACCGAGCGATTCCGGTTCGACTACCAGAAAACGCTCGGCGAGGTGATCGTCGACTCGTACTACCGCACGGCCCGGGAGGCGGCGCGTTCGGCTGGCCTGGCGATCAAGGCCGAAGGGGGCGGCCCCGGTCCGCCGGTGCACAATCCGCCGGTGGACGCCCTGCTCGCGCTCGGGGCCCTCGATGAGATCCAGGGTGAGTTTTGGCCTTTCTGGAACGAGTTCGACGGCCTCTGGGTCGTCAAGGAGACGGCCTCGGCCGGACACATCTATGGCAAGCCGATCGTGCACATGGAGGCGTTCACCTCGTATCACCATTGGGCCGAGGGCCCGCAGGATCTCAAGGCGAGCGCCGATCGCGCCTTCTGCGAAGGCGCCAACCACCTGGTCTGGCACACCTGGACCCATCAACCGCCCGAGTCCGGAGTGCCGGGATGGGCGTATTACGCCGGCACGCACCTGAACACGAAGGTCACCTGGTGGTCGATGGCCAGGCCGTTCATTGACTATCTCGCCCGCTGCTCGTTCTTGCTGCAACGCGGCAACTTTGTCGGCGACGTGCTCTACTACTACGGCGACGGCGGCAGCAACTTCGTGCGGCCGCGCCAGAATCCCGTGTCGCTCGGGCCGGGTTACGATTATGACTTCACCAATGCCGACGTGATTCTCAACCGGCTGACGGTGGCCGATGGCCGGCTCAGGTTGCCGGACGGCACCCGTTACGGACTGCTGGTGCTGCCCGACCGGGAGGACATCCATCCGGCCGTGCTGGCGAAACTCGAGAAGCTCGTATCCGCGGGGGCGCAGTTGCTGGGCAACCGGCCCGTCCGTGCGAGCGGCCTGGAAGGGGGCGAGGCCGCCGATCGGCGGGTACGCGAGATCGCCGGCCGGCTTTGGGGCCACCTTGACGGTCGGGTAAGTACGAGTCGGATACATGGCCGGGGTGGTGTTTTCATGGGGGTCCCGGAGCGTGAGATCCTCGCCATGCGCGGGCTGACCCCGGATTTCACGGCGAGCCCGGCGCTCGACTTCACCCACCGTCGCGACCCCGAAGGGGAGATCTACTTCGTGCGCAACAAGTCCGGCGCGAGCGTCCGCGAAACAGCGCTGTTTCGGACCCGGGAAAGTGCGCGGGTCCCCGAGTTGTGGGATCCCGTGCGGGGGACGATCGCACGCGCGCGCGGCGCCCGGTCGACGCCACAGGGCGTGGAGGTGCCGCTCGACTTTGCCGCCCATGGCTCGGTGTTCGTGGTGTTTCGTGAACGTTCCGAAGCGCCCACCGCCGCCACCCTCCCCGCCGGGGCGCCCGGTGGATCGGAGCCGCTGATACTCGACGGCGAATGGCGCGTGGATTTCGCCTCGTTGCTGCCGGCCCCGCCGCCTTTGGCCCTGAAGAGGGTCGGGCCGTGGAATGAAGTCGACGACCCGGCCCACCAGCATTTCTCCGGAACGGGAACCTATCGTAAACGCTTCACGCTGCCGCCGGGCTGGAGGGCGGACGGCCGACGCGTCGAACTCGACCTGGGAAATCTCTGGGCCATCGGCGACGTCACGCTCAACGGCAAGTCTCTCGGCATCCTATGGACGCATCCGTTTAGCGTCGATTGCACCTCTGCGCTGCAGGACGGCGAAAACGAGCTCGCCATCGCCGTGGCCAACACCTGGCACAATCGCCTGGTGGGCGACGCCAAGGCGGCCGGCGGCCAGCCGCGAACGAGCACGAATATCACGCACTCCTTCTCGCGCGACATCGCCTGGCGCGATCTGCAGCCGATCAAGTCGGGGCTGTTCGGCCCGGTGCGACTGGTGCCGCTCGCGCTCCGATCCCCGTGAGCCCTATTTTCCCCTTCATGAGATTCCCAATCCTCGCCCAGGAAGCACGCCTGGCCACCTGCGGCGCGATCCTCACCCTGTTTGCCGCTGGCGCCTGCGGCTCCACTCCTGCCACAGCCTCCAGCATTGTGCTCGCCGATGCCCTCACGGGCTCGACGCAAGGCGAACGCTTCGGCGGCCAGCTGACCGCCCGCGGCTACATGCCCGGCAAGGGGAACAATCACATTCTCTACCGCCTGACTCAGACCGTGCGCGAAGGTTACCTGCAGATTGAAGTGCTCGGCATGGACGAAGCCCTCGTGACCGAACCCAATGACCATGGCTTCCTCGCCATGTATGACGGCCGGGGCGTGGCAGAGCCGGCCCAATATTTCCGCGACCTAAAGAACAACTATTTCCGCTGGAACCTGCACTGGCGGAACCGCCGCATTCAAGGCGTCAAATGTGTGATCTCGTGCGCCGCACCTACCCCTGACCGTCTCGCCGCCAAGGTCGCCCGATACCCCGATGACCTCAAGGCGCGGGACTGGACCGCTGAGCCCACCGGCAGGATCGTCGACTGGAATCCGAACCGCTGGCATGTGTTGCGCTTGGAATGGCGTAACAAGATTTTTCGTGTGTTGGTGGACGGCGTGGAGGTTTGGAAGACCCAAGGACCGTACGACTACGCCCCGGCCGATCACCGCGTCTGGATCGGTTCGGCTCCCGCCATCCCAACGAAGTATCAGTCGATGATCGAAGGCATCATCTACCGCAATCTCGAGCTTGGCGCTTTCGCGCCCTCTTCCCCTTGAAGCATTTCCGGTCGCCCAGATCCGTGCTCGTTCGCCCGGCGAGCGATCGACGGCGCAACTCGTGCGGCCGCGACGGGGTCATATCGCGATTCGAGACAAGGGCCCTGTAGCCGGACGGGGTCAGGTCGCGGATCGCGGATCAAGCTGGCAGTTGACAGAAGCCGGGTTGCGGGACGGGCCTCGATGGGCAACGTCAAGCTCGTTGTCTACCCAACGTCAGGTCGATAACGTGGTGGTGAATCGCCCCACACACGGGAGCGTGGATACAAGGCCCGCAAACTACGGCTCGAATATCCCGGTGCGATTTACCACGTGCTCAATCGAGGCAACTATCGGTCGTGGATTTTCCGCGACGCCAAGACTCGCGAGGCGTTTCAGGCGTGCTGGTTCGAAGCCTGCGAGCGGAGCGAGTGGCTTCTCCGCGCCCTTGTTGTCATGGGCGGCGATGAATGAAAGGCCGCTCTCGTTCGAGATCTGGCCGTCGTCGCCGACCCGCGCGCCCTCGAACTGTCAGGCGCGCGCGAAGTCCGGGAACAGCGGTGGTCCGCGGCACTCGAAAGCATGTTGCAATCGATTCACCAGGCCCGCCCCGACATCGACCGCGACCTGAAGTCAGCGCCTTGGAAACTTGCTGTGGCGGCATGGCTGAAACGGCAAACTGACGCGAGCAATCGCCGGCTCGCCGTCAACCTGAACCTCGGCACTGCCGCGGTATTCAGCCACAACCTGACCTGCTTTCACCGCGGGCCGCAGGAGCAGAATCCTTGGTGGGTGCGACGGAATACGCGATCCGCGACATGACCCCGTCTCCGGTCCACTGCGCCAGTGCGCCCAGTTTCAACGCTGCTACCCGATTCGGCACGCGCGTGCCGAATTGAACTGGGAGGAGGAACCGAACACCTCAGGCTTCACCCTCACCCTCGTCGTACGACAAAAGAAGGGTGAGGGTGAAGCCTGAGGTGTTCCCTCCTTCTCACCGTACCGCGGCTTTGTTTTGGCTGTTAAAGCGCACTCCGAATGAATCGATTCGGCTGAGACCGGGCGATCTTCGGGGGCAAGTGGCGCGGTCACTGCGCGGTCCAACCGCCGTCGACGGTCAGGGCCGATCCGGTGACGTAGCTGGCGGCTTCACTGGCGAGGAAGATGGCTGCACCCTGAATCTCCTCGAGGCGGGCCCAGCGCTTGAGCGCGGTGGCGCCGACCACAAATTTTGTACCGTCCTCGGTGTCGGCGATGGGGCGGTTGATCTCAGTCAGGAACGGGCCCGGGCAAAGGGCGTTGGCGGTGATGCCATCGGCGGCGGTCTCGAGGGCCAGCGTGCGGGTCATTTGAATGATGGCGCCCTTGCTGGCCGTGTAGGGCGTGCGCCCCGCGAGTCCCACGAGGCCGAGCGCGCTGGAAAGGTTGATGATGCGGCCCCATTGGCGCGCGCGCATGCCGGGCAGAGCGGCGCGGCAACAGAGCCACGTGCCGGTGACGTTGGTCTTCATCACCTGTTCGAACTGTTCGGGCGTCAGTTCGCCGATCGGGGCGCGAATGTTGATGCCGGCGCTGTTGATCAGAATGTCCACGCGGCCAAGGGTCCGTTCGGCCTCGGCGATCATGGCGTCGACCTGGCCGGGCACGGTGACATCAAACGCCCGGCCCACGGCCCGGTGCCCGTAATCCCGCACGAGGTCCGCGGCCACCGCCTCCGCTTCCGCCGCGTGCCGGCTGACAATCACGAGGTCGGCGCCAGCCGAGGCGAGCCCGGCGGCCATGGCCTGGCCCAGGCCTTTGGAACCACCCGTCACGAGCGCGACGCGGCCACTGAGGTTAAAGAGCTTGATGCCAGGGAGAGGGGACGAAGCGGTCATGCTGTAGGTGTTGTTTCATCCCGGCGAGGCCTTGGCGATAGCCGGATGCCTCCTCGGCGAGGATTTGTATGGTGATCCTGGAGCCGGAGAAATTCTCTTTCGTAATCGGTGCCGTCCGCAGCGACGAAAGCGTGGATCTGCCGCGCGACCGCGGGGTCCCGGGGGCGCAGGAAGATCTGCACGCCGGTCGCCCCGAGGGTGCGGGAGGGCGCATCTGCCGGTTGGCAGTGACGGGCGAAGATGTAGCCGGGGTCGTCGACCCCGTAGGCCGGCCGCAGCGAGGCCAGCCACAGAGCAGCCGCGTCAATCGGGAGATGCGCCCGGTGCGGGCGGAGACATTCCTTGACGCGTGCATTTCGCCGTGGAGTTTGCCAAGCTGCCGCGCGATGTCGGTTACCTCCGCACCACGCATCCTTTTCCTGTTCGTGACCACGTTCGTTTCTTCGCTGTCCGCCGCTGATCGCCAACTGACCACGGCCCCGCATGGGCACGTGCTCACCAACGTCAACGTATGGTCGCCCGACAGCCGCTGGATCGTCTACGATGTGCGCGCGGTCGACAGCGTGTTCGACGGCACGCGCATCGAGCAGGTCGACGTGGAGACCGGCGAGGTGCAGCGACTCTACGAGTCGAAGCACCGGGCCACCTGTGGCGTCGTCACGTATCACCCGCGCGAACCGCGGGTCATCTTCATCCATGGTCCGGAAAACCCCTCGCCCGATTGGACCTACGGCATGACCCGGCGGCGCGGCGCGATGGTCGACGGGCGCCACCCCGGCGTGGCGCAACCGCTGGACGCGATGGTCTATGCGCCGCCGTTTACTCCCGGCGCCCTGCGCGGCGGTTCCCATGTGCATGTGTTCAGTCCCGACGGCGGCGCGGTCAGTTTCACCTACGAAGACGAGGTGCTGGCCCAACTGGGTCCGACGGGCGATCACGACCTCAACCAGCGCAACATCGGGGTGTCGGTGCCCGTGGCCGGTGGCGTGAAGGTGGCGCGCACGCACCCCCGCAGTCACGACGGCGACTGGTTTACGGTGGTCGTCTCACGCACGGTCAACCACCCGCGTCCCGGGTCCGATGAGATCAGCCGGGCCTTCGAGGAAGGTTGGGTGCCGGGACCGTCCGGGCGGCGCGCGCTGGCGTTCCTGGGCAACGTCACCGCTCCGGACGGTCGCGAACATGCCGAGGTGTTTCTCCTCGAACTTCCCGCCGATCTGACCCAGGCGGGCGATTCCCCGCTCGAAGGCACCGCAACCCGCCGGCCGGCCCCGCCGCGCGGCGTCACGCAACGGCGGCTCACCTTTACCACCGGGCGGAAATTCCCCGGCGTCGCGACCACGCCGCGCCACTGGCTGCGGGCCGCGCCGGATGGTTCGCAGATCGCGTTCCTGATGAAGGACGATGCCGGCGTCGTGCAACTTTGGACGGTCCCGCCGCGGGGAGGTGCGCCGCGACAGGTCACCCGTCACGCCACCGCGGTCACTTCGGCCTTTACCTGGAGTCCTGACAGCCGGCGCATCGCGCACACGTTGGATGGCAGTGTTTTTGTGACGGAGATTGCCACGGGTCGGAGTGAGCGGCTGACTCCAGGACGCGCGGCAGCGGATTCGCCGGAACCGTTCGCCTGCGTGTATTCTCCGGATGGACGGCGCATCGCCTACACGCGGCGTGTCGTCTCGGGGGATTCCAGTCACTCCCAAATCTTCGTCGTCCCCGTTTCCCCGCCATGAAATATCTTCTGTTACGCTTGATTGCCCTGGGGCTGGCCGCCGCCACCAGCGCTCTGGCCGACATTACCTTTGCGCCGCTCTTTCGCGACGGCGCGGTGCTCCAACGCGACCAACCCCTCGTCGTCTGGGGCGAGGCGGCCGCGGGGGAAAAGGTGGAGATCACCTTTCGCAGCCAGGATGCCACCGTCATCACGCGGGCCGACGGGCGTTGGCAGGCGACACTCAAGGCCGAGCCCGCCTCGCCTGTTCCTTCGGAACTGACCGCTTCCGGAGCCAACACGGTGACCGTGCGCAACGTGCTGGTGGGCGATGTGTGGCTGTGTTCCGGGCAGTCCAACATGGTGTTTTTGGTGCGCAACGCCGCCAACGCGGAGAGCGAGATGGCGGCGGCCCGCTTCCCCCTTATCCGGCAATTCAAGGTGCCCAACGTCGTGGCGGAAAAACCCGCGGCCGAGGTGGGCGGGTCGTGGGTCGCCTGTACGCCGGAGACGGTGGGGGCGTTTTCCGCCGTCGCCTATTATTTTGCCCGGGAGCTGCACCAGAAGTCCGGCGTGCCCATCGGGCTCGTGACCAGTGCCTGGGGTGGCACCCAAATCGAAGGGTGGATGAGTGACGCGACCCTGCGGGCCGATCCCGCCTGGCCGGAGATCAAGGCCCGCTGGGAACAAACCCTGGCCGGTTACCCGGCGGCCATGGCCGCCCACGAACAGGCCCTCGCGAAGTGGCAGGCCGGCGCGGCCGCCGCGAAGGGGGCGGGGAAGTCCTCGGCGCGATCGAAGCCGCGGGCCCCCGAGGGTCCCGGCAGCCGCTGGATGCCCGCCGGAATCTACCATGCCATGATTGCCCCGCTCGTGCCGTACGCCTTGCGCGGCGTGATTTGGTACCAGGGCGAGACCAACGCACCCCGGCACACCGAGTATGCGTCGCTCTTCACCGGAATGATCCAGCAGTGGCGGTCGGATTTCGGCCAGCCGCTGCCGTTCTATTTCGTGCAGCTCGCCAACTTTGAGAACCGCGAGGGCAACGAGGGCGACGGTTGGGCCTACCTGCGCGAGGCACAGGCGCGGGCGCTCAAGCTGCCCGCCACCGGCATGGCTGTGACCATCGACGTCGGGGACCCGAAGAACATTCACCCCACCAACAAGCAGGAGGTCGGGCGCCGGCTGGCGCTCCACGCCCGCAAGCAGCTCTACGGCGAAAAAATCGAGACCGACGGCCCGGTGTTCACGGGGGCAAAACGCGAAGGCACCGCGCTGCGCGTGACCTTTTCGCATGCCAGCGGCTTGAAACTGGAGCCGGCGAAGGACGACGGGCGGGTGTCCTTCGAGATCGCGGGCGCGGATAAAAAATTCGTGCCCGCCGAGGCCCGGGTTGACGGCAATGCCGTGATCGTCAGCGCCGCCGCGGTGCCGGAGCCGGTCGCGGTGCGCTACGCCTGGCGCAACTCGCCGGACGCCCGCCTCTACAATCGCGCCGGTTTGCCGGCGGCGCCGTTTCGGTCGGATAAACGGAAGTGAAGGCAAGGCTGCCGCCTCAAATGGGATCGGATGCGGGGAGTCGAAGGCGTGCAAGTATGGGCGCCTTGCCCGGGCGTATCTCCAGGTTGAGGGTCACATTGAGTTCGATCCACCCCGTAGCGCCACTCTTCGACTGGCGCCCGCCGGTCAGAGACGCGGCGTTACTCCCAGAGGTATTTCCGCCAAACGACAGATGCGCCTGCCTTGCCCAGTGTCCGCAGCGCGGACGTTGAAATCGGAGTTTTTGATCGATGCACAATCGTGAGAATCTTGCGGTAACTGTACCGACCTCGCCGAGGCCGGCTGCAGTTTTGCCCCGTCGGGTGTCCGCGGTGCTTTTCGCCGTCCTCGCGCTGCCGTGCGCCGCGCAGACGATCGAGGAAATCCCGCTGCGGGCGCCGCTGCCCGCGAAGACACCCAATGCGACGGAGGAGGTCGTCTACCGCTTCAACAATCTCGACGACCGCGGTTTCAACCGGGTGGTGCAAGCCATCACGGTGCCGACGCTCACCGTCTATCATCCGGCGCAGGCGGCGCATGGTGGTGCGGCGCTCGTGGTGTGTCCCGGCGGGGGCTACACCTACATCGCCATCGACCGCGAGGGTCATGCGCTCGGGCGGTATTTCTCGGCGCGCGGCATCACGGTCGCGGTGTTGAAGTACCGCCTGCCCGACCCGCTGACGACCCAGGAGGGCCTGCCGCTCAGCCAGCAGGACGCGCTGGCGGCGGTGCAGTTCGTGCGGGGGCGGGCGGTCGAGTGGGGCATCAATCCGCGGCGCGTGGGAATCCTGGGTGGTTCCGCGGGCGGACATCTGGCGGGGAGCGCGGGCATCCTCGGTGACGCGGTCGATGGTTCGCGGCCGGACTTCGTGACGTTGCTCTACCCCGTGGTGTGCATGGAAGGGCCTTACGTCCACCAGGGTTCGCGCACGAAGTTGCTGGGTTCCGCGGCGTCGCCGGAACGGCTCGCGGAGTTTTCGCTGGAGCGGCGGGCCCGGGCGGGATTGCCGCCGTATTTTCTCGTGCATGCGCGGGACGACAAGGGGGTGCCCATGCAGAACAGCGAATTGTTCGCCGCGGCGTTGCGGCAAAAGGGAGTGCCGGCGGAGCTGCTAATCGTGGCGACGGGTGGCCACGGTTTCGGGCTGGGCCGCGATGAGGAGTCGGGCCGATGGAAGGACGCGTTCCTCGCCTGGCTGGATCAATTACCATGAGACGCATCAGCACCGGAGGTCTGCTCTTCGTAATCGGCTGCGCGGTTGGTGCCGCTCCCGTGCGGCCGCTCGCGAACGATTTCGTCGCGGTGGGCGTTTCGCCCGACCCGAAAAACATGCCGCTCTACACGCCGAGCATTCTGGCGCTGCCGGGCGGGCGCCTCATCGCCGCCTACGAACGCGGTGGCACGGGGAGCAAGAACAACGCGGCCTATGCCTGGATTCTCACGTCGGACGACCACGGTGTGACGTGGATGAAGCGCGGCGCCCTCCGCATGACGCACGCACGCCTCTTCGTGGCCGGCCATTCGATCTATTACCTCGGGCATCGCGGCGATCTGCAGATCGCGCGTTCGGACGACCGCGGCGAGACGTGGAGCGCGCAGGTGGCGTTGACCACGGGCCAGTCGTGGCACCAATCGGCTTGCAACGTCTGGCACACGCGCGGGCAGGTGTACCTCGTGATGGAGCGGCGGGTAGGCAAGGAGAACAAGGCGTGGGCCGTCGGTTCGCTCGCGCCGGTGCTGATGCGCGCGCGCGAGGCGGCGGACTTGCTGAAACGCGAGAGTTGGACGTTCGCGAGCGAGCTCGTGTTTTCCGACCTGATCGCCGGCTACAAGCAGAACGAGCCCGCGATCGATTTCTTCGGCGTGCCGTTCTTCCGGCAGGCGTACCCAGATCGCTTTACGATCGCGACGACCCCCAAGCGCCGAACCAATTCCCCCATGGGCTGGCTCGAAACCAACGTGGTGCAGATCGTCGATCCGAACCACGATTGGTACGACGCGAGCGGGCACACGTTTCACCTCTTCATGCGGGCGCATACCGCCGGCACCGGCTACGCGGCGCTGGCCAAGGTGGTGGAGCAGCCCGACGGCACGATGTCGACGCAGCTCGAGCATGCGCCCTCGGGCAAGACGATGCTCTTTCTGCCGATGCCGGGCGGGCAGATGCGGTTTCACGTGTGCTACGACGAGCAGACGAAACTCTATTGGCTGCTCAGCTCGCAGGCGACGGACTCGATGACGCGCCCCGACCGGCTCCCGCCGGAGCGCTATGATTTGCCGAACAACGAGCGCCACCGCCTGCAACTGCATTTCTCGAAGAACATGGTCGATTGGTGTTTTGCCGGGCTGGTGGCCAAGACCGACTCGCCGCAGGAGGCGCGGCACTACGCGGCGATGGACATCGACGGTGACGATCTCGTGATCCTCTCCCGCAGCGGCGACGCCCGCGCCAAGAGCGCTCACGACGGCAACCTGATCACCTTCCACCGCGTGCGGGACTTCCGGGAATTGGTGTATTGACTCCACCGCGCAACGGCGCGGGCTCGGAGTACCTTGAAAAGACCGACTTCACCGTTCCTGGTGCTGGCCTGGGCCGGCCTCGTGCTGCTGGGGGGAAGCTCCCTCGTCATGACCGCAAGCGGAGCGCCGGCGAAGCGCCGGGCGCCGGCGGCGCCGGCCTCCGCCAGCGAAGCCCCCAGCCCGGAGTTGCTGCAGTGGCGCGCCGAATACGGTCCGACGCACGAGCAGCGCATGCAGTGGTGGCGCGCGGCGCGTTTCGGGATGTTCATCCATTGGGGGGTCTATGCCGTGCCCGCCGGGGTGTGGCAGGGGAACAACGTCACCCAGAGCGGCGCGGAATGGATCATGAACCGCGGGCGCATCCCGGTGGCGGATTACCGGAAGTTCTGCCCGCAGTTTAATCCCGTCAACTTCGACGCCGACGCCTGGGTGCAGCTCGCCCGCGACGCGGGGATGAAATACATCGTCATCACGGCGAAGCATCACGACGGGTTCGCGATGTTCCATTCCCGGGTCGATGCGTTCAACATCTACGATGCGACGCCCTTCCAGCGTGACCCGCTCGCGGAACTGGCGGCGGCCTGCCGGAAGCACGGCATCAAACTCGGTTTCTACTATTCACAGGCGCAGGACTGGAATCATCCCGGCGGCGCGGCCGCGGGCAGTCGCACGAAGCAGCCGGTGATCGACGCGGAGAATCACTGGGACCCGGCGCAGCAGGGCAGCATGGACGATTACATCGACCGGGTGGCCGTGCCCCAAGTGAGGGAATTGCTGACCAACTATGGCGAGGTCGCGGTGTTGTGGTGGGATACGCCGGTGGGCATGAACACCGAGCGCGCGCAGAAATTCCTGCCCCTGCTCAAACTCCAGCCAAACATCATCACCAACAACCGCCTCGATTCGCGCAAGTCCACCGGCGACACGGAGACGCCGGAAAACAAGATCCCGCCGAACGGCATCCCGGGCAAGGACTGGGAAACCTGTATGACGATGAATCGCACGTGGGGCTTCCGTTCCTACGATCACGACTGGAAGACGACCGAGACCCTCGTCCGCAACCTCGTCGACATCGCCAGCAAGGGCGGCAATTACCTGCTCAACGTCGGCCCGAACGCCCTCGGGGAGATCCCCGCGCCGTCGGTCGAGCGCCTGCGCGAAGTCGGCGCGTGGATGAAGGTCAACGGTCCGGCGATCTACGACACCAGCCCGAGCCCGTTCAAGACCCAGCCGGCCTGGGGCCGTATCACCCGGAAAGTCGACGGGAGCGACACCACCTTGTACCTGCATGTCTTCAACTGGCCGAGCGACGGCAAGCTCGTCGTACCGGGCCTCGGAGGCACGATCGCGCGGGCTCATTTGCTGAGGCCCGACGGCGCCGGCCGGCGGCAGTCGTTGCGGGCCACGAGTGGCGGCGGCGGAGTGACCATCGACGTTCCCGCGCAGGCACCGTCGCCTTATTCTTCGGCGGTGGTCCTGCAGATGCGCGGCGCCCTGCAAGTCGAGTAGATGCGTCCGCCCTCCGGCGGTGTGCTGAGCACGCGGGTCAGCGTGGGATCGGCGGCAGGGGCAGGGTCGAGCGGCGGGGATTCTTGATCATCGCTTCGAGTTCGGCCTTCAGGGCGGTGATTCGGGCGACCACCAAGGGGAGCTGGATCGCGGCCATGGAGCCCTCGAGTCGCGCGATGATCTGCCTGGCGCTGGCGGGACTGAAGGGTCGGCTGTCTCCGACATAAACGTACACCGGATTGGTGTGGGCTTCGGTGCCGGCGTCACCGTGGGTGCGGGCGGCGATCCAGCAGCTTCCGCGCACCGTCAGCCGGTGCTGCAACGACCACTCCGAGCGCCCGGCGGGATCGGCCAGACGTTCGACCGGCTCGCCGTTCACGATCAATTCCAGATCGCGCACCGGATACTGCGGACTGTGCACCTTCACCTCGGCGACAAGCGTCGGACGAGGTTTGTCCGGGTAGCGGAGAATGGCGCCCGGTTTCTCGCCGGCGACCGTCAGGAAGAGCATCGGCCCCGAGGTGGCGAAGCTGCGGCCGGCGGCGAGCGCCGCCGCGAATGATCGCACGGTGGGTACGGTATCGCTCCACGCGTAGCTCATTTCACTCGCAAGTTCGCGGGTCGGAGGGAAGTCGGAGGCGCCGACGATGGGCAGCCGGTAACCGATATTGAGAAAGTCGTACCAGCCCGCGAGGCCGAGGCTGCGGTACTCACCGAATTGCAGCAGCTCCAGGAAATCCATTTTCGATTCGAGCAGCAGCCCGTCGGCCTCCTGGTTGAAATAGCCGCCGTGGGCAAGGCCGATGAACCCGCGCAGCGCATGCGTCTGATCGGCGATCACCGCGAGGGAGGGTCCACGCTCCACGTCGGCGACGATCCCGTTGCCCGGCACGTAACGGTCGGGCACCGCGATGGTGACGTGCCCGAGTCGGGTGGTGCGATATTCCTGGCCGGAGGAAATATGGTAGGGACCGTGGCGCGCCACGGTGGCCTCCCCCACGCCCGGGAGCTGGCGGTAGGACTCGTAGCGTTCGCCGCCGGCGTCGTACCCGCGCGTATTCATGGACAGCAGATACGCGTACCGGATGTCCTTGGCGGAGGTAAGCGTCAGGAGGTTGTCGTCGTTTTGGCCGGTGCGCTCGAGGTGGATGTGCGTGTCGCCCGAATACCAACCGAGGGCGGCCATGTCGATCGCGCGTTCGAGTTTCACCTCGACGTCGATGATTTCTTTCGGCGCGGCGGTGAGGGTCACAGTGGTCGGCCGGTATTCGTATCCCTTCCGCACGGTCACGGATGCCGCCCCGGGCGGCACGCGCACGTCGCAGCGGCCGTCGGCGTAGAAGTAGTACGGGATCGGACGCAACCGGATGGCGCCCTTGAGGCGATTGCCACTCTGGCGCAGGCTGTAGGCACGCAGGGGATCGACGTCCGGCTCCTGGTCGCCGTCGTTGACGCTGACCGTGGCCGCGGTGGGCTCGCCGGACGAGGCGTCGATCAGACGTATCCGCAGCAGCGCGGCGTTGGGGCCGGGGTCGATGGTCGGGGGCGGAGGCGGGCGGCCCTGGGCCGCGTACGGCAAGTCGTGGCCGAAACCCGGTGTCCCGCCCAGGAGCAGCGCTAGTAGCGGCAAGACGCGGGCGGGGTGGCAGGTGCGCATGGATCCGGAATGCCGCAAGCGGGCGGGGCGCACAACCCCGATCGATGCGGCGACCCGAGCGGACGACCGCTTCTTCCCTTCGTCCGGTGCCGCGGGCCGGCCGGTCGTTTCGGGTGCATCTCCGAGTTGACGCCGGTGGAACTGAAGGGAGCGCAGGCACTCCTGCCTGCAGCCCGACGCAGAGGCGGGCAAGAGTGCCCGCGCTCCCTTGGGCTCAGCGCGGTTCCGCCCCGGGCGCCACTCGGGAGCTCCCGTGGTTGCGTCAACTCGGAGATGCCCCCGGGCGTTTCCGGCGCAGGATCCGGGTTTGCGCGCAGCGCCGCTGGTTGTCATGCCTCCTCGCGTCCCGCCCCGACCATGAGTTTTTCCGTTTTCCTCCGCTGCGCCTTCGCCGGGTGCCTCAGTCTCGCGCCGCTCCACCTCCCCGGCGTGGCGACTGGCGGTGGCGCTGCCCGCCCGCCCAATGTCATCCTCATTCTCGCCGACGACATGGCGGTGGGCGACGTGGCAGCCTTCAACGGTGGGCGCACGCGCACGCCGAATATCGACCGGCTGATCGCCGATGGGGTCTGGTTCAACGCCGCCTACTCCGCCTCGGCGGTGTGCGCGCCGGCGCGGGCCGCGCTGTTGACGGGCCGCGCGCCGCACCGCACGGGGGTCGTCACGCTCAACCTGAACAAGTATCCCGAGCTCACGCGCCTCCATCTCGATGAGGTGACGATGGCCGACGTGTTCGCCGCGAACGGCTATGCCACCGGCCTGATCGGCAAGTGGCACATCGGACTCGGCGAGGCGTACCATCCCCTCCAGCGTGGCTTCCAGGAATATGCGGGCTTCTCCGGTTCGGATGATGTGGGTTACTTCCGCTATATGTTCGACGAGCAGGGAAAGCGCAGTGAGGTGAGCGACCCGTACCTCACGGATAATCTCTCGGCGCGGGCGGTGGCGTTTGTCCGCCGCCACCGGGATCATCCCTTCTTTCTGCATCTGGCGCATTATGCGCCGCACCGCCCGCTCGAAGCCCCGGCGGACGCGGTGGCGGCTTATCGCGCCCGGGGCTTCGATAAAAACACCGCGACCATCTACGCCATGATTGAAATCATGGATCGTGGTATCGGGGAATTGCTCGCGGAACTGGACCGCCTGGACCTGCGCCGGAACACGCTCGTCCTCTTCGCCAGCGACAACGGCCCCGATCCCGTCACGGGCACGCGTTTCAACCTGAACCTGCGCGGCACCAAGTATCAGATCTACGAGGGGGGCATTCGCGTGCCCTTCGTCGCCAACTGGCCGGGCCGGCTCCCGCCGGGAGTACGGAACGCGGTGGTGCATTTCACCGACGTGTACCCGACGCTGGCGGAAATCGCGGGACTCAAGCTGCCGGCGCGGCAGAAACCGCTCGATGGCGTGAGCCTGGTCCCGGTGTTGTTTGGTGGGGTGGATCGGATCGACGTCCCGCGTTTCTGGCAGTGGAACCGCGCCGTTCCGAACTACACCCACAACGCGGCGATGCGGGAGGGACCGTGGAAGCTTGTCCGGCCCTACGTGACCCGGAACGACAATCCGCCGGATTCAAAGGAGGCGCCGGTGCTTTATGATTTGGGCGCCGATCCGATCGAGGCGGTCGACGTTTCCGCGCAGCACCCGGAGCGATTCCAAAAGATGCAGGCGGCGCTGGCCCGCTGGAGCGCCGAAGTGGAGCGCGAGCGCACACGGTCGCCGGCCGCGCCGCGGTGAAGGGTTGGCGCGCCGGGCGGGGCAGGTCAGCGGGGCGCATTTTCAAGTTGGCGGTTGTGGGCGGGGTGCCCTAACCCCGCGGGATGCCGGCCACGCCATTCCCAAGCTGCGGGGTGAGGGCACCCCGCTCACATGGACGTCGCCGCCGATTCGGAGATGCTCCCGGACCGCGGCCGGCGCCAAAAGCGTGCTTGCCCTTAAATCGATTTAGCCGTCCCGATCGCAGCAACTTTTTCCGTGCCTCCCGTGCCTTCTGAGCTTCTTGAGCTTCCCATGACCCGCTGGTTTGCCGGGGAAGCGCGGCGCACAAGGCGGACTTGCGTGCCTCCCTGCAGCGGAGCTTGCCCGGTCGGTCCGGGATCGACGCCATCGTGCAGGTTGGAAACGCGCTCCGGTCTCTGCGCGGAACGCCGCCCCGGCGAGTAGGCGATAACCTCTCCCCACCCGACCCCCGGCAGATCCCGTTTCCTTCCGCCAACCCGCAGCAAACCGAACCTCTTCAACCGTGCAAAAATATCCTCTGGCCATCCTCGGCGCCTGGCTGGCGCTGGCGTTCGCATCGGTAGTCGATGCCCAAACTGCCGCGGCGGCCAAGGAGGGCGAAAAGAAGGAGGCGGTCGTCCAGCTTTCGCCTTTCGAGGTCAGCGGTGCGGGCGACCGCGGATATTACGGGGCCAACACGATGTCGGGCACTCGCCTCAACTCGCGGATCGAGGATCTGGCTTCATCGATGACCGTGGTGACGAAGGAGCAGATGGCGGACTTCGCCATGCTCGATCTCAACGACATCTTCGGCCTCGGCAACGCCTCCGGCACCGTCAATTCGGTGCCGGCGACCGCCAATCTCTCCCGCGATCGTTCGCAGGTCCAGTTCCGCGCCGACAGCTACGACGGCTATCGCGGCAGCCTCGATCTCAACCGGGTGCTCAAGCCGGGGGTGCTCGCGCTGCGCGGCAGCGCCGTCTACCAGCACGACGGCTTTGTGCGCACACCGTCCGGGATGAACACGGTCCGGCTCAACGGCATGATTAAATACCAGCCCTTCAAGTCGACCACCGTGACGGCGAGCTACTCGATTTATCGGATGGGCGGGAACCGGCCGAACACCACGCCGCCGCGCGATGCGATTTCCTTTTGGCGTGAATCCAGGTCGCCGCGACCTTCCAGCTCAACGCCCGCAACCTCCAGGAAGGTGGCCGGCTCCAGGCGATCAACGCGCTGCCGGACGGCACCCCGAATGCCTACCGCATCATCGATCCGCGCCAATTCATCCTGACTGTAACCTCCGATCTCTGAATCCGGCGCGGCTTCGCCCGCCCCGGCCCTCTTCCCGTGAAACTCGCTCCTCCTCTTACCTTCGCGACCCTCGCGCTGGCGGCCTTGGCGGGCAGCCTCGCGTCCGCGGCCCCAAACGAACTCGTGCTCGTCCAGGACGGACGCAGCCGCTTTGTCATCCTGCACGAGCCCACCGCGCCCACCTCCGTGCGAACCGCGGCGCAGGAGTTGCAGCATTACCTCGAAAAGACGGCGCAGGCGAAGCTGCCGATCGTCGTGGGCGAAGCGCCGCCGCCGCAGACGCCTTTCATCGCCCTGGGCGACACCGCGGCCGCGCGGGCGGCCGGCCTCAGCGTGCGCGACGTGCCGCTCGAGGGCTTCCGGCTCGTGAGCCGCGCCGGCAATCTCTTCATCGTCGGCGCCGACACCGGCGACCAGGAGAAGACGCGGGAAGGCGGCACCAGCGCCGGCACCCTCAACGGCGTTTGTTCGTTCATCGAGGAGTATCTCGATGTCCGCTGGCTGCTGCCCGGTGAGATGGGCGAGGATGCGCCGCCGCGCCGCGCGGTGCTCGTGGCCCCCGTCGATCGATCGGAGCAACCGGCCTTCCTCAATCGCCGGTTGCCGGGCATGCAGAACACTCAGCCGGCCGTGCAGCAATGGTCGCACCGTCAGAAGCTCGGCTATTCGCTGCTGCTCGAACACGCGCACAGTTGGCACCGGATCGTGCCGGCGTCGCTGCACGATCAGCACCCCGGCTGGTTTGCGGAGATCGGCGGCCAGAGCCCGCCGGTGGTCGGCGATCGTTACAAGGTCGAGACGACCAACCCGGAGGTGATCCAGCACTTTGCCCGCGCCGCGATGGACGCGTTTCGGCGCGATCCGCGGCTCACGGTCTTCTCCCTCTCCCCGACGGATTCCGGCAACTGGAGCACCAGCGCCGGGAGCAAGGCGCTCTACGACCAGGATCCGCACGGGAAGCTTTCGGTCACGCCGCTGGTCCTGAAATTCTACAACGACGTCGCGAAAATCGTCGGGCGGGAATTTCCCGACCGCAAGCTGGCGGGTTACATCTACGCGAGCTATCTCTATCCGCCCAGCGGGGGCATCCCGCCGATGGAGCCCAACCTCTTCATCGTGATCGCCCCGAGCATCAGCTACGGCTATCAACTCTACCGGGATTCCACCCGGCGCGACTGGGAGATGATCCTGAAAACGTGGTCCGCGCAGACCTCCCAGATCGCCTATTACGACATGTTCAACTGGCTCCGGGGAAACACGGGGGCCATCACGCCTCCCGCCCCGGAGATCTGCAATTTCGCGTTTCCGCGGCTCAAGCAGTATGGGATCAAGGGCGTTTACCTGTACGGCACGCCGGAATGGAGCCAGGCGGCGGTGAACAACTACGTGCTCGCGAAGCTGGCGTGGAATCCCGCGCTGGATGCCCACCAGGTGTGCGATGAATTCTACGATCGCGCCTACGGCCCGGCCGCCGCCCGGCCGATCCGGGAGTTGTACCGGCTCGTCGAGGGTGCGGTGAAGGTTTTCTACAATAAGGATCTGACGGCCAACTATACCGCGACACCGCGCTACCTGAACGAAGTGCTCGCGGCCCATTATGCGCGGATCGAAGCGCTCTACCTCCAGGCCTCGCGCGAGGCCGCGGCCGCCCAGCCGGGCCAGCGCGCGCGGCTGGAATTCTTCGGCGACAACCTCGTCGTCATGCAATGGCAATTGCGCGCCCAGGGCTTCCTGCCCGAGAACAAGTCATCGCCGCTTTATCGCGCCGATGCGGCGGTCGACCAGATGCTGGGGCGCACGTCCGCCGGTTTCGGCGTCGCCCTCGCGCCAGGCATGAAGCGGGCGGAAAAGTCGTTTCCGCCGGTCGGGGTCGCGTGGTCGCCACCCCTGCCAAACCAGCGGCCGGTGACCCCGCTGGCCCTCCGCGGCACGACGCGTTTTCTGTTTTTTCCCAAGGCCGACCAGGAAATTCGGGTGACCGCCAAAAAGATATCCTCCCGGGGCAGCCTGGTGCGTTGCGACGCGTACAGCGCATCCGGCGCGAAGGTCGCCGGAGGGATCCTCCGGCCGGACAATCCCATTCATTTTCTCGGGTCGGCGGGTCAGATCTATTACGTGGAGGTGGTCGGCGGGCAGTCGTTCTACGAACTCGAACTCAAAGGCGCGCCCTACGCGCTGGCGGCCAACTCCGAGCCGCAGGGGGTGCATGTGCAGGGCAAGGCGACGCCGTTTTATTTCCGCGTGCCGGCCGACGTGCCGCAGTTCAAGCTCACGCTCAGCAGCGCCGCCCCGGGGGAAACCTGCCTCGCGCGGCTATATGCGCCGGGCGGCAGGCTCGCCCGGACCTTCGATACCCAGACGGCGCCGGTCACCCGGGTGACGATCGACCGCGCCCAGGCGGCGGGCGAGTGGGAGGGGTTCTGGTGCCTGTCGCTCGAAAAAGCTCCGAAGGGCGTCTTCGACGACGTCTATGTCGCGCTCGATGCCGCGCTGCCGCCGTGGTTCATCCTCGACCCCGCCGAGCCGCTGACGATTTCGGAGCTGAAGACCCTGAAGTGACGCGGAGGCCGACCCAGCCGCGGGACCGCAGGCGATCGGGGGCACTCCGATCGCGCCCGGCGTCAAATCGTGCTTGCGGCTAAAGCGATTTAGCAAATCGTGTCCCGGCAACTCCCGCCGTGCCGCCTGAATCCCCCATGACCCGCTGGTTTGCCGAGGAAGTGCAACCGCACGAGGCGGATTTGCGCGCCTACCTGCAGCGGAGCTTTCCCGGTCTCTCCGATATCGACGACCTGATTCAGGAGACCTACGCGCGGTTGTTTCGGGCCAAGACCGCCGGCAAGGTGAGCGCGGCCCGGCCCTATTTGTTCGTCACGGCCCGCCATGCCGCGTGCGATTTTTTTCGGCGCCGCCGGATTGTTTCGATCACCGGACTAGTTAGTTGGTCGCGGCGGCCCGTGGTATGAGGCGCCGGTCCCCTTCATCTGACGCCAACCACCATCGACCCTGTTATGCCACCCCTCCGACTGCGATTCCATGCCCTGCTCGCCTTTTCCGTTTTCGCCCTCGCCGGACTTCCGGCCCGAGCGGCGGATGCGCCGAAAATTGCCTTCGACATCCCGGCGGGTGAAGCGCTCGTCACCTTGAAACAATTTGTCGCCCAGTCAGGCGCGCAGTTGCTTTATTCGGCGGCGGAGGTCGAACGCATCCAGACGGTTGAGGTCAAAGGGCGTTGGCAGGCTTTTGAGGCCATCCGGCAGATGTTGGCCGGCACCAAATTCCAAGTCGTGCAAGACGCTCAAACCGGCGCCATCACGATCCGGGCCGGCGGTTTGCGGGCTCCGAAGTCGGCCGGATCGGGCGGACGCCTCACGGGACGGGTCAGCAATGCCGCGACGGGCAGCTTCCTGGAGGGCGCGGTCGTGGAAATTCCAGCGTTGGGGCACCAGACCCTGACGGATGCGCTGGGGGAATATTCCTTCCTGGATTTGCCGGCGGGCGATCACGAAGTGACGGTTTCCTACATTGGATTGGATGGGGCGCGGCAGAGGGTTTCTGTGGGGCCGAGCGTGGGTGCCCGGCGTAATTTCGAGCTCACCTCCGGCGTGTATCAAATGGCGCAGTTCACCGTCACGGGGGAGCGCGAGGGCAACGCCGCTTCGATCACGGCGCAGCGCAATTCGCTCAACGTCAAGAATGTCGTCTCGATGGATGCCTACGGCAGCCTCCCCAATGACAGCGTGGGTGAACTTGCCATGCGGCTTCCTGGGGTTGCGGGCAGCATCGATGACCAGGAAAACGTGCAGAATGTGCTGATTCGCGGCATCCCGTCGGCGCTCAACTCGGGCATGGTCGACGGCGCGCCCATGGCGTCCAACAACGGATTCTCCCGCGAATTCCGCACCAACAACCTGTCGAGCGCGCTCTTCGGCGAGATCGAAGTCGTCAAGGCACTGACGCCCGAGATGGGCGCGGATGGGCTGGGCGGGGCGATCAATCTCAAGACCCGCTCGCCGCTCAAGCTGAAGGGAAAGCGCGAGTTCAGCTACCGGGCCGCAGCGCGCTGGGCGCCGCCCTTCTACGATCATATTGCGCTCCGCCGGCAGAAGTACGCCCATCCCCTGGTCAATTTCGGGTATCAGGAGGTCTTCGACGCGTTTGGCGGCAAGCGGAATCTCGGCGTCTCGCTGACGGCGTTTGCCAGCGACAATGTCGCCGGCTATTCGAAGGGCATCCGCGACTACGCCTACACGACGGCCTCGCCCGCCTACGTCTGGGACTTTCGCGAGTCCGACGTGCTCGTGGACCGCAATCAGCGCAGCCTCGGGGCCAAGGTGGAGTGGCAGGCGTCCGAGCGCACCAAGCTCCACGTGAACGCTCTCTATGTTGGCGGCGGCACCCGCTACAACCGCCAGAATGTTTTCCGCGCCTTCACCGGGCGGACCATCACCGCGATCGGCGCGAATGGCCAGCCGACGGGCACGGGCGCAATTCTGCCCGGCTATTCCGACAACTTTACCGAGGTTCGCGCGGTGGCGGCCTCGACGGTCTCGCTGTCGTCCCAGAATCTGCCGTCCGGCTTTCTCGACGACGGCATCCAGCTCAACGTGGGCGCGCAGCAGGTGTTCGGTCGCTGGAAAATCGACTACGACGCCAACTACAATCACAGCAATGTCGATCGCGGTAACGGCCGGGGCCAGGAGGCTCCCGGGGGCGATTTCACCGCGTCAGTCACCGGCGTCGGCTGGACCATCGATCGCAGCAGCTCGGTCTTGAATCCCGTGTTCACCCAGACGTCCGGCCCCAGCATTTACGACGGCGCCAATTACCGGAACGCCCAGTTGTTTTTTCGCGACAACAGCGAACGCAATTCGCGGAACCTGGCGGCCAAGGGCAACGTAGCCTACGTGCTCCCGGTGGAATTGGAGACGACGCTGAAGACGGGCTTCAATCTCCGAACCTTCCGCGTCGGCGAGGTCACCTCCGAGCGCCGGTACAACTACGGCGGGTCCGCGCCGCTCTCCATCTTCGCCGCCCCGGGAAATCTGAACTCGTTTGAACGCCGCAGCGGGCATGAGTTGCCCTTTGGCGAGGCGACCCAGGTCTACGGGCACGTGCAGGCCAATCCCGCGCAGTGGCCGGAGGATCTCTACTTTGCCGAGCAGCGCCGGCTCGCCGCGACGCGCGATGTCGAAGAAACCGTCTCGGCGGGCTACCTGCAGGGGCAGATCCGTGCGGGCTCCCTGCGGTTCCTCGGCGGGGTGCGCGTCGAGCACACGGCGACCGAGAGCTTCGGCCGGATCGCGTCGCGCACCCTGACCACCACGGCGCAGCGCAACGCGGATCCGATCGGCTCGGCCCGCCGCGACTACGACAATCCCCGCCGGTCCGAGGGTGGCTTCACCGACTGGTTTCCCAGCCTGCACGCCGTCTACAAAATCGGCCCCCGGCTGCAGGCGCGGGCGAGCTGGTCGCAAAGCCTCGGCCGCCCGCAGATGTCGAACTACCTTCCGCAGGAGACGGTCAATGACACGACGCAGGTGCTCACCGTCAACAACCCGTCGCTCCAGCCGCAGTATTCCGACAACTGGGACGCGGCGCTGGAATACTACTTTGAGCCCGTGGGGCAGCTCGCGCTGGGCTATTTTCGCAAGGATATCGCCGGGTTCATCTACTCCGATCGGGGTGGCACGGTCGGCGCCGGGGCGAACAACGGCTACAACGGCAGCTACGAAGGCTACACGCTTGTCACCAACCGCAACGGTGGATCCGCCAAGATCGACGGCCTGGAGCTGAATTACCAGCAGCAGTTCAGTTTCCTGCCCGGCGTGCTCAAGGGCACGGGCGTTTTTGCGAATTATACCCGGCTCTGGACGACGGGCGACTATGGCGATTCTGGTCCGCGCTCGACGAGCGATGTGGCGGACTTCATTCCTGAGACCGTCAACAGTGGGGTGTTCTGGAAGTACCGCGGAATCGGAGCGCGGGTGTTCGTCAGCCGCATCGGGGAGTTTCTCGACTCGTATTCGAGTGATGCGTCCCGGCTCCAGTACAAGGAAACGCGCACGACCGTGAACGTAAGCCTTTCCTACCAGTGGCGGCCGTGGCTGGAGTTTTCCGCGGATCTCATGAACGCCTTCAACGAACCGCACGTGTACTACCGCGCCGTGCCGGGCCGCATCTCCTCCTACAGCCTCAACGGCACGACCCTGACCTTTGGCGTCAGCGGTCGCTTCTGAAACCCGGCGGCATCGCGAATCGACACCACTGGGCGGTTCTCCGATCTTTCTTTATGGATTCCTCTTCGATGCGCTCGATCCTATCGCGCCACTTTTCGCGGCACCGTAGTCGCAGTCTGGGCGCGGTTTGGCTCGCCCTGGGACTGGCCGGCGTCGGCGCACCCGCGCTGGCCGCGCCGCGACCCAACATCGTCTGCATCTACACCGACGATCAGGCGGACTGGACGGTGGGGGTTTATGGGAACCCTGAGGCCCATACGCCCAACCTCGACCGCCTCGCCGCGCAGGGCGCGCGACTCACGAACTCGCTGGTCGCGACGCCGGTGTGCAGCCCCGCGCGGGCGTCGTTTTTCACCAGCCGTTACGGCTGCGAAGTCGGCATCCTCGATTTCATCACCGATCCGGGCCACAAGGCCTACACGCCGGAGGTCGGCGCCATCGGCCTCGACGCCAGGTTTGTCACCTTCCCCGAGGTGCTGGCCGCGGCGGGTTACACCAACGGGCTCGTCGGCAAGTGGCACCTCGGCGATTGGACCCAGGATCCGACCCAACGGTATCATCCGACCAAACACGGCTTCCAATATTTCATGGGGTTTACGGGCGGAGGCACGCGCACGGTCAACGCCCCGCTCGAGCAGGATGGCGTGGTGGCCGTGCGCGAGGGGCTGACCGGCGATGTCCTGACCCGGGAGGGCATCGCGTTCATCGAGGGACATCGCGACCAGACGTTCATGCTGGTGCTGGCGCTGCGCTCGCCCCATGGGGCCTGGCTGCCGGTCGCGCCGGAAGACGCCGCGCCCTACGCACATCTGGATCCAACGATTCCGAACCCGGATTACCCGGATCTCAATGTCCCCAGCGTGAAACGCATGATGCGCGAGTATCTGTCCAGTGTCTCGGGGGTGGATCGCAACGTGGGTGAGGTGCTGGCGGCGCTGGACCGGCTGAAACTCGCGGAGAATACGATCGTGATCTTCAGCTCGGACAACGGTTTTAATATGGGCCACAACGGAATCTGGCACAAAGGCAACGGCATCTGGGCCACCCAAAAAAATCCGCCGAACACGAAGAACATTTCCGGCAAGTACCGGCCGAACGTCTACGACCACTCCTTGCGGGTGCCCGCCATCGTGCGCTGGCCCGGCGTGATCAAACCCGGCACCGTCGTCGGGGAAACGTGTTCCTCGCTCGACTGGTTCCCGACCGTGGTCGCGATGGCCGGGGCGAAACTTCCCGCGGGAGAGATCATTCGGGGCCGGAATCTGCTGCCCCTGCTGCGCGGCGAAAAGGTCGCCGGCTGGAGCAACGATTTCTACGCCGAGTACAGCATGCGCGTGTATTGCCGCACCGACATCCGCGCCTGGCGCACCCCGCAATGGAAACTCGTGCGCGATTTTCTGAATCCGCGGCTGGACGAGCTGTACGATCTGGCGAACGATCCCGAGGAAACGAAAAACGTGATCCGCGAGACCCGCCCCGCCGTGCGTGAGACCATCCAGACGCTCGACGCCCGGATCCGGGCGGAGATGCGCCGCCACGGCGATCCGCTGCTGGCGCGCCTGGAGGCGGCCGAAAAGAGGCGGTAGGCGGCGGCATCCCGGAGTTGCGGGTTGGAGCCGGGGATGGTTGCTTCCAAGCTTTGAATATTCGCCGCGCCCGCTCATCCTACCACTTGCTCGTGCTTCCGCCCCTCCGCCTCGTCGTTCTCCTGCTGGTTCCATTTGCCGCGTGGTCCACGCGGGCGGTGGACAATCGCCGCCCCAACGTCCTCTTCATTGCCTCCGACGATCTGCGGCCTGATCTCGGTTGCTACGGATCTTCGGAGGCGAAGTCGCCCCACCTCGACGCGCTGGCCCGTCGTGGCGTGTTGTTCGAGCGGGCGTATGCGCAGCAGGCCGTGTGCAATCCCTCGCGCGCCTCGGTGCTCACCGGCCGCCGGCCCGACACGCTCAAGGTGTGGGATTTGAAGCGGCATTTCCGCGAGACGCTGCCTGACGTCGTCACTTTGCCGCAGCACTTCAAGAACCACGGCTACACCGCCATCGGCCTTGGCAAGATTTTCCACAATGAATCAGGCGGCGCGCCGACGTTTCCGTTTTCTGACCCACCTTCCTGGTCGGAGCCGCCGCGGTTTGCCGACGGTCCGCATTGGCGCGACTGGGTTGTGCCCGGGGATCCGGCCGGCCCCAAGCAGAAGGGGGAGGCGGTGCAATGTCTCGACGTACCCGACGACGCTTATCTCGACGGCCGCATTGCGACCGCGGCCTGCACGCGGCTCAGGGAACTGAAGGCAGCCGCAAAACCCTTCTTCCTGGCGGTCGGCTTCTGGAAGCCGCACCTCCCGTTCAACGCCCCGCAGAAATACTGGGATCTTTATGATCGCGCGAGTATCGCCGCCCCGACGCCCGACCGCATGCCGGCCGGCGCGCCCGCCATCGCCGGTCACCCCTGGAACGAATTGCGCGGCTATCGCGGGGTGCCGAAGGCGGGACCGCTGCCGACCGCCCAAATCGCCGAACTGCGCCACGGCTATCTCGCGTGCATCAGTTTCCTGGATGCCCAGGTGGGCCGGCTGTTGGCGGAGCTCGATCGGCTCGGACTCGCCCGCGACACGATCGTGGTGTTCTGGAGCGACCATGGCTACCACCTCGGTGAGCACAACCTCTGGTGCAAGACGACCAACTACGAACTCGACACCCGGGTGCCCTTGATTGTCGCGGCTCCGGGCGTGGGTTCGGGAGGCGCGCGGGTGGCGGGGCTCGTCGAACTCCTCGACCTTTATCCGACGCTGGTCGAGCTTTGCGGTCTGCCCCTTTCTCCGGGGCTGGAAGGGCGAAGCCTCGCGCCAATGCTACGTGATCCGCGTCTGCCCGGCAAAACGACGGCCGTGTCGCAGCACCCGCATCCTTCCTACGGGCGGGCGACGCACATGGGTTATGCGCTGCGCACGGCCCGGTATCGGTACGTCGAGTGGCGCGCCCTCGACACCGGGATCGTGACGGATCGCGAGCTGTACGACGATGACGCGGATCCCGCGGAGACCCGCAACCGCATCGCCGATCCCGCGGAGCGCGCGGTCGCGACGGAACTCGGCGCCCGGGCGGCCGAGTTCGTCACCGCCGGCGGGCGCTGGCCCGTGGACCGAAAGAAACCGGAGGAGACGGGAAAGCCGGGCTTGCCTCCCCCCTAGCGACCACACGATCGCCCTACTCCTTTCTCGTGCACGTGAATCGATCCCAGCGACTTCCAGCAGCGGTAGTTTCCGCCCTGTTCCTGGCAAATGCACTCGCCGGCGCGGGTACCCCTGCGCCGAAGCTCAACGTGCTCTTCATCGCGTCCGACGATCTGCGGATGAACCTCGGCTGCTATGGCGATCCGGTGGCGAAAACGCCCCACCTGGATCGACTGGCGCAGCGCGGGCTCCTCTTCGAGCGGGCCTATTGTCAGCAGGCGCTGTGCAACCCCTCGCGCGCCTCGCTGCTCACCGGCCTGCGGCCCGACACGCTGCGGGTGTGGAACCTGCCCACCCATTTTCGGGAGCACCTGCCGGAGGTTGTGACGCTGCCGCAGTATTTCAAGCAGCAGGGGTACTTCACTCAGGATGTCGGCAAGATCTTTCACAACTGGCGGACCACGATCCACGGCGACCCCGTTTCGTGGAGTGTGCCGGCGATCCTGCATTTTGCCTCGCACGCGACGGATGTCGCCCAGATCGATGGCGGCGAACTTCCGCCCAACACCGCGAAGACGAAGGACACCGAGGCTCGCGCGGTGCCGGACGGGGCGTACTTCGACGGCCGCGTGGCGGCGGAGGCGATCAAGGCCCTGCGCGAGTGCCGGGAGCGCGGTCAGCCGTTTTTCCTCGGCGTCGGTTTCTGGAAGCCGCATCTGCCCTTCAACCCGCCCAAGCGTTACTGGGATCTCTATCGGCGCGACGAAATCCCGGCGATTCGCAATCCCGCGGCGCCCGCGGGTGCTCCCGCCGTGGCGCTACAGAACGCGAGCGAACTGCGGGCAACGACCAGCGCGGAAATGGCCGAAGCCCGCCACGGCTATTATGCGGCGACCAGCTACATGGACGCCCAGGTCGGCAAGGTGATCGCGGAACTCGACCGGCTGGGGTTGGCGGACAACACGCTGATCGTGTTCTGGTCCGACCATGGCTACCACCTCGGGGAGCAGGGCATGTGGGGCAAGACTTCGAATTACGAGGTGTCGGCCCAGGTGCCGTTGATCGTCGTGGCGCCCCGCACGACCCGCGCGGGAACGCGCACGACGGCGCTCGTCGAGTTGGTCGATCTCTATCCGACGCTGGTGGAGTTGAGCGGCTTGCCGCCGGTCGGAGGGCTGGAAGGCGTCAGCCTGCGGCGCGTGCTCACGGATCCGGGGGCGACCGTGAAACCGGCGGCGTTCACCCAGGCGCCGCGCCCGCCCAACATCCAGGGCGGGAAGAGCGACACGATGGGCTATTCGATGCGCGACGAGCGCTACCGCTACACCGAGTGGCGGGAGTGGGACACGGGGCGCGTGCAGGCGGCCGAGCTCTACGACCACGCGAGCGACCCGGACGAAACGGTCAACCGGGCGGACGATCCGATGCTCGCCGGGCCACGCGCCACGCTCGCCCGGCAGCTCGCGGCGCAGTTTCCCCGGCAGGCGTCGCCGGCGCCATGATCCGAGCAACGCGCCCAGGCTGGAGTTGGCGATGAAGGCGAGCGTGCGGCAGGGCCGGTTGACCTCGCAACCGTCACGCCAGTGACGCCGGTGATCCGGTCGCCGGAGTTTTGCCCTACGGTGCGGCGGTCTTCAGCGGCACCTGCAAGACGCGCGGGCCGGAGTTCACGAGACGCGCGCCGCGGCCGGTGCGATCGGCGGTTAATCCTTGCAGCCTAAAACGATTTAGCTTCGATCCCCGCTGGGCGTCTTCCGCCCCCGCGCCATTGCTCCCCCTTCATCCTGCCTTTGCTCCCCATGAACACGTTCCGTCCCCTTTCCCTGTTGGTGGCTTTTCTGGCCTCGTCCCTCGCTTTGGTTGCCGCTTCCCCCAAGACCAAGCCGAAGCCCGATTTCAGCCACGTGCCTGGAGTCATCATCGACTACAGCCCGGCCGCCTCCGGGCTCTACCTGGGGTCGCCGAGCCTCGCGGTGCTGCCCGATGGGGATTATGTCGCCTCGCACGACTTCTTCGGGCCGAAATCCAACGAGCACGTGAGCGCGCGCAGCGCCGTTTTCCGTTCGGCCGACCGCGGTGTCACGTGGCGGCGGGTGGCTGAGATCCAGGGCGCTTTCTGGTCGAAGCTCTTCGTCCATCGCGGCGGGTTGTACTTTCTCGGCACCAACCGGCATCACGGCAACGCGATCATCCGGCGCTCCACCGACGGCGGGTCGACCTGGACGTCGCCGGAGGATCGCAAGTCCGGCCTGTTGCGCGACGGCGGCGAATACCATTGCGCGCCGATGGCGGTGATCGAACACAACGGCCGGCTCTGGCGCGCGATGGAGTGGCGGCATCCGCCGCTCGCGTGGGGCATCAATTACCGTGCGGGCATGCTTTCGATTCCGGTCGACGGCGATCTGCTCGATGCCGACCAGTGGACGATTGCGGAGTTCCTGCCCAGCTACCGGGCCTGGAACGGGGGCGACATGGGCGCGTGGCTCGAGGGCAATGCGGTGGTCGCGCCGGACGGGGGAATCGTGAACGTGCTGCGCGTGCAGACGAAGTCGCCGGACGAGCAGGCGGCCATCGTGCGGGTGAGCGCCGACGGCCGCGCCCTGACCTTTGATCCCGGGAAGGACTTTGTGCCGTTTCCCGGCGGTTCGAAGAAGTTCACCATCCTCTTCGATCCGCAGACGAAGTTGTACTGGTCGCTCGCGTCGATCGTTGCGGGGCGGCACCGCGCCGAGAACCCGGGCAGCATCCGCAACGCGCTCGCGCTGGTGAATTCGCCCGACCTGCGCGCGTGGACCACGCGCACGGTGCTGCTCTATCACCCCGAAGTGAAGAAACACGGTTTTCAATACGTCGACTGGCTGTTCGACGGCGATGACCTCATCGCGGCGTGCCGCACGGCGTACGACGACGGCGTGGGCGGCGCGCACAACAACCACGACGCGAACTTCCTCACGTTTCATCGCTGGAAGAATTTCCGCACGCTGACGCTGGCCGACGCGCCGGCGGAGTACGGCGACGGAAGGTAGGGCAGGCGCGGTGGGCCCGCCGCTCGCCGGTTGACGGCGAGCCCGCCGAAACTTTGTCTCGGTTCATGTCGGCCTTCGAGGATCCTTCGTTCCGCCCGGTAAACTCCGCCTTGGCCCGGGCGTGCACGCCCACGTGAGCCCGCCCACCTCGTCCAGTGCGCTCAGCCTTACTGAGTCAGACATGGTCAACTCCATGGGCCTGGAATTGAGCCAGGCGGACTTCAAGGCGATTGGCCGGAGCCGGGGTTTTGCCGCGGAGACCGGCGCGTCCCGCGAATTGATGCAGCACGTCTTTCTTTCCGAGCAAGGGGTGGCGCCGGCCCTGGCGGCGCTTACGGCGGACGAGATCGCGGGTCTGCATCTGCTCCACGGTTGCGGCGACCAGGTGGACGTGGAGTTCTTCCAGCGGATTTATCCCTCGGCGGTCACCGCGAGCGATTACGCCCGTTACAACGATCGCTTCAAGGGCCTCTTCCAGCAGGTCAAGGCGCAATTGATTCAACGCGGCCTGCTGTTGTTTGGCACCCTCCCGGAAAACTTTTCGTTTTGGAGCGGCGGCGCTTTCGCCTGCCGGCGGCGTTTGGCGCGCTGCTCCCGGCGCCCTTCCGGGCCCGGCCACTGCACCCGGCCGTGCCGGCGAAGCATCGCCGCGAGATTCTGCGCGACAAGTTGATGGAGATTCTGCGCCTGGGCAGCGCGGCGACGGGCAATCCGGCCGATGACAAGGACAAATCGGTTCGCTGGCGGCTGGAGAACGGCCGGTTGTCGCTGGAGCCGAAGGGTGCGCCGTTCCAAGTGGCGCACCTGGTGGCCTGGCAAAGGGCGCACTTCGCGGCCGCCGTCGGCTACAGCAACAAAAAGCAGCCGGCCGCGTTCTGGCCGGCGCCGCTGCTCCTTTACGCCCTGGCGCGCCTGCGCGGGGATGAATGGCTCGCAGCCTCTGAGCTCCTCCCGCTGTGGAAAGTGGCGTTCGGCAATTCCGGAGTGCCAGACCCCAGACGGTCTGCGCAGCCGGCTACGAGTGGGGTGCGGTCGAGAAAACCGAGTGGGACGGCACCACCTGGTATCGTCTGCCCCGGTGCGCGGACTCCGAGGTCAACACCCCGCCCGGGGATTTCCTGCAGGTGGACGACCCCCAGCGCGTGGGGATCCGGCTGGAACACGTCCCCCTGGTCGCCCTCGAACGGTTGGGTGAGATTACCGCCTATGCCGGGTCCGGCATAGGGGTGAAATCTGCACGTCCGGTTACGCCCCGTGCGATCCCGACGGGAGTTTCGACTGAGTTCGGACGAGGCGGCACAACGGATTCCGAGCGGCGGTTCTACGATTATCGGCAACCGTTCGGGGTGGGCGATGACACACCTTACGAAGGCAGGTCTAATCGCCAAAATCGCTGCGAAGACCTATTCTGCAACCGAGTTGGGCAAGCAGTACCTCCGCTCCAACTCGAAGGCGTATTCTATCGCCGACCTCAAGAAGCTCCCGGGTTGAGAGGATGCATGGGAGGCTGTCAGCAAAGGAATTTTCATTACAACGAGCCATTTCGCCGGGACCGCGGAGGAGTTCGTGAACCGCGGCTCGCCGACGAAGGTCGTTCTGGTCGACGGCGAAAGGCTCATCGAGTTGATGCTGCGCCACCGCATCGGCAGGCGAGTAAAGGCGACGCACGAAATCTACGAAATCGACCAGAACTACTGCGACGAAGATTAGCCCACTTTTCTGCCCGTTTGCGGCCTCACGAACCGGGCGTTGGGCCGACGATCTCCCGGGAGTTCGGACGATCGCACGGATCAACCCGCTGATTGCTGTGGAGGTTGCAGGTTTTCCCCGGACCGCGCTTGATACCCACCATGCAAACTTCAGGCGCCCTGGGTCCAATGCCCCGGAACTTGCTCTGGCTTCGGGCCCCCTTGGGCGCGGAGGAATATTCCGGGGAGGGCCTGCGTCTCGCCGGCAGCCCTCGGCGCCCCGCCGAGGGCATCGGAGGCTGCGGCGGGACGCCGCCGCCAGCACCCGGGACGGGTGCGCTCCCCGGACCAGAATGGCAGAGGGTGCTGCATGGATTTTCAGCGCTCTCCCGGACCTTGCTCCCCGATTTTTTCCGGTGCCGAGCGCTGGCGAACGTTTTCGGCGGCACGGCGTGGTTCCTCTTGGCGGTCGGAACTCCATCCCTGAGGGCCGCGGCCACGACGGTGGGTCAATGGGCGCCGCACGAGATCACCCTGACGGCGGCCCAGGAACATCGTTGGTGGGAATTTCCCGTCCGCGTGACCTTCCGGCGTGAGGACGATGCGGCTGCTCGCCTCACCGTGGAAGGATGTTGGGACGGGGAAAGGCGCTGGCTGGTGCGCGTGGCATTGCCGCAGCCGGGACGGTGGACCTGGCGCAGCCAATCGGCGGATACGGGGTTGGACGGCAAGAGCGGGGCGCTCGATGTCCGTGCGCCGGACGCCGCCGAACTCGCCACCAATCCCAACCGGCGCGGGCAAATCCGCATCGCGGCGGACAGGCGGCATTTCGAATATGCGGACGGCACGCCTTTCCTTCTGCTCGCCAGCACCCTGTGGGCGGCGAACACGACGCGCTGCGGGCTTGGCCCCCATGAGGACGGGCCGTTCTTCACGCATCTCGCCGACCGGCAGGCGAAGGGGTTCACGACGATCCTGCTGCAATACTTTCACGGCTACGGCGACTACCCGGACTCGCCCGGCCATCGCAACGAGGGCGGCAAGCCGTACGTCGACATCGCGGCGAAGGAGCTGAACCCGGCGTTTTTTCAGTTGCTCGACGTCCGGCTGCGCGCCCTCTGGGAGCGCGGCTTCGCCGTGGCCATCCCGGCCACGTGGTGGGGCAAAACGAAGCAGTGCGTCTTTACGCCGGAGGATGCCCGGCGCATGAGCGCGTACTGCGCGGTGCGATACGGGGCGTGCAATGCGCTCTGGAGCCTCTCGGGCGAATATCAGTACGCGTTCAAGGACTGCGGCTGGACCCCGGCGGATTTCACCGCGCTCGGCGCCGAGGTCCAGCGGCACAATCCGACGCACCGGCCGCTGTCGATTCATCCCAGCGGGCAGATCACGTGGCCGGCGCCGCACCACGTCCAGTCTTCGCGGCCGTTTCACGGCGAGGCGTGGCTCGATCATCACTGGCTGCAGACCGGGCAGAGCCGCGACCGCCTGTGGAATATCGTCACGCGCCTGGCGGAGAACCGGGCGCTCACGCCGGCCAGGCCGGTCTTTTGCTCGGAGGCGTTTTACGAGCGCGCCGAGGATGCCGAGCGCGCCTACCACACGCGCTGGCAGGTCTGGACTGCGTTGCTCAACGGCGCGGCCGGCTTCGGCTACGGCGCGGAGGGCCTGTGGCAGTTTTTCGATCCGGCCGACCCCGAGGGCGAGACCGGGAAGAAGATCGGAAGGCAGGTGAGGTGGCAGGAGGCGCAGCACTTCGAAGGCTCCACCCAGATCCTTCCCGCCCGCACCTTCCTTTCCGGCATTGATTGGTGGAACCTCACGCCCGCGCGCGAGCGGATCCGGGTGGCGGGAGCGCCGAATCCACTGCCCACCAAGACCGATCTGACTCCGCCCCAGGCGGCCGCCACCGCATCCGGGACCTGGGTCGTCTACGTGCCGCGGGGCAATGCGGGCCGCGCGTTGGCGCTGGCTGGTGCCGGCGCTGCGGGTCGCAGCGCCCGCTGGTTCGACCCGCGGCGGGGTGAATTTGTCGGTCACCCGGTGGCACTCGGCGGCGTCACGCTTCCGAGCGCGCCGATCCCCGCCGAGGAAGATTGGGTGCTGCTCATCGCACCGAAATCATGAAATCCGCTCGTCCCGTTGCCCTGCTCGTCGCGTTCGCCGTCGTCTGCAGCCTGCTGGGCGCCGCCGAACCCTCTGCGGCGCGCGGTCCGCTCCGGGTGCATCCCGCCAACCCGCGCTACTTCACCGACGGCACCGGCCGGGCCGTCTACCTCACCGGTGCACACACCTGGAATACACTCGTCGACATGGGGCGCAGCGATCCGCCGGAGGTCTTCGATTTCGCCGCGTACCTGGCGTTCCTCGAGCGCCACGGGCACAACTTCATCCGGCTGTGGACGTGGGACTCGGCGGTCTGGGACACACGGGCGAACGGGAAACAGGGCAAGCCGGACTTCGTGCATCACGCGGCGCCACTGCCCTGGCCCCGGACGGGACCGGCATTGGCGCCCGACGGTCACCCCAAGTTCGATTTGCAGCAGTTCGACCCGACCTACTTCACGCGGCTGCGCACGCGCGTCAGTGAAGCCGGGCGGCGCGGAATTTATGTTTCCGTGATGCTGTTCGAGGGCTGGGAGTTGATGCACGGCAATCGCGGCCGGGCGGCCCCGGCGGGCTGGGCGTGGCGGGCGCATCCGTTCAACGCCGCCAACAACGTCAACGGCATCGATGCCGGCGCCGGTGGCGACGGCCTCGGCGGGACGGTGCACCGTCTGTCGATCCCCGCGGTCAATGCGATTCAGGCCGCGTACCTGCGCAAGGTCGTCGATACGGTCAACGACCTGGACAACGTTCTCTACGAAGTGATCAACGAAGGCGGCGAGCCGGCGTGGGACTGGTGGGTGGTGAAGACCGTCCGGGACTACGAGGCGACGAAAGCGAAGCAGCATCCGGTGGGCATCACCGGGCACGGGGCCGAGGGGTTGCAGAGCATGCTGGCCAGTCCGGCCGACTGGATTTCTCCCGGGCGCAAGGATGGCTACGGCGAGGACCCGCCCGCCTGGGACGGGAAGAAGGTGAGCCTGCTCGACACCGACCACGTCTGGGGTATCGGGGGCAATGTGGCTTGGGTGTGGAAGAGTTTCCTGCGGGGGCACAACCCCCTCTTCATGGATCCGTACGACGGCGCGGTGCTGGGCACGCCGGGCGATCCCCGCTGGGAGCCGGTGCGCCGGGCGTTGGGCGACACGCGACGGTTGGCGGAGCGTTTGAACCTGGCCGCGACCCGGCCGGAGAACCGCCTCGCCTCGACCGGCTATTGTCTCGCGCACGCCGCGGCCACCGGCGCCGAGTATGTGGTCTTTGCGCCGGGCGGCGGCGAGGTGACGGTGGATCTCTCCGCCTCGCCGGGCCGACTCACGGTGGAGTGGTTCAACCCGACGCAAGGCGGGAGCACGCCCGGGGGGGCGATCGAAGGTGGGGCGAAACGCACGCTGCAGGCTCCCTTTGCCGGCGACGCCGTGCTGTACCTGGATGGCCAGGGGCAACCGACGAGGCCGTCCGGCCGTCGTTGAAACATGGATATACTCCCGCAGAACCCGGGTGACTGCTGGCGCCAGGGGGAACACCCGCACCACGGGTGTGGCCTCCTGGCGCGCGTCGTCCCGGCGCGCGGCAAACCGTTCCCGACCGCAACTCCCGATCGGCTCATTTTCCTTTCTTGCCTGACGCCTCCCCGGAGCACGTTTCGGGGCATTCAAGCCAAACCAACATGCGCGTATTTTCATCCCCTCATTGTAGGAGCGGCTTTACGCCGCGAAGATCCCACGAATCGCGGCATGAAGCCGATCCTACACCAATCCAAGCCGAAGCACGCTCTGGAGTATCGCACCCGTTGCGCATGAATACCTCTCTTTGCTGGTGGATCAGTCTGCTGTTCGCCGCCCGGGCGACGGCTGCGGTGGGCCCCTTTTCCGGAGTGAGCGCGGACAACATCAACGCTACGCCCAGCCTGGTTCGCGAGAGGGTGTTCACCGCCCAGGGTCAGGCCTTGCCGGCGCTCGGAGCGGGCATGGCGGCGGGCACGGTCAACGGCGAGACTGCCGTCGTGACCCAGGACGGTTTCGTGCTGGAGTTTCAATCCACCCTGGCCGCGGGCCGCTACCAACTCTCCGTGCAGGGACGGGCTCCGAATCGCGGCGCCGACAGCCTGTGGGTCGAGGTCGATGGCAACCCGGACAAACAGAATCTGGCGGTGGCCACGGGGGAGTTCGGGGAACACTCCGTGCCCGTGACGCTCACGAGTCCGGGCCCTCACCGGTTCCGCCTGACCCTGCGCGAGAAGGCCGGCAGCGTGCTGCAGGGAGTCTCACTCCATCGGGTCGGCGTCAAAGTGTCCGTCCCGGCCCTGCGGGCCGAATTGGCCGGCAAGCATCCCCGGCTCTTCCTCACGCGGGAAGACATTCCCAAGCTCCGGGCGCGGATGAATGATCCCCGCGTCAGGCAGTTTTATACTCCGGCGGGTGTCCTCACCAAGAAGCCGCCCGCCTACAAGCCGGGGCAACGCAACGGCGGGCCGTTCCGGCCACTGGGAAATTACGCCCTCAGTCAGTTGCTGGCGCCGCAGCCGGAAAAATTAAAGAGCATCCTGCGTTGGCTGGAAGCCGCCACGGCTTATCCCCATTGCGGGGTGGATTTGGATGCGGAATATTTCATGGAGGGAGTGACGCTGGCCTACGACTGGCTCTACGATGAGATTCCCGCCGAGTTGCGCACGCGGGTGCGCGACACGATTGCCCGGCAGGCGCGCGAGGTCTATACCGCTTCGCTGGCGGGCCGCACGGGCGGCGGGCATTCATATCAGCAGAACCATTACTGGTTCGCGCACCTGGCGCTCGCGCTCGGCGCCGCCGCCGTGCACGGCGAAGTCGCCGAGGCGGAGCAATGGCTGCCCTGGGCGTGGGACCGCTTTGAGCGGATTGCGCTGACCTTCAGTCCGGACGGCAGCTTCCACGAAGGTCCCGGCTACTGGAACTTCTCCATGCCCACGCTCTACCGCTACTGCGATCTCTACGAGCAGTGCACCGGCCGGCCCCTCCCGGCCGGCGATGACGGGTTGCGCGGCCAGGCGGAGTTCCGGTTTCATTATCTGTATCCCGGGCTGAATCTGACCGCCGCCCTGGAGGACATCGCGATCACCGCCGGCCGCCCGCCGCTGGACGTGATCCTCTGGGAAGCCCGACGTTTCCAGGATCCTTTCACCATGAGCCTGGCGGAACGGCTGCGGCGCGCACCGGCAAGCGACGCTTCGAATCTGCTGTGGCTGGATGAAACCCTGCCCGGGGTGGATCGGGCACCCCCGGTGCCGCTGGCAAAATACTACCGGGATGTGGAAACGGCCTTTGCGCGCACCGCCTGGGATGATCAGGCGACCTTTGTGGCCATGGTCAGCCGTCCCCTCGGCGGACATCGCTGGGCCGAACTGTGCGAACGTTTCCAACTTGGCGGCACCGGCCACAATCATCCGGAGCAAAATCACTTTGTGCTGTTTGGGCGGGGGGAAGTGCTGGTCGCGGATCCCGGCTACACCTACGAAAAACAGACCCGTAATCACAACACGGTGTTGGTCGGCGGCCAGGGCCAGTACGGCGATGGGGAAATGTGGCCCGCCCCGACGCCGGGCCGCGCGCATTTCACGGGTTTTGTCACGCAGGGCGACGTGACAATCATGGCGGGCGACGCGGTCTCCGCCTATCCCAAGAAACTCGGGCTGACCCGTTTCGATCGCACCCTGGTGCTGGCGGGGCGCGACCTTGTGGTGATCCATGACCGGCTGGCCGCCCGGGAACCGCAGGTATTCAGTTGGCTGTTGCATCACTACGGCCAGAGTTCCCGGGAGGGAGATCAGTGGACCATCGTGCGGCGGCAGGCGCAATTGGGCGTGGGGCCGATCGCAGCGGTGCCGTTGCAGGCCGTGGAACACACCTATCGACCGAGGTACACCCATCCCACCCGCAACCTGACTCCGCAGGACGCTGAAATCAGTGTGTTGGAGTTGAAGACCCCGCCGGTGCAGGAAACCAGCTTCCTCGTGCCTTTGCTCATCGGGGAGGCGGGAGCCACCCTGCCGGCGGTGCAAAACATCTCCAACACGACGTGCGAAGCCGTGCGGCAGGGCAGCCTGGTGGTGGCTTTCAATCGCGGCCGCCAGTCGATGAACGTGGCGACGCCATCCGGCGGGATCCTGAAATCCGCCGCGGCGTGTCTGGTGGTGCGCCAGCGCGATGGGAAACAGGAAGTGATTCAGCTGCCGTTTGGCCCGTGAATAATCCGTCCGACCGGCATGACCATAAAAAGACAAGCCTGGGCCCTGGCGGTCGTCTACGTGGTGGTGTCGCTGGCGATCGAGGCGGCTCTGATGATCTTCGGGCACCTGAAGGTGCCCCGGGACAATGTGATTCTGGCGCCGGTCGTTCTCACGATCCCACCGGTGCTGGTCGCGTGGCTCTGCGGTTACCGTCGGCCCCGGGAACTCGTTACCGTGGCCGTCTGGTTGAGCGGGCTGACGTTGCTCCTCACCGTGTTGGCGAATCGGATCACCGGTGTGAAGACCGGGCTGCTCGAGCCCATCTTCATCCGCCTGCTCGCGGGTTTTCTGGCCGGTCTGATTGCGAACCGCCTGGCGGCCGGAGCAGCCCGGGGCTAAGACTACGATTTCCGCCCTCCATTCTGAGCGTGAACCAAACCGCTTCCGTTCGTCTCGTGAAATTTCTCTTCTGCCTGCTGTTATGGGGTGGCTGGCCCGCGGTCGTGATTGCCGCCGGCCACGAACTGCTTGCCGCCCTGACCTCGCCCATTCTCCTCCGCGGCGACGCGCACACCGCGTTCCGCGATCCACTGCTGATCCACGAACGCGGACAGTTTTGGCTGTTTTTCTCGTGGGCGCGCGAGGAGGAGGACCACCTCATCTATTGGTACACCGCGGTGAGCACGTCGCCGGATCTGCGAAGCTGGTCGCCGCCGCGGGCGCTCACGCCAAAGAACCAAAACCTCAACTATGCGAGCCCGGGCGACATCGTGCGGGTGGGCGACGAGTATCTGCTTTGCGTGCAAACCTACCCCATCGCGAATTTCCGCCGCGGCGACAAATTGCGTTACGCGGATGAGCGCGCCCGGTTATGGATCATGCGCAGCCGGAATCTCGATACGTGGGGTCGGCCGGAGTTGATCAAGGTGAAGGGCCCCGACGTGGACGAGGCCGCCATCGGCAAGATGATCGATCCCTTCCTGCTGCGCGACAAGGACACGCCCGGCAAGTGGTGGTGCTTCTTCAAGCAGGATCAGCGCGTGCACTGCTCCTGGTCGCTCGATCTCGCCCAGTGGACACCCGGCACGATCGACCTCGCGCACGGGGAGAATCCCTGCGTCATCGTGCAGGGGGGACAGTACGTGCTGTTTTATGCGCCCAACGACAACGGCATCGGGGTGAAACGCTCGCGTGACCTCGTCACCTGGCGCGAGGAGGAACCGGTCCTCACCCTGGGCCAGCGCGAGTGGCCATGGGCGGAGAACCGCGTGACGGCCGGTTATGTCGAGGATTTACGGCGGCAACCCGGCGTCGGTCGGTACGTGATGGTGTTCCACGGTGGCGGACCCGGCCGGGAGCGCAGCGACGCGAATGAAAATGCGAACTGCCACATCGGGATTGCCTGGAGCGACGATCTGAAAACCTGGGGGTGGCCCGGGAAAACGAACGCGCCCACGCCGAACGCCCGGTAGCCGCCGCCCCGTTTCGACCGTCTTCACCTCCTTTGACCTTCATGAACCTCAAGATCGCATTGCTCGCTCTCACGGCGTTCGGCGCCACCGCCCCCGGCGCGGTGTCCGCTCCGGCGCCCCACGCCCCCTACAACGTGTTGTTCATCGCCATCGATGACCTCAACGACTGGGTGGGCGCCTTCGGCGGCTCCCCGCAGGCCCGGACGCCGTACCTGGACCGCTTCGCCCAGCGCGGCGCCATGGTGTTCCAGCGCGCCCAATGTGCCGGTCCGGTCTGCGGGCCCTCCCGCTCGGCGTTGCTCTCCGGTTTCATGCCGCATCGCTCCGGCGTCTACGGCAATGCGCAGAACATGCGGGGTTCGTCGCTCGTGCAGACCCATGCCACGCTGCCGGAGTATTTTTCGAAAAACGGCTACCACGCGCTCTCGATGGGCAAGATCTTTCACAAGCATCCTGGCGACCAGGGTCATTGGGCGTTTGACCAGTGGGAGAACACCTCCGGCACTTCCGGCGTCAACCGCGCGCATCAGTCGTCCCGGACCCTCAATTTGGTGGACGGGAAACCCGGCCCGGAGACGGTGAGTGGCGACGAGGATCCGGATGGCGGCGACGAGGCGGCGGCCTTGTTTGCCTGGGGCCCGACGCGCGAGGCGAAGGAAAAGACGGTGGATTACCAGACTGCCAAGTGGGCGGCCGCCCAGATCGCGTCGCCGCCGGCCAAGCCGTTCTTCCTCGCCGTGGGCATTTCCAAGCCGCACCTGCCCTGGTACGTGCCGCAGGAATATTTTGATCGGCATCCGCTCTCCTCGATCAAGATCCCCGAGTACCACCTCGACGACCTCGACGACATCCTCGATGCGACGGGAAAGAAGAAGTTTCGGCCATCCGCCGATTTCCGCTGGGCCGCCCGGGACGTGACGCTTTTCCAGCGCGCGGTGCAGGGGTACCTGGCTGCCGCGAGTTACGCCGACGAATGCGTGGGTCTCGTCCTCGACGCGCTCGAAAAGAGCCCGGCGTGGGACAACACGGTCGTCGTCATCTTCGGGGACCACGGCTGGCATCTGGGCGAGAAGCTGCGTTTCCGCAAAGCCACGCTCTGGGCGGAAGCGACGCGGCTGCCTCTGCTGATCCGCGTGCCCGGGATGAAAGGGAAACAGGAGTGCCCGCGCATCGTGAACCTCATCGACCTATATCCGACGCTGATCGACCTGTGCGGCCTTCCGGCCAAACCGGAGATTGACGGTCGCAGCCTGGCTCCGTTGCTCCGGAATGCGCAGGAGCCGTGGCCCCATCCGTCCGTCACGGTCAACGGCAACGGCAACGCGTGCGTGCTCGACGAGCGCTGGTACCTGATCCGCTATCGCGACGGCACGGAGGAGTTCTACGACATGCAGGCGGACCCGATGCAGTGGACGAATCAGATTCGATCCTCCGACCCGGGGCATCGTGCGCAGATCCAGCGCTTGGCGAAGCTGCTGCCCACGGCCTATGCGGCGGACGTGCCGCATAACGTCGGCGGCAAGGAGGCCAAGCAGGCGGCGCCCGACCCTGCGATTAAAGCCACGCGACCGCTCGATCGACTGAAGTAGCCCGACGGGGTACTCGGTCCTGCCGCCCCGTTGGCGCCATCTGACGGTGTCGATCTCGCGAACGAACCCCAACCCGGCGAAGCCGGAACCAAGCGCTTCACCGGGAAACTCGAAATCCGAAGCTCGAAGTTCGAAACAAATCCCAAACCCGAGGAACCGAAAACCGGTGCAACGCCGGCTCTGCGTTTGGAGTTTTCTACTTTTGCCCTTCGAGTTTGTTTCGAATTTCGGCATTCGTGCTTCGAATTTCGAAATCTTGCGCATTTTGCGCGGGATTTCACGGGAAAGTGACTAACGGGCATCGGCGCGGAGCAAGACCACGGCGTCGGCCGGAGCGAGCGTGACGCTGCTCACCGGTTGGCGCGTGATCGCATCCACGCAGCCGGCGGGCGCGGTCACCGTCACGGGTTGGCCGCCGGCGGAGGGATTGACCGCGACCCAGCCGTGCGCGAAGGAGCGCGCATAACACGCCGAGTCGCGGAGCTTGAGCGCCGCGATGTCGTTGGGCTGCGTGGGATCGCCGAGCGGCGCGTAGAGCATCGGCGGCCACGCAGCGGCGCCGGATGGAGTGATGAGGAGCGTCAGGCCGAGGGAGGTCGCCCGCGCGGCGGTGACCGTCAGCAGATGGGAACCGTAGGCGAAGCGGAGCAGTTGCGCATAGTTGGGCTGGCTCGGGTTGAAGTAGGCCGCGAGGTAGCCAGCGGGACCTACCATGCAGATGCCGCTGAGGCCGGAGCGCGCGGCGTCGGCATGGTTGACGACATTGGTCAGCCACTTCTCGCCCGTGACCGGGCCAAACGCCGCCCGCACCGCGGTGCTGCGTCCCTTTTCACGCTGCGCCTGCACCTTGAGATAGGAATCCTCGAAGCAATAACCGTCGAGCAGATCGCGGGTGTCGCCGTGATTGAAGAGGACCTTGAGGCCCTTGGCGTAGGAGGCGGTCGCGGAGTTGGCGTAGAGCACCGGCTCGCGTCCGGTGGCGGCACGCACGGTGGCGCGGATGCCGCGGAGGTAGGTCTTGATCGCGTCGAGATAGGAATCGAAGTCGTAGGCCTGGCCCGAGGTGGAATCCCAGAAGTATTTCACCTTGCGACCGAGGGCATCGCAGAGGTTGTAGGGCGCCGGTTGAAAGGTGTCCAACCAGGCGCCGTCGTAGCCCTCTTGCATCACGCGGGCGACGAGGCCGCCCTTGAATTTCGCGGCGGCGGGCTGGCGCGGGTCGAGGGCGTAACGCAGGTAGTCGGGTCCGCCCGGCCAGCTATTGCTGTGGCGGGCCGCGCCGAGATCGTTGCGGCTGCCGAGATAGACGGGGCTGAGGGTGGGCGTGCCCGCGCGGTGTGCGGCCGGTGTCGTGCCCGCAAACCCGCGCACGACGGCGACCCGGCCGGAGGCCGCGTCGACGGCAGTCACCTGCAAGAGTTCCTCGTCGAGGCGCAGCCAGAAGCAGAATTTCGAGGAGTCCTTGATGTCGGAGGCGGCCGCAGTGCTGGCTTTGATGGCGAGTTCCCCCTCAAGCGGATCCTTCAGCCCGAGCTCGGTCGCGTTGGCGGCGAGATCAACGGCCAGTGTGGCGACCCGCGTCATGGCGATGCCGCTGCGATAGTCGCGCTCGAGGGCGAGCACGTCATCGCCGTTGGTGGTGAACCCGCCCAGGTAGACGATCACCGGTGTCTTCAGTCCGAGGCGGTTGCGGGCGGTCAGCACCGCGCGCAGGGCGGGACCCTCGCTCGAATAAAGCAGCCGGGCCGCCCCGATCGCGGTCCGGTAGGAGGCGTCGTCAAGGGTGGGGGACGCGTTTGTCCCGTTGACCCGGATGCCGCGAGCGCCGCCGGGCTCCTGTTGAACGATGGCGCTGAGGGCGTAAGCGGGCTGCGGCTCCGGGGTGGACGCGGCGGCAAACGGGAGGGCGAGCAGCAGCGCGGCGAGGGCGCTGTGGCGTAGGAGGGAAGGGCGGGTGTTCATGCGGACGGTTAAGGTTGGCAGGCCGCGGTGGACCTCGATCAGATGAAAGACGTCATTCACCGCGTCCGGATTCGCGAATTGCAGCTCGCATCCACGCGGAACTTTGCCCCCGGGGCCAGCGTCGTCGACGAGCACCGTGATTGCCTGACGGTATCGGTGACGACCACCGTCGCGTCAAAGCGCGGAGGACGGGGTCGGTGGGAGCGCAAGCCAGGAGTCGGTGGTGGGGGCGCCCGCAAATCCGTTTCCCCTTCCTCCCCGCACCTGCCTCGCTGATTTTCGCGTAGTGCGTGGAGATAACCCTGGAAAACGCAGTTTGAACCGCAGATGACGCCGATGAACGCAGATGACAGAGAATGATAGGAACGTGGCCGTTCACCGAATGAGTAAAGCAAAGGGCACGCTTCGTTTAGATGGCATCCAATTATATCTGCGCTATCTGCGAAATCTGTGGTTGGTCTGAACTGCTGAATTTAGGCTGATCCGTCTGGCGGCTCGCCATGACCTCCGACCTCGATCACCCTTCGCTCCACGAGAATCATGAACCTGTGGAAGACACTCACCGCGCCGCTCGACGGGGCCCAGGCCAACATCCTAATCCGCTTCGTGGCCGGCGGCATCTTCTTGAATGAGGGTGTACTCAAATTCATGGACCCTGCTACGTTCGCCGCCGGGCGGTTCCTCAATATCGGCCTTCCCTATCCGGAAGTTCTGGGGCCTTTCATCGCCTTGGTGGAAACGCTGGGCGGGCTGCTCCTCATCCTCGGCTTCCTGACCCGGCCCGCCGCCGCGGTGCTCTTCATCAATATCTCAGTCGCCCTCTTCACCACGAAGATCCCGGTTCTCCTCGGCCACGCCTACCTGGGACTTTCGCTCCTGAAGGTGAAGCACTACGGGCTGCTGAGCATGGTGCACGAGGCCCGCACCGATCTGGCGCTGTGGTTCGGTTGTTTGTTTCTGGTGATCGTCGGCCCCGGGAGATGGTCGCTGGACGCCATGCGTAAATGAGGGGATGCCCCGCGCGCCAAATCGCTGGATCCGGACTTCACGATGTGCACCCGTCTCACGTCCTGCCTGGTCAACCTTGCCCTCACTCTGTTTGCAGGCTGCGGCGATCTCCTTTCCCGGGGCGCTCCCGCCGCGCCCTCGCCGCCGCCTCCGCGCGTCATTGTCGAGACTGATGCCGGCGGCGATCCAGACGACGAGCAGTCGCTGGTGCGGTTGCTCGTTTATACGAACGAAATTGATCTTGAGGGCATCATCGCCAACCGGCCGGTCGCCCGGGACCGCGAAAACAGAAATCCCGTGCGCGACGGGCTCGGCATCGTGCGCGCCCAGATCAACGCCTACGGCCAATGCTACACGAATCTGGTCCAGCACGACCCGCGCTTCCCGGTGCCGGATCTGCTGCTGGCGCGTACGGTCGCCGGCTACGACGACACCGAAGATGGGGTGAACCTGATTATCCGCGCGGTCGACGCTTCCGATCCGCGTCCGGTGTGGTTCTGCAATTGGGGGACCGATCGTGGCAGCGCCGGAAGCTGCCTCAAACGCGCGCTCGACCGCGTGCTCCGCGAACGGGGACCCGAGGGTTATGCGCAATTCAAGCGCCGGCTGCGGCTCAGTTCCTCTGACCAATTCGGCGAGCACACGCTGAAACTGGCGCCGCCCTTTCCCCTCTGGGTCGACACGTTTCGCCCGTCGGTGGAGCAGAAACGCTGGTACCACCGTTTCTCCGCCCTGACCGCGACAGCCGGCGGCTTTGATCTCGAGCGCGACGTGCGCACCGGCCACGGTCCGCTCGGCGCGCTTTACCCCACCAACACCAGTCTGCGGCAAAAGGAGGGCGATACGATGACGCTGCTCTACCTCGTGCCGACGGGCATGAACGATCCGAACGAACCGGGGTGGGGCAGCTGGGCGGGGCGCTATGGCCCGAACGAGGCATGTCCCGGCAAACCTTATTACTGGGCCAACCAGACGGACGCCTGGCACGGCACCACCAGCCGCGACAATACCCTCGCGCGCTGGGCCGCTGATCTGCAGAACGACTTTCGCGCGCGGATGAACTGGTGTGTGCAGCCTCGCGCCGGCGCCAACCACCGGCCACTGGCGGTGCTGAACGGCCGGCCTGGATCGGAAATCCTGCGGAGGCAGACGAAGTCCGGCGGCGTGGTCGAGTTGGATGCGAGGGGCTCCGGCGACTCCGATGGCAACGGGCTGACATGCGAGTGGTTCGTGTACGGCGAGGCGGGAACCTATCGGGGAGACGTGCCGCTCGCCGCCGCCGTCGGCCTGAGCACCCGCTTCACCGCGCCGGCGGTGAGCCAACTCGAAACGATTCATGTGATCCTGCGGGTGCAGGACGATGGCGCGCCGCCGCTCTGCAGTTACCGGCGGGTGATCGTGACCGTGCAGCCGTGAGGTTCCGGGCGTGCGCCGCAGCCCAAGTTGCGGTTGACGAAATCCGAATGGGTAGGGCGGCGAGTCCTTTCGCCGCCGCTCAAACGATCGGAAATCGTTCGGGCCACGACGGTGCGGAACGGAGTCCGCTCCGAATGGCGCTTAAGTAGAGCTTGTCCCAAAAACCGGCTTTTTGGAAAACGCTCCAAATTCGGCGTTCCGCATCAGCGACTGACCGGCATGATTGGTCGGTTTTGAGCCGAGGGTGACCGCCGGGCCCGAGTCTGGCCAGGCGCCGGTGCTTTCC
>JBBRWR010000064.1:0-48497 GCA_038249085.1 Opitutales bacterium
ACCGCCCGCGGATTTTCAACTCGCGTTCGAATTTTTCTCGTAGGGGGGACATGGCCCCGCCACCATGCCTAATGTAATGGTCGGTCCACTACCAAACGTCCGCCCGCCAGCCCTCCCCCGCGCCGCGGCTTCGTTCAACAATGTGTTAGGCGCAACTCAGCTCGTTCTCCCCACCCGCGTGGGGATGGTCCGACAGGTGTTGGATCCTAGGCGGGCGCCTTGGCATTTGGCTTGCCCGCCTTGCCCGCCTTGGGTGTGAGATTTTTTTTGTTCCGCTGGGGGCTTTTTCGTGCCTGCAGGTCCCGTGCTCGAGCTATGCACCCACTCTGCACGAACTCCGCGCCGGACCCTTTTCACCTTAATCCGCCACCCATTTCAAACATTTCGGCGGTTTACGCTCCAGCACAGCCACATCCCCAGCAGCGTGACAACCGTGGCCACGCCCAGCAACAAGTCATGCTGCACGACTGACTCCTGCGCGATGATCGGCGCCAGAGAGAGTGGGTATTCGGGTTTGGGGATCATGGGTTCGGTTCGAACCTTCGGCAGATATCGCGGGATTCACCGCCGGTCGCAAGCCGCGAGATGGAGGGAACTACGCAGCAGGGTATTCCATAAGTCACCGCCTTCTTACGACTTAATTCTTCAGCCGGTTGCGCAGCTGAACGGGGGTCGGGCCCGTTCATGGCCCTGGCCAAGCAATCCCGTTCAGCCTTCCACCGGGCGATTTCCTCGTTTCCTCGTTTCCCCTTTATCCCCAGCCTGCCCCGCATGAGAGCCATCCCGCTGCCTCCGACTTCGTACGTGCCGCAGCCCTACGCCGGTCCCTCCGCCGCCCAGGTGCTGGCGCTGCGCCGGCAATACCTCAACCCCGGGCTCTTCCTCTACTACCGGGAGCCGCTCATGATCGTCGAAGGCAGGATGCAGTGGGTGTGGGACGACACCGGCAGGCGCTACCTCGATGGCCTCGGCGGCATCGTCACCGTCAGCGTCGGCCATTGCCATCCCCACGTGGTGGCCGCCGCCAACGCCCAGAACGCGACGCTCCAGCATTCGACCACCATCTACCTGCAACCGAAGATCGCGGAGTATGCCGAGCACCTCGCTTCAAAGCTGCCCGGCGAACTCAAGGTGTGCTACTTCGTCAACTCCGGCTCCGAGGCCAACGATCTCGCCCTCATGATGGCCCGGCTGTACACGGGAAATTTCGACACGATCGCGTTGCGCAATGGCTACCACGGCGGCAATGCCAGCGGCATGGGGGTCACCGGCCACAGTGCGTGGAAATTCAACGTGCCGCACTCGTTCGGCGTCCACCACGCGGTCGCCCCCTATCCCTACCGCGGACCCCACGGTGACGCCGATCCCGACGCCGGCCGAAAGTACGCCGCCGACGTGAAAGACCTGATCGACTACGCCACCCCGGGCCGGGTCGCGGCGTTCATCGCTGAATCCATCCAGGGCGTGGGGGGCTGCGTGGTCTTCCCCGATGGTTACCTGGCCGAGGTCTACCGCCACGTCCGCGCGGCCGGCGGTCTTGGCATCGCGGATGAGGTGCAGACGGGTTTCGGCCGGACCGGCGAACACTTCTGGGGATTCGAATTGCAGGGCGTGATCCCCGACATCGTCACCATGGCCAAGGGCATCGGCAACGGCGCCCCGCTCGCGGCCGTCGTGACCACGCCACAAATCGCGGCGGTGATGACGCAAAAGGTCCACTTCAACACCTTTGGCGGCAACCCCGTCGTCTCCGCCATCGGCCAGGCGGTGCTGGAGGTGATCGAACGGGAAAACACCCAGGCCAATTGTCTCGAACTCGGGCGGTACCTGCTCGCGGGTCTCGCCCGCCTGAAGGCGAAATACCCGGTGATCGGCGACGTGCGCGGCCGGGGCCTGCTGCTGGGCATCGAATTCGTGAAGGACCGCACCACGAAGGAACCCGGCCGCGAGGAGTGCGCCCAGGTGGTGGAGAACGCGCGCGCCCTCGGGCTGCTGCTGGGCAAGGGCGGCCTCTGGGGCCAGACCCTCCGCTGCGCCCCTCCCATGAACATCACCCGGGCCGACGCCGACTTCATCCTCGCCGTCCTCGACGAGGCAATCGGGGCGGTCCCCGCGCCCAACGTCCCGCACCCGTGAACGTCCGCCTCAACGACGACGCGATTCTCGCGCTGGAGCGACCCCACCGCGATCTGTTCACCTACGACTGCCTGGCAATGCTGGTCTTTCCCCCCTGCTGCCGATCCTGATCCTGCCGGCGTGGTTTCGTTACCACACGATGCGCTACAAGTTCACCGACGAAGGCATCTCGATGAGCTGGGGCATCCTCTTCCGCCGCGAGATCATCGTGAACTACGCCCGGATCCAGGACATCCACCTGCGCTCCAATTTCGTCGAGCGCTGGTTCGGCCTGGCCCGCGTGCTGGTGCAAACCGCCAGCGGCAACGCCGGAGCCGAACTGGCCCTGGAGGGGCTGAAGGAATTCGAAGCCATCCGCGACTTCCTCTACACCCGCATGCGGGGCGTGAAGGAACCCTCCCGGCCGCCCACCCCCGCCGCGCTTCCCGCCGGGGCCACCCGCCCCGAGGCGGACGGCACCCCGGAACTCGCGGCGACGCTGCGCGAAGGGGCGCACGAATTGCGTTGGTACATGGTCACCGATCGCAGCCTGCGCATCCGATCCGGCATTACGTCGCTCCTGGAGTCGACCATGAGCTTTGCCAACGTCCAGCAGGTGGTGGTGACGCAGGGCCCCCTCCAACGTCTGCTCCGGATTGCCGACGTGCGGGTGCAGTCCGCTGGCGGTAGGGGCGACGCCCACGACCGGGACGCCGGCGACTCCCTGCACACGGGCGTCTTCCACGGCGTCGACAACTCCAGTGCGATTCGCGATCTCATCCTGGAGCGGTTGCGGCGCTTTCGGGAAAGCGGGCTGGGCGATCCGGACGAGGCGGCGCCCGTCAGTGCAGGCCCGGCACCGGCGGATGCGGGCCGCGGTTCCGCCCTGACGGCCGCCCGCGAATTACTCGAGGAGGCTCGGGCCCTCCGTCGTCATCTCGCCTGAACCCACGGCGAGCCTAGCGCCGCAAGCGCAACAGGCGTTCGCCGGCGGCATGCAGGGTCGCGGGCTTCTTGGCGAAGTTCAGCCGCACGTAGCGATGCTCCCCCCCGGCAAAGAAGCTCGAGCCCGGCACCGGCGCGACGCCGATCTCGCGCGCCATCCAGTGCGCAAACTCGACGTCGCTGGCATACCCAAACGGCGAGATGTCAAGCATCACGAAATACGCCCCCTCGGGCCGCGTGTAGTGCAGCCCCGTGCGATCCAGGTAGCCGAGCAGCACGTCGCGCGACACCGCGTACTCCGCGGCCAGCCCGTCATAATAACTGGCGGGAAAATTCAGCGCGGTCACCACCGCGTGCTGCAGCGGCGCCGCCGCCCCCACCGTGAGGAAGTCGTGCACCTTGCGGGCCTGCGCGATCACCCCGGGCGCCGCCTGCACGTAGCCCAGCCGCCAGCCGGTGATCGCAAAGGTCTTCGACAACGACGAGCACATGAGCGTGCGGCGGGCCATTCCCGGCAGCGTGGAGAAGTAGGTGTGCCGGTGCGGGGGAAAGACGATATGTTCGTAGACTTCGTCCGTGAGAACCCAGACGTCGAACTCCTCCGCCAGTGCCGCCAATTGGAGCAATTCCTCGCGCGTGAAAACCCGCCCGCACGGGTTCGACGGATTGCAGAGCACAAAGGCTTTCAGTCCGCCCGCAAACACCCGCCGCAGTTCCGCCGGATCGAAACGGTAATGCGGCGGATGGAGTGCCACCTGCACCGGCCTGGCCCCCGACAGGATCGCATCCGCGGCGTAGTTTTCGTAGAAAGGCGAAAAGAGCCCCACCTGATCCCCGGGGTCGCAAACCGTCATCATCGCGACCATCATCGCCTCGGTGGCGCCGCAGGTGACCACCAACTCCCGCTCCGGATCGACCGGGACGCCCATGAAACGCTCGAGCTTCGCCGCCAGGGCCTGACGCAGCTCCGGCGCACCCCACGTCACCGCATATTGGTGACGATGCGCGTCCATCGCCTCGCGGGCGGCCTGGATCAGGGCGGGCGGCGGATCCCAGTCGGGGAATCCCTGCGCGAGATTGATCGCGCCATGGCGCACGGCGACCCGGGACATTTCGCGAATCAGCGACTCGGTGAACTCCGCGGTGCGCTGGGAGGTATGGGGCATCGGAACGACGAGGGCGGCAGGAAGATCGGTCTAGGGAATCTTCAACACGGAACCCACCCGCAGCGGGGAATTGATCCGAGGCACGGTGGCGCGGTTGGCCGCGACGAGTTCCTCGATCTTCACGTTGTACCGGCGCGAGATGCCGTAGAGGGTGTCCTTGGCCGCCACGGTGTGCGTACGCTGCGTCGCCGGCGCGGGCTGCGCCGCGGCCGCTCCGCCCCGGGACATCGGGTTCACGGGCGGCGGCGCCCGCGAGACCACCGGGGCGAGATCACCGCCGGACGGCCGTGGCTCCCGGGCCGGGGTGACCGGCGCGCCAACCACCGTCGCCACCGGCGGCGCCGGGAGCTGCGACGCCGCCCGCACTTCCGGTGGGAGCGAAATCATGCGGGACAGGCGGCTGACCGGCACCGCCCCGCCACCCCGCAATACCACTAACTCCGCCCGCAGTTCGTCGTTTTCCCGGCGCAGCTTGCCCACCTCTTCGTCGACCGCCATGCGCACCGACTGATCTTCCATCGGTCGACCGGGCAGGGTGCGCGCAAACTCCCGCTTGGCCGCCTCCACCATGCCCAGCACATAGGGCGTCTGTTTGGAATTCGGGTGCGCCTTGAGGTAACGCCGGAAATGATAACACGCGGCCAAGGGGTCCTTGGCGTGATTAAGATAAATCAGCCCGGCCTCGAGTTGCGACTCCGGCGAAGGATTTTCGCCCCGGCGGTCGATGACCTTCAGGAAGGCGTTGAGCGCCTCCGCGCTGCGCCCCTGCCTCTGCAGCTGCTTTCCCTGCACGTAGTAGGCGTCGTCAATCTCCGCGGGCAGAACCGCACTCTCGCGATCGCCGCAGCCGGCTCCGAGGAGCATCACCACAAGCGCCCCGAAGGTAAAAATCTGGCGGCGGACGGTCATCGGGCAGGAAAAGGAATTGAATGGGAATTCGTTCGCCCTAAATTCCGCACCTCTTCCCGGCGACTCAAACTCTAAATGGCCCTGCAACCCAAATCCGTCCTCGCTCGCGCCCGGGCATGCATTGGAATAGAGCAGAAGGCACTCGCCGCGACCGCCCGCGGCCTCGGCCCGGAGTTCGTCGCCACGGCCCGGGCAGTCGACGACGTCATCGCGGCCGGACGCAAACTGATCTTCACCGGGGTCGGCAAGAACGCTCCCATTGCCGGCAAGATTGCGGCCACGTTCAACAGCACGGGGGTCTCCTCATGCTTCCTGGACGCGACCCAGGCGCTGCACGGTGATCTCGGTCTGGTCGAGGAGGGTGATCTCGCCTTTCTCCTGAGCAACAGCGGCCAGTCCGAGGAGATCCTCCGGCTGCTCCCGATGCTCAAGCGTTTCGGAGTGCGAATCGTGGCGTTCACCGGCAGCCCCGCCTCCGATCTCGCGCGCAACGCCGAATTCCAACTGCTGTACCGCGTGCCGCGGGAAGCGTGCCCGCTCAAGCTGGCCCCCACCGCCAGCACGACGGCCGCCCTGGCGCTGGGCGATGCGCTCGCCATGGTGCTGCTGGAGGCCCGCGGCCTCACCCGCGATGACTTCGCGCGGTTTCATCCGGCCGGCAATCTCGGCCGGGTCCTGCTGCTCCGCGTGAAGGACATCATGCGCACCGGCGAGCGCCTGCCCACCGCGTCCGACCAGGTCTCGACGCAGGATGCCATCCTGGCCATGACGCGGGCCAAGAGTGGCAGCATAGCCCTGGTGGCGAAACGCACCGGGGTGCTCACCGGCATCCTCACGGACGGCGATTTCCGCCGCAGCGCGCTGTCCGGGCCGGATTTTCTCCAGCAGCCGGTCGCAAAATTCATGACCCGGCACCCCAAGGTGATCGCCGAGGATGCGCTGGGCGTCGATGCCTTGCGCCTTTTCGAAGCCCACAAGATCGACGATCTCATCGTGGTCAATGCCCGGGGTCAGCCCGTCGGCCTTATCGACGGCCAGGATCTGCCCAAACTCAAGTTCGTGTGAAACCTCCCCTTCGCATTGGCATCATGGGCATGGGTGGCTTCGCCGGGGTCCACCAACGGGCCATCGCCCGGCTGGAGGAGCAGGGGCAGACGCGCCTGGTCTGCACCTGCGATCCGCAGCCATCGAACTTTGCCGCTGAACAACGCGAATGGCGGTTGGCCGGGCGGCAGGTGCAGGTGTTCACCGACTACCGCGCCATGCTCGAGGCGTGCCACGCGCGACTCGACCTCGTGGTCGTTCCCACGCCCATCCCCTTGCATGCCGAAATGCACGCCGCCGCCACGGCGTGGGGCCTGCCGGTCTACCTCGAAAAACCCCCCACCCTCGATTACGCCGCGCTCGACCGGATGATTGTCGCCGACGCCCGGGCCCGCCGTCAGTCCCTCGTCGGCTTCAATTTCATCATCGAGCCCCAGCGACTCGCGCTGAAGGCCCGCCTGCTGGCGGGCGAATTCGGCGCGATCCGCGGAGCCACCCTCACCGCCTTGTGGCCGCGGCCGGCAAGCTACTTCGCCCGCAACGCCTGGGCCGGTCGCCTCATCGTGGACGGCGGGATCGTCCTCGATTCCTGTTTCGGCAACGCCATGTCGCATTTCGTGCACAACCTGTTGTTCTGGACCGGCGGCCCCGATTTGTTCAGCTGGGCCCAGATTGCCGCCGTCCGCGCCGAAATCTATCGCGCCCACTCGATTGAAAGCGCCGACACGTTTTTCGTCGAAGCCGATGCCACCGACGGCGTGACGCTGCGTTTCGCCCTGTCGCACGCGTGTGCCGGCCCCAGTTCCCATTGCGAGATGGTGTTGTGCGACCAGGCGGTGCTGCGCTACGCCGTCGGCAGTCACTTCGAGATTCGCTGGAACGACGGCCGCATCGACCGCACCCCGCTCGATCCGTTCGACCCCTTGATCGAAAACCACCTGGATTACTTCCGCTACCTGCGCGGAGAAACGGGCCGGCCGGCGACGTCGCTCGTGGATTCGCGGCCCTTCGTGGTCCTGAACGACCTGGCTCACATTTCCAGCCGGCACATCACCCCCATCCCGCCCGGGTTGGTGCAGATCGTGCGGGACGAAAAAGATCAAAAGGACTACCTGCAGGTGACCAACCTGGTGGAAGCCCATGAAAAATTCCTGGTGCGCGGTCTTTGGCCGGGGGCCGCGGGATGGGGTCGGGAACCGGGCGAGGTGGTCACGCCGGCAGATTTGCCGCGTTTTCACGAAACGATCCGCACCATGGCCGGGGCCTGACCACCGGGCCCGCCGGCCCGGCCGCCGGGTGCATCTCCAGGTTGACCGATGGCATTGAGCTCGGTCCTCCCCGTCGCGCCAGTCTTCGACTGCGCCCGCCGGTCAGAGACGCGGCGCTACTCCCAGAGGCATCACCGCCAAAGCCCTGGAGGCCGCCAACACTGCCGCGGTCGGCTTTACACCGGCCAAATTCCGGCAAGACTGAGGGCCTTATGGCTACGCCGACCTTCACCTATCAGGATCCATTGCCACTCGGGCCCGACGGGACCGAGTATCGCCTGCTTTCCCGCGAGGGAGTGAGCACTGCGACCTTTGAGGGGCAGGAGATCCTCAAGATCGCGCCATCGGCTCTCGCCTTTCTCACCCAACAGGCCTTTCACGACACCTCGTTCTTCTTGCGGACGGGCCACCTCCAGCAGGTCGCCGCGATCCTCGACGATCCCGAGGCCTCGGCCAATGATCGCTACGTCGCTCTGACCTTGCTCAAGAACGCGGAAATCGCCGCCGAGGGTATCCTGCCCATGTGCCAGGACACCGGCACCGCTGCGGTCCTGGCGAAGAAGGGCCAGCAGGTCTGGACCGGGGCCAACGACGCCGAGTGGATTTCGCGTGGAGTCTACGACTGCTTCACCAAGGAAAACCTCCGCTACTCGCAGACGGCCCCCCTGGACATGTGGAACGAGGTCAACACGGGAACCAACCTCCCGGCGCAAATCGATCTCACCGCTACCGAGGGCGGCAAGTATGAGTTTCTCTTCGTCGCCAAGGGCGGAGGATCCGCGAACAAGATGTTCCTGTTCCAGGAGACCAAGGCGCTGCTCAACCCGAAGAGTTTCGAGAAATATGTCGCCGACAAGCTGCCGTTGCTCGGGACGGCGGCGTGCCCGCCGTACCATCTCGTGTTTGTGGTGGGGGGCACGAGCGCCGAAGCCTGCATGAAGACCCTCAAGCTGGCCTCCGCGAAGTACCTCGACACGCTACCCACGACGGGGAATGAGCACGGCCGCGCCTTCCGCGACCTCGCGATGGAGGACAAAGTGATGCAGATTGCCCGGGCCACCGGCATCGGCGCCCAGTTTGGCGGCAAGTATTTCGCGCTCGATGTCCGCGTCGTGCGACTCCCGCGCCACGGCGCGAGTTGCCCCGTCGCGATGGGCGTGTCGTGCAGCGCCGATCGCAACATCAAGGCCAGGATCACCCGGGATGGAATCTTCCTCGAAAAGATGGAGACCAATCCCGGCCGGTTCATCCCCGCGGCGAGCCGGCTGTGGAAAGACGACAACATTGTCCGCATCGACCTGAGCCGACCCATGGCGGAGATCCTGGCGGAACTTTCCCGGCATCCGGTCACCACCCGCGTCTTGCTCTCGGGCCCCCTCGTGGTCGCCCGGGACATCGCCCACGCCAAGTTGAAGGAGCGCCTCGACGCCGGCCAGGGGCTGCCGCAGTACCTGAAGGATCATCCCGTCTATTACGCCGGCCCGGCCAAGACTCCCACCGGCTACGCCTCGGGCTCGTTCGGGCCGACGACCGCCGGCCGCATGGACAGTTACGTGGACCTGTTCCAGGCCGCGGGTGGATCGATGGTGATGCTGGCCAAAGGGAACCGCAGCCTGGCGGTGACCAATGCCTGTCAGAAGCACGGCGGCTTCTATTTGGGCAGCATCGGCGGCCCCGCGGCGATTCTCGCCAAGGAGAACATCCGGCGGGTGGAGGTGCTCGAATATCCCGAACTCGGGATGGAGGCGGTATGGAAAATCGAAGTACAGGACTTCCCGGCATTCATCCTCGTCGACGACAAAGGCAACGATTTCTTCGTCAACGGCTGCGGCGCCTGCCTGCCGGCGAAAACCTGAGCGGACAGCGGGCCGACGCCGCAAACCGGCATTTGCCCCCACCCGCGCCGGGGGCCTACGCTCCAACCACCGTCACGATCAGGTGCCCGGGCCGGCGGGGTATGCCGGTGTTCCCAGCGAACAACTCGTGTGCTGGCAAAAAACCGTCACGAACCCGCGCTCGATCCCGCTACGCTGCACCTCCTGCGCCACGACCGCCGTAATTTCGCAGGTGCCTTGGCCGGGCGGGTGCATGGTCAAGATCGCTTGATGAACCGGCATGATCGAAGGGGAAAGTCGGGCTTGAAGTCGGAAAAATCCGGGACAAAAAAGCCCCGCGAAAGGCGGGGCTTGGACAAGCAAAAACCAAGCAAACCGGGTTAGAATTTCACGTTTACGCCCGCCCCCCGGGCGCCGAAACGGTGAATTTGATCATAGAGTTGCTCTTCCGAAAGCCGGCTGGCGGCCCGTTCCGTGGTGCGCATGGCGCTCTCCACCGACGCCATCGAGACCATCGCGGTCAGGATCCGATGACCCCGGCGCTCGTTGGGCGACGTGATCTGCTGGAGCGGCTCGACCGTCGCACGGGTGACCATACCGTGGGACTCGAAGCGGCTGGCGTTGCCCAAAAGCGAATTCACCACCACGGGCTCCATCGCCGCGCCTGACGCATAAGCCGACTTGCCATAGTTGACCGGCGTCGCGACCGACGCATTGAAGGCATCCCCGTCGGGCACCCCCAGCAGGGGAATGAAGTGGGAGAACCCATCAGCCGTTGCCTCTTCGGTTGCCAATTCAAGGGCCGGACCGGTCGCAACCACCGCCGCAGCGACGATCAGGTTGCCAGACTTCTCCGGCACCGCGACGGAAGCGACTCCTTGAATCCGATCCAACGGGAGTGCCACGGACTTAACCGGCACCTGGACAGAATTTTCCGTGATCGAGTGCTCCAACACCGAAGACACCTTGTGCTCGGTCATGCGCATGGAAACAAACGTAAGGGCGACAATCGCAGCGGCACCCAGAGGCACTTGATAACGACGAAAACCCGTCAAAACACCGGAGAGTGAAATATCCTGCCACCATGGGCGCTTGCCCACCAGGGCCGAGAGCTGCTTGGCCCGCAACTGGCGATCAAATTCCGGCCAAAATTCCGTCGCTGGGCGCTCTAAACGCTTCAGCCGCAATAAGTCCTCAATCGAGACCGAACGCTTCTTTTCCGGGTTCATCGGCGCATGTACGGTTGCAATTCGGACTGCAGCAGCTGTTTGGCATAATGCAGCCGGGAACGCACGGTGCCCACGGAACACTCCATGACCTCGGCGATCTCCTGATGACTTAACCCATCGACTTCAAATAATGTTACCACGGTACGATGCTTGATAGACAACTTTTGCAGTGCGTCGTTCAATTTTTCCTGGAGCTCCCGGACAAAAGAATCCCGTTCGCCTCCTGACTTATCCGTAAGAGCTGCAATAATTTCCTTCGCCACCGGCTCATCAGAATCGAGCCTTTCGAGACTGAAGAAGGACCGGAGGCGCGCCTTGCGCAAGTGGCTCAACGTCGAGTTGACCGCGATGCGATAGAGCCAGGTGAAGAACGACGACTGCCCGCCAAAACGGTGGATCGATTGGAAGGCCTTGATAAAGGCTTCCTGGGTGAGGTCGGCCGCATCTTCCCGGTTCGAGGTCAGATTGTAAACGATGCCATAAACCCGCTCTCGGTACTTGATGATCAAACGATCGAAAGCGGCAACATCTCCAGCTTGCACCCGGCGCACAATGTCGACGTCGGCATCGGCTTCCCGCTGGCGTTCCGGTGACGCGACCAGCGTCTTGCCCAGAACTTTGGTTGCTTCGATCACACTGCAAGTAAGCGCGTGCGTTTCACCGGTGCAAATCGAAAACGCGGCGCGGCGACGAATCGGTCGCTTCGCCAAAACCGCGAATGTCGACCCATGGATCCGTCCACACCGTCGGGCCACGTCCGGCGTCGTCTCCGACGCATTGCTCGCTCGCGGCGCCCGGCCGCTCAGGTTCGGGACTGCAGGCGGGCCACCTGTGCCTGCAGAACCTCGCATAAGCCCAACAGCAGCGCCGTGGGCGCCAATTGCGGCCAGGGCCGCAACGCCTCCACCGCCGCATTCACTTCGCACTGCACCGCCCCCGCCACCTCCGCAAACACCCCGAGTTGCTCCATCTGCCGAAGTCGCAGGGCCAGTTGGGGCGGACGTTCACCGGCGATCTCGTCGGCGAGAGTTGCGGCCTCCGCGGGGGCCAGACGCTCGCGCAAGACCAGCAGCGGCAACGTCATCTTTCCGCTTGCCAGATCCGTACCGAGGGTCTTGCCAATCCGCTGCTCCTCACCGAAGAAATCCACGAGGTCGTCATAGATTTGGTACGCAATGCCCAGGTGCCGTCCGAAGCGACTGGCGGCATCGACATATTCCGGCGCGAAACCCGCCAGCCGCGTCCCCAGAAAACACGAGACCCGGAAGAGCTCGGCGGTCTTCAAATCGACGATGCGCTGGTAGTCCGCGCGGGTGACATCGGTCGATCCCCGGCGCAGCGTCTGGACAATCTCGCCGGCACAAACCCGTCGGGTGGAATCGGACACCGCGGCGCAGACCTCGTTGGTGGGAAATTGGGTCGCCAGGTGCAAAGCGTGCGCGAAGAGCGCGTCGCCGAGCAAGACGGCGGCCGTCGAGCCATACTGTCGCGACGCCGTGCGCCGGCTCCGCCGGATGTCCGCCTCGTCCATGATGTCGTCATGCACCAGGGTGGCGAGATGGACGAGTTCCACGACGGCCGCGACCCGCACCAGATCCGGCTGAACCAGGCCCGAACCCCGCCAACCGCTGAGAAAGACCAGAGCGGGCCGGATGCGTTTGCCGGAAGTGTCGATGCAATACTCCACCATCGAGCGGATTTCCGGCTCGAACGCGCCCAACTGGCCCCGGAGGAAGCGGTCGAGATCCACCATGTGGTTTGCCAGCAGCGAAAAGACCCCGGCAAAAGCGTGCGGAGCGGGGCCAACCGGTCGTCCAGCCGGGTCGGGGCTGACCGGACTGGAGGCCAATTCGGCGGGCTCAGGTCGGGCACTGCTCATCAATGGCTGGACGGTAGGAGCGAAATCGGAAATGACCAACCAATAGTCGCGCCGGCCCATCCACGGGGTGTAACTGTCGTTTGGCGGCAAGGCCTCTGGGAGTAGCGCCGTGTCTCTGACCGGCGGGCGCCAGTCAAAGACTGGCGCTACGGGTAGGACCGAGTTCAATGTCACCATCAACCTGGAGATGCTCCCCCTGCCATGAACCACCCCCTCATCCTCCTGCTCATGACCGCGGCCGGCCTCTATCTGGCCTGGCTCTGGTATGGGGACCTCCAGGCGACCCAGGAGGGACGACCCAACCCGGCCGCTTTTCCCGGCGCCACCCCCACCACGGCTTGGGCGGTCACCATCGGGATCACCGGGGCCCTGCTGCTCCTGGGAGGAGAAACAGCCGGTGAACTCGCCCTCGGAGTTGCCGGGGAGCAAACCCAGATGACGTGGCTGCTCGCCCTTTATTCCGTTGGCGCCGCCCCGATTATCGAGGAATTGATCTTTCGCGGCTGGTTGGTCGTCGAAGGTCGCGGGCGCACGATCCTCTGGGGCGGCATCGTCGCCGCTTCCCTGCTCTTTGCCCTGCTCCACCCCTTTCTCTGGGCCTGGGACGACGATGGTTTCCGGCTGAGCCTGACGCTCAAAGGGGCGTTCAGCACGGCCGTCGCGTTTGCGTCCTCGCTCTGGTTCTACGCGGTGAGATTTGGGGCGTGGAACCCTTCCCGCTCGCTCCTGCCCTGTTTCCTGGCCCACGCGGCGAAAAACGCGGGGGTTGTGGCGATCAAGGCCGCGACCGGATTCATGTCCGGCCTGTGGTGAAGGAGGCCCGCATCGGCTGATACGAGCTCCCTTTCTAATATCTTCCTGCGCCCGGGCCGGAGGGCCCGGTCACGGCACCTCGTACACCTCGATGAGGGCGACCCCCGTCGTGGTACCCGGACCGGTTACCTGGGCGCTGTACGAGCCCGGCGGCAGGTTGATCAGGATGGCGGCGTCCTTCGCCCCTGCCGCCAGCGGGAATGCACCCACCTTCGCCGAGGCCTCGGCAATCAGCGCGGCATCGTTGCCCGTCTCCCAATTGTCGTTTTCACGGATGACAAGGCTGTCGCTGCGCACGAGGCGGAGCATCGGATCCGCGAGGACTCCGCCGACATTAAACGGCTCGGCACCGAGCGTCGGACCGACGGCGCGGATCAACACCTTCTTCGCCGTGTTGCCGCTGACGACAAATCCCGCGATGAGCTGGGCCTGTCCGCTGCCCACCACGCCACGGGTGGCGACGTTGGTCACTTTTTGCGCCGAAAACGGCTGGAGCGTGTCGGCGTCATAAAGTTCGACGAGCGCGACGCCCGTGCGACCGGCCACACCGCTGACCTGGGCCGTGTAGGAACCAGGCGGAAGCGTGGTGAGAATCACCGCATCGAGGCTCGTCGGCGACAGGGGGAAGGCCCCGACCAGGTTGGCCACCGTGCTGATCGCCGCCGCGCCGCCCCAGTTGTCATTGGTGGCGATCAGCGCCGTGCCGTTGAAGAGCTGCATTTGCGGGTCGGCCAGTGCCCCGGTCACGCCGAAGGCCGTGAGGGAGGGCCCGATGGCACGAATGAGAACCTGCTTGGGCGACTCGCCCGCGACGATGAACCCGGCGATCAGGATGTCGGATCCGACGCCAACCTGGCCGCGGGTCGAGAGATTCTTCAGGAACCCATCGCTAAACGAAGCGCCCGAGGAAACCGCGGCCGTAAACGACCCGCCCGACCCGGGGGGCCCGCCGGTGATTGCGCCCGTCAGGAAGCCGGTCGCCGGATCCGCGCGGCCCGTGAAGCGCGTACCGGTCAGCGTGGTGATGGTGAAGTTGCCGTTGGCGGCCACGACGCTCGTTCCGGCGTCCTGGAAGCTGCCGTCCGAGACGAAGATCGTGATGGTACCATCGGGTCCCACAATGCCGGCAAGAACGCTCTCGGGCCGACCCGTGATGCTGCCCGTATAATATCCCGACGCGATGCTGCTGCCCGCGCCAAAGCTAATCGTGCCGATGAAGGTCACGCGGCCCGCATCCAGCGTGCCGGTCGCGCCGGTGTCGGACACGCTCCCGCGGATAAGCGGGTGACCCACGGTATCGAACAACGAAAAGCCACCGTTGGCGTCGACCGGCAGGCCCGAGAAGAAGTAAACCCGGTTGGGCAACGTAGTGGAGAACGCGATGAAGGTCACATTCGATCCGCGGGCGTTGAGCGCCGCGAACCGACCGGATTCGCCCGCGCTCTGATAGTTGCCGAAATAGGCGGTATCCGCCCCCTTGGCACCGGGGATGATCGCGAGAACCGTAATCTCGCTGGAAACCGTGGTGGCGCCCGAGTTGTCGAGGGCCAAAGCCGTAATCCGGTAGATGCCTTCCGCCCCGGGCGTCCACGTCGCCGAATAAGGCGCGATGGTATCAGGCGAGCCGACGGCCAGGCCGTTGGCAAAGAACTGGACGCTCGCAATCGTGCCGTCGACGTCATTGGCGGTGGCGGTGAGATTCGTGTTGGCGCCGACCCGCGCGGTCGAGCCGTTGCCGGGCGCCGTCATGGTGACGGTGGGCGCGCGATTGCCCACCACTGTCACCGTGATCGGGGCGGAGTTGGTGACGTTGCCAGAATTGTCGGTCGCCTGCGCCGTGACCGTGTAGGTGCCGGCCGCACTCGGCACCCACGGGGCGCCGTACGGCAGAGAGGTGGCGGTGCCAATCACGTTGCCGTTGGCGATAAAGCGCACGGAGGCGATCGTGCCGTCGGCATCGGTGGCCACCGCCGAGAGATTGATCAACGCTCCACCGTTGGCATTGGTGCCATTCGGCGGGCCCGTCAGGGCCACCGTGGGGGCGGCGTTGCCGCTGACGGTGATGTTGAGGGTGGCGGAACTGGACGAGGAGAGACCGGCACTATCGGTCGCAATCGCGAGCAGGCTGTAGCTACCCGGAGCGTTGGGGGTCCAGGTGGCGGAATACGGTGACACCGTGTCCGCGGTCCCGAGGCTCGCCCCGTTGACGAAGAACTGGACCTGCGCAATCGGGCCGTTGCCACCTGACGGGGTCGCCGCGAAGGGAATCGCGTTGCCCACGCCGTACTGGGTGCCGACCACCGGATTGGTGATGGTAACTGCCGGCGCGGCGGTCGACGTGATCGAGACATTCACCGGACCGGCGGTCGCGACGTTGCCGACATTATCGGTCGCCTGCGCCGTGAGCGCAAACGTACCAGCCTGGGTTGGACGCCAGCTCAGATTGTAAGGCGCGGCGGTGGCGGTGCCGATCGCCAGACCATTGGCGAAGAATTGCACGCTGGCGACGGAGCCATCCGAATCGTTGGCGTTGGCCGCAACCAGAATGAGATTGCCGAGGCTGTAGCTGCCGGCGGCCGGGCTCGTGAGGGCGATGGTCGGCACGGCATTGGCCCCAATCGTGACCGTGATGGGTGCGCTGGTCGCGACGTTGCCATTGTTGTCCGTCGCCTCGGCCGTGAGCGCATAAATGCCGACCGAGTTGGCCGTCCACACCATGCTGTAGGGCGAAACCGTATCCGGGGAACCCAGCGGCACCCCGTTGACGAAGAACTGGACCTGCGTGATTGACCCGTCGGGATCGGCCGCATTGGCCGCCACCGTGAGCGGCGTGCCCACCGTGTAGGCACTCCCCGTCGCGGGATTCGTGATGGCCACGGTCGGCGGGGCGGAGGCGACCACCTTTACGGCAATGACGGCGGAATCGGTGATGTTACCGAGGTTGTCCGTCGCCCGCGCCGTCAGGGTGTAGGATCCCACCGCACCCGGAGTCCATGTCGTCGCGTAGGGGAACGCGGCATCGGTGGCCAGCGGCGCGCCGTTGAGGAAGAACTGCACATTGGCGATGAAGCCGGTCGACGAGGTCGCGGTGGCCCTGATGGTCTGCGGCAGGTTGACGCCGATCGCCTGACCCCCGAGCGGAGCGTCAATCGCGATGCTGGGCGCGGTGCCGCCACTCACGGTGACGCTGACCGCCGTGCTCGTGACCACATTGCCGCCATTGTCGGTGGCGCGGGCGGTGAAAATATAGCTACCCGTGGCCCCCGGGGTGAAAGAGATGTTATAGGGGAACACCGGGTCGACGCCGAGGGAGACACCATTGCTGAAGAACTCCACCTGGGCGATGGTGCCATCGGCATCGGTGGCGGCTGCACTAATGAGAGTGGCGACGCCCACCGGAAGCGAGGCGCCGGCCGCGGGAGCTGTCAGCACCACGGTGGGGGCTCCGGGGCTGATGCCGGCAATGGTCACGTTGACCGGCGGGCTGACCGCGCGGTTGCCCTGCGAGTCGGTGGCGACCGCGGTGAGGGCCACGACGCCGAGGCCACCGGGCGTCCAGCCAAAATTGTACGGGAACGTCGGGTCGATCCCGAGGGAGACGTTGTTGGCAAAAAGTTCCACGTCCTTGATCGTGCCATTGGCGGCCGAAGCGTTGACGACCACGGTCTGGGTCGTGCCCGCCACGAAGGTGCTGCCAGTCAGCGGGGTTGAAATCGCGACCGTGGGCACGTTGCCCGCCGAAACCGTGACCGTGACCACCGCCGAATCGGTGGCGGTCCCAAAATTATCGGTGGCCCGCGCGGTCAGGGCGAAGATGCCCGGGGTCACCGGCGTCCAAGCCGCCAAGAACGGGAAGGTGGTATCGGAGACCAATGCCACCCCGTTGACGAAGAAGTCGACCTTGGAGACGGTGCCGGAGGCCGTACTCGCGCTCACCGTGATGGTCTGCGGAGTGTTGACCGCGAGAACCGACCCAGCGGTCGGGCCCGTGATGGAGAGGGTGGCGGGCGGGGTGGTGACGTTGACCGTGACGGCTGTCGAGGTGGTCGAGGTGCCGGCACTATCGGTCGCCTTCGCGGTAAGGGCAAAGTTGCCCCCCGTCGTCGGCAACCAGTTCACGGTGTACGGGGCCGTCACGACGGTGCCGATGGAAACGCCATTGGCGAAGAACTGCACGCTGGCGACCGTAGTTCCGCCTGCCACGGGTGCGGCGTTGGCCGTCACCGCCGTCGGCGTACCTACGGTGACCGTGGTGCCACTGATCGGCACCGCGATGGCCACGGAAGGACCGGGAGCGGACACGACGTTAATCAGCGTGGCTGTCGTGGTGAAGGTGTTGCCGAGGCTGTCGGTGGCACGCACCGTGATCGCGATGTTGGTCCCCGTTGCATTCGGGGTGTAGGCGACGCTGTAGGGGAACGTCGAGTCGACGCCCTGCGAGACTCCGTTCACGAAAAACTCAACGCTTGCGATTGTCGCGGGCGCCACGGCGGTCGCGGTCGCCGTCAGGGATGAAGCCGCGCCCACCGTGAGATTCGTGCCGGCGGCGGGACTCGTGAGGATCGCGTTCGGCGGCGAGCCCGGCGAAACAGTCACGGCCACCGCCGCGGAGCTGCCCGAGACCGCCGCGTCGTCCACCGCGATCGCCGTGAGGGTGTAGGGTGCCGGCGAAGTGGGCGTCCAGTTGATGCTGTAAGGGAAGGTCGTATCCGTCGCAATCGGAGTGCCGTTGGCGAGGAACTGCACGCTCACGATGGCGCGTCCGGCCGCCGGCACCGCGGTGGCATCAATCTGTTGGGCCACGTTGACCGGGATCGTCGCGTTGGCTGCCGGTGTGGTGATGGTGACCACCGGCGCATTCGCCTGGGTGGTCGTAAAGGTAACCGCGGCACTTGTGTTCACGTTGCCGGCATTATCGGTCGCCACCGCGGTGACCACATACTGGCCGATCGAGGTCGGCGTGTACGCGAGGCTGTAGGGGAAATCCACATCCGAGCCGACCGACGTGCCGTTGATGAAGAATTCGACCTTGCTAATCGTTCCGTCGTTGTCGCGGGCATCCGCCGTCAACGTCACAGTCGCGGGCGGGCTGGTACCGATGCCCACGGAGCTACCGTTGGTCGGAGAGAGGAGGGTCACCGTCGGTTTGTCGGGGCTCGTGGCCGCCTTCACGTCGAGATCAACGGGCGGGGACGAAACGATGTTGCCGCCGCCGGTGGCCACCGCGACCAGGCGGTGCGCCCCGGGGGTGACGGGCGACCAGGCCAGGGAGAACGGCGCCGTATTGTCGGTCCCGAGGGAGACACCGTTGTCGAAGAATTCAACCAAGGTGACCACGGCGGAGGAGACGCCCGCCACAATCGGGACCGTGGAGTTTGTCGTGAGCAAGGTGCCCGCCACCGGGCTCGTAATCGTGACCGTCGGGGTCACGCCGGCCGGGGGCGAGATGGTCACGCCAATCGCCGCGCTCGTGGTGGCGTTGAAGTCGTTGTCCACGGCGATCGCCGTGAGGGTATAGACGGTGTTGGCCGCGGGGGCGGCCGGCGTCCACGTCGTGGTAAACGGCGCACTTGTAAGCGTGCCGCCCACGACCTCGCCATTCACCAGGAACCGCACGCTTGAGATGGTGCCGTTCGAATCACTGACGTTGGCCAGAAGCACGATCGGGGTTCCGCCCGTATAGGTCGCGGCGTTGAGCGGACTGATAATGTTGATCGCCGGGCCGGTGTTACTCGTCGCCGTGACCGTAATCACCGACGAAGCCACCGCCTGGTTGCCGCTGGTGTCGGTCGCCGTCGCCGTCAGCGTGTAGCTGCCGACCGCCGTCGGGGTCCAGGTTGCCGCGTAGGGGAACGTCGTGTCGGTGCCTAGGGAGGTGGTCGTGCCACCGCTCACCACGCGGAATTCGACATTGGCAATCGAGCCCACGGCCGCCGTGGCCGTGGCGGTCACACTCTGCGCCAGATTCACCGGAATCGTTGCAAGGGTCGTAGGCGCCGTGATCGCGACGGCCGGGGCGTTGCCGCCCGAGACGACGATCGTCGCCGGGGCGGAGGTGGTTGACAGCCCGAGATCGTCCGTCGCCCGGGCGGTGATCGCGATGCTGCCGGCAAACGCCGAGGTGAAATTGAACGAGTACGGCGCCGTGGTCACGGGAGTGCCGATCGCGGTGCCATTGGCGAAATACTGCACGCTGGCAATGGTGCCATCCGGATCCGTCGCTGTGGCGGTCAGAGTGGTCTGCACGCCCACTCCCAACGCGCCGGGCGCGTTCACGGTCACGGTCGGCGCCTGGTTCGTGTCGACGGTCACATTCACCAGATTGCCGCTGGTGGTGAAGTTGCCGGCGGTGTCGGTGGCAACGGCGGTGAGGCTGAAGGTGCCGCGAGCTGACGGGGTCCAGACGCCGCTGTAGGGGAACGTGGGGTCGGCGGTGCCGATGGCCACGCCGTTGGCAAAGAATTGCACGCCCGCAATCGTAGCGCCGGCGGTGGTGGCGGCCGCGGTCGCGGTGACCGTGGTATCCGACCCGGCCGCGACGCTGGCGCCGTTGGCCGGTCCGGTGACGCTGACCGTCGGAGCGGTGCCGCTCGTGACCACGGCCGTCACGGCGGCGGAAGTCGTGCTGTTGCCCACGTTGTCGATGGCCACGGCGGTGAGCGTGAAGCTGCCGACGGCGGTCGGGGTCCAGGCCGCGGTGTAGGGGAAGGTGGTATCGGCGGCGCCGAGCGCGGTGCCATTGACGAAGAACTGGACGCTGGTGATCGTGCCATTGGGCGAGGTCGCGGTGGCGGAGAGGGCCTGCGCCGCGTTCACGAGCACGCTGCCGGCCAAAGGCGTCACAACGACCGTCGGCGGTGAACCGGCCCGCACGGTGACGGCAGCGGAAGTCGTCTGGATGCTGTTACTGTCGGTGGCGACGGCGGTCAGCGCAAAATTTCCCGCCGTGGTCGGAGTCCACGCCAAGCTGTACGGCGCGACGAGGTCGGTGCCCAGGGAGACGCCGTTGGCGAAAAACTCCACGCTCGTGATGGTCGCGCCCGGATTCGACGCCGCGGCCGTGGCGGTGACGTTGATGGCGACATTGACCGCGAGGAGGGTGCCGGCCGCCGGAGCCGTAATGCCAACGCTCGGCGCGGCATTGACGGTCGCGGTGATGGTGGAAGAAACCCCCAGATTGCCAAAGCTGTCCGTAACCAAGGCGGTCAGGGTGTAGGAACCGGTGGCAACGGGGGTCCAACTGGCCTCGTAGGGAAACGTGGTGTCGACGCCCACACTGGTGCCGTTGACGAAGAACTGCACGCTCGCCACGACCCCGTTCGTGGTGGTCGCGCTGGCCGTGATGGGCACGACGGTATTCACCAGGGCGGTCGTGCCGGTACCGGGGCTCGTGATGGTGACCGTGGGCGGCGTGCCGGGAGCCCCGACCGCGTTGATGCGACGGTCGTGCAGGAAGATGTCGCGGAAGGTATTGAAGTCGGGCGACGTCCGGTTGGTCGCGCCATGAATAAGGCCCGCGGTGTTCTCCGCGTCGGACGGCAGGGCCACCCAGCGGCCGTCATCACTGATCACCGGGTAAATGTCGGAGGCCGACGTGCTCGGGGTGCCCAGCAAACGCAGCGTCTGGTAACCGAAGCGATTTACGCTCGCCATCGTCGTCGCGATGTTGCCGGCGGTGTCGAAGGTGCCGCTGCCGCTGACGTCGCGGTCCACGACGAAGACGTCAACCGCCCCGTTGGAATCCGTGGCGGCGGAGCGACCGTTGGCGTCGCCCGCGGTAAGGTTGTCGGCGAGCGAGGCAAAGGTGACGTAACGGCCGGAGGCGTTGATGCTCGGATTGATGCTGCCGAGTTGGAAACCGGCCGGGGAAGGATCCGTCGCCTGCGCTCCGGCGCTGGAGACGCTGACGCGTACGGTGGTGGCGGCCACCCGGTCGTAGACGAAGATGTCGGACACCCCGTTGGTATCACCTGCCACGAGATTGGAAGCCTCGGATCCGAAGACGACGAAGCGGCCGTCATTGGCATTACCCGGGTTGCGATTGAGGGCGGGAGCGCGACTGGCACCGTTACCCCCCACTCCACCCGACGACACGCTGGCCCGGACGGTCGTGCCGGCCGTCACATCGCGCAGGAAGACGTCGCGCACGCCGTTGGCATCCGCGGCCACCAAGTTGGAGGCATCGGAGGCGAAGGCCACATACTGGCCGTCGCCGCTGATGGAAGCCTGCAGGCTGTTGCCATTGGCCACGGTGCCACCCGAGGACTGAGATACCAGCACGGTCGTGCCGGTCGTGCGATCACGGCGATAAATCTGGGAGGACCCCGATGGCACCGCCGGGGCGGCCACCAGGTTCGTTGCCGTCGACTCGTACACGAGATAACGGCCATCCGAACTCAAGGCGGGCTTGAAGCTCGATCCGTTGGTCTGGCCGCCCGCGCTGTCGACACTTTCTCGGGTGATGGTTCCGGTCAGGGTGTCCACCACGAAGATATCGCTGAAACCGTTCGTATCGCCGAGCACCAGGTTCGTCGCCTCCGATGAGAACGCGACATAGCGGCCGTCAGAAGAGATGGCCGGGGTGTTGGACGTGCCGTTGGCCTGCTGGCCCTGGAGCGAGAGATTGATCCGGCGGACCAGCGACGTCTGGCTGTCAAAGAGGAAGATGTCGCGCTGGGCGTTGGTGTCACCCACCACCAACGACGTCGCATCCGACGCGAAGGCCACATAGCGGCCCGATCCGGAAAGGGCGGGATTGTCGCTGTAGCCGTTGGATCCGGGACTGGCCCAGTACACGGTCGGGAAATTGGCGGGCAGAAGATTGATCCGGGCCGCGTCGGTTTCGTTGAACCAGGTGTTGTTGCCGTTAATCGAGAGGTCGTTTTCCACCGTTTCCGTCACGCCGCCCAAAGTATCGATCCTGGCCATGACATAGTAGGAACCAACGAAGTTGCCGGGGAGGAGTTGGTTCCAGTTGATCGTGGCGTTGGAGCTGTTGGCCAGCACCGTGGAGGTGATGTCATGGGACGTCAGGAGGAAGTCGTCGCTGTCGCCAAACGTGGGATTGCTCGAGAGGATGACCTCGATGCGCACAAACGACGCGTTGCCGTTGATCGACGGGACATACGGGACGTTGTTCACGCCATTGGCACTGGTCGCGAGATTGGCGTACGAAATCGACATCGGCACGACATCGCCGCCCTTGTAGGCCGTGCCCGCCGGATAGGTGAGCCCGGTGATGACGAAGTCCGGCGTACCGGTGACCGTGAGAGCCGCCACCGATGACGTAAACGAAGCGGGCGAGCCCAACGTCACGCCGCTGCCGGTCGCACTCACCAACGTGGCGCTGATATAGTAACCGCCCGCCTGGGTGGTCTGCGTCGGCACGGTCGTGTTGACCTTGATCGTACCGGTGCCGTTCAAGCCCGGAACGGCGGTCGCCACCGAGCCGGTGACGCCATTGCGGGTGAAGGACGCCCCCGTTACGGTGTGCGTGAAGGTCAGGTTAAAGGTCGCCGTACCGCCCACCGTCCACTCGTTCGCCGGCGTCGCCGTTGGGACGCTCACCGATCCATTCGTACTCGGGACCGTCGTAAAACTGGTATTCACGACCTGGATGGCAACCGCGACGGAATCACCCGGCTTGGCGCTGGCAGGATCAGCCGAGGCGCCCGAAACGCTGATCGACGGAGGCGCGGCTGAATAGACGGTGATGGCACTCGACGTCGTGGTGTTGCCCAGATTGTCGGTGGCAATCGCCGTAATGCTGAAATTTCCGACTATTCCCGGGGTCCACGAAATGGAATAGGGCGCGGCAAGCGCCGTGCCGATGGTGGCACCGTTGGCCACAAAACGCACACTGGCGATCGTGCCGTCGGCATCGGTCGCGGTCGCGGTGATGGTGGTCGCCTGCGTGCTGTTGATCGGGGTGAGATCAATCGGCGCCGAGAGGCTGACCACCGGCCGCTGCCCATCGGCCACCGAAACCGTGACCGCAGAGGACGTGACGACATTGCCCTGATTGTCCGTGGCGCGCGCCGTCAACGTGAAGTCGCCATTGGCGCCCGGGGTCCAACTGACCGCATACGGGGCCGTGGTGTCGGTCCCAATCGCGGTGCTCCCGGCGAAGAACTGCACACTGGCGATGGTGCCGTCGGCATCGGTCGCCGTGGCGGTGACGGTGACCGGCGTGCTCTGGTTGACCGTGCTGCCTGCGGTCGGAGCGGAAATCGCGACGACGGGCGGCGTGCCGAGCGTGACGGTGACGGCGACATTGGGCGAAGTGGCCTGGAGGCCGAGGCTGTCGGTCGCCACGGCCGTAAGGGTGACGGCGCCCGCTGTGACGGGAGTCCAGGCGAAGCTGTACGGGAATGTGGTGTCGGCGGCGCCAAGCGACGTGCCATTCGCGAAGAACTCGACTCCGGTGATGGTCGCACCGCCGACCGGCGCCGCCGTGGCGGTAATCGTCGTCGCGCCGGTGACGATGGCTCCGGCCGCTGGACTCGTCACGCTGACCGAGGGGGCCGCGGCGGGATCGATGACGCTGACGGTGTAGGGGGTCGCCGATGTCGTCTGATTACCGACCGTGTCGGTGGCGAGCGCCGTCAGCGTATAGGTGCCGAGGGCGGCGGGAGTCCAACTGACAGAATAGGGGAAGCTCGTGTCGGCGCCGATCAGCACCCCGTTGGCAAAGAACTGCACACTCGCGATGGTACCGGTATTGGCGGTGGCGGTGGCGGTGAGGGTGGTGGCGGCATTGACCGGCACATTCGATGAGGCGGTTGGGCCCGTCACGCTCACCGCCGGAGCGGCGCCGGAGGCGACACTCACGCTGACCGGTGCGGACGTGGTCTGATTGCCGAGATTGTCCGTAGCCACCACGCGAAGCGCGTAAGCTCCGGGCGAGGTCGGGGTCCATGATCCGGTGTACGGAAACGTGGTATCGGTCCCCACACTGGCGCCGTTGACAAAGAATTCGACCTGGCTGATCGAGCCCGCGGCCGAGGTGGCCGTGGCCGCAAGGGACTGGGCCGTGTTAACCGCGAGGACCGCAGCCGGAAGGGGGCTCGAAAGACTCACGACAGGAGCGGCAATATTGGTGACCGACACCGTCACCGGCGCCGACGTGGCGCGATTGCCGGCGAGATCATAAGCCGTCGCCGTAAACACATAGGTGCCGGCGGCCGCCGGCGTCCATGTGGTGTTGAAGAAGGGGATGCCGCCCTGGCCCGTCACCGCGACGGTGCGCGGCGCAATCACTTCGCCATTGGCGGCAAAGTCCACGCCTGAGATGAAACCACTGCCCAGCGCCGCGTTGGCCGAAAGGGCGATCGCGCTGCCCACCGTGTAGGTATCGAGATCGGTCGGGCTGTTGAGATTCACGGCCGGCGAGCCGGCGGCCGCCGCGGCCACGGTCACGCTGGCGCTCGTCGTCCGGTTGCCGCCGTTGTCGGTGGCAATTGCGGTCAGAACGTAATTGCCGCTCGCCGCCGGGCGCAAAATCGCGGTGTAAGGAGCCAGGACATCGACCCCGAGTGAAACGCCGTTGGCAAAAAACTCGACCGAGGCCACCGAGCCATCGGAATCCACCGCCGTCCCGACGACCGTGGTGTTGAGGCCGACGGGAACGCTGCCGCCGGTTGGTGAGGCAATGCTCACGGTGGGAAACGTCGGGCTGATGGTGGCGACCGTGATGCCAACCGAACTGCTCAACGTGCGGTTGCCCGCGGTATCGATGGCGATGGAGGTAAGGATGAAGCTGCCGGTCGCAGTCGGCGTCCAGGTGGCGTTGTAGGGATAGGTCGAATCGACGAGGAGGGAGGCGCCGTTGACGAAGAACTCAACGCTGGCGATGGTGCCCGTCGCCGCCGTGGCCGAGGCCACAATGGTCTGGCTCGTGTTGGCCAGAACGGTCGAAGCCGCGGCCGGCCAGACGATGCTCACGGTGGGGGCAGCCCCCGCGGTCACCGAGACGCTGCTGGCGGTCGAGGTGGTCGTGGCGCCCACGTTGTCGGTGGCGACCGCGGTGACCGCGTAGGTACCCACGGTGGTGGGTGTCCACGACACGGAAAACGGCGTCGAGGTGTCGAGACCGAGCGAGACGGCGGTGCCGCCGGCGGGGGTGGCGAAGAACTCGACGCTGGCGATGGAGCCGTCGCTGTCGGTGGGGCTGGCGCTAACGGCGGTCGCCGTGCCCACACCCAACGAGGCCACCACGGTGACGGGGAAGACGGGCGGCGGCACGTTGGCGGCGACGGTCACGCTCACGGAGGCGCTGGTCGCCTGATTGCCAGACGTGTCCGTGGCGACGGCAGTGAGGGCATAAGTGCCGGTAACGGTCGGGGTCCAGGTGATGGTGAAGGGAAACGTGTTGGCGGAGCCAACGCTGATATTGTTGGCGAAGAACTGGACCTGCGTGATGGTGGCGCCGGCGAGCGAGGCGCTCGCGAGGGCGGTCACAGGGTTGGAGGAACCCACGGCGATGGCTCCGGCGAGGGGAGCGGCGAGGCTGACGGAGGGAGCGTTGCCACCCCCGGCCGTGACGCCGATGGAACCGGAGGTCGTGGTGGCGCCGGCGTTATCCGTGGCGATGGCCGTGAGAGAATAACTGCCGTCGATGGTGGGCGTCCACGAGGCGCTGTAGGGCGAAGTCGTATCCGTGGAGAGAAGGACCCCGTTCACGAGGAACTGGACGGAAGCGATGGTGCCATCCGCATCGGTCGCAGTGGCATTGATGGTGGTGGCGGTACCGACCGGAACGACGCTCGCATTGACCGGCGTGCCAATACTGACCACGGGGGAGGCGTTGGCGGTGACCGGGAGGGTGACGCTGGCGGTTGCCTGATTGCCCGCGCTGTCCGTGGCCAGGGCACGCAACGTGTAAGTGCCAAGGGCGCTGGGTTGCCAGTTGACCGTATAGGGGAACGCGGTGGCCGTCCCAAGGTCGACGCCGTTGGCCGAGAATTGCACGCTCGCGATGGTGTTGCCGACGACGGTGGGCGAGGCGCTGGCCGTGAGGGTGATCGAGGCGTTCACGGCCGCTGAAGCGGCCGGTAGGGTGAGACTCACGGTCGGCGCCAGCCCACTCGTAACGGCGCCACTGATGGTCGCGGAGGTCGTGACGAGGCCGAGATCGTCCGTCGCAACGGCGGTGATCGAAGTCGAAGCAGCCGCAATCGTGGGCGTCCAAGTCGCGGTGTAGGGGAAGGTCGTGTCGGTGCCGATCAGGATGCTGTCGACAAAGAACTGGACCTGGGTGACGGAGCCATCGGCATCGGTGGCTGACGCCGTGACGGTGTTGGCGGAGCCGACCCCGACGGAAAAGCCGGCGGCGGGGGCCGTGACACTGACCGTGGGCGCGACGTTGGAGGCGACGGTGATCGTTTGGGCGGCACTGGTGACCTGAATCCCAACCGAGTCGGTCGCGATGGCGGTCAGCGAATACGTCCCGGGGGCAGTCGGCGCCCAGGAGGCACTGTAGGGGAAGGTTGGGTCGGTGCTGAGGCCAAGGCCGTTGACGAGGAACTGGACGTTCGCAATCGTGGCTGGGGCGGCCGCGCCGGCGGTGGCATCGATGATCCTTGTGGCACCGATCGCCACGGAGCCGCCGGTCAGCGGCGAAGTGATCGCCACGGTGGGGGCAGTGCCTCCGGTGAACGTGACGGAGCGCACCGCGGAAACGGTTTCATTGCCGCCGTTATCGGTGGCGATCGCCGTGAGGTTGTAGACACCAGAGGAACCCGGGCTGAACGTCACGCCGTAGGGCAGCGTGGTGTCGGAGCCGATGGAGCTACCGTTGGCAAAGAATTCGACCTTGCTGATCGTGCCGTCGGGGTCGGACGCGTCGGCGGTCACGGCGAGCGGGGTACCGATGGAGGCGGTGGTGCCGACGTTCGGACTCGTGATGCTGACCGTGGGGGCGGTGTTGGAAGTGACCGTGATCTGTCGGACGGCGGAAACGGTGGTGACGGTACCCGAACGAACCACGGCGTGCACATCGTAGGTGCCGGCGCGCGTGAGGGAGCGAATGAACTGATAGGGTGCGGCCGAGACCGTCGTTAACTGATTGCCGTTGAGGTAAAAGTCGATCTTGGGCGGGACGTCGGACCCGAAATTGTGCGTTGCCTGGAAGACGATCGCTTCGCCGACGACGTAACTGGAGCCGGCCACCGGACTCACCAAGGTCGCGTTTGCGGCCGTGGCCGCGATCGACGCCTGGGAGTTGAGGAAGAGCGGCGTGGTGTAAACCGCATTGCCGGTGTTGTCGGTGACCAGCGCGGAGATGACGACCGGTCCAAGGGTGGCGAGGGTGTGCGTAGTATAAAACGGCGCGCTGGCATCCGTCGCGATGCTCGTGCCGTTGACGAAGAACTGGACGCTGGCAATCGTGCCATCGGAATCCACCGCGAGGCCGGTGATAATGAGATGCGAGCCGATGCTGACATCAACCGGCACAAAGGGATCGACTGCGGAGGTCGTGGACGTCGGGGTATCGGCGGCGGGATTGTTAAAGTAGACGGCGGCGACGGGGAGTTCTCCTGACTGGGCGGCCACAGTGAGGGCGGCGGCAGCGGTGGTGGTGCGATTGTTTTCATTATCCGTTACGGTCGCCGTGATCGAGTACGCACCGGCGACCGTGGGCGTCCAAATCGTGTAATAAGGCGCCGTGGCTTTCGCGCCGACGAGCACGGTGCCGGAAGGACCGGTCACGGAGAATTCGACGAGCGCGACGGCTCCGTCCGGATCGGCCGCGGCGGCCGCGAGCACCAGGGGGTGGTTGGCGGAAACCGCGGTACCGTTGACGGGCGAGAGGAGCGAGACGGTGGGAGCTCCGGGCGCACCAAGACTGACCGTAATGGTGGCGGAGGAAGAGGTCCGCTTGTTCCCCGCCGTATCGGTCGCGACGGCGAAGAGGCTATAGTTGGAGGGTGAAGCCGCCGCCGTCGTGTTCCACGTCGCCGTATACGGGAAGGTGGGGTCCACGCCGACCGAGGTCGTGATGACGCCGTCACTGACAAAGAACTCCACATTGGTGATCGTGCCGACCGTGGCGGTGGCGGTGGCGGTGAGGGTCTGGCTGGAGTTGACCGGAACCACGGCACCGGTGGCGGGCGAGGTCAGCGTGACGGTGGGGAGATTACCGGTCGTGACCGTGATCGTATTAACGGCTGAGGTGGTCGTGGCGCCGGAGTTGTCGGTGGCGACGGCGGTGAGCAGAACGGAGCCGCTCAGAGTTGGCCGCCAGGTCGCGGTATAGGGCGACGTGGTTGCGCTACCGAGGCTCACGCCGTTGGCCAGGAATTGGACGCTGGTGATGCTGCCGTCGACGTCGGAGGCAGAGGCGGTGACCGTCGTGGAGGCGCCGGCCAGAACGCTGGAGAGATCGGCGGGGGTGGTTACGCTGACGCTCGGCGAGGTATTCGAGCCCACGGCGATATTCGCGGCGGCACTCGTGGTCCGATTTCCGAGCGTGTCGGTGGCGATGGCGGTGATGGCGTAGGTGCCAGTCGTGGTGGGAGTAAACGTGACGCTGTAGGGGAAGCTGGTGTCGGTCCCGATCAAGGTGCCGTTGGCGAGGAACTGGATGCTCGCGATCGTCGCCGGTGCGGTGGGCGTGGCGACGGCACTGAGGGTGCCAGTGGTATTAACCGCGAGGCTGGCGGGCACGGTGACGGTGACGCCGCTGGGGGCCGTCCCGGACGTGACCGTCACGGCGGCGGCAGAAGACGTGGTCTGATTGCCCAGGTTGTCGGTCGCGACGGCCTGAATGGTGAAGCTGCCGGAGGTCGTGGGGGTCCAGGTCGTGACGAAGGGGAACGCCGAAGCCGTTCCGATCGGTTTGCCGTTGGCGAAAAACTGCACGCTAGCAACTACTCCGTCGGAATCCGACACGCCCACCTCAATCGTCTGGGCCGTGTTGACGGGCACGCTGGCGGGAACGGTGGGGGTGAGCGGTGAGAACACCGGCGAGGCCCCGGCTGAAACCACCACCGTGATATTGGATGACGTGGTCTGCGAACCGAGGTTGTCGGTCGCGACGGCCGAGAGCGAATAAGAACCCGCGGCCGTGGGGGTCCAGGAGAAGGTGAAGGGCGCACTCGTGAGCGTGCCGAGGGTCGTCCCATTGGCGAGGAATTGCACACTGGCGATTGAGCCGCTGGTGGTGGCGGTCGCCGTGATCGTGGTCGCCGCATTGATTTGCACGGGCGTGGGCGAGACGATACTGATGGTGGGGGCGGCGAGGTCGGCGACGGTGATGGTGGAACTGCCGGCTCCGGTGGTGGTGGTCTGGTTGCCGCCGTTGTCGGTGGCCACGGCGGTGAGCGTGTAGCTTCCGGTTGCGGTGGGGGTGAACGACACGCTGTAGGGGAAGGTCGTGTCGGTGCCAATCAGGACATTGTTGGCGTAGAATGCCACGCTCGCAATCGTGCCGTCGCTATCGGTGGCCGAGGCCGAGACGGTCGTGGCGGCGTTGGCAAAGACCGACGAACCGTTGGCGGGAGAGGTGATCGAGACCGTCGGCGAGGTCGGGCTCACCGCCGCAATCGTGATGTTCACATTGGTCGACACCGCCTGGTTGCCAAACGAGTCGGTGACGAGCGCGCTCAGGGCAAAGGTGCCCGTCGCCGTCGGCGTCCACGTCGCGTTGTACGGAAAAACGGTGGAGGTGCCCAGGCTGGTGCCGTTGACGAAGAACTGGACGCTGGCAATCGTGCCGGAAGAGGCCGACGCGCTGCCCACCAGGGTGAGCGCCGTATTGACCGGATAGGTGGTGCCGGTGACCGGACTCGAAATCGACACCGACGGGGGCGTGCCGGCGGCGGGCAGGGCGTTGATCCGGCGATCGTGCAGAAAGACGTCGCGGAAGGTGTTGGAATCGGGCGAGGTGCGGTTGGTGGCTCCGTGCGCCAAGCCGCCGGTGTTCTCGGCATCCGAAGGGAACGCCACCCAGCGACCGTTGCCACTGATAACCGGGTAAACATCCGAAGCCGGCGTGCTGGTATTGGTGCTCAGGATTCCCACCGTCTGCAGCCCGAAGCGATTCTTGCTCACGAGGGTCGTGGCCACATTACCACCGGTGTCGAACGTGCCGCTCCCGCTGACGTCGCGATCGCGGACAAAGACATCCAGCGAACCATTGGCGTCCGTAGCGGAGGACTGGCCGATGGAATCCCCGGCGGTGAGATTATTGGCGAGCGAGGAAAAGGCCACGTACCGCCCCGTGGCGCTGATGCTCGGATTGATGCTGCCCATGCGCTGGGCCGCCGTGGCCGAGGGATCGGCAGCCTCGGCATCGGCGCTGGAAAGACTCACGCGCGTGATCGTGTTGGCGCTCCGGTTGTACACAAAGATGTCGGAGACGGCGTTGGTGTCGCCCGCGATCAAATTGGTCGCCTCGGAGCCAAAGGCGACGTACTGGCCGTCGTCGGCCTGGCCATTGTCTTGATTGAGGGCTGGCGCGCGACTCGAACCGTCCGTCCCGACCAGGCCGGGGTCGAAGGAAACCAGCGTGGTGGTGCTGCCGGTGACATCGCGGAGGTAGATATTGCGGAAGCCGCCGGCCACGGTGCCACCGAGATTGGTGGCATCGGAGGCAAAGACCACGTACTGGCCCCCGCCACTGATGGAAGCCTGAATGCTGTTGCCGTTACCCTGGGCGGCGCCGCTGGACTGGGAAACCAACCCCGTGGAAATGTTGCCCGCCGTGTCGAACGTACCACTCCCGCTGACGTCGCGATCATGCACGTAAATGTGGGTGACCCCCACGGTCGTCCCCGCCGCGATCAGGTTGGTGGCCGTCGACTCGAAGGCGATGTACCGACCCGTGGTGCTGATGGCGGGCTTGAAACTGCCGCCGTTCGCCTGCGACCCATCGGTGGCCACACTGACGCGGGCCAGCGTGCCGGTGAGGGCATTCACCACGTAGATGTCACTGAAACCATTCGTATCGCTGGTAATCAGGTTGGTCGCCTCGGAGGAGAAGGCCACGTAGGTCCCGTTCCCCGACAGCGCCGGGTGGTTGGAGGCGGTATTGGTCTCGGCGCCCTGCTGGGAGAGGCTGATCTTGCGGACGGTCGCCGTCTGGTTGTCGTAGAGAAAAATGTCGCGCACCCCATTGGTGTCGTTGGTCCCGAGGTTGGTTGAATCCGAGGCAAACGCCGTATAGCGGCCATCGGTCGACACCGACGGGTTGTCGCTGTACGCATTGCCGTTGCGGCTGGCCCAGTTGACGGTCGGAAAATTCGTCGGCAGGAGGCTGATGCGGGTCGCCGTCTGGTCCGGTGAATAATAGATGTTGTTGCCGTTGTCGGTGAGGTCGTTTTCGACCGTCTCGGTGATGCCGCTCAGCGTGTCGATCTTGGCCAGGACGTAATACGATCCGGCAAAATTGCCCGGCAGGACCTGATTCCAGTTAAAGGTCGTGCTCACGTTGTTCGCGTTCAGCGGCGCACCCGACGAGGCCGAAACGTCGTGCTGGGTCAGCAGGAAGTCATCCGCGTCGCCAAAAATCGGATTCGACGACAATACGACCTCGATGCGGAAAAAGGAGGCGTTGCCATTGGTGCTCGACACGTACGGGACATTGTTGGCGCCGTTGCTCGAGGTGCGGTTGGTGTAACTGATCGACATGGCGATGACATCGCCCCCGCGGTAGGCGGTGCCGGCCGGATACGTGAGATTGGTGAGATCGAGATCGGGCGTGCCCGTGACGGTCAAGGCGCTCACGGCCGTGAAGGAACCCGAGGCGGTGCCGCCGCCGCTTGCGGCGGTGAGGGTCACAGCGGCGTCATAGGCTCCCGCCTGCGAGGTCACCGTGGGAATCGAAAACGTGCGGGTAAACGATCCCGCGCCGCCCGCCCCCGCGACGATGGCGGCGGTGGTGAAAGTGACCGAACCGGTGCTGATGGTCGCGCCGGTCACCCGGTGGGTGAAGATCACCGTGCCGGTCACGGTGCCGCCGGCCCCCAGGTCGTCGGTCGGCGTGGCGGCCCCGGCATTCGCCGCCCCCACCGTGATGGTGATGGTGTCGCCCGGCGCCGCCGACGCGGCGGTGGCGGTAACCCCCGTGGGAGTCATCACTGGAGCCGCCACGACGGTGGTCGCGGCCAGCGCGGTGAGGGCCAGGGAGAGATAGGATCGGAGAGAAAATTTCATCGAGTCACCTCGTGGATAAAGGTTGAGGGAGGCCGCCGGTTCATTCCTTCGTCTCCGACTTGGGAGTCCGTTTGAAGAATGATTTCTTTTCGGGCGGATTTTCGCCGGAATTTGACTCGCCGACAAAAGGATTGGAGCCGTCGCGGTAGCCCGGGAGCTCCTCGCGGCGGATGTTGAGCTGGCGAACCCGCTCGGAATCGAAGACCTTTTCGATCGAGGCGCCCTCCGCACTGATCGTCTTCGCGGTGATGAAAATGATCAGGTTCGTCGAGGCGATCTGCTTCGAATCGCTCCGGAAGAGCCGACCCAAAACGGGGATGGAGCCAAGCAAGGGCACCTTGTTGCTCGTATTGGAGGTTGAGGCCGTGAGGAGGCCGCCGATGCCCATCGTAAAACCATCCGCGAGCGAAACCGTGGTCAGGGTCTTGCGGGTGTCGATGATCGGAATCTGGTTGCCGTTGAAGATCACGTTGTTCAACGACTGACTGACTTCCGGGGCGACCGTCAGTTTGATGAAGCCGCGGGAGTTCACCTGCGGGGTCACCTTGAGGATGACCCCGATCGCCTTGAAATCGAAACCATTGACCTCGAGGTTGCCGGTTTGCTGGTTGTACTGGTAGCGTGGAATGGGCCGCTCCTGCCCCACGTTGATCGTGGCCTCTGAATTGTTCAGGGTGACGACGGTCGGGTTGGACACGATCTTGACTTGGTTGGTCGACTGCAGCGCGCTGAGAATCAGCTTGAATTCGGAGGCCGAGAACACCGCGTTGAGGCTGCGGGCGGTGCCATCATTGTTCACCAGCGAGGCCAGATTGGTGAACGTGTTGTTGATGCCGTCCACCAGGGTGTTGGTCGTGCCGTTCGTGCCCGTGTTCGTCGCGGAATTCGTAAGGCCGCCGCTATTGCCCGTCGTCGAGGTGTTCGTGACCGTGCCGTTGGTCGAGGAAACGCTGCCCGTGTTGGTCGAGGACGTGTTCTGCGAGGCGGTGGTTGAAGCGATATTGGAGTTGTCCGTGCCGTTGGTGCCAACCTTGGTCGTACTCCGGCTGTCGTCGAACCCTCCGCTCCCGGTCTGATCCCGGGTGCGGGTGACCGTACCGCCCAGCTGTCCGGCGGAGATTTGGTAATTGGCCAGCGACGACCAGTTCACGCCGAGGTTCTTCACGTCGCTGTCCGTGACTTCAATGAACTTGGACTCAATCATCACCTGATCGGTGGCGCGGTCGAGTTGCTCGATGATCGGCCGGATGCGGTTCATCCGGGAGGGGCGCTCGGTGATCACCAGACTGTTGCTGCGCGCGTCCACGACGATCTTACCGCCGGCGGCGGTGTCAACCAGCCCGGAGACGGTCGTCAGGATGTCGGACGCCCGGGCATAGTTGATGATGAAGACATCCGTCGAGAGCGGCTCCTGGGCCAGGCTCTCGTTGCTGATGATCTTGATGATGTTGCCCTCCTCCTTGTAGGTGTAGCCCACGGGCTGGAGCACGCTTTCGAAGATTTGCCGCCACGTGACGTCACGCAGCTTGATCGTCGTCTTGCCCTGCAGGGTGTCGGGCATGATGATGTTGAGTTCGAAGAGGTCGGCGACGTTGCGCAGAATGTTGCGGATGTCCTCGTCCGGAAAATCGACCGAGAGGGTGTCGCGTCCGGCGATGTCCTTGCTCTTGGCGGCGGCGTTTTCCGGGGCGCGCGGCGCCGGGGCGGCGGCCTCGGCCGCCGGCTTGTCGGCGAGGGCGGCGGCGGTCGCCGGCTCGGCCGCCGTGACGGGCGGTGGCGGCGCCGCAACCGTGAGCACGGGTGCTGGTTGTTGCGCCGGGGCGTGAGCGCCGGGCAACAGGGCCAGCAGCACAAAAAGAGAAATCGGCAGGGGCGTGCGGTTCATGTTAGCGAACGGGTTTGATAGGCCGGGTGATTTCCTCGCCGCGGTAGCGAAGTGTGAAGGTGGTTCGATCGATGGCCACGAGCTCAAGGTCGTAGTCTTGGTTGTTGAACGTGGCGGTGAAGCGGGTCCCCACTTCAAACGGTTTGTTGGCAAAGATCAGCCGGGGCGTCCCGCGCAGCATGATGACGCCCGAAGGCGTGATCTGGGCTGCCAGGGTGGCCAGGGTCTCTCGATCAGTGGCGGGAGCGGCGGGCTGGGCCGCCGCCTCTGATCGGGCTGCTCCCCCGCCCGGGGCCGCCGCTACGGGCACATCGGATGGATCGGGTTTGTCGAAGTCCACCGGATTGAACGGCGAGGCCATGTCGGCCGGCAGCGGCGCAGGCGGCTGACCGAGAGCAAGCCTTTCCGCGATTTCGACTGTCGCCTGCCGCTTCTGCGGCGGAGCGAGATCGGCGGTGGCGCGCGCCGCGGCATAGGCACCCGGCACGACGAAAACGAGGGCGCCCGCGAACACGCCGGTGCAGACAGGAAGCGTTTTCATGGCAGACCAAGAAGTTCGACCGACAGGGAAAGCGTCAGCGGGCTCTTGCGATTCGCCGGAGCGCCAGAAAGTGAAGCGGTCAAAACGCGGGAATAGCGGGTGCCGCTCTCGAGCGCGCGGAGGAAATCGAGCACCTGCGGCAGGCTACCCTGAACCGAGACGTTGAATCCGACCGGCATGAAGGCGGACTTGGCCCCCTTCACCGGCACCGACGTGGGCAAAGTTCGGAAGTCGACAAGTTTCACCCCGCTGTCGCTTTCGAGCTTGTAGAAGTACTGCGTATTGATGCCCACTTGGATCGCGTGGATGATCCGGGTGTCGATCTCCTTGTTGGCGGCGGCCAGCGCGTCCCACTGCTCCTTCAATTGCGCCGAATAGGTGATGTTCAGGGCCAGTCGTTGCGATTCGGCCGACTTTTGGGCCAGCTCAGCCTCCGCCGTGGGAATCTCGTCACTGCGAAAGTAAAGCCCCGCCACCAGCAAAAGGCTCAGCACGCCGCAGCCGACGCTGATCGGATTCTTCTTCAGGAGGGCGACCTGTTCTTCAGTGGTCATTACTTCTTTCCTCCCGCCGCCGGTGTCTTCAGCCGCAACATGAACTCGACCGCCATGCGACCGGTTGACGGGTTGCGCGTCGGCGTACTGGTGAAGGTGAACTCGCCGAAGGAGGAGAGTTCCTTGTCTGACCTGAGCTGTTCGAGGTAGTTGGTGGCATAACCACTCGCCGCGACGGCGTCCCCCCGCACGGACAACCGCAGCGCAAGCCCTTCAGTCCGCAGTTCGACACTGTCGATCGCGACATTGAGGGGCAGCGTTGCACCGAGCCGCAAGAGCAGCCCCGACACCAACGGCTTCGACTTCACAAATTCGTCGATTTCGTTAACCCGCGCCTCGCCCGCCTGAAATTTCTTGTATAGTCCGATGGCCTGGTCGCTGGCCCGCTTGTCGCGATCGATCTTGCTCTGCTCCTCGGCGATCTGGTTCTTGATCACCCGGAGCTGCCATTCCTTGGAGCCGAAATAAATTCCCAAGGCGAGTGCCAGTGAAATCGCCGCCCCGTTGATGAAGAACGCGGTGCGTACAACCTTGATGTCCGGCAACTTTTCATAGTTGCGGAAATTGGGATGCCAACTCGGGGCCGCCAGCGCGGCGGCCGCATCACTTTTTTTCTTCAGCAGGGACAGCATGGGCAACGTTGTATTGAGCCATCAGGCCGAGCAGGCCAAACCACCGGATATCCTGGGCGTTCTTGGCCATGGTATCCGGGAGAGTGATCTGGCGTGACTGCAGCCACGCCGACGGATCGATTTTGAGCGTAGAAATCCCGAGGGCACTCGCGATCGCCGAGTCAAGCCAGGCCAGCTTGGGCGGCAATTGGGTATTGATCACCTGCCCCACCGACTGCCCCGTCTGGACCTCGTAAAAACCGATGGACGACTGCAATTCCTTCAGGAGCCGCTTGGTCAGGAGAGGACCCATGCCGGTGAAATCGAACGTATTCGAATAAAACAATTTTCGCGCCGACTCCTCGTCCTTGAGGCCCAATTCTTTTTGGACGATTGGCACCATCGCATCGAGACCCTGGGGAATGGGCCGGGAGGCTTCAACCCCGTTCGGGGTCACGATAAACGAGTGCGTCGCGTCCGCCCCGATCTCAAGGACCAGGGTGGGCGGCTTGGACTTGGACTGCGCCAGGTAGTCGACCAAGCCGCCCAGCAAGGAAATTGAACCGAGTTCGAGCCGCTCCGGATAAATGCCGCTCTCCAGTAACGAAGCCTGGACCGCCGCCACGTCGTCGGTCGGCAGACCGCAGAAGATCAGGTCCTTTTGCACTCCCTTGGCCGCATCGAAATCCATGCCGTCAGTCGAGTTGAGGACGGCGATGGAATATTTGTCCTGCTCGATCCGGAATTGCTGGGCGCAGATCTCGGCGAAATATCCCGGCTCCTTGGCGCGTTTCAGTTCGATGGAATGGCGACGAACCAGCCGCTTCGCCGGGTAGACTCCGACCGTCGCGTGCAGGTAGCCACTCGGTCCCTTCTTGGGTTGGATCTGTCGGAGGGCCTCCTGCAATCCGGCGGGATCATGGGGCGGGCACTCCCGCATGTCCTCCACCGTAAACGGCGCCACGGGAGACGAAGTCCGCGCAAACATTACCGCATGGTCATTGTACTCGACGAAGAAACCCTTGGTTTTCTGGGAAAATAGCATGCGTACGAAGGGCGCCCAATAGGTTGAGAGTCGGAAAAACTAGGGTCTTTTCGCTAGAAAAACCGGCTGACGACCATAAACATCGTATCGCAAACCGGACACAGAACCTTCCAAAACCCCGCCACTGTTACAAGATCAAACAGCGGATAAGCGTAGCGGACAATATCCATTTACCAATTCTTGAGGACCCGCTGATTCCCGCTTCGCCCGCAACGGACGAAAAGAATTTCCGCTTGGGGCAATTCTTGGAAAAAAAGACCCGTCGCGCAATGGGCGACGGGCTGAAAGGAAGAGACGAAAAATCGCCGGGGCCGTTCCCCGCCTATTTTTGCCACGTGCGTTTCTTGTGCCGATTGGACTTCAAGCGCTTCCGGCGCTTATGCTTGTTCATCTTCAGACGACGTTTCTTTTTCAGATTTCCCATGGTGGTCGGTTTTCGCGAACGGTCACCGTGCGGCGCGGTTCCGATGCTGTAAAGCTGATTTTAGCACAACGGGAAGACGGCGTTCGACATCGGGGTGTTGTGTCATCCGGAACTCGCCTCTCCTCCAGGCTTCCGGAGCGGCTTTACCGCCGCCATTCCCCCGGGGTTGGCCCAACCAACCAGAATCGCCTCCCGCGCAGCGCGGGTTCGTTGCCATGGGCCAGGAAGGTTCGATGCTCGCCCTTCGCCTTGTCAGTCTTGCGGTCCACAACCGATCGCAGTTCCCCGCGCCGCAGGCCGCTTCATCGGGCAGATCGTACGCTGCGGGCCCAGGGTTCTCGTCGCTCCCGTGCCGGTTCGCCGACGCCCAGACGCGACGCGAGGACCGCAGGCGGTTGGTTGCAACTCCAGGGTGATCAAGTGAGGCTCACTTCGAAGCCTCTCAGCGCTTAAATACACCACCGGCGCACATCGTTAAGGCACGCGAATGTTACGCGGACGACGCCACTCGGGGGACATCCGCCCCCAGCTATCACCGAACCCAACGCCGGACCTATTCCTTGGCCGCTAATACCTTCGAGGCGCGGGCTTTGGCCCGCGAAGCAAGGTTGCGATGGATCACACCGGACTTGACCGCCTTGTCCATGGCCGAAACGTAGGCCGACGCCGCCACCTTGCTGCCTGCCAGGTCCTTTTTCGTCACCAAATCGTCGAGTCGCTTGCGCAGGGTCTTGAGCCGGGTCTTCACCCCGCGGTTGCGTTCGGTCAGGCGCACGGATTTGCGCGCGGCTTTGATTGCGGATTTGGTGTTGGCCATGGTCGTACTAGAAGTGTGAGCCGGCCAAACACTCAAACGCTCCCATGAGAGTCAAGGGTATTGTCATGCCGGAGGAAAACGAAGAGGCCCGCGAACGTCCCGCCTACTTGCGCGGAATCTGCAATTCGATGCCCGGTTCGACGGCTCCATCGGCCCCCACCCGGCCGCGATTGGCCTCAAGGATGACCCGCCATTGGTCGGAATCGCCGTAGAGGCGGTCCGCGATTTTCATCAGGGTGTCACCTTCGCGCACGACGTACCGGGAGGGGGTCCGCGCGGTTGTTCGGGTGCGCCCGCCACCGCTTTCGGCCTGACTGATCAGTTTCTCGGAACTGAGCCCGGCGTCGGCCATCGCCCGGGCGATCGTCCGGAGTTGGTCGCGAAGCTGGCCGGCGTTGGCCTCGGCTTCCTGCCGCAATCTCTTCTCGATGCGCAGATCATCCTCCCCGCGGGCGAGCGCGGTCTTCGCCTGTCGCACCTGCTCCGCCGCGGCCTTCAGGTCCTCCCCCATGTCCGCGTTGGACTTCTTCAACCGGTCCATCTCGCCCAGGAAGTTCGCCATTTCCTGCTTAAACTGCGCATACGACTTCAGGCTCGCGGCCAGTCGTTCGTCCGCCGGGTCCGCCTTGGACGCCCGGTCAGCGGCTGGCGCCGAACGGACCCGTTCGCGCTCGGACCGCAACTTGGCATTAGCCGTGCGCAGCGTGGCAAGTTCCCGCGCGGCTTCGCTCAGCTGATCGACCAGCTTGGCCATGTCACCCGCGGTGCCCCCACCCACTTCACTGCCACCGGAGGAGGCGCTCCGCCGCTCCGCCACTGCCACTTCCGTCGCGGTCATGGGCTCGGGCGCGACCTCGGCCCGACTGCCCGTTTCCGCGGCGCGATCGCCCGCTGCCGAAGACGACTCGGCGGAGTCGGATGAAGCGGAGGTGGCGCATCCAGCCAGAAGGAGGACCGTGCTGGTGACGGCAAGTGGGCAAAAAACGCGGAGGAACATGAATCGAGCAAAGAAACCGGAGGCAGAATGGCAATCCTGCGCACCACCCAATGATCCCGGCCGGTTGCGCCCGGCCATCACACCATGGTGACGTTGCCGCGATATTTCTGGATGGGGCGCACGCCCACGTGTTTTTCCCGCAGGGCGCGGATGCCTTCGACCGCCGCGGCCGCACCCGTGATGGTGGTCATGAGGCACACATTGTGGGCATACGCCGCCGAGCGGATCGCGTTCTCGTCCCGGCGCGGAATCATGCCGGCCGGGGTGTTGATCACCAGCTGGATTTGACCGTTCTTGATCAAGTCGACCGCCGTCGGCCGACCTTCCTGGATTTTCGCGACCCTCTTCACTTCCACGCCGGCTTCGGCCAACGTCTTCGCGGTACCGCTGGTCGAGTGGAGGATGAAGCCCATCGCCGCCAGCTGGCGGGCGATGTCCACCGCGCGGGTCTTGTCGCCATCCTTGACGGAGAGGAACACGTTGCCCGACGTCGGCAGACCCGGCTTGGCCGCCGCCTGCGCCTTGGCCACCGCCACGCCGAGATCGTCGTCCAGGCCCATGACTTCGCCGGTCGACCGCATCTCCGGCCCAAGGGCGATGGTGGCGCCGGGAAAGCGCACGAAAGGGAACACCGCCTCCTTCACGCACCAGTGCCGCGGCACCAGCTCCCGCGTAAAGCCGAGGTCCTTCAATTTTGCGCCCGTCATCACCTTCGCGGCCAGCTTGGCCAGCGGTACGCCGATCGCCTTGGCCACGAACGGAACGGTCCGCGAAGCCCGCGGGTTGACCTCAAGCACATAGAGTTCGTTGTCCTTGATCGCAAACTGCACGTTCATCAGGCCGATCACCTTGAGTTCGCGGGCCAGGGCATGAGTCGCCGTGCGGACCGTGGTCAGCATCGCGGGGCCCAGGGTGTGCGGCGGCATCACCATGGCGGCGTCGCCGGAATGCACCCCGGCGTACTCGATGTGTTCGAGCATGCCGCCGATGACCGAGATCTCCCCGTCGCTGATGCAGTCGACGTCGAGTTCAATCGCGTCCTCGAGGAACTTGTCGATGAGCACGGGTTTGCCCGGCATCACATCGAAGACCTGGCGCACCACCGCCTTGAGATCGTCCTCACTGTAGAGGATGAACATCCCGCGTCCCCCGAGCACAAAGGAGGGCCGCAGCAGCACCGGGTAACCGATCTCGCCGGCACTCGCGACCGCCTCGGTCTCGCTCATGGCGATCCGGTTGTCGGGCTGCCGGAGGCCAAGCTTGCGCAGGACGTTGACGAAGAGGTTCCGATCCTCGGCGATCTCGATGCTCTCGGGCGAAGTGCCGATGATTTTCACCCCATGGGCCTTCAACGCCGACGCCAGGTTGAGCGGCGTCTGGCCGCCAAACTGGACAATGGCTCCATCGCACCCCTCCTGCTGGTAGATTTCCAGCACATCCTCGAGGGTGAGCGGCTCGAAATAGAGGCGATCGCTGGTGTCGTAGTCGGTCGAGACGGTCTCGGGATTCGAGTTTACCATCACGCTTTCGTAGCCGATCTCGCGTAAGGCGAAGCTCGCATGCACGCAGCAATAATCGAATTCGATGCCCTGCCCGATGCGGTTCGGTCCGCCCCCGAGAATCATGATCTTCTTTTTACCCGTCGGCGGAAGCACCTCGTTCTCGTCGCCGTAGCTGGAGTAGTAGTAGGGGGTGAACGCCTCGAATTCCGCCGCGCACGTGTCGACCAGCCGGTAGGTGGTCTGGATGCCGCGCCGCTTGCGTTCCGCCCGCACGGTCACCCACTCGCTCTGCAACAGTTCCGCGAGCTGCACGTCCGAGAACCCGAATTCCTTGGCCCGGCGCAGCGCCCGGTCATCCACCGTCGCGAGTGTCTGCCGCTTGAGCGCCTCTTCCATCGCCCAAATCTCCCGCAGTTGGTGCAGGAACCAGGGGTCGATCTTGGTGAGGTCGAAGATGCGATCGATCGTGTAGCCGGCGCGCAGGGCGTGCCGGATGTAGAAGATCCGCTCGGCGTTCGGGGTGCCGAGCTTGGCGTTGATCACCATCTCCCCAATCGCCTCGTCGCCGCCGTGGCGGCCCCCGCCGCCAAAACCCCACGCCCCGATTTCGAGCGAGCGCAGGCACTTCTGCAGCGACTCCTTGAACGTCCGGCCGATTGCCATCGCTTCGCCGACGGACTTCATCGCGGAGGTCAGCGTGGCGTCGGCGTCGGGGAACTTCTCAAAGGTGAAACGCGGGATCTTCGTCACCACGTAGTCGATGGTCGGCTCGAAACTAGCCGGGGTGAGCCGGGTGATGTCGTTGCGCAGTTCGTCGAGCGAGTAGCCCACGGCGAGCTTGGCCGCGATTTTGGCAATGGGGAAACCCGTCGCCTTCGACGCCAGGGCGGAACTGCGGCTCACGCGCGGGTTCATCTCGATGACCACCATCCGGCCGGTGGCCGGGTCGACGGAAAACTGGATGTTCGATCCCCCGGTCTCGACTCCGATTTCGCGAATGACCGCGAAGGAGGCGTCCCGCATCGCCTGATACTCCTTGTCGGTGAGTGTCATGGCCGGGGCCACGGTAATCGAATCCCCGGTGTGCACCCCCATCGGATCAAAGTTCTCAATCGAGCAGATCACGACGCACTGATCCTTGTGGTCGCGCATGACCTCCATCTCGTATTCCTTCCAGCCCAGCAGGCACTCCTCGACCAGGACCTCGTGCACGGGCGACAGGTCCAGCCCGTTGGCCACGATTTGCTCAAACTCCTCCTTGTTGTACGCGATGCCCCCGCCCGCCCCACCCAAGGTGAAAGACGGGCGGATAATCAACGGGAACGCCAACAGCGCGTCGGCCGCGTCGAGCCCCTCCTGCATGGATTTTACCGTGCGGGAACGGGCCACATCGAGGCCGATCTTCACCATCGCCTGCTTGAAGAGCTCGCGGTCCTCCCCTTTCGCGATGGCCGCCGGTTTCGCCCCGATCATCTCCACCCGGTATTTCTCCAGAATGCCCTTCTGGTGGAGTTCCATGGAGAGGTTCAGCGCCGTCTGCCCACCCAGCGTGGGCAGGAGGGCATCGGGCCGCTCCGCTGCGATGATCTTTTCCAGAAACTCCACCGTCAGCGGCTCGATATAGGTGACGTCGGCGAACTCCGGGTCGGTCATGATCGTGGCCGGATTCGAATTCACCAGGATGACGCGATACCCCTCCTCTTTGAGCGCCTTGCACGCCTGGGTGCCGGAGTAGTCAAATTCGCAGGCCTGGCCGATCACAATGGGACCGGCACCGATGATAAGGATGGATTTCAGGTCGGAACGCTTGGGCATGAACGTGGATTTAGACGAGGGTTGAGAGTGGCAAAAGCCGCGGCAAGCGGGAAAGCGGGCCTCGGACCAGAGCAACGCTGATATCCCAGTCAAATATCCCGTCCCGGGTGATGAACTCCGTCACCCCGCCCTCGACCGGCTCAGACCGCCCGCACCCGCCTCAAGGCGCACCCCGCTCACGGGATCCGGCCGGCGTCGATTCCCAGGACTCTGGCCGCGACCGCCTTTTCACCCCGGCAGGCATGCAGCACCTGGTCGATGTACTGTTTTTCCTGGCCCTCCAGGTATTCGGCGAGCGGCGGCCAGTATTTGAGCTCGCGCAGACGCAGCGGCAATTGCTGGGACGTGATCATCCGCGTGTCGGTCGTGGCGGCGATGCGGGAGACGACCTGATAGAGTTCCGTCAGGTTACCCGGCCAGTGATACGCCGTCATCACGGCCAGCGCATCTTCCGTGAACTCGATCAAGTTGGCGTCAAACAGCGGATTCGTCGCCTGCGACGAATAATGTTTAACGAGGATCGGCACATCCTCCATCCGCTCGCGCAACGGGGGCAATTGCACGGGCAGCGACGCCACGCGATAGAACAGCTCATCGTGAAACTTGCCCTCGTCGACCAACTTCTCGAGATCCTCATTGGTCGTGCCGAGGAGGCGGAATCCGTGCGCGGTGTTGCGCAGGACACTGACCAGCTCCTTCTGCACGCTTTCGCTGAGACACTGCAGGTGCTGGAGATAAAGCGTCCCGCCCTTCGCCTGCTGCACCCAGGTGCCCCCCGCACCATTCTGGCCGAGCAGGCCTTCGCGAAAATTGGCGTCCGAACACAGCGAACAGTCGATCCGCACGAAAGCCGCCTCGGGCGAGCCACTCGCCGCGTGCAGGATTTCGGCGACCGCGCTTTTCCCGGTGCCATTCTCGCCAATGAGCAGGACCGGCGAACGCACCGTCGCGAGTTTCTTGACCTGCGCGATCAGCTTGGTGAGTCGGGCGCTGTGGCCGATCAGGCGGCTCTCGATTTCGCCCGCCTTGGCTCCCGGGGCCAGACCCGCCGCCGCCCGCTCCGCCTGAAACTGCCTGAACTCGATGCCCCGGCGCAGGGTCGCAATCAATTCGTCGACCCGAAACGGCTTCTGCAGATAATCGAACGCCCCAAATTTCAACGCCTGCACCGCGCTCTCCGTCGACGCATAGGCCGTCATGATGATCACCACGGCGTTGGGATCGTAGAGCTTCAGCTGCTTGAGCAACGTGATGCCGTCCATCGGCTTCATGTCGATGTCCGCCAGGATCAGGTCGAATTTCTCCGCCTTGTAGCGCGCCAGTCCTTTTTCCCCATCCGTGGCAAACGCCGTCGCGAAGCCGGTCGGCTGGATCACGGCCTCAAGCATCTCATGGATGGAGACGAGGTCGTCGACGATGAGGACAGATGACATGGCGCAATAAACTCAACTCCGACGCTGCCCGCGCCGGAGCGCGATGTCAAACGACACGTGAGCCGCGAAAATCAGAGACCGCCCGCCACGGCACCGAGTTGGAAGATCGGGAGGAACATCGCCATGACGATGCCGCCGACCACCACGCCGAGGAACACGATCAGCATGGGCTCGATCAGGGAGGTGAGCGCGGACACCGTCGCCTCGCACTCCACATCATAGAAGTCGGCGATCTTGTTCATCATGCCGTCGACATTGCCGGTCGATTCACCCGCCTTGACCATGTGTTTCATCATCGGCGGGAAAAAGGGGTTGGAGGCCAGCACTTCGGAGACCTGCCCGCCCTGGCTCACGTGCTTGGCGATCTCCTCGCAGGCATCCTCCACCTGGACCTTGCCGCTCGCGGCGGAGACGATTTCGAGGGTGCGAAGAATAGGCACGCCCGAGCGAATGAGCGTGGCATAGGTGCGGCAGAAGCGCGAAAGCGCGATCTTGTGAATCAGGTTGCCGAAGATCGGCGCCTTGACCAGGAACTGGTCCTTGATCCGACGGCCGTTGGGCGTGGCCGTGAACTTGCCCGTGGCAAAGAAGATCGCATAGCAGCCGAGCCCAATGGCCCACCAATAGGCCTTCATGAAATCCGACAGATCGATCAGAAATTGCGTCGGGGCGGGCAGCTTGGCGCCGAAGTCCGCGAACATCGCCGCAAACACCGGGATGACGAAGATCAGCAGCACGTTGACGAGCGCGACCGCGAGCCCGATGACGGCAATGGGATAGGTCATCGCGGACTTCACCTTCTTGGTCAGCTTGACGGTCGACTCGAAATAGCCCGCGACCTTCATGAGGATTTCCGCCAGGCCACCGCTGGCCTCGCCGGCCTCGACCATCGAGACGAAAAGGGTGTTAAACGACTTCGGAAATTTCCGGACGGCCGAGGAGAACGAATTACCCTGGGAAATATCGCCGCGCACATCTCGAATCACGATGCGAAAGCAGGGATCTTCGGTTTGGTCCTGCAGCGCCTCGAGACATTGCACGAGGGGCAGGCCGGCGCTCAGGAGCGACGCGATTTGCTGGGTGAAGATCGCCAGTTCTCCCATCGGCAGCTTGTAGGTCTTGGATCTTTTCTCGAGGGATTTCTGTTTGGCCAGCGCCTGGGCCGCCGCGATGCCGCCTTTCTTGGGGGAGGAAGAACGGGAAGATTGGGCCTGGGATGAGGCCGCCGAAGAAAGCAGTGCCATAAGGCCCGAATGAAAAGCCAACGTCTTGCGAGTCGCAACCTCGATTTATGTCCGGCGGACCCCAGCCAATCGGGAGAACTACGTAGACCCACCAGACTGGGAGGCGGACGCCACTTGGCGACGGCGGAAACTGGTGCGGGCGGACGGAATCGAACCGACGTAGCTACATTACAGGTAAAAAGTGTTGGTTTTTGCTGGTTCTTCATAGGTAATCGCAAAAAGTGTTTGCTGCACTCTGCTGCACTGATGAAATGACGCACGTCAGCATTTTCACGCGCGAACGCAGCCCCTGTTTCTGGATGTCCTTCTTGGATCCCAAATCAGGAAAGCGGCGCACGAGGAGCACGAAGCTGCGCATCGAGCACCCTGCGAATCGCAAGAAGGCTTCCCGGCGCTTTCTTCCGAGGAGCTTCGCCGCTTTGCTCCGTCTGTCTTCGCCGCAAACGCCCGGCCCGGGGTCTCCGCCCGCTACACGTTTGTTTCCACCGCGCAGGTCGTTGACCTGCTGGGCGCCGAGGGCTGGGTCCCGGTCAAGGCGGCGGAGCAGCGGGTACGGTTGCCGGATCGGGTGGGGTTTCAGATGCACGAGATCCGGCTGGCCCGGCGGTCGGATCTGGAGGCGGGTACGCTGCAGGTCGGCAGCACGCGCCCGGAGATGATTCTGCAGAATGCCCACGACGGGAACCGGGCCTACCGGATTGACGCCGGGCTTTATCGTCTGGTGTGCCGCAATGGCCTGACGGTGGCGGATGCGGACTTCGCCCACGTGTCGATCCGGCACGTGGACGTTTCCGCCGCGGCGTTCGCGCAGGCGGCGCAGGCCGTGGCCCGCAGCACCCCGCGGACGCTGGAGGTGATCGGAAAATGTCTCCGGACAGGATCAGCCGTGCCGCGTGGCGCTGCGCCAGGCTGAAGAGTGCCTCCATCTGCCGGCCGCCAATCTGACCGGCCTCGTCCACAATCACGACACTACCGGGCGGCAGGTCGCCGTCGTTCAGCAGCCGGGCGAGCGTAACGGTGGGCAGGCCTTCAGTGGTCAGGGCGCGCGCCTGCGGCGCCGCCATCCGCACGTCGTGACCGGCCGCTCCGAGCCGCGCCACGAGTTCGCGGAGGGCGTAGGTCTTGCCCGTACCGGCGGCCCCCCGGAACAGGGTCACGCCGTCCCGGGATTGGAGGAGGTGGGAGACTTCAGGACCAAGGCAAGGATCGCGCGAAGACGCGAAATGCGCGAAGGGACCAAGATTGGGGCCTTCCTCGGCCTGACCTCGGGTTGCTCTCCGGTTCAAATCCGGGGCATTTGAGATCCAAGCCTTGGGCACAGGAGGCGAGCCGAGGACAATCCGAGGGGAGTGGGGTTTTTCCAAGCCAGATCACCACGAAACACACGAAACACACGAAATTCAGATTAAGGCAGAGAGATTGGCCCACGGAATACACGGAAGACACGGAAGTCGGCCGGGAGTTTGCCTTCCTCGGCCCGTCCTTGGATTGCCCTCCTGTTAAAATCCGGGGTGTTTGGATCCAAGCCGGGGCACAGGAGTCGGGCCGAGGACAAGCCGAGGGGAGTGGGGGTTTTCCAAGGCAGATCACCACGAAATTCACGAAAGACACAAAATCCAGATTAAGGCAGAGAGATTGGCCCACGGAATACACGGAAGACACAGAAGTCGGCCGGGAGTTTGCCTTCCTCGGCCCGTCCTCGGATTGCTCTCCTGTGCAAATCCGGGGTGTTTCGATCCAAGCCTGGGCACAGGAGGCGAGCCGAGGACAAGCCGAGGCATCCAGACATCTGCGTGGCGGCCATAGCCGCCGGGAGGATCGACTTCGCGGTCTTCGCGCTTCGCGAGAGACCATTTACCATGCCAGCGTTCGGGCAAGGCTGGGTTGTGGTCAGGGGTGTTGAGTGATTGAAACTATCGTGATGATAGGAATGCGTTTCTTGGTCTTGGGGTCCATTTCATCAGGACCGTAGTGCCAAAAGATGCGATATGCTGCCGGGGTGTTGTTCTGGGCATACGCCTCGAACAGTTTGCGCTCCTTGGTCGATAGCGCGGTGAACTCGTGGGTGTTGAGGCTCGGGTGTGCGGGGTTGTTTTGGAGAAGTCCGAGTGCTTTGTTGACTTGCTTGAGCAATGCGGCCGAATCCGGCGAATTCAGTGCTTCCAGGTGCTCCCTGGCCATGGTGGAGAACCGCAGCGCCCGATGCATGTCACTCCCCAGCGTATTTAGTAAAGTCCCCGAGGTCGTGGATCTCGCCCCGGGCAGACTGCTCCATCCCGAGTCGCACCGACGCCAATGCCTTGGGATTCTCGAACAGCCATGCCTCTGAGGCGGAGACGGCTTTAACCGGGTCCAGGACCAATTGCCCGACTGGGTTGCGATAAACGTTGAATGCGCCGAAGCCCGCGAGGGCTTCTCCGAGCGTGAGCCTCTTCTTGGCGTCGGGTTTCGCGAACTCGGTCACCAATTGAAAGTCGTTACTCTTGATGATGGTGGTGGACATGGCAGTGTGGGTTTATGATGTCGGTGGGAATGTGGGATGGTTACAGAATCGGCCCAATGGGCTCCTTTCCAAGTTTAATCGTAAGGAAGAGATGGTGGTAGGGGAACGCAAATAGACGCTATCCCAAACCGGCGGAGAGGAATGCTAATAGGCACTAATCCCCAATCCCCAAACAGGATACTCGCGCAAAGACGCAGAGACGCAAAGGTCCCGGGCATCTGCAAATCTCACGGTTTGAAACTTGGCGCCTTGGCGTCTTGAGCGAAGCGGGCGCGAGACCTGGATTGGGAGCGTTCCCCAATTCTCAGACATCAGTGGGCGTGGAAGTTTCCCGCCGGGCTGGCAAAAGGAATCCGGTAGGTGGAAAAATCGCGCGTATCGAGCGTCAACGCAAAGGAATCACGTCGGTTCTGTACCATGCGAACGACGCAGGCATCCGCGAAGTCCATGGCCGGACCCATCCGCACCACGTCCGCCAGCGGCTCCACCCAGCCGTCGCCCGCGAAGCTCACCACCGTCATGCGAGCAACGAGCCGGCCCAGGCGCTCAACGGCGGGAGCGGAGTTTGCCAGCAGGTGAATTGCCTCCGTCAGGCATCCTTCACAGGTGAAGAAAGCCCCGCGCAGGGTCGTGAGCCTGGACTTGGCCCAAACGTGGTCGGGGTCGTCGGCGTCGATGGCCGCCGCCAGTACTCCCGAGTCAACGACGATGTTTCGCGGCCAGTCGCGACCGGATGCGCTCACGCGAGGTTCCTTCCTTTGGTCCCAG
>JBBRWR010000065.1:0-47773 GCA_038249085.1 Opitutales bacterium
GCAGCGCATGTTCGGGCAGCGTTTCCGTCAGCAGGGCAAAGTTCATCCATCCTCGCATGGCACTCCGCCAGGCATTTGGCCAGCAAAATCTCTATGTCGTTACGCCAGCGCGCTCGATCCGCCGAGCGGTCCAGGACCCTGGGGGCAGTGGCCACAGCTGCCGCCTTGATTCGCCTTGGTCGATAAGCTGGAACATGCTTTAACATGCCTGTGGCCAAGATTCAGCCCGTCACCATCGCCGATGTCGCCCGCAAGGCCGGAGTGTGTCCGGCCACGGTTTCGCTGTCGCTGCGTCATCATCCCAGCATTTCTCCCGCGACGCGCCAACGTGTCCTGGTCTGGACGAAAAGACTCGGCTATCGCCCCCATCCAGCCGTCTCGACGCTGATGTCGCACATCCGCGCACACCACCCGCAGAAGTTCAAGCCGATCATCGCCGGAATCACGACGTGGCTCGGCGGCCCGGCCGAGCGGGATCCAACGCGGCAAAGATTCTTCACCGGAGCTGCCGACCGGGCGCGCGAACTCGGCTACACCCTGGAGGAATTCTGGGGGTTCAGTCCGGGACTGACGATTCAGCGGCTCGACCGCATTCTGCACGCACGCGGCATCGAAGGTCTGCTCATTTTCCCGCTCGAGCGACCGGTGTTGCTGCCGTTCAACTGGGGACACTTCGCGAGCGCGACGGTCGGCTACACCTTCGATCAAGTTGTGCTCCACCGCGCGGTGCCGGCCTATTTTGAAAATGTCGTGATCGCCCTCCGGGAATTGCACCATCGCGGCTATCGGCGCGTAGGTCTCGTCAACACGCCCGCCCTCCGTGATCGCCTGTTGCGGAACTGGCTCGGCGCGTTTTGCGCCTGGCAATCCGAGTCCGGCCTCGCTGCGCCGGAGGCAATATTGCAGATTCGCTCCGACGAGGAAGCGCGATTCCGCACGTGGATGGAGGCGTATCGCCCGGACGCCATCATCCACGGCGGCCCGCCGGTGTATTCATGGATCAGGTCCATGGGGTTGTCCGCGCCGCGCGATCTCGGTTTGGTGGCACTTTGTGTTGCCGGCACGCCGCAGGGGGTCAGCCTCGCTCGCGTGGCGGAGAAGCCAGAAGTGGTTGGATCGGCGGCGATTGATTTGATCGTCGAACAGCTCCAGCGAAACGAGTGCGGAGTTCCACGCGATCCCAAAGATATCTTCATTACAGGAGAGTGGATCGAAGGTTTCACCGTGCGGTCGCCGGGCAAAATCGAACCGGTGAGGGCGCAGCGCCCCATCACCCGTTGAATGGGTTTGGTTGGCGTAACGTCCTATCCGTCCGGCATCATGTCGCCCCCTGGCAAGTCGCACCGTTTCCCGAGCCTGCCCAGCTGGTTCCCTCTCAGCTTTCAAAGGTGCGCACGGCGCGCTGAGGCTGGCGATGCCGGTGCCACTGCGCTCGGCCAGCAGTTGGCCGATCTCTGCGCCGACGAGAAGATCGGCGACCGGGCCGAAATGGTCTGCTAGCAGCCCGTCGGACTTGGTAAACGCCCTTGGGATAATCCGCGAGGTTTCGGCCGGCAACGCACCGGCCAACTCGGACGGGGCTGCTCATGGCCGTGCGGTGCACGGCCGGAGGCGCCGGATTGCCGCGCGCACCGTGACTTTGGCCAACGGCGAGGCCGTGACGATGGACCTCGCCGAACGCGGTACCCGCCTGAGCAACGACCGGTGGGTGCGCGAAGTGCGCCGCCGCGCCACCGACGGCCACCAGGTCTCCGTCCTGAGCACCGACTGGCGCGCTGAACTGCGCGTGCTCGCCCCGCGGCTCATGGCCCGGTGGTGCCAGGAAAACTTCCTCAAATACATGCGCGAACACTACGGCCTCGACCGGCTGGTCGAATACGGCACCACGCCCCTTCCTGCCACCACCACGGTCGTCAATCCCGCCTGGCGTCAGGCCGACCAGGCCGTGCGCCGCCAGCGCGCCATCGTCACCCGGCTCGCCGCCGCCTTCGGCACGGCGAGCCTCTCGGTGGCCCCCGAAGCGCCCGAGCTGGAGCGATTCACCCGCGAAAAAGGCCAGATCCAGGCCGACCTCGCGGTCGCGCAAACCCAGCTCGCAGCGAAAAAAACCGCGCGCGCCGTCCAGTCCAGACACGTCGAACTCCAGACCCTGCCCGCCGAGCAACGCTTCGCCCAGCTGCGTCCGGAGAAAAAACACTTCGTCGACACGATCAAACTTATCGCCTACCGGGCCGAGACCGCCATGGCCGCCGTGGTCCGCGAAAAACTCACCCGCCCCGACGATGCACGCGCCCTGTTGCGCGCACTCTACCTCACCCCAGTGGACCTCATCCCCAATCTCGCCGCCAACACCCTGACCGTTCGCTTGCACTACCAAGCGGCCCCGTTGCAGGACGCCGCCGCCGCCCACCTCTGCGCCGAACTCAACGCCACCGAAACTCCCTTCCCCTCCACCAACCTCCGCCTCATCTACGAACTTTCCGGCTCACCCTGATTCCACGGAGTCAGGAGGTCTGAGGCTAATTCCACGAGGTCAGGAGGTCTGACTCTACTAACGCCGCAGCCAATCCACAACGGCACCCTCTTGATGTCATTGCCGGGATCCGGAAAAACGGACAACGCGAGCGCATTGACCTCGGCAACCTGAACAAGGTCGGCTGCGCAGAGACCAATCGGTGCCGGCGCGGTCCTTGGCGAAGAGACTCTCACCGGATGCCCTCGCCTTGTTTCGCGCGGTCGAAATCGTCTTCGTAGCGCGTGATGTCGGCCTGCTGCCAGTTGCCAAAGGCAACTTCGAGCACCCGTGCTGGGGTCATCCCTGGGCATAACAAGCGGTGCTTCTCACCAGCGGGAATCCAGATTTCCTCGCCCATCCGGCAGGGGCGGCTCACGTCGCCGACCTGAACGACGGCGCCGTCGTCGAGCACGATCCACAGCTCGGCGCGGCCGGTGTGCGATTGCAGACTGAGCCGCTGGCCGGGCAGCACAGTCATCAGGCTGACCGTGCAGTCGCGATTGAACGCGTATTGCTTGAACGAGCCCCACGGCCGCTCGACGAACGAGACGGGCGGCTTTTCCGCGGGGATGGGTTTCGTGACGTAGTGTGACATAAGATTTATTTTCCGCCGGCCGCGGGGGCGGCGACGGTGAAGCCGCCTTGCAGATGGATGTTTTCCGCCGACGAGCCGACCATGACGGTGAACGCGCCGGGCTCGACGACGCGCCGCATGGCAACGTTCCAGAGCGCGAGCTCGGAAGAATCGATGGCAAGGGTGATGGGTTTCTGCTCGCCGGCCTGCAGGGCGACTTTCTCGAACGCGGCGAGCTTCATCACCGGCGTGGTGACCGACGAGACCTCGTCGCGCACGTAGACCTGCGCGACTTCCTTGCCGGCGCGGGCGCCTGTGTTGGTCAGCGTGAAGCTCAAGAGCGGGCGGGCGTCGGGCGCGATGGTCGGGGTCTCGATCTTCAGGTCGGAATAGGCGAAGGAGGTGTAGCTCAGGCCGTAGCCGAAGGCCCACAGCGGCGCGGGCGAAGCGAACACGTAGTCGCGGCCGGGATGTTCCGGCGTGCCGGGCTTATGGTAGTTGCCGCGACCGCTGGGCTTGTAGTCGTGGACCGTGGGGATGTGTCCGGCGCTTTGCGGCACAGTCAAGGAGAGGCGGCCGGAGGGATTCACGCGGCCGAGGAGCACGTCGGCCACGGCGTAGCCCTGCTGCTCGCCGGGGTAGAACGCCTGGACGACCGCGGGCACCTGTTCCTTCATCCACGGCACACTGTAAGGGCGGCCGCTGAGGAAGACGACAATCACGGGCTTACCCGCGCCCAGCACCGCCCGCACGAGATCCTGCTGCACGCCCGGAGGCACGGGATCGGTGACGTCAAAACCCTCCCCCACCGTCCCGAACTTCGGCACGGTCTCATCCTCCCAGCCGACGCCGCTGAGAATTATGCTGGTGTCGCCGAGGACAACCACGGCCGCATCGCTTTGCCGGGCCGCCTCGCCCGCGGCCGGAAATCCGTCCTTGGACAAGCCAACAAGGTCGCAGCCCTTGGCGTAGTTGATTTTCACCGATTCGCCGAGCCGCTCGCGCAGCCCGCGCAGGTTGGTGACGCCGTCGCGGTTGCTCTTGCTCCAGCAATAGTCGCCGAACTGCACCTGATCGGCGTTGGGGCCGATAACCGCGAGCGAGCGGAGTTTCGCCGGATCGAGGGGGAGGAGGGAGCCGGCGTTTTTCCGCAGCACGATGGATTCCTCGGCAATCCGCCGGGAGAGCGCGACGTGCTCGGGAGCGCGCGCCACGCGCTTCAAGCGTCGCAGATCGTTGTCCGGCCGGCCGTCGAACAATCCGGCGAGGAACTTCACGCGCAGCACGCGTGCGGCGGCCCGGTCGACCGCGGACTCCTTGACGCGGCCCTGACGGACGAGCGCCGCGAGGTGCTGGAAGCCTTCCGGGTTCGGTGCTTCGAGATCCACGCCGGCTTCGAGCGCCAGTGCCCCGGCCTCGGCCGTGTCTTTGGCGATACGATGCGAAGAAAAAATTCGGATCACGCCGCCCCAGTCGGAATAGGTATAGCCGGTGAAACCCATCTCGCCGCGCAGCACGTCTTCGAGCAGCCAGCGGTTGGCGTGGGAGGGAATGCCGTCGATCTCGTTGTAGGAGGGCATGACAGCCAGCACCCCGGTCTCGCGGATCGCCGCTTCGACCGGCGGGAAATACACGCTGCGCAACTCGCGCTCGGCGAGGACGGCCGGAGCGAGGTTGATGCCGTTCACCGGCATGCTGTAACCGGCGAAAGTCTTGAGCATCGCGAGGGCCTTGTCCGGCGCCAGCGGCCGGCCGCCGCGCAGGTCTCCCTGGATGCCGAGCGTGTAGGCGACGGTCAGGCGTGAGACGAGATGCGGGCTTTCGCCGATGCACTCTTCGACGCGGCCCCAGCGGGGATCGCGCACGACCTCGATCATGGGCGTGAGGAGGTGGTTGATGCCGCCGGCGCTGGCCTCGTCGGCGATCTGCGCGCCCATCTCGCGGGCGAGTGCCGGGTTCCACGTGCAGCCCAAGGCGAGGAACTGCGGGTAGATCGTGGCGCCCTTCGCGAGCACGCCGTGCAACCCTTCGTTGATCGTCAGCGCGGGGATGCCGAGCCGGGTTTTATCGCGCAGATAGCGTTGTCCGGCGGCCAGGCGGTGCGCGCTTTCGAAGAGGTCATCGCCGAATTTCACGCACAGCGCGCCGACGCTGCGCCCCTGAAAGAGCGCCTCCAGCGAGGACTCGTCCGCGACCTCGCCGTTCATGTTGAACTTGTCGGCGCCCTTTTGCGTGAGCTGGTCGACCTTCTCCTCGATCGTCATCCGGCCGAGGAGATCGCGGACGCGTTCGTCGGCCGGCCGGCGGGCGTCACGGTAGGGTTCGCCGGCGGCAAAGACGCCGACCGCGAACACTGCCAGAGCGAGGGCGGCGAGCAGGGAGCGTCGGGTTTTCATAAAATGCCTTCGTCGGAGTGGCAGATCATTTGGGCAAGGCGGCTTCGAGGCTGAGGCGGATGGATAAAGAGGTGGTGTCGCCGCCGCGTCCCCCGGCTTCGCGGGCGGTGGCGAGTGCGCCACGCATGTCATCGTAGGCGGGGCACGCGACGTGGCCGAGAAGTTCAAGTGCGCGGGCGGCGTGGAGCGCGACTTCGCGGGATTCGTCGCGCAACGCGGCGGTGAGCACCGGCAACGCCGCCGCAGCGTCGCCGTGCCGGGCGAGCACGGCGGCCGCTTCGATCCGGACGTCGGGCGAAGCATCGCGCAATGCTTTGCGCAGAGCATCGCGGTCGGCGGCCTCGAACTTGGTGCGCGCGTTCAGACCGACGGCGGCCCAGTAACGCACGCCGTCGTCGTCGTCGCGCAGCCACTCGCGCTGCCGGGGCGCGGCATCGTCGCGACCCACGGCCTCGGCGGCGGCGAGGAGGCGTTCAAGCGGATAGCGGGTGTCATCGTGCGCGACGGCCCACGGCGTGATCTTGCCACCGAGGCGAGCCCACATCTGCGGCTCGGTGAGGAAACCGGCGTCGCGGGTGGCGAGTTGCCAGCGGCGGAGCTCGGCGCGCATTTTCTCCAGCAGCGCGCGGTGCGGCGGTTCGGCGGCGAGGTTGTGAAGCTGATAAGGGTCGGCCTGGGTATCGTAGAGTTCCTCCGGCGCGCGGCGTGGCGCGGCGTAGGTGAGCGGGCCGGATGAGAGTTTGCCTTCGGCGGCGAGGCGCTTGAACTCCTGCCGAAACGTCGAGGTGTCCGAGTAACCCTCGGGCTGCATCCACGAAAGATGCGGCATGAAATTGCGGATGTAGAGCCAGCGCGTGTCGCGCACGCTGCGCGAGAGATCGAACGCTTCGTCCACGCGGTCGCGCGCGCCGTGGACGAACGCGCGCGGCACGCCGGCGTCCGGCCCGAGGAAGGCGCTGCCTTGGAAATGCGCGGGCGCTTTCACGCCGCACAGGCTCAGCACCGTCGGCGCGAAGTCCACGAAGCTGACCAGCCGGTCGCTCGTGCCGCCGGGCGGCACGGGCGCGAGATGCGCCCATTTTTTCGGGAAGCGCACGAGCAGCGGCACGCGCAGACCGGAGTCTTGCAGGCAGCGTTTGCCGCGCGGCATGCCCATGCCGTGGTCGGAGAAGAAAAAGACGATGGTGTTTTCGGCGAGTCCGTCGGCCGCGAGCCGGTCGAGAATTTCGCCGACCTGCCGGTCCATGAGCGTGATGCAGTCGTGATAGCGCGCCCAGGCGCGGCGGGCTTCCGCGGTGTCGGGGTAGAAGGGCGGCAGCGTGATTCGCGCGGGGTCGTGGCGCTCGCCGGGCGAGAGCTGCGAGCCGACTTCCTTTTCGAACTGCCCGTGTGGCCACGCGCTGGTGCGCGACTGGTGCGTGGTGTTGTTGTTGAACACGGCGAAGAACGGCTGCCCGTCGCGCCGCCCGCGCCAGTGGGCCTTGTTCGAGCTGTCATCCCACGCGGCCCGGATGAAGGCCGGTTCGTCGCGCAGGTTGTAGTCGGTCTTCACATTGTTCGCGCAGTAATAGCCCGCCGCACGCAGACCTGCGGTGAACGGACCGAACTCCGCCGGCACCGGAAACTGTGAGCGCAGCCGCTGCGTGCCGAGCGAGGTGGCGAACAGGCCGGTGATCAGGCAGGAGCGCGCCGGCGAGCAAGCCGGCGCGGTGGCAAACGCGCGCGTGAACCGCACCGACTCGCGGGCCAGCGCATCGAGCCGCGGCGTGCGGGCCTCCGCGTCGCCGTAGCAGCCAAGGTTCGGGCTGAGGTCCTCTACGGTGAGCCAGAGAAGGTTCGGGCGCTCGGTCGGGGCCGGTTTCTCCGAAGCCTGGAGGGGCGGGAGAATCGCGACGGCGGGCAGCAGGGCGGCGAGGAGGAAACGCGGGGCGAGGTGCATGAGCTCGGGAGGATACGGTGGGGATGGGAAGGGCCCGATGACGGCTGGACGGTGGATCTTTTATTTGGCGGACGGTGGCGGGGAAAGAGACGCGATCTCGACGTCGCGCAGGCTGCGGACGGGGAGGCCGTCGCTCCCGGCGATTTCCGCCACGAGCATCACGCGGCCGGGGTCCGCCGGCAGCGGCACCGCGAATTCCATGGTCGCGGTGCCCCACGGACCGGCCTGCCCCGGCTTCGTGGCCTGCCAGATATTCCGGCCGGCGCGGGTGAGGCGCAGCGTGACCTCGCCCGACCAGCTCGCTTCAAGATCGTTGGTGAGTTGCACCGGCACCTGGAGCGTCTCGCCGGGTTTCGCCTGCTCGTCCCAGAAATCGATTCCCACGCCGACGGGAGCAAAGGCGTCGCGGACATATTTCAGAAACTTCGGTTCGTAGATCAGGCCGGCGACATCGAGGAAATGATCGCTGGTCTGGCCGTCCGCACGCGAGTAGCCCAGCGCACAGAAGTGCAGGATGCCGGCGCACCGGCGGCGCATCCGCCAGAATTCCGTCTTTGCGGCCAGCGTCCGCGTAAAGAACTCCCGGCGTTCATCGGCAGTCGCATCGGGTCCGAACATCTGGTTGTAGCCGGCCGCTGTCAGGGTCGTGGGCGAACCGTCGCGGTTGAGCCACAACCAGGCGTATTCGTTGATGATCAGCGGAGGCTTGGGCGGGATGTTTTTCGGCCCATTGAGGGGGATGCCCGCGTTGTTCAGCTTCACCTTGTCGCCCAAGCGGAACGACTTTCCCTCCCGGCCCTGGCCCCATTTTGAGGCGAAATAGGGATGATACTCCGTCACGTCTTCCGGCGACTCAGGCGTTCCCCAGCCGTTGTCCCACGGCCGGTTCGATCGATCCAGTCCCCGCACCTGGCCGATGGCCGCACGAATCACGATGTCATTGCTCGTCTCATTCTGCGCATCCCAGATCACCCCGCACGGATGGTTCCAGCGCTCACGCATCCATTGCGTATATTCCCCGGCCAGATCGGCGGCGGTGATCGCGGCGGGCCAGCCGGGCCAGCCATCCTTCGCCTGGCTATACCACACCGGAAACTCGTCCTGGATGAGGATGCCCTCCTCGTCGGCGATATCATACCAGAATTCCGGCGGGAACCCGATGCAGTAGCGCAGGCTGTTCCAATGATTCTCCTTGAACGAGCGATGGAGCCGCCGCACCCACGCGCGATCCCACGGCAGCGCGCCGCGTTGGGAATCCTCGAAGAACCGGTGGATGCAAACATTGGACCCGCGCAGGTAATACGGTTTGCCGTTCAGGCGCACGATGCCCTGCGCCGGATCGGTGGTGAACTCCCGCAGGCCGAAGCGCGCCGTCTGCGAGTCGGCACCCGTGGTCACTTCGATTTCGTAAAGGAAAGGATCCTCCGGGCTCCACAGTCGTCCACCGGGAAGCGGGATCGCCAACTCGACCGTGCCGTTCCCGCCGGGCGGCAACGACTCCGCGACCGCGCCGCCCTCGCCGACGACCCGGCGCGACTTCCACTCCCGCACCACGGCCTTGAGGCTGGGGCGCACGGCGGTGCCGCCGCCATTGGCGATCTCGATCAGCGCGCGCACCGCGGGTTCGCGGATGGCCGGCACGGTCTGGATGTTCACGATGTGGGGCGTGCCGCTCAGGAACAACTCGACCGAGTCGTAGATGCCCGGGATATAGCGGCTCTTCTCGAAGTCCCAGCCGTCGGTGAGATTCAGCGGCACTTGGGCGAGCGAGGCGCCGACGCGGATGAGCAGTTCGTTTTCGCCGGCCTTGAGCAAGGGGCGCACCTCAAACCAACCGGGCGTGAAATTCAGCGCATTTTCTCCGGCCGGCTGGCCGTTCACCAGCACCTTGGTGCCATACATCGCCTTATGCACCTTCAGGCGTGCGACCTCCGGGATGGGGCCGTCCAGCCGGAACGTGCGACGATACCAGAACGCTTCGCGCCGCGGGTCCGCTGGGCGCAGCCACGGCTTCATCCGATCCTCCGCGGAGACCGTCGAACCGGGTGACTCGAATCCCGGTTGAGCCAGATCCACCAGTCCGGGCACCGGCACGGTGCGGTCGAACGCGCCGGTTGGCTGCGCGAGGGTTCCCTCGGCAGAATTTCCCCGAAGCCTGTCCCTTCAACGACGCCGAGCTGGCTGAATGGAAGAAGCTCTGGAGCGGTATCTTCGCGATGGCGAAGGAACGCGGTATAGAAACTTACCTGCTTAACTGGAACATCTTCGTCTCACCCGAGTTCTCCCGCGCCCACAATGTCGCCCCTTGGAGCGTGAGCTTGAGCCACTTCGGCAGAGAGTCCGATGCGCCGAACGAGCTGGTGACTCGATACACCCGGGAAGTAGTGACGCAGGTGATCGATGAATATCCCGACCTCACGGGCCTGGGCATCACGCTCGGGGAACGCATGGGCGGCATGACCCCAGACCAGCGGCGGGCCTGGCTCGATCAGACTTTCTTCGCCGGCATTGCCGAGGCGAAGCGACCGGTGAAATTTATCTACCGCGCGCCGCTCTCGGCCAATGCCGGCTCCGGTGGCACGACCAGTGTCGAGAACGACCGCCAATCGCGCGCCCAAATTGAGTCACTCTCCAAAAATATCGCCGGACCGGTCTACGTTGAATTCAAACACAACTGGTCCCACGCGCATTCCTCGCCCGATCTCTTCATCGTCCACGGCGGCGAACTTTCCGACGCCTACTGGAATCCGCCACCGACCCGGCACAAGGTGGTGTGGACCATGCGCAACGAGGACATGTATGTGCTGCGCTGGGGCCAACCCGACTTCGTCCGGGCGTTCGTGAACAACCAGAAGAAGGACTATGTGGGCGGGGCCATCATTGGCTCGGAGTGTTACATCCCGGCGCTGGACTACATCACCGCGCCGGGTCCGCATAAGACTTGGCGGTATGCCTTTGAGCGCCAGTGGTTGTTCTATGCCACCTGGGGGCGGCTGCTCTACGATGCGTCCACCCCCGATCGGTTCTTTGCCGGGCGGTTGGAGGAGCGCTTCGGTCCGGGCCTCGGCGACGATCTGCTCGCAGCGTGGAGGCTGGCCTCCAACGTACCGCTGCATCTTGCATCGTTCCATCGCGGCACCTGGGACGGATCACTCTACACCGAAGGTTTTTCGTCCTGGGTGGATACGGGTGATGGAGCCCGCACTTTCTTCGGGATCGACGCGTTCATCAAACACCCGGTGCTCGACACGAAACGCTACGTCAACATCGCCGACTTCGTGCACGGCGGCGGCACGGTCGCGCCGGGCAAACTCTCGCCGCTAGCCCTGGCCGCTCAACTCGACCGCGATGGCGCGACGGCGTTGCAGCGGGTCACCGCCGTCCGAGCCCGCGCCAGCACGACGCCCACGCTCGAATGCGAGTTGACCGACATCGAGGCGTGGTGCGCCTATGGATTCTACTTTGCCGAAAAACTCCGGGGTGGCGTGGCCCTGGCGCAGGCCCGGGCGGCAAAGGATCGTCGGAAGCAACAAGAGGCCGTACTGGCTCTCGAGCGGGCGCTGGGCCACTGGCGCCGGCTCGCCGAGCTCGGCGCGCGGTTCAACCAGTTGCCCATCCTGTCCAATGCAAGGGAGCCGTTCTCCTGGGCGCAGCTCACACCTGCGGTTGAGCGCGACATCGCCACGGCGCGAGCCGGGCTGTGACCTGGCCCGCGAAACGCAAACTCATCAGGAGACGCACCACCAGCCATCACCCACCGGAGCTTACTTCCAGGCAATGAAAGACCTTATTACAATCAGCTTTGCCAGTTGCGGCCTGATTCTCACGTCGGGGTTTGACCTGAAGGCCGGCGAGCAAGCCGGTCCGGCGGCACCAGGCCTTAATTCCGGTCTGTTTGAAGTGGTGCCGGCTTCCTACGACAAAGCGCTGCGCAACCCCCTGAAGGGCTTCACCACCCGTGGCATTCACGACCACGAGTGGGCCACCCTGGCTCAGACGTATATCAAATGGAACGAAATCGAGAATGATGCATCCGATGATATCGACAAGATTCGCCGGGTAACAGACAAGCTGTGGGGCGACGTGGCCGCGCGCAACATCAAGGTCATCCCCAGGGTCTATCTGCACTGGAGTGGAGATCGGAAATACTGGCCCGCCGACATGACGCCGGATGATTACACCAGCCCGCAGTTTCAGCAGCGGGTGGTGCGACTGGTGGAGCGACTGGGAATCCTTTGGGACACCGATCCGAGGGTGGCCTTTGTCGAGCTTGGGATCTTCGGCAAATGGGGCGAGCAGGAACAGCCCTTCCCCTCCCTGGAAATGCAGAAAATGGTGGCGGAGGCCTGTGCCCGGGCCTTCAAGCATCGGCTCGTATCGGTGCGGCGTAACTGGGAAATATTTCAATCGCGCCCGTTTGGAGAGTACTGGGATTCGTGGGCGCATTTCGATCAGATGTGGGCCCATGGCAACAGTATCGCGCGGCTCAACTCGGCCGAAGGTCGCTATTTGCAAGCCTATATCGGTGGAGAGGTCGCCTACGACTGGGGAAATAGAGGCATCCAACCCGGTCTTACTCCCACTGAGAGTGTCGCGAATGAACTCCACCGCAACTTCGTCATTAATACGATCCGGTGGCTGCATTGCACCCAACTCCGGTGGATTGAGAACTACGACACTTCGAATGCGGCGGCCCGGGCCGGGGCGGATCTTATTCAACAGGCGTTCGGGTACCGCTACATACTCGAGAAAGCAGCCTTCACGGCCTCCGTGACGCACGGGATTCTCCGCGTGGTGCTGCAGGTGAAGAACACGGGCTCCGCACCGTTTTACTACGATTGGCCCCTCGAAGCAGCTCTGCTTGACCCGCAGGACCGCAGGGTCGTGTGGCGGCAGACCTTTCCCGGAATCGACCTTCGCGACTGGCTGCCAGGTGATGGCTGGACGCCCCCGCAGTGGTTGTCCACCAGCAGCGCAACCAAATCCGAGCCGGACAAGAATTGGATGGATGGTATCCCGGGCTGGGCCACACCGCCCAAAACCTATCAGGTATCAGGCGATTTCAGGCTCACGATTCCGACCGGCCGGTATCTCTTGGCCCTGGCGGTACTGGATCCCGCCGGGCAGCTGCCCAGCCTGCGGTTTGCCACCAGCCAGTACTTCAAGGGAGGGCGACACCCGATCGGCATGGTTGCAGTGAATCAGGGGGGCGGGGGACCCTTGCCTCCCGATCTCATCTTCGACGATCCGGCAAAGGATGGCAGTTTACATTACATTCCACGAACCGGGCAGTGAAGTGACCCACGCGTCTGACTTTGAAGCACAACCAGAGTAGGCAGATCATGCATATGAAATTCACACCTCTACGTTTCTCGATCGTCCTGAGCCTGTTGGGATCGGTGATGGCCGCGACGTTGCCGGGCCAGACCCGCCGCCCTGCGCTCGCCCCGACGCCACCTCTGGGCTTCAACAGCTTCGACAGCTACCGTTCGTACCTGTCCGAAGACAAGGCCCGGGCGTTGATCAACGTGATGGCGGAGAAATATCTCCCCTTCGGATACAACTACTTCGTGATGGATGCCGGTTGGTATCGGAACGTCGAGCTGTATCCCGGCTCCATGCATCCCCGGAAACGTCTCGGCCTGGCCCTGGATGAATATGGGCTCTACGAACCCTGCCAGGTGTATTTCCCCCATGGCATCAAAGCCCTCGCCGCCTATGCCCATGAGAAAGGATTGAAATTTGGCGTCTGGATCATGCGGGGCATTCCCCGTCAGGCCGTGGAGCAGAACCTTCCCATCCAGGGTACCCCCTATTTTGCCCGCGACATCGCCGATACCAGCAATGTCTGCGCGTGGAACGATGAGAATTATGGCATCGATCTGTCCAAGCCCGGGGCGCAGGCCTACTACAACGCTTTGATCAACAAACTGGCCGGCTGGGGGATTGATTTTATCAAAGTCGACGATGTGGTTCCCAACCCCCGGGAGATTGTCGCCGTTGCCAAGGCCATCGCTGACGGGGGGCACTCCATGCTTTACAGCCTGTCGCCGGGCGATGTGCATCACCCGGCCCATTTGATCTACTACCGGCAGGCGAACATGCTGCGGATAACCCGGGACATCTGGGACAATCCCCTGAGCCTTGAGAAGGGATTCATCGCCTGGGAAAAATTCCAGGGCACGGAAAGGGCCGGCTTCTGGCCGGACCTGGATATGATTCCCTTCGGCCGCCTGGACGTCCTCGGCACCGACAACATTCCCGACCTGCCTGCCGAGAAGCGGGCCCGGCAGAGCCGCTTCAATCCGGACCAGATGAGAACCTTTATCACTCAGCGGGCCCTGGCCGCCTCGCCGCTGATCATTGGAGGAGACTTGCTGACGATGGACGATTTCTCCTACGGCCTGCTGACCAATCGCGAGATGTTGGCCTGCAACCAGAATGGCGTGATGGGGGTAAACATCTATCGCGCCGGTAACATCGATGTCTGGCTGACACCTCATCAGGCCGATCCAAATCTGGGATGGATCGGGGTGTTCAATCGTTCTATGTCCAATCGCAAAGTCACCCTGACCAAGCAGGAGTTGGGATTTATCGCCTTCGAAGCAAGCTACAATCTGACGGTCGCCCGCCAGAACGTTCAGCTGACGGACATCTGGTCCGGCGAGACCATCTCGATTGCAGAGCGACACACCTTCGACCTCCCGGCCGAGGGGGTTGCATTTCTCAAGTTTCAAATGCAATAAGGTCGCAGCCCCGTGTCAGGCCGTCGATCGTAGGCCAAACCGAAAGGGTCATCCCTGAATATTTCACTCCGTTGAAAAGCCAGCCGCGGGATGCGCGGTGGGAAAGTGAATCGAATATGACGATGAGAAACAACCTGTGGTTAGCCCTGGCCTGGAGCGCAAGCTGGATGGCCGGTTCCTGCAATGCCGCGTCGAATGTCACGATCCTGGCCGACGAGCAGCAGCCGCAAATCGCCTTTGCCGTGCCGGAGTTGCAGGCGGCTTTGGCGGCGCGCGGTCACACGACCAGCCGTGCGCCACTCGAAAAGGCCGCCGCGGATGCGGCCGGCCCGCGCATTGTCTTGGGCACCCTGCAAGACACCGCAATGCGCGACGCCTTGCGAGGCCAGGGTGTTACTTCCTCCCGTTCGCTCAAACCGGAGGGCTTCAGCTTGCGCAAGAGTTCGGGCGCAGGAAAGGAAACGTACTGGGTCGTGGGAGCCGACTCCGCCGGAGTCCTGTATGGCGGGCTGGAGCTGGCGGAGGTGATTCGTTGCTCCGGGCTGGAGGCGGTTCAAACCGTGGACCAGAACCCCTACATGCCCCTACGGGGCATCAAGTTCAACTGTCCCCTGGACGAACGGACGCCTACTTACAGCAACCACCATGGCGATGCCCAAATCAAGAACGTCATGGTGATGTGGGATCTAAACTTCTGGAAGGCGTACATCGATGACCTGGCGCGGTTCCGCTACAACCACTTGTCCCTTTGGAATCTTCACCCCTTTCCCTCCATGGTGCGCGTGCCCGGCTACGAAAAGGTTGCCTTGGACGACGTCGTGAGCACCACCGAGACGCGCAAGATGACGATGGACGAAAAGATCGCGTTTTGGCGCGAGGTCATGAGCTACGCCAAGAATCGTAACGTGGCAGTCTATGTGGTCACTTGGAACATTTTCATCCCCGGGGAAGACGGCATCCAGAGCACGAAAGGCCAGTACGGGTTGACGCCCAAGTTCGACAACCCGGTGACCACAGACTACTTCCGCAAGAGCGTCAAACAGATGCTGTTGACCTACCCGGACCTGGCCGGCATCGGGCTGACCGCCGGCGAACGCATGCCCGGGCTAACCCCAGAGCAGAAGGAGACGTGGGTATTTAACACCTACGGTCAGGGCGTCCTGGAGGCCGCCGCCGCCCAGCCGGGACGCAAGTTCAAGCTGATCCACCGCCAGCACCAAACCGGCGCTGAACAAATGGCCAAGACGTTCAAGGCGGTCATTGATCAACCGGACATTGATTTCCTTTTCAGCTTCAAGTACGCGCAGGCCCATGTGTTCAGTTCCACCCGCCAACCGTTCGCTGACCGATACGTCAAACAACTCGGCGGCCTCAAGACCCTCTGGACGCTGCGGAACGACGACAACTTCTACTTCCGTTGGGGGGCGCCGGATTTCGTCCGGGAGTTTCTCCAGAGGATTCCTTATGACGTTTCCGCGGGTTATTATTACGGCTCGGACGGTTATGTCTGGGGCCGTGAATTCCTCAGCAAGGAGCCCGAGACGCCGCGGCAGCTCGACCAGGCCAAGCACTGGTATCATTGGATGCTCTGGGGACGTCTGGGCTACGATTCGGAGTTAACCAACGAGCGCATCACGCAAATCCTGGGTGCGCGTTTCCCGCAGGTCCCGGCCCGCGATCTATTCACCGCCTGGCAGGAAGCCTCCATGATCTATCCCATCACCACGGGATTCCACTGGGGCGCGCTGGACTTCCAGTGGTACATCGAAGCTTGTCTCAGCCGGTCAAGCTCCTCCGAAACCGAATCCGGTTTCCATGATGTCAATCGCTTCATCACCTTGGGCACCCACCCCGGCACCGACAACGTCAGTATCCCGGACTATGTCAAAGCGATGGCCGCCGGCAAACCGCTGACGGGCACCACCCCGCTCCAAGTGTCGCAGCAGCTCCATGACCGCGCGGATCAGGCGCTGAAGATCCTGGAGGGCTTCCCCCAAGTGACGGACAAGGAACTCCGTCTGACCCTGGGTGACATCCGGGCCATGGCCGCTCTGGGCAAGTACTACGGCCACAAGATTCGTGGCGCCACGGAACTGGCCGTTTACCGCAACAACAAGCAGCAGGCCCATCAGGATGCCGCCATCCAGGAGTTGACCCAGGCCGCCAAATACTGGGAGCGCTACACAACCATCGCCCTGGCCCAATACATCAATCCCATCCTGCTAAACCGGGTCGGGAACTGTGACTGGAAAGCGTTGACCGCCGAGGTTTGGAAGGACGTGGAGATCGCCCGCGGTCCGGCCACGCGATAGACGCTGGAGTTTATCTTTTCGAACGAACCCGTGAATCATCGAATACGTCCGACCGGGTTCCTGCAACGGGCAAGCAGACCTGGTAGCACAAACGAGACCGCCGCCGTGGCGATATCCTCGCCATGGCGTCGCCCGGCTGGTTCGGTCGAAGAAGCGGTCTTGGAGCCCCTGGCAGGGTAGCCGGTGGTGGCCGCTGACGTGCAATAGGCCCAGTGGTCCTCGGAGCCTGGCCCCGCTGGAGCCAACGCCCCAACCGTCCTCTGGCTTCATCCCGGGGGCTGGCGTTGACGTCGGGCCGGCGGTCACACCGCCAACTCGGCGGGCGTCGCCAGACTGACCACGGTGTCAAAAGAGCTGGCGCCCGAGTTGCGCGGGGAGAAGGGCGGTGGTCCTTGCGAAGTGCACCCATGCATTGTTGTCCGCCGGAAAGTGTGCCCGAACCCGGCGGCCGTAACGGGCGCGCGGTCGTGCCTTGCCGATCCCGACGTCGGGTGTGGAGACGATACTATACCGGCCCGACGGCGCTCCGGTTCATGGGTCGCCGACACCCTGATTCAGGTTTGCGGAGTCCCGGCCGGCAGCCCGCCGCTCATCGCGTCAGGAGGCCTGCCCCCGGGAAGGGCCTTCAACGATCCGTGTCATCGGGTCGATGTCACCTGGGGCAACACGAACCGGTAGATCTCAAGGTAGTCGATGGTCACCAGGCGCTTGTTCCGCGTGTCATGGCGCGGCAGCGCGAACTTGTCCACGCCCACATACTCGTATTGCTGTTTCATGCCGGTCAGCCAGCGGTCAAAGGACTCCTGCTGGAAGTCCCCCTTCCCAAGGTCAAGGTAGAGCACGCATCGCAGATATCGCTGCGCCGGAACCGGGGCATAAGCCGGCCGCGGCTCCCGGACCAGGCGCGTGGGGGTGTAAATGTATTTATTGCACAGGTACTCGGCCGACCAGCCCAGATCCTTCCAGGTGCGCGGCGAAAATGAATATCCCAAGTCGTCCTTGATGCAAACCGTGCGATCATCGAAGTTGCCGCCATACCAGAGCCACTGGGCGAGGGCCCGCTGCCGTACATCCGCGGTGGTCTTGTAGGGACTTACCACGTCCGAAATGATTGATCCCAGGCCGATCCCGCTGATCACAAGCAGCACGACGACGGCCGATTTGACCCATTGGGCGGGCGGCCTTTGTCCGCGCTTGGGGCCCAGAATTGCGGCGCACCCTATGCCCATGACCAGATAAATCATGGGGGCCGCGTACAGGGAGAACTTCACGTGCCCTCCATACGGGTAGCGCTGCGCGGCCGCGGCCGCCAGATGCATGCCCAGGGGCAGCAGAAGCAGCAGGGCCACGGTCCAGCGCCGGCGCCTTGTCAGGTAGACGAGGCCGACGACCAACAGCACCGCCGTCAAGGTGCTGCCGAAGTTCTTGTCACCGATCGGATGGGCGAACAGGACCCCGGTATGGGTCGTGACCAGCCATTTTAGGAACGCGAATACCGAGGTCCGGGGCACGAAGGAGTCGGCCCAATGCTCGCTCATGAAGCCCAGCTCCGCCTTCATCTGCGGCTGGATGGACAGGAGGTAGAGCGCGATTGCACCGGCCCCGAAGGCGAAATTGTAGGCCAGCCACCAGCGCCAGTGGCGCACCTGGGGCTGCCGGAGCATCACCCCCAGCAGCAGGATGCTGATGGCGGAGGTTGTGAACAAGGCCGGCAGGGAGAGCGCGATTGCAAACGGACCGCCCAGGACCAGGCCCGCCAGCCAGCCGGTTTGGCTTGGCCGGCGCAGCCACTCGACGACCAGCACGATCATCGCCAGGGAAACAAACAGGTCCGTGCCGTACGGCTTGGCCTCGGCGGCATACCGGGTGGCTGGATACGACACCGCGAACAGGGCCATGCAGAACACCAGGACCGGGCCCGCCAGGAGCCGGCGGGCCAGATGCGCGAACAAGGCCACGGACGCCAGGCTGCTCAGGAACGCCGGCAGGCGCAGGGCCAATTCGTTGAATCCGAAGATGACCACCACGGCTTTTTCGAGCCAGAGAAACAGGAATGGCGCCACCTGGTGATATTCGAGGGGCTGCAGGAGCCCGAGGAAACCGCGTTGGTGGAGACTGACACACAGGAAGCACTCGTCCTCCCAGAGCGGAAAACGAACGAAGTACCGGACACATCGAACTGCGATTCCCAGCGCGACAAAACCCCAGAACCAGAGTTGCCACCGGGCCCACCAGGGCCGTCCCGCCGGTTCCTCAGGTATGGAAAGCGGGGCCCCGAGCAGATTCGAATCCCCTTTGGTTTCTGCGCTCATGGCTCATTCGACCTGACTTCATGGTGTCGAACTCAGGAAGGAGGTCGCACGAAGATGAATTTTTGGAAGCGCCAGGAACTATCGTCACTCGGCGGCACTTTAGGCCCGGGCTCCGGCGAGGTTGGCGCCAATTGCACGATGCCTGCAGCCAATCCTCCGCCTGGTCCGTCGTCAACCGGCGAGTATTCCGGCGGCGCAACCCAGGGCGTCGCCGCGCACGCCCCAGTCGGCCTGAAAGGCGGGTGCGGCGCCAACACCCCATAAACCGGTTCCCCATCGATGATGGCTGCGGGGTTGAAACGGGGCTCCGACGCTCCGCAGCACGCCAAAGATCACGGCAAACATGGTGCCCCTCGCCGTTCAGGGCGTGAGCGTGCGACTGCTGACTCCGGAGGTCGTACCGCACAATCTGGAACTCTACTTGAATGCCTCCTGGGATGAGGCCGCCGCGTCTTCGGCCCAGCACCTCCAGGCCTCCCCGGCCCCCTGATTCGGAACCGCGCCGCCGCCCCCCACCCGCCGCAAACCATCGTGGCGGATGCCCCCTTCCCCAGTAACGGGAACAACCCCGCCACCCGCGTAAAGCGCCAGGACCAGTCACCGCCCCGCCAGCAGGTCATATTCCATTGCTCGCCGGTCCCGAGTCCGCCACGCTGCGCTCCTCTCTCCCCATGAAAGTCTGCATCTACGGCCTCTCCTCGATTCCCCTCGGCAAACACAACGTCCGGGACCCGCGCCTCGACGAGGCCGACAAATTGGTGGAGGCGAAGAAAAAAGTCTACGCGCAGGTCGAAGTGGTGGGCACGGAAGAGGCCCTGAAGGCGGATGCGATCGTCACCTCGGCCGAGACCCGGCTTGAACTGGTCCTGCAAGATCTGGAATTCGTGGAGACCCGCCTCGCGCACGCGCCGACGGAGGCCGAGGCCGCCGTGCTGCAGAAGATGAAGGCGGCGCTGGAGGCGGAGCAATTTATCAGCGCGATCGGCCTGGCCGCCGCCGAATGGGAGACGACCGAAGCGCACGCGTTTCTCACCGCCAAGCCAGTCGTGGTGGCCACGGCCGAGGAACTGGCGGGATTCGACGAGTTGCTGGTGCGCGTCCTGGCCGAGAGCGGGATCATCTGCTTCCTCACGGTCGGCGGCATCGAAAACCGCGCCTGGCCGATCAAGCGCGGGCTGACGGCGCCGGAGGCCGCCGCCACCATCCACACCGATCTGCTCAAGAGTTTCATCCGGGCCGAGGTCATCGGCTGGAACGATTTCATCGCCGCGGGCGGAGAAAAACAGGCCAAACACGCCGGCAAACTCCGCCTGGAGCAGCGCGCGTATATAATCCAGGACTACGACGTGGTGAATTTCCGCGTGAACAAGTAGGGGCCGGACGGCGTTCCGCCTTTCGCCCGGGGAGCGGACTCCGGGGCGACACCGACGCCGCGCCGCTAGTGGGCTCCCGGCAGTTCCGGATGGGGTGAGGAAAGGCAGACGATGCCCGCCGGGTTCGGCACCAGGGCGTACTTCGCGATCACCACGATCCCGGAGTCGGTCACCGTGAAGCGCTTTCGATCCTGCTCCAAATCGTAGCCGATGACCGAATGCGGCGGGATCGATACGCCCTTGTCGATGATCGCCCGGCGAATCCGGCTATGCCGCCCCACCTCCACCCCATCCATCAGCACGGAATCCTCCACCTGCGCCCAACTGTGAATGCACACCTTGGGCGAGAGCACACAACGCCTCACCCGCCCGCCGCTGATGATGCACCCCGGCGACACGATCGAATCGATCGCCTTGCCGCATCGGCCGTCCGGCCGATCATCGGCGAAGACAAATTTCGCCGGCGGATCCGGCGCTTGATAGGTGTGCATCGGCCAGGCGCGATCGTAGAGGTTGAAGATCGGATCCACCCCCACCAAATCCATGTTCGCTTCGTAAAACGCCTCGATCGTCCCCACGTCCCGCCAATAAACGGAGAGCTTCTTGTTCTCGTCGACGAAATCATACGCCATCACGTGGTGATGATGAATCAGCTTGGGCAGGATGTTCTTTCCGAAATCCACATCGCCCGCCGCCATCGTCTCCGCCGAAAGCGCGCTCAGCAGGATCTCCCGGTTGAACACATACACGCCCATGGACGCGAGCGTCTTTGCCGGCACCTCTGACGGCAGGTCCGCTGCGCGCGGTTTCTCCTGGAAGTCCACGATCCGGCCCTCGTCGTTCGTCTGCACGATGCCGAATTGATGGGCGCTGGAACGTTCCACGGCGATCACCGCCACGGTGGTCTCGGCTCCGCGGGCCCGGTGGTGCCGCACCATCGCGGAATAATCCATCTTGTAGATGTGATCCGCGGCGAGAATCAACACTTCGGAAATGTCGCTGCCGATCATCCGCAGGTTTTGAAACACGGCATCTGCCGTCCCGTGGAACAGATCTCCTTCCTGGCTGAGGGTCGGATGGATGGGAAAAATGTACTCGCCCAACTCGGGCCGGTACACGTTCCACGCGAGGTGCAGATGCCGGTTGAGCGAGGTCGACTTGGTCTGCATCAACACGCCCACCTTGCGCACATGGGAGTTGATGCAATTGGACAGCGTGAAATCGATCAGCCGATAGATGCCGCCAAACGTGACGGCCGGTTTGGCCCGGAACTTCGTCAGGGGTTGGAGCCGCCGGCCCTCGCCACCAGCCAATAGGATTGCAAATACGCTCTTCACGCCAAACAGGCTTTTTTCAAAGCGCTTGGTAATCCGCCATTCGCACCCTGTCGAGCCCACACGACCCGCGCTCGCGCCCGACCGGGTGAAACCGGCAGGCAAAAGCCATGGCCGACCGGACGCTGCGCCCCCGGCGCGGCGCTCCCCCACTTCGCCCTGGCAACTTGGATCGGGGATGACCCTAAAACTCCCGGTCCGCGTCGCTGACGGGTGCCCGACAGTCGTATCATCAATCGGCGCCCACCATCCGCCAAGTTCTGCGCAGAGACGCCCGACGGCATCTGCTACTTTTTGCCCTTGGCCGTGCCTCACTTATCAACCGTGAACCCCCATCCCCGGCGGGCCGAGCCCGCCGATGGCACGGCGCCGATGCCGCCGGCACCCGCATGATCAGGCGAAAACACCGGAGCCTGGCGGCCACGACCCCAACGCGATCAACCCGCGCACCACGCGGCGGATCCCGCCCCTGGGAAAAAACTTTCCATCCATGAAGACGAAAAATGCCCCCCGCAGCACGCTGACGCGCCGCTCCTTTCTCAAACAGTCCCTGGCCGCGGGTGGAGGGATCATGATGCCCCTGATTGTGCCCGGACGCGTCCTCGGGCGCGATGGCGGCGTCGCGCCCAGCGAACGCGTCGTGATGGGCGGATTTGGCATCGGCCGGCGCGGCGGCAGCGATCTCGAAGTGCTGATTCACGAACCCGACGTGCAATTCATTGCCATCGCCGACGTCCGCGCCGAGCGGCGGCAGGCGGTCAAGGACCTCGCGGACCAGAAGAACGGGAACAAGGACTGCGTCATGTACCGGGACTTTCGCGAATTGCTCGCGCGAAAGGACATCGACGCCCTGCTCATCGCCACGGGGGACCGCTGGCATTCACTGGCCTCGATCCTCACGGCCAAGGCCGGCAAGGACATGTATTGTGAGAAACCCTGTTCCACGAACATCGCCGACAGCGTGGCGCTCGCCGATACGATGCGTCGCTACAGCCGCGTCTACCAGGCGGGCACCCAGCGCCGCAACGTCAGCAACTTCGTCTTCGCCGTCGAACTGGCCCGCACCGGCAAGCTCGGCAAATTGCACACGGTCCACGCCAACACGCTTTCCCCGGGGACCACGCTCGACTGGCTCCCCGCCGAAGCCGAGCCCGGCCTCGATGTCTGCGACTGGAACATGTGGCTCGGCCCCTGTCCCTGGCGCCCCTACAATGCCCAGTATGTGGCGGGCCGCTGGCGCAATCATTTCGATTTCCACGGCGGCGGCATTCTCGAGTGGGGTTCGCACACCATTGATCTCTGCCAGTGGGCCAACGACGCCGACCACACCGCCCCGGTCGAATACCAACCCACGCCGGGCGGCTGCGTCGCCCGCTATGCCAACGGCGTAAAACTGGTCATGCGCGAGACGGGCTGGCTGGGGCTGGGCACGTGCAGCGTGCGCTTTGAAGGAGACGAAGGCTGGGTCGAAACCGGGGATCGGGGCGACGTGAAGGTCTACCCCGAGTCACTGCGCGCGGAACGCACACTCAAACGCCAGGTCGGCACCCATCCCGGCGGGCATTTGCGCGAATTTCTGGACTGCGTCAAATCCCGGGCCCTGACCGCGGCCAACGGCGACGTCGCCTGCCAATCGCACATTGCCAGCCACGCCGCCTACATCGCGTGGCAGCTGGGCCGGAAGCTCGCCTACGATCCCGTGAAGAACGAATTCATCGGCGACGAGGAGGCCAACCGGATGCGCGCCCGCGCGAAACGGGAGCCCTGGCGGATCTGAAGCCGCGCCCGCGCCGGAACCAAAATCAAGACCAGAACGAAAGGCCCAATATGTTTCACCCGACCACTCATCTGAAGGCCGCCTTGGCGGCGCTGCTCCTCGCCACGACTTCCGGCACCCTGATCGGTCAGGGCACCCCGATGACCAGCAACGTGCCCAAGGCGGAGCAGGAGCGCCAATTGATCGCCACGCTGCAATCTCCGGCCAGCGCCATGCACGACAAGGTCGTGGCCTGCCACCGCCTCGCCATCATCGGCACCAAGGAGGCCGTGCCAGCCCTGGCCGCGATGCTCACCGATGAGAAGATGGCCCACTACGCCCGTTACGCCTTGGAGCCGATGCCGGATCCGTCGGCCGCGGCGGCCCTGCGCGCCGCCCTCGGCCAACTCCAGGGCCAACTGCTTGTGGGCGTCATCAATTCGATCGGTTTCCGGCGCGACGGGCAGGCCACGGCCGCGCTGGCCCGGCTCCTCACCGGCACCGACGATCAGGTGACGGCCGCCGCCGCCGCCGCCCTCGGCCGGATCGGCAGCACGGCCGCCGCCCAGGAATTGCAGCAGGCGCTGGCCCGGACCTCGGGCGCGCTTCAGATTGCCTGCGCGGACTCCAGCCTCACCTGCGCCGAAGCCCTCGTGGTGAACCGCCAGGCCGGCGAGGCGGCCGCCATCTACGACCGCCTGTGCGCCCCGAGTTTCCCTGATTACATCCGCACCGCCGCCATGTATGGCGCCATCACCGCCCGCGCGGCCGACGGCATTCCGTTGCTCCTGGCCCAACTCAACGGTCAGGATGAGGCCACGTTGGCGGCCGCTTGGCGGGCCGCCCGGGTGTTGCCCGGATCCAAGGTGACCCAGGCGCTGGCCGCCGCCATGGACAAAGTACCCGCGGCCAAACAAGTCCGCCTCATCCAGGTGCTCGGTGACCGGGGGGACAAGGCGGCCCTGCCCGCGGTGCTCAAAGCCACCAAGAACAATTCCGCCCCCGTGCGCCTGGCCGCCATCCAGCTTCTCCCCAAGGTTGACGACGGCAGTTCCGGCCCCGCCACCGTCTTGTTGTCACTCAGCGCTGGGTCCGACCGCACGGAAGCGGACACCGCCCTCGCGAGCCTCGGACAGATCGGAGCCACCGGCACCAACGCGATGATTTTGGCCGCCCTGCCGTCGGCCGCGCCCGCCCTGCGGGCCAAATTCATCGGCGTCCTCGGGGCGCGCCGGGCGGAAGGCGCCAGCGGCGAATTACTAAAGCAGGCAGCCAGCCCCGACGCTGAGGTCAGCAAGGCGGCCTTCCGGGCCCTGGCGGTGATTGCGCGTCCCGCGGATCTGCCGGAGTTGATCCGCCTGTCGACGGCCAGCCGCGACGACGCGGTGAAGGTGCCGGCGGACCTCGCGGTTTATGCCGTCTCGATGAAGATCGAACCCGCGACCGAGCGGGCGGCTCCCGTGCTGACCGCCCTCCGCGCCGCCACGACGGCGCAGACCCGGTGTTCCCTGCTGCGTCCGCTCGGCGCGATCGTGAAGGCCAACGGCGGCAGTCCCCAAGCCTTTGCTACGATCAAGACGGCCCTGGACGACCGCGACCCGGCGGTGCGCGATGCCGCGCTGCGCTGCCTCACGGACTGGCCCGATGCCACGCCGGCGGCGTTGTTGCTGGACATCATCAAACGCGATCCCGCGCACCGCGAACTGGCGATGCGCGGCGGGGTGCGCATGGCCGCCGACGTGGCCGCCGGCCGCGACCCGGCGAAACTGGATTTTCTCGCCTGGTTCACGCAGGCCAATCAGGCCGTAACGACCCGGGAGGAAAAGCTGATCATCGTCTCGGGCCTGGGCAACGTGAAGCAAATCGAAGCCCTCAAGATGCTCCAACCGTATCTGGACGACCCGACCGTGCAGACGGAAGCGGCGCTGGCGGTGTTCGCGATCGCCCCGGAACTGGCCAAGGCGGGCCACGCGGGCATGGTCAAAAACATGCTCGATCAGATTACGAAGACGACCCAGGACGCGGACGTAAAACGCACGGCTGGCAAGATGGCGAAGAGCCTCCAACCCAGCGCGAAAAAAGGGAAGGCCCGGTAGGAACCGGCCATTGATTCTTCCGGGGGCGGAGTCGAGTCCGGCGCCCGGTCCTTGGTCCCGCGCTCCGGCAGAGCCGGGGTCAGGCGGCGACCAGCTTCCGCTCCTTGGCGACAAACCAAAGCGGTTGCCCGTCGTCGTCCAGAATCGGCGTGATGGCGATGTCCACGTGGTAGAGGTCGCCGTTCTTGTGATAATTAGCCAGCGTTTCACGGCAGGGCCGCCGATCCCGCACCGCCTCCCGAATTCTCTGCACCGCGCGCAGATCCGTTTCCGCCCCCTGCAAGAGGCGCCCAGGCTTGCGGCCCTTGACTTCCTCCAGGTCGTAGCCGCACATGGCCGAAAATGCCGGATTGACCCATTCGACCAATCCACTCGCACCCGCGACGACCAATCCCTCCGGCTCGGCCGGCCTCGCCTGGATGGCGAGCGCACCCAAGATGCGATCCTTCAACGCCGCCGGCGGCCGCGCCTCGGACCTGAGCCGGGAGGTCAGCACCGCGGTCCCCACCTCCAGCAGTCCGGCCACCTGGGCCTGCAGCTCGTGATGAAACTCCAGGACCAATTCAAAATTATCGCGTTCCGCCGCGGTCATGAGGCCAGCAACATACAGGGCGGCGCGGTCCTGGAGGAGTTCGGAGAGCATGGCGTGGTACACGGTGATGCAGATGCTACGTTTGCCGGTCAAATTTGGATTCCGCAGCGGCGCGATTTTTCCGCCGGAGGGGCATCCTGGCCGGGGAACACCTTCCCGCCAACTTCATCCGTGGTTTTGGCGGGTGCGCCCGACGCACCCGCTCCCGGAGCCAGGTCCCCGCGGGCAAGGGCTTTCGCGTAATCCCACGCGGCGGCGCAGCGGAAATCCGCTGGCCGTGCGCCCAGCGAATGCCTTGCCGCCGGCCGCCGGCCCGTGCGGTGCCTCGGGTCCGGGAACCGTACCAGCGCCCGGCGGAGGAATGGGCGCGTCAGGGCAGCGGGCGGACCCAGATATTGCGCATCCGGACCGGGGGCTCGTTCTTGTGATCCTGAAAGCGCAGCGAGTCGGCCGCCGGGAAGGTGCCGCTGTAGCTCGTGGCCTTCTTGTGCAGTGTCGGCCCCATGATGGCGGTGTTGTTCTGGACACACACCCCGTTCACGAAGGTGGTGATACGAGCGGGTTCCACGACCCTGCCGCCCTCCAGCTTCGGGGCGGTGAACACGATGTCGTAAGCCTGCCACTCGCCGGCCTTGCGGACCGCATTCACCATCGGCGGCGTCTGGCCGTACACGGCACCCGTCATGCCGTCGGAGTAAGTCGGATTGTTGTCACAATCGAGCATCTGGCACTCGTAGCGATCCATGAAGAAAACACCGGCGTTCCCTTTTTTCTGGGAATTGCCCTTTTGCATCGTCGCATGGCTCTTCCATTCGAGATGCAATTGGCAGCTGGCAAATTGCTGTTTGCTCCAGCAGTCGCCGCCACTCACGACCAGTTCACCATTCTCCACCACCCACGGACACGGCTGCGGATTCGGATTGTCCTTCTTGCGGCTGAAGAGCTGCGAGGTGCTCGAACCGTTGAACAGGACGATCGCATCGGATGGGGCGGCGCCGGGCGTGGCACCGGGCTTCACCACAGGGGGAGGCGGACGATCGATGTCATGGACCTTCCACTTCGACCCCGGGATGAGGGGCGTATCCGAGTAGCCCAGGGGAGATGGCTTCTCGTCTGCAGCCGCGAAGAGCGCACCAGCCGTGGCCAGAAGCGCGAAGAAAGCGATGGTTTGGTTTTTCATGAGGAGGGGACAACAGGGCGAAGGCATCGCGCCGTCTTTTCGGCACGACAGGGAAAAGAGCTAGGGAGCGGACCTGAGCTTTTCAATCCCAGATCGGAAACACCCGGATTAAAACCGCCGCGCCGCGCCAGGGCAAAAAGAGCGCCATCCGGCGAAGGCGCGCATGCTCGAAGCTCAGTCGGCCGGCCCGACCGTCAGGCAAACAATTCGCCGGGCTTGAAGAAGCGGGCCAGCTCGGCCTGGGCGTTGTCCACACTGTCGGAGGCATGAACGACGTTCTTCATCATGTCGGTGCCGAAATCACCGCGAATCGTACCCTTGGCGGCCTTGCGCGAATCGGTGGGGCCGAGCAGATCGCGCACCCGCTGCACCACGTTTTCGCCCTGCAGCGCCATCATGATGACGACGCTCGAGCTCATAAACGCCTCAATCTCCGGGTAAAAAGGCTTGTCGGCCACATGGGCGTAGTGCTCGCGGAGCAACGCCGGTGACAGGGGCCCCATCTTGCAGCCAATTACGTCGAATCCCGCGGCTTCGAACCGGCTCAACACGGCGCCCACGATGCGCTTTCTCATGGCATCAGGCTTATAGATAATGAACGTTTTCTCCATATGAACCGGCCAACGTAGTCCCCACCCCGGCATTGGAAAGCCTAGAGTTGGCCCGCTGCCCGGTCCGAGTGCATCTTCCGAGTTGGCGGGGATGCCTCTGGGAGTAGCGCCGCGTCTCTGCCCGGCGGGCCCCAGTCTAACACTGGCGCCACGGGGAGGACCGAGCTCAATGCCACCGTCAACCTGGAGATGCACCTTCCCGGTCCCCGCGAACGCCCGAATCATCGGCCCGTCCCAATTCATGCCGCAGCGCCCCCTCGAGGGTGGGATGGCGGAAGACAAACCCGGTTTCCCGCAACCGTTGCGGCACCGCCCGGGTACTGGCCAGCAAGGTCGCGTCAGCCATCTCGCCCAGTGCGGCACGCAAAGCCAGCGCCGGCACTGGCACCACTGCGGGCCGACCCAAAACCCGCGCCAGGACGGCGGTGAAACCCGCATTGGTGACCGCAGCGGGAGCCACGACGTTCATGGGGCCGCGGCACCGGGGCTGGATGAGGGCATGAAAAATTGCGCCCACGGCATCTTCCCGGCTCACCCATCCCATCCACTGCCGCCCGCTTCCCACCCGGCCACCCAGCCCAAGCCGAAACGGCGGTAGCATCTTGGCCAGCGCTCCGCCGGCCGGGGTCAGCACCACGCCAAAACGGAGCAACACCGTCCGGATCCCCATGCGCGCGGCTCCTTCCGCATGGGTCTCCCACGCCAGGCACACTTCCGGCAGAAACCCGTGACCGATCCTCGACTCCTCCGTCAGAATCTCGTCGCCGCGCTCCCCGTAAAAACCCACCGCCGACGCACTGACCATGACTGCGGGCTTCCGCGCCATGGCTTGAAAAGCCACCACCAGCGTTCGCGTCGCATCGGTGCGGCTGCGCATGATGGCCTCCCGCCGCGCCGCGGTCCAACGCCCGGACCCGACATTCTCGCCGGACAGGTTCACCACGGCATCCACGCCTTCGAGCGCCGCCGGATCGAGCTTCCCCGTGGCGGGATCCCACGTGACCTCATGCGCTCCCGTGGCCGTTCGTCGCACCAGCCGCACGACCTCGTGTCCCTGGGTCTCGAGCAGCGCCGCCAGCGTTCGACCGATGAGCCCCGAAGCCCCGGCAATTAACACCCGCCGCGGCTTGACATTGCCGTAGCGGACCGCGAGTTCGGCGTCCGCCAGCGTGGTCGCGTGGCGCCACGCGAAGAGCCGCGCCAGCTGCCGTCGGACAAAACCGCCGGCCACCGCGCGACCCAGCGCACCTCCCGGCAGGCGATACGAGATCTCATCCGTCAGCCGGCAGGCGCTCTCCCCCGCCGGCTCGATCCGGTGCAAATGCTCCCACTTCGCGAAGGGTCCGCTCAATTGCACATCGCGGAACTGTCGCCCGGCCACGTAATCGCGATGCTCCATCTGCCACTCCATCCAGAACGGCCCCACCTGGTTGCGCACGGTGACGCGGGCCCCGTCACGCACCCCACCGGTCGCGGACACAACTTCAACCCGCTCCCAGGGTGGGCACAGGCGCTGCAGCGCGCCGGGGCGTTCGTGCCACGCAAAGATCTCCGCTGCCGGTCGCGGGAAGCGCGTCGTGAGGGAAAAGGTTTCGTCGGTCATGAAAGGTGATCCAGCTTGCGCGCCCGGCAAGAACCGGCGCAACACTTCGTGCGAAATTACGGCCGCACGGCTGCGCCCCCGCCCCGGAGTTGCTTGAAGGCCGCCAGCGCCTCGGCGCGTGCCACCGCGTGATCGACCACCGGCAGCGGGTAGTGGCCTGTCCGACCCAGGTGCAAGCCGGCGCCGGCCAGCACCGCCGCCGGCGCCTCCCATGGCGCATGGAGGTATTCCGCCGGCAACCGCGCCAGTTCGGGCACCCAGCGGCGGACGTAGTCGCCACCGGGATCAAACTTTCTCCCCTGCAGCACCGGTGCAAACACGCGGAAGTACGGCGCCGCATCCGCCCCGCAACCCGCCGTCCACTGCCAGCCCAGCGTGTTGCTGGCGAGATCGGCGTCGACCAGGGTGTCCCAGAACCAGGCGGCGCCATGCGTCCACGACAGTCGCAGGTGCTTCACGAGGAACGACGCGGCGATCATGCGCACACGATTGTGCATCCAACCGGTGTGCCAAAGCTGACGCATGCCGGCGTCGACGATCGGATAGCCGGTTTGCCCACGCTGCCAGGCCCGCAACTTCACCCCGCCCGGATCTTTCGCCCATGGGAACGCCGCAAAGTCCGGTCGCAGCGGCTGCTCGGGCGTGTGGGGAAAATGGAAAAGCAGATGATGCGCAAACTCCCGCCAGCCCACTTCGCTGAGGAACACCCGCGCGCCATTGCTGGGCGGGAAGACGCCGGTGTCCCGCGACCGCGCCTGCACCGCCGCCCAGACCTGGCGCGGCGAAATCTCTCCAAAGTGGAGCCAGGGCGAAAGCATCGAGGTGCCGTCGCGGCCCGGGATGTTGCGCGCATCGTCATAGGCAGCCATCGCCCCCGCGGCAAATTGCCGGAGGCGCCTGGCCGCCCCGACCTCACCCGGCGTCCATGTCTCCCTCAAGCCGCCGTCCCACGCCACTGCGGGGAGGAGTTCCAACGCGTCCAGCTCTGCCGACTCCGGCCACCGGGCGGGACCCGGGATCGCAACGCCCGCGGGGAGTCTCGTCGGCGCCGCCACGGGCAGCGTGAGGCAATGCCGCCAGTACGGCGTAAACACCTGATACGGTTTCCCCTGTTTGTTCGCGATGGTGTGCGGCTCGTGGAGCAGCCCTGCATTGAAGCTCTTCACCTCCACCGACGCGGCCGCAAACTCGGCCGTGAGCTTCGCGTCCCGCGCGATGATCGCCGGCTCATAGCGCCGGTTCCAAAAAAGCGCCCCGGCCCCGGTTGATCGGAGCAGCCTCCGCAGGATCTCTCCTGTGTCGCCCCGGGCGAGCACCAGGCGCGAGCCGCGTTCACCCAGCGCGGCGGCGAGAGCCGCCAACGAATGATGCAGCCACCAGCGCGAGGCCCCGCCCGCCCGCCATGCGCCCTCGCCCGCGTCGTCCAGGATATAAACGGGGATCACCGGCGCGCCCCGTGACAGGGCCGCGCCCAGCGCGGGATTGTCCTGCAGGCGCAGGTCGTGGCGAAACCAAAGCAGAGTGGGCGTCATGAGATCCGGGCCGACGGGCCCGCACCTATCGTACGCCCCACGCGGCCATCCGGACGCCCCCGGAAGGTGACCGATCCTAACCCACGGTCGGCGTTCCCTCCGCACGCGGGGAGAGATCCTCTCCCTCGGCCGCAGGTTTGACCTCGCCGCCGCCCGTCGCCCGGGCAATCACCACCTGCAGTGGCTTCGCGGTCGCCAGGTGCACATCGCGCTGCGGAAAGGCGATCACAATCCCGGCCGCCGCCAATGCCTCCGCGATGCGATGCCTGAGTTCGCTCTCCTCAATCATCGGCGACTCAACCCCCACCCAAAAATAGATCTCGAAGACCAGCGCGCTGTCGCCGAAGTCGGCAAATTCAACAAACGGCGGTGGTTCTTTCCGCACGGGTTCCAGGCCGCCCATCACGTCCTGCAGCAGCGTCGAGACTTTGCGGGTATCCGAGCCGTAGGCCACGCCGACGCGAAAATGCCGGCGCACGACGTTGTCCGACAGCGTCCAGTTGATCACCGGTTGCTCCAGCAGCCGGCTGTTGGGCACGATGACGTGCGTGTTGTCCAGCGTGCGCACGATCGTGCTGCGCGGCCCGAGCCGCTCGACCGTCACGCGTTGGCCGTCGATTTCGATCACGTCACCCTGGTTCACCGGCTGCTCGATGAGCAGGATGATGCCGCTGAGGAAATTGCTGATGAGGTTTTGACTGCCAAAACCGATGCCGACCGCCAGCGCGCCGCTCACGACCGAGAACTGGGTGAGGGAGATGTGGAAGAGGTTGAACGCGATCGCCAGCACGAGGAGGAACAGCGCGTAAAACCCCAGCGTCTGCCAGGCGGCGCGCCGTCCGGTGTTCAGGCCCAGACGCCGGAATACGGTGTGCGAGAGCCGCTCGCTGCCCCAGCGCGCGCCATGGAATCCGAGCACCACGAGCAGCAATACCGTGAGGATCGTCTTCACGCGCACCGGCTGGTCCTGCACCGAGAAGACCTCGTAGTTCCAGGCCGCCACCGCGCCATCCCGCACCAACGGCACCACGTTGCGCCACGAGAAGAGATGCACCCGCTCGCCAATTTCCTCCTGCATCCGCCGGCGCCCGGTGCGCAACCGGTCGACATCGACCGTCTCCGCCTGACTCAACTCGATCCAGGCCATCAGCCGTTTCACTCGCTCGCCGGCCCAGGGCCCGATCGTTTCGCCCGCCACGGGCGCGCGGGTCAACCGGCTTTGCCAGTCCTGCAGTTCCTGGCGGTTGCGGAGCAACACGGTCGCATCCCGCCGACGCTCGCGCTCGAGTTGATCGAGCGCCGCTTGATTCGCCTCCGCGAGGGCGCGCAGTTCCGGGGCCGACATTTCGTCGCCCAGCACGCGTTGCCGCGTGGCCAAGACCGTCGCTTCCTCCGCGAGCCGCTCGCGTTGCGCGGTCAGCACGCTGAGCGTCAGGTTGGCCGTCTGGCGATTGGCCCGGCGCGACTCCAATTCCTCGGAGTTCTTCTCGGTCGCACCGCGCCGCTCGGTGGCGATGACGACTTGCGTGACCTTCTCGGCCTCCCGCCTGGCCAGGCTGATGGCGCGGTCGAGTTCGGCGGCCCGTTTGAGCTGTTTCTGCTCCAACGCGGCCGCCTCCTCCGGGCCCAGAATGAGATGCACCCGCAGCCACTCGAACCGCGGACGCAACAGCTTGCCCTTCGGCTCGAGCAGCGACTGCTCCAATTTCAGCGACTTCAGCGCATGCTCGCGCAGCAGCAGCGTCTCTTCGGCGAGCTGGCATTCCAGGCTGGCGATCCGCAGGTTGACCGGAGCCGTCTTTGCGTCGACCTCCTTCTCGGCGGCCCCGCGCACGGCACGGCGGTCCCGATCCTTGTCTCCCAGGGTGGCGCGCGCCTCCTGCAACGCTGTCTCGGCATTGGCGACATCCCGCTTCAAGGCGACGCCCGCCTGCTCGAGTTCGTCGCGTTCCGTGTAAAGCTGGTCCAGCAGGGCCAGCCCAAAAGGAGGCTTCAAGGTTGCTTCCGCCGGACGCCGGGTGCGGGTGCGCTCCTCGACCTCGGCCGCCGCCTTCGCGAGGTCGGCAGCGTGTTGCCACGTGCGCTGTTGCTCCGCCCCCACCGCATCGATACGTTCGAGCAGCGCCGTTTCCTGCGTGAGCCAGCTGGCCGGATCCTCCGAGATCCCCTCGGGCAGCTTCGCCAACTCGCTGCGCGTGGCCGCGATTTGCTTTTGCACTTCCGCCCGTCGGGCCGCGATGGCTTCGGCCGTGAACGGGTTCACGGGCGCCGGAGCCGCCGACGTCGCCGGAGCCGCCACGCCAGGCAACCCCGGCAGCGCCCAAACCAGCGGTCCGCACGCGCCCTGCAGCGCGACCAGCAGGCACAGCGCCGGGCGGAACCGCCGCGAAGGGAAGGTCGACATCAGTGGACGATCGGGCGTCGAACCGACTCCATGGGATAAAAAAAGACCGTCGCAAGACGGCCGTTGTACGATCCGGTCACGAGCCCGGGATCTCAGGTCTTCATGATCTTACGTCCGGCGGGACGTTCCTTGATCGGGCCTTTGCCACCCGGCGTCTTGGCTGCACGTTTCTTTGCCGCCGTCATTCTGCCACCTCTGCTTATTTTTGCCATGGGAACGATGTGTTGGGGATTATCCTAACGTTTGGTTTCGTTCCCAAGCTACGCTGATTTTCATTCGCCGGCCATAAGGTGTTACCCTACCTGGCCCGGACCTGGCGGGCCGACCACAGGTAACATCACGGGCGCAAGGGTGTGGGTACGGGGCGGGCGCCGCCGGACTTAACCCGCCCCTGCGGAGCCCGCGCGCGGGGTCACATCGATTCCTGATACAGCTGCTCGTAGGCCGCGGCCGCCACCTTCCAGCTGAAATCGTGGGCCATGCAGCGCTGCTGGGCCGCGGCGTAGCGCGGCGCATCCGCGAACAAGACCAGCGCCCGGTGCAGCGCATCGCGCAGGCTCGCGGCGTTCGGCTCGCACATCAGGCCGGTGCCCTTCACCGGATCCGCGTCGACATCCACCACCGTGTCCGCCAGGCCCCCCACCCGGCTCACCACCGGCACGGTGCCGTAGACCTGCGAATACATTTGGTTCAATCCGCACGGCTCAAAAACGGACGGCATGATGAAGAAATCGCTGCCCGCCTCGATCAGATGACTCATCGACTCGTCCAACCGCGCCGCCATGAAAATCTTCCCCGGCGCCTCGCTGGCGAGGGCCAACACTTCGCCCTCAATGCGTTTGTCCCCCGATCCCAGCACCGCCAGGCGCACGTCGTTCGCGAGAAAAAAGTCGCGGTTGGCCAGGATGAAATCGATGCCCTTCTGCGCGGTCAGTCGCGCCACGACGCCGAAAATCGGCCCTTTGAAGTCAGCGGAGAACCCGCACCGTTTGAGCAATTCGGCCCGACACACCAGCTTGCCCGCCAAGTCCCTCGCGGAGTAGCGCGCCGGCAGCAGCACGTCGGTGGCGGGATTCCACACGGTCGTGTCCACCCCGTTGAGCAGGCCCACGATGTCGTCGGCCCGCGAGTGGGCGACGCCATCCAACCCGCAGCCAAACTCCGGCGTCTGGATTTCCTGGGCGTAACGCGCGCTCACCGTGGTCACGCGATCGGAAAAGAGGATGCCCCCTTTCAGCAGATTGATCTGGGAGTAATACTCGAGCCCGTCGATTTGGTTGAGCTCGTCCGGCAGATTGGTGCGCTCGAAAGTCTTGGAGGGAAACACGCCTTGGAAGGCGATGTTATGGATGGTGAACATCGTCTTGAGGGCGAGGGTCACGTGATGCCGGCGCTCCGCCTCGCGCAGCAGCACGGGCAACAGCGCCGCCTGCCAGTCGTGGCAATGCACGATATCGCCCCCAAAATCCCCCAACCGCAGGGTCTCGACGACGGCCTTGCAGAAGAAGATGAAGCGATCCGCGTTGTCCTCATAGTCCCGCTCACCGTTGCCGTACGGGGCCCGCCGATCGAAGTACTCCTCCCGGCAAATCAGGTGCACCCGGAAATTGGGCCGGGGCGAAAACACCCGCACATCCGCCGAAAGGAAGTCGTTGCCCATTTCGACTTTAAGCCGCAGCGTCCGCTCGGCCCGGGCGGCATCCGGATGGTCCAGGGCCGCCCGATAGCCCGGCAGAAAAACCGCCACCTGGTGGCCACGATCGGCGAGAGCCGCCGACAGGGCACCCACCGCGTCGGCCAGGCCGCCGGTCTTCATATAGGGAAAGAGCTCACTCGCCACATGGACGATTTTCATCGCCGCCAGATTACGGGGCCTGTTTCCTCCAGGCCAATCCCAAAGCACGGCGCCGTGCGCCGTCCGGGATTTCATCCAATATGTCACTTAGAGATCGTCTGCTCGCCTTGTTGCGCGAGCCCAGTTATTCGCCCGCCAACGAATTTGAGCTAACCCGCCGCCTCGGCCTGAGAAAAAAGGAACAGGCCACGCTGGCGCAGGAAATCAAGCGCCTGCTGAAGAGCGGCTCATTGACGCGTACGCGCAACGGTCGCCTCACCGCCCGTCCACCCGGGAAGGCGCCGGCCAAATCGACTGCGGGATCGCGGGCGATTTTCACGCCCACGCGCCGGGGTCCCACCATGCCCCCGCCCGAGGCCCCCACCATGTTCGCCGGACCGGAGACCCCCGCCATGTTTGCCGCGCCGGACAGCGTGCCGACCCCGCCGCCGCGGGAGATGGAGCCCGCGCCCGCCCCCAAGCTGCGCGCCGGCGAATTGATTGGCCGGATCCAGTTCCGCGCGGGCGGCTCAGCGTTCGTCGTGCGCGAAAGCGTCGCCGGCAAGGTCGCGGAGCCCGCCCTCCAGGTGTTTCCCGAGGACACGGGCGTCGCGCTCCCGGGGGACCGCGTGCTCGCCCGCGAATTTCCCGGCCGGCGCGGCCGGCGAGCCGGCGAGAAGATCGGCGGCGTCCTGCGCGTGCTGTCCCGCGACCGCGACACGATTGTCGGCGAACTCCGCCGGAGTAAGCGGGGATTTGTCGTGGCCCCGGACGACCCGCGGCTGGGCCGCGAGATTCAGGTCGCGGATCCGGCGAAGTGCGGTCTTTCGCCCGTGCCGCGCGAAGGCGACAAGGTGGCGGCGAAACTCGGGGAGTGGACGCGCCGCGAGTCGCCCCTCACCGGCACGATCACGACCCGCCTCGGGCGCACCCACGAGCCGAGAGCCGAACTGCTGGGGATCTTTCTCAAGTACAACCTCGCGACCGAATTTCCGGCGGAGGTGGAGCGTGAAGCGGCCGCCCTGCCCGACCGCGTGCAGGCCCGCGACCTCGCCCACCGGCTCGATTACCGCCAAAAGGCGGTCTTCACGATCGATCCCGACGACGCCAAGGACTTCGACGATGCGCTGTCGTACGAGGAATTGCCGGGTGGCGACATTCAAATCGGCGTCCACATCGCCGATGTCTCCCACTATGTGCGGCCCGGCACCGCGCTCGATCGCGAGGCCCAGCGCCGCGGCAACTCCACCTACCTCGTGGGTGTCGTGGTGCCGATGCTGCCGGAAAAACTGTCCAACGGCCTGTGTTCGCTCGTCGAGGGGCAGGACCGGCTGTGCAAGGCGGTGTTTCTCCTCTTCGATCGCAAGGGCAAGCTGAAGGACACCGGCTACGGCAACACCGTGATTCGCAGCCGCAAGCGGCTCACCTACAAACAGGCGTACGCCCTGCTCTTCACGGATGATCTGGCGAAAATCCGCGCCCTGCCGCTGCCGCCGAAGCACCAGACCGGGGCGACCGGCCGGGCCCTGCGCGACCTGAGCGAAGCCGAGTTGAAGGAACTGCAGAGCGGGGTCCGTTCCCTGTGGGCGATTGCCAGCCGGCTGCGCAAGGCGCGCATGGCGCACGGCAGCCTCGACCTCGACATGCCGGAAACGAAAATTTTCGTCGACGCCAAGGGCTACGCCGATCGGCTCGAGCGCATCGACAACGACGAAAGCCACCAGCTGATCGAGGAATTCATGCTCGCCGCCAACGAGTCCGTGGCCCGGCTGACGCGCACCCGCAAGCTCCCGTCGCTCTATCGGGTGCACGATGACCCCGATCCGGAGCGTCTCGTCGAACTGCGGGGATTGCTCGCCACCTTCGGCATCAACGTGGGCGATCTCACCCATCGGGCCGAGGTGGTGAAGCTGCTCGCCACGCTCAGCCAGCACCCCCAGGGGTACACGCTGCGCACGCAATTGCTCCGGAGTCTGAAGAAGGCGGTTTACCGGCATACGGCCGATGGCCACTACGGCCTCCACAAAAAGGATTACACCCACTTCACGTCTCCGATTCGCCGTTACGCCGACCTCGTCGTCCACCGGGTATTCGACCACCACCTCGAGAAGGCCGCCGGACACCTCCCGCCGGGCGGACACCGCATCGGCTACGATCTGCCCCGCGTGGAACGGCTCGGCGAGCATCTCAGCCTGACCGAGGTGAACAGCACCGAGGCCGAGCGCGACAGCGTGAAGGTGAAGTTGCTCGAGTACTTCGAACGCGAACTCGAGCGGAAACCGCGCACCCGCTTTGCCGCCATCATCACCGATGTGCGCGCCAACGGGGTGTTCATCGAATTGGTGGAATCGATGACCTTCGGTTTCATGGCCGTCACGGCCCTCACCGACGATCACTACGCCCTGAACGCCGAGGGCAACGCCCTGGTGGGACGAAAAAAGAAACGTCGCCTTGAGCTCAACGGCCGGCTCGATGTCGTCGTCGACAAGGTGGATCGCTACAAGCGCCTGATCGACTTCATCCCGGTCTGACCGACGGAGAGGGCGTTGAATCTGGGCGGGGGACCTCACCCCGCCCTTTTTGTTTTCGCGGCGCCGCCCTCGCGAGGTGAGGCCATCCGACCCGGCTGCGCCTACCGGGTCGAAAGGTGCCGGGCCGGGTTGAACTCCGCCCGAACGGTGATACCTTTCCGGTAGGACACGGGAAAGCAGGACTGTCACCGCCATGAACTCGCACCGCAGCGTTTCGACCCTCATCGCACTGGCGATCCTGGTGCTGCCGGGGGGCGTGGGTTTCGCCGCCGCCAACCGCGCCCCGGGCGATGCGCCGCTGAAAATCCACCAACCGTATGCCGCCAACTTCCCCAATCCGTTGCTGGCCGAGGGGGTCACCTCCGGTCAGGTGCGGGCCGTGATCGTCGTCGAAGCCGACGGCCGGCTCACTGATCACCTCATCCTCGGCTACACCCACCCCGAACTGGTGCGCGAGCTCGTGGAAAGCCTGGGTGAATGGGAGTTCGAAGCGGCGCGCGAACGCGGCGAACCCGTGGGAACGCGCGCCGAAATCATCTTCAACTTCGAAGCCCGGGGTGTGGTCCTGACGCTGACGCCGGCGAACACCCCGAACTCGCTCTATCGCTGGGCGCCGCAGAAGGTCGTGACGCAGCTTTGCCTCCCCGCGGACCTCGATCGTCCCTTGGTGGCCATCCGCACGGCGCCCCCCGTGCACCCGGGCCCGCAGCTGCGGCCGGCGCAGCCGGAAGGCACGGCCTTGATCGACTTTTATGTCGATGCCGAGGGTCGCCCGCGCATGCCCGTGGCGGTCAGCGCCACCCATCCCGCCTTCGCCGCGGCGGCCATCGATGCCTTGGCCCAGTGGGGCTTCAGCCCGCCCCAACGCCAGGGCAAGCCCGTAGTGGTTCATCTCCGCCAGAAGTTCGTTTTCAACAGTCGTTCGTGAACGAATGCGTGGAACAGGTTGACCCGGATCGAGGGGTGCATTGCGTCAACCCTGCAGGCTGAGATCGACCCATGAAACACTACGAATTCCCGCAACGCTTCCGCTCCCTTTACGACCAAGCCGTCGCCCATTACGCCGCCGGCCGGCGCGGGGCCGACACGTTCTTCGCGCCCGAGAAGAACCGCTTCCTCGCCGGCAACGGCCTGACCGCGCAGAACCTGTACGACTATGCCGAAGACCACCTCGGTTACGGCGGGGAACCGGGCCCCGGCCAGGCCCTCGCCATCGAACTCGTCCGCCGCGACTACTTTCTCAACGTGCAGGGCGGCCGCGCCTCCCCCACCGTCATCGACCCGGCGCAAATGCCGGCCAAGACCGATGCGGTGCGCGGCATCTCCTGGCTGCCGCGGTTGATCCCGAAGGCCCGCGCCAAATTGCGCGGCGAACTGCCCTCCTCGCTGATGTTCTGCTGTGGCGGGGACCGCGCCTTTTTCCAGCAGCACAACATCCTGCCCGCGGAATTCCTGACGCTGGTCTGGCGCCACGAAGACCAACCCGAGGCCATGGTCGACTGGGTGTTGCGCCGCAGCCAGGCGTAACGATCCGGCGCGACCCGCAGCCGAGCCGCCGGGTGCTCTCTCCCGCTCTCCTCAACCCCCGGACGTCTGCGGCCCACGCTCGCGGCGCTGGCGCTTGGCGGCATAGAGCGCGGTGTCGGCGGCGATCATCAATTGCTCGAGGGACTCGGCATCTTCCGGCCACGCCGCCACTCCCGCCGACACCCCGACCGAAAGGGAAAGATTCTGCGCCGGCACCGGGCAGGGCGTGGCCGCGACGAGTGCAAGCAACCGCGACACCACCTGTCCGGCCTGCTCGCGATTCGACTCGACGATCAACAGCGCAAACTCGTCGCCCCCGTAGCGTCCCACGGAATCCGCCGCGCGGAGCTGGCTCGACATGAGGCCGGACAGGTGGCGCAGCACGGTGTCCCCCGCCGGATGCCCGTAGGTGTCGTTGATGCCCTTGAAGTCATCCAGGTCGAGGGTCACGAGCGCGAAGGTCCGCGCAAATCGCCGGCTGCGCTGCCATTCCTCGCGCAGGCGGCGATCAAACTCCCGACGGTTGAGGGCGCGCGTGAGTTCGTCGTGGGTCGCCAGCCGGTTCAACTGGGCCACGTTTTCGGCCATCGTCAGGGTGTACCACACCGCGCGCTCCAGGGCGCGCTGGTTAAGATCAATCTTGGCGATGAAGTCCGCCGCCCCGCGATCCATGGCCATCAGATCGGTTTCCGAGGCGTCGGAACCCGTGACCACGATGACCGGGGTCACACAATTTTCCGCCTTCGCCTCGCGCAGCAACTCAAGGCCGTCGCGGTCGCCGATGTGATAATCCAGCAGGCACAGGACATAATCTCCGCTCAGCAGGCGGCTCAAGCCGCTCGTGTAGTCGATGGCATGCTCCAGGACAAAAGACCCCCGCCTGAACCCGGCGACGAGGCGTTCAATCAAACCGGCGATCGCCGGGTCGTCATCGATCAGGAGGATCTTTTGCCCGGCGCCCGTGGGGGCCCCGGGCCCTCCCGCTTCGTCGCTCGAAACCGGGGAGGGCACCAAATCATGCACCGTCTCACCGGGGTCCGGCCCGCCGCCCGCATCGGCCGCACGGTCCGGTGGCCGATGATCTGGCGAAGAATCTAGTCCCGGGGGCTTCACTGCAACCCATGCTGGGCGCCACCCGGACGCGCTGGCAAGTCCCCTTCCTTTCCAGAAGGGCGGCTGTCACGAAACCAAGGCCGTCGGGGCGAAATGCTCAACGGGCGCTTGCCATTCCGGCGAGGGCGAATCAACTACCCCCCGGTGGACGCACCTCGCGTGCGACTCTCACCCCTCCACCGTCCGGCCCTGGTTCCGTTCCTCTCCCACCGTCCAACCGGGCGCTTCGCGCCCGCCTAAACCGTAATTGTCACCGCTCCGGCAGGCGAATCCACCCGCCGAAGCCCCCTCTCCCATCCTCACCCAATGAAATACACCCTCAACGTCAACGGCCAGTCCCGCACGGTGGACGTGGCTCCCGACACCCCGATGCTGTGGGTGTTGCGCGATCATCTCGATCTGGTCGGCACCAAATTCGGCTGCGGCGTCGGGCAGTGCGGCGCCTGCACCATTCACCTCAACGGCGTGCCCATGCGCTCCTGCATGACCCCGGTTTCCACCGTCGGCCGCATGAAGGTCACGACCATCGAGGGGCTCGCGGAGAATCCCGCGCAATTGACTCCCCTGCAGAAGGCGTGGGACGAGCTCGATGTGCCCCAATGCGGTTATTGCCAGGCGGGCCAGATCATGACCGCCGCCGCCCTCCTGCGCGACAATCCCAAGCCCACCGACGACGACATCGATGGCGCGATGGCCGGCAACCTTTGCCGCTGCGGCACCTACACGCGCATTCGCGCCGGCATCAAACTCGCCGCCGGCCTGACCACCGCCGGCAAGGAGGCCGCCCAATGAAAACCGCCACGCTCTCCTCTCCCGTCAATCGCCGCGATTTCCTGAAGCTCTCCGGCGCCGCCGGCGGCGGCCTGGTCCTCGCCTTCTACTTCCGCTCCGGCCGGAACGCGACCGCCGCCGAAACTGCGCCGTCCGGCGATTTCAGCCCCAACGCGTTCATCCGCATCTCGCCAGCGGGCGCGGTCACGATCGTCTCTAAACAACCCGAGATGGGCCAGGGCGTGAAAACCTCACTCCCGATGATCATCGCCGAGCAACTCGAGGTGGACTGGAAGGACATCACGATCGAACAAGGTGATCTCAACAAGATCTACGGCGGCCAAAGCGCCGGGGGCAGCACGTCGACCCCGAACAACTACGACAATTTTCACCTGCTCGGCGCCACCGCCCGCACCATGCTCGTCGCCGCGGCCGCCCAGACCTGGGGCGTGCCGGCCGGCGAGTGCATCGCCGCCCACGCGACCGTCCACCACCGTGCTTCCGGCCGCTCCCTGAGTTATGGCCAGCTCGTCGCCAAGGCCTCCACCCTGCCGGTTCCGGCCAAGGAGGCCGTCCAGTTGAAGCAACCGAAGGACTTCAAGCTCCTCGGCCGGCGGATTCCGGGCGTCGACAATCCCAAGCTCGTCACCGGACAGCCCCTCTTCGGCATCGACGTCAAGGTACCGGGCATGCTCTACGCCGTTTATGAAAAATGCCCGGCGTTCGGCGGCAAGGTGGTCAGCGCCAACCTTGACGAAGTGAAACGCCTGCCCGGCGTGAAGGATGTCTTTATCCTCGAGGGGACGAAGGATGTGAAGGGCCTGGTCCCGGGCGTGGCCATCGTCGCCGATTCCACGTGGTCCGCCTTCAGCGCCCGCAAGCAACTGAAGATCACGTGGGACGAAGGCAGCGTCGCCGACGAGAGTTGGGATGGCTTTGTGACCAAGGCTCGCGCCGACTCCGGCAAGCCCGGGCAACGCGTGCTGCGCAAGGATGGTGACACGGAAGGGACCCTCGCCCAGGCGGCCAAAGTGGTCGAGGCGGAGTACCTTTACCCGTTCATCTCCCACGCCAACCTGGAGCCGCAGAACACCACCGCCCACTGGAAGGACGGCGTGATGGAGATTTGGTCGCCCTCCCAAAACCCGGGGGCCGGCGCCGCCATCGTGACCAAGGTCCTCGGCATTCCGGCGGAGCAGATCACGTTTCATCTCACGCGCAGCGGCGGTGGCTTTGGCCGCCGCCTGAGCGCCGACTTCGTCATCGAGGCCGCCGCGATCGCCCACAAGGTGAACGCGCCCGTGAAGCTCACCTGGAGTCGCGAGGACGATCTCCGCCACGATCACTATCGCCCCGGCGGCCTGCACTTCCTGAAGGGCGGCCTCGACGCCCAGGGCAGGGTGATCGCCTGGAAGAACCACTTCTTCACCTTCGGCAACGGGGGCAACCCCGGCAGCGGCGGCAGCCTCAGCCCCGACGAGTTTCCCGGCCGCTGGGTGCCCAACTACCTCGCCGAACAGACCATGTTCGAAACCGGCTGGCCGATGGGCCCCTGGCGGGCGCCCGGCAGCTGCATCTTCTCGTGGGTCATCCACAGCTTCATCGACGAACTGGCCCACGCCGCCGGTCGCGATCCGCTTGAACTTCGCCTCGAACTGCTGGGTGACCGGGATGAGATGCCCGGCGGCAGCGGCGGTTCCGCCAAGGGCGGCAAGAGTGGCAAAGGCGGCAAGGGCGGCGGCGGCAGCTACGACGTCGCCCGGATGCGCAACGTGCTCAAGTTCACCGCGGGGAAGGCCGGCTGGGGCACGAAGAAGTTTCCGCGCGGCCAGGGCGCGGGCCTTGCCTTCCACTTCAGCCACCGCGGTTACTTCGCCCAGATCGCCGAAGTGACCGTCTCGCCGGACGGCCAGTTGAAGGTCGATCGTTTCGTCACCGGGGGCGACATCGGCGCGCAGGTGGTCAACCTGAGCGGGGCGGAAAACCAGGTCGAGGGCGCCATCATCGATGCGCTCGGCGTCATGATGTACCAGGAACTCGGCATCGAGCGCGGTCGCGCGGTGCAGAGCAACTTCACCGACTATCCGATGATTCGGATCACGGATACGCCGAAGAAGATCGAGACGCACTTCCTGCCGACGGACAACCCGACCACCGGCGTCGGCGAGCCCGCCCTGCCCCCGGTCACCCCCGCCATCTGCAACGCGATCTTTGCCGCCACCGGCAAACGCGTCCGGCAATTGCCGCTCTCGCGGGTGGATCTTCGCTGGTCGTAATCGAACTGGACCTTGCTTGAATCGGGGCGGGGCCAAAGCCCGCCCCTTTTTTATGCTTACTTCTCGTCGCGACTACCTCCTCCGCCTCATCGACGAGGTCGGTCGGTTGCTCGCCCGCGTCGTGTTCAAGCGGCGCGCCGGGGCGCACGAGGACGCGCTCGCCGCCGTCGTGCAGGGCTGCGAACGGCTCTTCAACCTCGAAGCCGACCAGCTCTTTCAGCTCACCCCCGAGCAGCACTTCGCGATGCTCGCCGATGCCGCGTCGCCCGAACTGGGGCGCGACAAAATCCTGCTCTACGCCGCCCTGAACGCCGAGGCGGGAAAAATCTATGACGCCATGGGCCGGGCGACAATGGCCCGGGCGAGCCGGCTCAATGCCCTGCGCCTCACTCTGCGAGTGCACCTGGAATTTCCGCCGGAAAATCCGCCCTTGTTTGCGCCCGCCATCGCGGACCTGCGTCAGGCGCTAGCGGAGGAATCCCTCGATGCCGACACCCAAGCCCTCCTCGCGCGGGTCGAGGCCCCGCCCCCGCCGCGCGCATCAGGCTGATAGCAATCGCCTTTGGGTTTTGGATTTTGGGTAGGGCGCGGACTCCGCTCCGCGCCGCAGGCACCGACCGAGTTTCCTCTCGACCTTGCGGCGGCGAAGGGACTCGCCGCCCCACCCATGCGGCGCCGACGGAAAATCCCAATACCAAGGGATGTTGGTGGGAGCGGGCGGTCGCACCGGGGCACAGACGGTCACGGCACCGTCCGTCCACCGGCTTACAGCGCCAGTTCACCCTGGGCCTGATCCCGTTTTCCCTCGACGCCGAGAAACCCGCCATACCGCTCGCGCCAGTCATCCAGCTTGGCCAGGTAATAATCGGGGTCGTACGGGGCTGCGACCGGATCGTAGAGCGCCAGCGCCCGGGCGCGCTGCCAGTCACTCGTGCGGCCCTTGGCCCGCGCCGTGATGTAGTAGGTCATGCGTTCCCCCATCTGCGGCCGCGGGTTCAATTGCAGGGCCGCCTCGGCGGCGGCGCGGCGGGGCTTGCCGCCCTCGGCCATGAGGCGCTCATAGGTGTCCGGATTCTGGCTGAGGGTCTCGCTCTTCGCCAGGTCCGCCACCGGCACCGCCCGGGCGGGAAGATTCTTCCGGTACTCCTCCCACAAGATCAGCGGGGACTCCGGAGACGCCCCCAGCAGAAACTTGATGAGCTGGTCCGACAGGCGCTTCAAGAACGGCTCGATGCCCCGCGAGCGCAGCGCACTGCCGCGCAGCGTAATCTTCGTCCCGTCGTAGAGCGCATAGTTCTTCGCCTTGTAACAAAACATCGCGGCGTAGCGCCCGTCGTATTCCAGTTCAATGCCCGGCGGCAGGATCGGCGCGACGAGAGCGAGCAGATCGTCCGGCCGGTCATGATATTTCGCCGACGACAAATAGATCCCGTCGGTATCGGCTTCGAGGATGGCGCAGCCATGCCGCGCGAACTCGTCGATCAACGCCTGCAGGAGCTCGCGACCGCGCCGGGTCACCTCGGCGGCCAGTTCGCCGTCACCGAAACGCGCGCCGGAAAATCCCAGGTAGCCGTAAAACGAGTTGATGAGGATCTTGAAACTCGTCTGCCGGGCCTGCGCCTCGGCCCGCTCCTCCGCGGTGGGTCCGGTGCGCGCGAGTAATTTGTATTTCAGGCGGTACTCGCGCAGCCGGCGGAGCAGCGGCATGAAGACCCCGAGCGTGTCGTTGCCGGGATTGCGCCCAATCGACAGCAGGAGGCTCGGGTACAACGACGCCACGTCGAAGTGCAGCACGTGCCGGAACACCCCCTCCCGAAAGCTCCGGGTGTAGCCGCCTTCGAACGGCTGCACCTCCGGCGGCGTCGGACACGCCCGGCGCGCATGGTAATATTCCTCCAAAAACAACAGGTCGATCTTGGAGGTCGCGCCGCGCAAGGTCGCCTCCTGCAGCAGGGTCGGGAACGTGCGGGTCTGCTCGAAATAGGTCGGCAACAACTGATCCGCGAGCCCCGCCGTCTCGCGCAGATCGTCCTCGAGGTAGGCGCAAAAACGCGCCCGATCCTCGCGAAACACATGCTGAATCTGATTCCCGGCGATATACGTCCGCTCGCTCGCCTCGTCGGTGATCCCAAAATAGACTGCGACATCCTTCAGCCCGTACGAGGTGATCTCGCGCGTCGTGATGTCGTACAACTGCACGAGCAGGTAGGTGTCGATCACCGCCCGGCCGGGCAGGTCGCACCGCATGAAATCGATCCAGCGTTCAGCCACCTTCAATTTGCTGCTGCGAAACACCGCCTTGCTGCCATACCGGCCCCACGCGCACGCCACCTTGTGCCGGCGACAGCGCTGCCGCAGGTAGTCGAGGTCGAACTTGAAGATGTTGTGCCCCTCGATCACGTCGGGATTCAGCTCCTGCAACGCCTCCGTCAGCGATTCCAGCAACCGCTTTTCCCCCGCTTCCGAAACCTCCTCGAGCAGCAGCAGCCGGCACTTCCCGCCCTGCCGCAAGCCGATCGCGAGCACCCGATCTTCCGGCCGGGCCGCATCGGGGAACCCGCCTTCGGGCGCCCCCACCTCGATGTCGAGCTGGCAGCGGCGCAGCCGGCCGAAGGTCATGTCCTGATACAGGCGCTTGCGTTGCTGCAGCAGGTACTGGCTTTCCCACGGCCGGATGAGGTCGACGCTGACGACCGAGCGGACTTCGCGGGCGAAGATGTTGAATTCGTCGAAGACCTCGCCGAGCGCCAGCCGGTTGAACGGAGCCTTCCCCTGCAGGGTCTCGATTGCGATGCCGGCCGAGTGTTCGACGGTGGCTGCGCCCGCCAGCCAGGCAAACGGGCGCAGATCGCCCATCCGATCCTCCCGGCCACCGTCTTCGGTTTCGAGTGTCGTGTGGACCCGGCCGACTTCGTCCACCCAGAGTCCGCACAACGACCCGGCCATGACCACAGAAAATCCTTAGAACGGCCTGGTGTAGACCATCACCACCGCGACGAAAGCCAGGGCGATCGCGATGATCGCGAGGGTCCCCGCCGCCCCACGCCGGCGGAAGCCGATGCCGGCGAGGGCCGAGAGGCCCAGCCAGCACACCAGCTTGACGAAGAGCCAGCCCGGCCAGCCCACCGCCAGCTTGGCCTGCAGGCCGAAACCCGCCACCAGCGCCAGCAGGCTCGCGATGCCGGTGATGATCATCACGCGCTTGCGGGCCTCCGGCGGCGCGGCAAAGGCGTAAAACGTGTAGCCGGTCAGGACCAGCAGGGAAACGACGTGAAGAACCTGATAGACGGTGGGACTCATGGGAGCGCAGGAGCTGAGCGGCGCTTTGACGGGGGGTCCAACCTTTTTCCCACCCGGGCACTTCAAATCCAACGCCGTTTCGTTCCCGGATTCTTCCGGAGGGAAGACCGCGGTGTTGGCGCGGTCCACCTGAAGTTTCCCTCCCGCATGCCACCATGCCGGCTGCCACTCGGGCGCGGCGGATTTTTGCACGGTGAACAGGCCCGCAAATGAACTGTCGGATCCTGCTTGTAGGAACGGGTTTATCCCGCGATTCAGCGCGTGCAACGCTCCATCGCGGGATAAACCCGCTCCTACCGCACGACTGTCCGTGCAAAAATCCACCGCGCTGCGCACGGCGGGTCGCTTCGCTTCGGGACGTGATTTCCGCCTCGATTTCGGCCAACCTCGGTTCGTGGTCGACTACATTTTCAAGCTGGAGGACGGGCGATCGTTCAATTTCACCGTGGACCCGGAACGCGCCAGCCTCCCGCCGGCCAATTCCGATTCACCTGCAGGCTGGACCGAGCTGGAGTATTGCCAGTGTCCCAATTGCCCGCTGCCGGCGGGTGCCCAACGGTGCTGTCCCGCGGCGCTGGACCTCGAACACGTCGCGGTCACGTTCGCAGGTATGACGTCCTTCCAACCGGTGGAAGTGGAGGTGCGCACCGCCGAACGCACCTGCGTGAAGCGGACCGACGCCCAGACGGCCCTGCGCTCGCTGATGGGGGTGATCCTCGCCACCGGCGGCTGCCCGATCCTTTCACGCCTGAATGGACCGGCCCGGTTGCATCTGCCCTTTGCCAGTTTCGAGGAGACCCTGTTTCGCATGGTCGGCGCGTACCTGATACGCCAATTTCTGGTTTCACGCCAGGGCGGCACGCCCGATTGGGACCTGATCGGCCTGAACCAATTCTACACCGACTTGCAGAGCGTGAACATCGCGATCAAGCGTCGCCTGGATGCGGCCGCCGAAAAGGACGCCAACATCAACGCGGTCGTTTCGTATTTGACCATCGCCACGCTGGTCACGATGTCGCTGGACCAACAATTGGCCGGCCTCGAACCTTACGCCATCGACGCCGGGTCCACCTCCGCTTCGCGCGCCCTGGAAAAGGACCCACCCTCCCCCCGGCCCCCGAAAATTCGCCGGCGCACCAACTGACC
>JBBRWR010000066.1:0-47617 GCA_038249085.1 Opitutales bacterium
CGAGCTTCGGATTTCGAGTTTCCCGGTGAGGCGCTTGGTTCCGGCTTCGCCGGGTTGGGGATCGTAGACAAAATAATTCGCCGCGCGGCGGTTGACCCCCGCCGCCGTGGCCGCGGTGAGTTGCGCCGAGGTCGCCGTCTTGAGCGCGACCGGCGTGGCATAGGTGAGCGCGCCGTTCCAGCCCGACAACCGGTCGTTCAGCGTGGTCATGCCCACCTGCTTCTGTATCTCCAGGTACTCGCCCTCGAGCCGGATCTCGGTGTTGCGGAAGGGCCGGAACGTCGTGGTGAGGAACGCCCCCTTGCGTTTGTTGAAGTCCTTCTGGCGCCAGCCATTCCCGTCGCCCCAGACCGCCGCGGTCCGAACCGCAAGTTGCGGGGAGATGACTCGATTGACGTCCGCGATCGCCCGGTAGGTGCTCCAGGAGCCCACGTTGAGCTGCACGTTTTCAAAGCTGCGATCCAGCCGCGCGCGCTTGGTGGTGGAGGAACTGGTGCCGCCGAGCGTGCCGTTGCCGAACAGGATCGAATTGGGGCCGCGCCCGAAATCGAAGCGCTCGACGTCAAAGGTGTCGTTGTCGCCGTACTGCGGGAAGAAATTCCGCTGCTGCGTGCCGGCGCGCACGCCGCGCGTCTGGTAATAAGTCGAGAAGGTGAAGAAATTCGCCGTCCCGGTGTCGGGAATGTCCGCGGAGCTGGTCGACCACTCCGCCGCGCTCTGCAGATCCGTGAGATTCAGCGCGTCGATGAACTCGCGCGTGATGACCGAATAGGCTGCAGGGGTGTCGCGCAGGTCCGTGGCGAGCCGGCCGCCGGCCAGTGCACTCGACGCGGCAAAGCCGTTGTCCTTGTCGGTGTTGACCACGAACGGCGAGAGTTCGATGGCCTCGTTGCTGGCCGGCGGCTGGGACGCGGTCTGCGCACCGAGGTCGGGCGGCAAGGCCAGGCTGAGACACGCGAGCAGGGCGGGAATCCGGCAGCCGGGGAGGCGCCGCAAACGGTGGGACGTTTTCATGTTAGATGCTTTGGGGAGGGCGGGCAGAAACACCCGGTGGTGTTGACGCGATCAAAGCTGTTTCTCTCCGCGCCCGAAGCGACCTCATTTTGTGCAATTTCTTTGCCCGGTTCATCGCCGAAAACCTAATCAGCAAACCACTCGGAGAATTACCCGTCCGCATATTTCAAAGTCTGGTGCTGGGCGCTCCAAACGGCCCGCCAGACTTGTGGGCGGGGTGCCCCCACCCCGCTAATTTCGATGCGCAGCGGGGTGAGGGCACCCCGCCCACATCAGACACTACATCCAATTATCGACTCGTCACCAACGGCTTCAAGCCGCGCTCGATGGCCGCGCGCCGCGGTTCGAGAAACGGGGGCAGCGCGAGTCGCTCCCCCAGCGACTCCAGCGGTTCGTCGGCGGCGAAACCCGGCCCGTCCGTGGCGATTTCAAAGAGCACGCCGTTGGGCTCCCGGAAATAGAGGCTGCGAAAATAGAACCGGTCCACCGGCCCGCTCGACCGCATGCCCAGCTCCACCAAACGCTCCGCCCACGCCTCATACTGCTCCACGGTCGGCGTGCGAAACGCCACGTGGTGCACCCCGCCCGCGCCCGGCGCCGCCGGCGCCGCCCCGGGCTCGACCACCACGTGCAGCTCCGCCTGGACCCCGCTCACGCCCGGGTCCATCTGATACACCTGCACGGTGGAATCGCCTTCGCCCCGCTGCACGTATTCCCGCACCCGCTGCATGTTCATCACCCGGGTCAGCACGGTATCCGTTGGCTTCAGCACCGGCACGCTCATCGTGATCGGGCCCAGCCCCCGGATCTGGTGCTCGCCGGGCACCGGACTCCGCGCCCAGGGATGCGCCTCTCCCCGCGGCCCGTCCACCACCAGGCACAACCGCTGGCCTTCGGGATCCTCAAAATCCAGCGTCGCGCGCCCGTCGCGGTCCGCGATCCTGCCGTGGACGACGCCACGCCCGGCCAGATGCCGTTCCCACCACGCGAGGTTCGCCGCCGTATCCACACGCAGCCCCGTGCGCACGACACTGTGGCTGCCGCGGCGCTCCCGCCCCACGGGCCAGTCGAAAAACGTGAGATCCGTCCCGGGGGCGGCGAGCCCGTCCGCATAGAAAAGATGATACGCCGACACGTCGTCCTGGTTGACCGTCTTCTTCACCAGGCGCAGCCCGAGGGTCTGGGTGTAGAAGGCATGGTTGCCCGGAGCGTCGGCGGTCACGGCGGTCAGGTGATGAAATCCGGTGAGATGCATCCGGCCACGGTGCGCAACTTTCGCGATTCGTCCAGTCGGCCCCCTGTGCGGCGCGGTGCTCCGCCCCCATGACCAATTGATGTTACACCTATAACAAAAAACTGTAAGTGCAGGCGCGAGGCGCAGGGGCGGGGTGGCCGGCCGGCGCACCCTTGCGTTCTTCGACTCCGGCGCAACAGTCGCCCCAAAATTCACCATGCAAACCCGGGTCCGGAGTTGCCTCCGTGTTCACTCAATCCTGATCTTCGTCGCGATGATCTCCCCAGCCGCCGGCGCCGACGACTCCCTCAATCCTCTGCTCCGGCCGAGCCCGCTGTCGCATCAGTACCCGCCCTTCGATCGGATCAAGGACGAACACTTCACCCCCGCGTTTGCCCAGGGCATGAAGGAGCAGCTTCAGGAGGTCGCCGCCATTGCCGACCACTCCGAGTCGCCCACGATGGCCAACACCCTGCTGGCGCTGGAACGGAGCGGCCAGCTGCTGGGCCGCGTGCAACGCACTTTCTCCAACCTCGTCGGCGCGCACAGCAACGACGCGCTCCGCGCCGTGGAGCGCACCATGGCGCCGCAGCTCGCCGCCCAGTCCGACGCCATCCAGTTGAACCCGCGGCTGTTTGCGCGCATCGACACCCTCTACGCCCGGCGCGAGCAATTGGGGCTCGATCCCGAGTCGCGCCGGCTGCTCGAACGCACCCACACCGACTTCGTGCGCGCCGGCGCCCGGCTGGCCGCCGCCAACCAGACCCGCTTGCGGGCGATGAACGAGGAAATCGCCTCGTTGCAGACCACCTTCGCGCAAAACGTGCTCAAGGAGGTCAACGCGTCGATGGTCGTCGTCGATCACCGCGAGGATCTGGCCGGGCTTGCCGCGGGCGAGATTGAGGCCGCGGCCGCAGCCGCCCGCGCGGAAAGACAGGAGGGCAAGTACGCCCTGCGCCTCCGCAACACCAGCGGCCAGCCCGTCCTCGTCGCACTCGAAAACCGCGCCCTGCGGGAGCAGGTGCAACGGGCTTCGCTCACCCGCGGGAGCCGCGGCGGCGATTTTGACAATCGCGCGACGATCGCCCGCCTGGCCCGGCTCCGCGCCGAACGCGCCGCCCTCCTCGGCTATCCCAGCCACGCCGCCTACCAACTCGAACTGCAGACCGCCGCCACCGTCGGCGCCGTCAACCGCCTGCTCGCCGACCTCGCCGTGCCCGCGGTGGCCAACGCCCGGCACGAGGCCGCCGACATCCAGGCGGTCATCGACCGGGAAAAGGGAGGTTTCACGCTGGCGGCCTGGGACTGGGAATTCTACGCGGAAAAAGTCCGCCGCGAGCGCTACGCCTTCGACGAGGCGCAGTTGAAACCCTACTTCGAATTGAACCGCGTCCTGCAGGACGGCCTGTTCTACGCCGCGACCCGGCTCTACGGCCTCACCTTCAAGGAGCGTCGCGACTTGCCGGTGTACGAGCCCTCCGTCCGCGTCTTCGAGATTTTCGACGCCGACGGTTCATCGCTCACGCTGTTTATCGCCGACCTGTATGCCCGGCCTTCGAAGCGCGGCGGCGCGTGGATGAGTGCCTACGTCGATCAGTCGCGGCTCCTCGGCACCCAACCGGTGATCGCCAACCACCTCAACATCCCCCGGCCCGCCGGGGGCGAGGCCACCCTGCTGAATTTTGATCAGGTTACGACGCTCTTCCACGAGTTCGGGCATGCCCTGCATGGCATGTTTTCCGCGGTGGAATATCCGCGTTTCAGCGGCACCAAGGTCCCGCGCGACTTCGTCGAATTTCCCTCCCAGGTGAATGAAATGTGGGCCACCTGGCCCGAGGTCCTCACCCACTACGCGAAACACTATCAGACCGGCGAACCGATGCCCGCCGCCCTGCTCGCCAAGGTGCTCGCGGCCCGGAAGTTCAACCAGGGTTTCGCCACGACCGAATATCTGGCCGCCTCCCTGCTCGACCAGGCCTGGCATCAATTGAAGCCGGACGAGGTGCCCGCGGCCGATGGGGTGATCGCCTTCGAAGCGGCCGCGCTGCGCCAGGCCCGGGTCGATTTTGGACCGGTGCCGCCACGCTATCGCAGCACTTATTTCTCCCACATCTTCTCCAGCGGCTATGCGGCCGGCTATTATTCCTACATCTGGGCCGAGGTGCTCGATGCCGACACCGTCGAGTGGTTCAAGGCCCAGGGCGGGCTCACGCGCGAAAACGGCGACCGCCTCCGCCAAATGGTGCTTTCCCGCGGCGGCAGCGCCGATGCGATGACGCTCTATCGCGCCTTCCGGGGCGCGGAGCCCAGCATCAAGCCGTTGCTCGAACGCCGCGGCCTGGCCGGGGCGGAGTGACCTCCGGCCGGTGCCGCCGGTCTTCCTTCCCCACCCCAACCATCGGCGTTACCGTCCCGGCTCCCCAACATGCACGAAGTCGAAATTCTCGAACTGCCGCCGCTGAAAGCCAACGAGCAGTCGCTGCTCGAGATGCATTCACTGCTCAACGTGTTCAACGTGCTGCGCGGCGAACTTTGCCTGATCGGGTTGCAGGTCGACGGCAACGACGGACTGCTGCCTCGCAGCCTCGAGCTCTGCGACGAACTCATCGCCAGCCTTTCTGATCCGGACGCGGCCCTCGCCACCGCCCAGGCCACGGAGGAACACGCCGCGGCGATCTTCGGCGAAATCGGCACGCTCTGGGAGGTCCGGCCGGCCGCCCGGCAAAATCCGGAAATCGACGAGTCGCTGGCCAACCTCGAATCGGTCTTCAGCATCCTGCGGGTGCGCGCGCGCGAGCTGCTCGCCCGGGCGCAATTGCGGGACCGTTGGGTGGAGTTTTCCGTGGCGATGCTGCAGCGCGATTTCGAAGGCGTCTTCGCCGCCATCGAACGCAACAGCCACGGGCGGTTCCGCGTCATCTACAACGCCGCCGTGCAGGAACCCTGTGATTACTACGTCGACTTCAAGATCGAGAGCATTGCCGGCGACCGGATCTGGATGCCGCCCGTCTTCAAGGATGTGATGCGCGACCTGTTGGCCAACGCCCGCAAGTACACGTTGCCCGGGGGACACATCACGCTCGCCGCCCACGAGTCAGTGAACGCGCTGCGTTTGCTGGTGGAAGACACGGGGCGCGGCATCCCCGCCGACGAAATCACCACGGTGGTGCAGTTCGGCAAGCGCGCGAGCAACGTCGGCGAAGTGCGCACCATGGGCGGCGGGTTCGGCCTGACCAAGGCGGTACTGGTGACCAAACAATTTGGCGGCCGCTTCTGGATCGCCTCGCAGGTGGGCGTCGGCACCCGCATTCGCATCGTCTTGCCCCGCCCCGCCGAAACCGAGTTGGTGCGGGCCGCGGGTTAGCCGCGGGCGTCGCCGCCCGCCACCGCGGTTACGGCAATTCGTAGATTTCGATCAGCGCCTCTCCGGTGGTGCCACCGACTCCGGACACTTGCGCGGTAAACGCGCCCGCCGGCACCGTGACCACCAGGGCGGCGTCGCCGCTGCCGGCATCGGGAAAGTCGAACGCCCCCGTCGCGGCGAACGCCGCCCGCGCCGGGCCGGTCCCCGCCTCCGCCCAATTGTCGTTTGTCGCAAACAGCTTCGTCCGCCCCGCGTCGCTCAGGAACAATTCAAGTTTAGGATCGGCCAGGACGCCCGTCACCCCGAAGCCCGAGGCCAGCCGCGGCCCCACCCCGCGGATCAGGAGGCGCCGGGGCACATTGCCGCCAATCACAAAGCCCGCAATCAGGGTCGCGTCGCCGGTGCCCGCGAAGTTGCGCGCGGACACGTTGACGAGCCGCGCGGTCCCGGCCGAGTCGGTGTCGTACAACTCCACCAGCGCCACGCCGCCGCGCCCGGTCGCATCCGCGATGTGCACGGTCCGCGCCCCATCAAACACGGTGATCAGGGCGGCGTCGCGACTCGCCGCATCCGGCAGGTCAAATGCGCCCACGGCCACAAAGGTGGCACTCAGCGCCGCCGCCGCGCCCCCCGTACCCCAATCGTTGTTCGAGGCGACAATGGTATCCCGCCCGTTCACGTCGGCATGCACGTCGAGGCGCGGATCCGCCATCGCCCCTTCCACGCCGAAGGTTGCCAGTGCCGGACCCACGCCGCGCACCAACAGGCTCTTGCCGCCCCCTTCCACGACGGCGCCGACGATCAGGGGCGCGTCCGGCCCGCGGATCGCCGCCCGCACCGACAGATTCACCAGACGGCCCGGCTCGGGTGTCGCCACGATTACGCGGGCCATCCGGCTCCGCACCGGTCCGTTGGCATCGGTGACGATGACTTCGTAGTCGCCCGCGTTGTCCGCACTGGCCCGCGCCAGCGTCAACGTGGCCGTGGTGGCCCCAACCATCCCCTCGCCGTTGCGCCGCCATTGGTAGCGCAGGGCTCCGGCGCCGGTTGCGGTCACGGCCAGCGCGGTCGTGCCACCGGGCGCCACCGTCTGGCTCGCCGGCTGCTCGGTGAGCACAATCGTTTCGGAAATTTCCAGCGCCAGGCCTTCCGGTGGTGTGTCCTTGAGCGCCTGCATGCGGCTGCTCAATTGCGCGACAAAATAATCGGCGTCAGCACCCGTCCCCTCGCCAATCCCCCAGTGGATGGGAATCGCAACGCGCGCCTGCACGTCGATCGCGGACGCCACCGCATCCTGCGCGGTGTCCATGGTGAAGGTCTGCCCGAGCGGCAGCATCGCCACGTCGACGGCGAAGGTCCGCATCTCCGGGATCCGCGCGGTGTCCCCCGCGTGGTACACCCTCACCCCGCCGATATTCAGCACGTAGCCGACAAAATTCATCACGCGCGGGTGATTGGACCTGGTGAGGTTGTACATCGGCACGGTTTCAATTTCGACGCTGCCCAGCGTCAGCCGGTCGCCCGGGGTCACGGATCGAATCGTCGCGACCGGAAAATCCCGCTGCAGCGCCGGCACCCCCGGGGGCGACGAGATGAACACCGTGCCCGGCTTCCGCACGCGGCTGAGCACCGGGCTTGACTGGTGATCGCTGTGGTTGTGCGTGAGCAGGATGTAGTCGGCGTCGGCCGGGGTGGTGACGATGCCGTTCGGATCGAGGTAAATAATCGGGCCGCCGGTCACCTCGATCTTCACCGTGGCCTGGATCCCATGATACAGACGGCCAACCACGCGGGCTTCCACGGATACCGCCGACAACAGAGTGGCCAGCAGGCTGGCGCCGATACTCACCGGGGAATAAAATTGCATCGGGTGGGTGGGGATGGGCCAGGTACCGGAACCAGGCGGGTTTCCGAGACAAGAGTGCGGCGGAATTTGCCGGGGGCGCAAATCCGCTTTTGCGCGGGAGCGGGATCTTTTCGGAGCGGCGGTTTGCCCCCGCTGACGGCGGTGGGAAAAGCGCCGCTCCCGGGCCGGTTCCCGCCTCCTGACCTGCGCTCGTTCGCCCGGGAAGCGCCGCGAGCTCAACGCGGAGCCCGGCCGGCGAACCGGCCTTCCTGCAGAAAACCGATCGTCAGCCCGATGACTTCCCGGTTGTTCATCAGAAACGGATGCGGCACGTGGACGACCACGTGATCCTTCATGCCCGGCACCTTGGTGCGCTCGACCGACACCTTGCCATCATCCGGCCCGGGAATAATCCAACTGTTGATCAAGTTGATCGAGCGGTCGCCGGCCACCACCCCCAGCTCGAACGCCACCGCGCCGAGGCGCACCGGCACCGCGTCCGCCCCGGTACCCAGTTCGTGCCCCGCCGGCCCGTTGATCCAGGTAAACACCGGCCAATCACCCAGGGCATCGACGACCTCGCTGCCCTGATTAGGCGGACCGAGCATCACGACGCGACCGAGCTGCGGTATCCGCTGGCGGCGCAAATAACAGCGCACGAGGATTCCGCCCAGCGAGTGCGTCACGAAATGAATCCGACCGCCGGCCGCGGGCGGGACTTTCGCCAGCGCCTGCGGAATGACGGTCGCCGCCAAGGCCTCAATCGGAGCCGCCCGGGACGCATAGTCAAAGTTGACCACCGCAAAATCCGCGGCCTCAAGCGCGCGGGCCATCCCAGTCATGGAATCGCTGCTGCGACAGAGCCCGTGCAGCAACACGACCGTGTCGCGTCCCGAGGCCGGCCGGGCGCAGCCGGCCAGCACGGCCATCAGGATGAGGCGCGGCAGGGTCATGGGGACAATCGCGGCGGCCACGGTCGCGCGCCGGGAATCATTCCACGCCCTCCCACGCGTGAGCGAAGGGCGGCGCGCGCCGCACCCACCTGCCGGGCGCTGAAGCCGGGGATTGCATCGCCGGCCAGCATTCCTCCGCGCGACCGGCCACGCAAGCCGCGAGGCCCCGGGGCCACCGGATCGGGCGCACCTCGGGATTTGAGCGGAGGCGGGAATTCGACGAAGCGGCGGTTTGCCACCGCCGTCGGGCGCTTGGAAAGGCGCCCCTCGCGGGCCGCTCCTCCCATTTCTGATGGGCGCCCGCCGGGTCGCGTCCGTCGTTGCCTCGTCTCCGAACCGTGTCATGCGTTGTCATCTTTCACTCCCGTGCTTGGACTTAACCGCACCGCCGCCATCCTCTCCGCCATGACGCTGGGCGCCCTGATTCCCCAGGCGCACGTGCTCGCCGGGGTCATCCGCTGGCTGGTCATGGCCATGCTCTTTCTCGTGTTTCTCCAGACCCGCCTCTCGCGGTCGGCGCTGAGCCGCAGCCATCTTGTGCTGCTGGCCGCCAACATCGCGCTGGGTTTCGCCGCCTGGGGCGCCGGCTGGCTCATCGGCGGTCGCGACGTCGCCCTCGCCGCCTTCTTCTGCGGCATCACCCCCACCGCCATCGCCGCTCCGGTTATCGTCAGCTTTCTGCGGGGGCGCGTGGACTACGTCGTCGCGGCCTTCCTCCTGACCAACACGGCCATCGCCGCCCTGCTTCCCCTCATGCTGCCCGTCGTGCTGGGGCGCGCCACGCCCGAAGCCTTTGCGCAGATCGCGGGCAGTGTCGGACTGGTCGTGTTTCTCCCCATGGGCGCTGCCTACCTCGTGCGCGCGCTCCACGCCGCCGCCGCCACGTGGCCGGGCCGGCTGCGCAACGCCTCCTTCGGCATGTGGGTCTCCGCCATCTTTTTCATCACCGCGAACGCCTCCCACTTCATCCGCAGCCATGCCGACACGCCGGTGGAGACACTGCTGAAAATCGCCGCCGTCTCGCTGCTCGTATGCGTGGCCAGCTTCGCGACCGGCCGGCTCATCGGCGGCCGCCGCCGCGGCCGCGAGGCGAGTCAGTCGCTCGGCCAGAAGAACACCACCTTCACGATCTATCTCGCCCTCGCCTACGCCAGCCCCCTCGTGGCGCTCGGCCCGACGTTCTATGTGGTGTGGCACAATGTCTGGAACTCCTGGCAACTCCATCGCGCCGCCCGCCGTCCCGACTTGACCGCCGCGCCCGATCTGGCCGCGGCCGATCCGGACACGCCCTGACGCCGCCTCGAGTCGGCGGTGACAGCGGCGCGTCGGCGGTGACTTCCAGGTCGGTGCGGTGCCCTCACCGCGCAACCCGGCGGGCACGACCTGGGGACGAGCCCACGCCTCCGCGATATGATGGGTCCCTGTTTCAACCCGCGATTCGAAGCCCGCGTCGTCACGGCGATGCGAGTCGGGGTCGGTTTTGCCGCCGGCACCTTCAAACTGTGGATCCGCGACGGCAGCGTGGCGCGATACCGGCTGGATCTGGCCGGCCGCCTGCGGGTCAGACCCGAAGCCATCCTGATGCAGCAATCCTCCGTCACCGTGCTCCACCACGTCGGCACCACCGCCTTTGCCCTGACGGAATCGCTGCGCCGCAAATTGGAGCGTTGAACCCCGCCCACCCCGCCCCGCGCCGGGCGTTTACTTCAGCGCCTGGTACATCAGCACCTTGAACTTCTGATTCAGATCCAGTCCGCCCGACGGCCGGTGCTGCGTCATGAAGAGCGCCACGATGCGCTCCTTCGGGTCGACCAGATACTGCGGAAAATAAGCGCTGCCCCAGCCATAGGCGCCTTCGCTGCCGAGTTCGCCGAAGTATCCGGGATCGTTGTTCACCCAGAACCCGAGGCCAAACGCCGCCGTATCCCTGCGGTACTTGTCGCCGGTGTGATTGGCGTGCATCAGGTCGACCGCTTTGCGGCTGAGCAGGCGCACGCCGTCGAGTTCGCCGTTGTTCAACAGCATCTGCAGCAGACGCGCGTAGTCCCGGGTGGTCGAGAGCAGGCCCGCTCCGCCCGAAAAACATTTCCGCGGGCCACGCACATAGGCGCCCTGGTCGCCGAGGACAAGGTTGCCCTGCTCCAGGCCATAGACCTTCGCCAGCCGGCCTTCCTTCTCCGGCGGCAGGAAGAAGCACGAATCCACCATCTGCAGCGGGGCAAAGATGCGCTCGGCGAAAAAACGATCGAGCGGCAGGCCCGACGCGACCTCGACGAGCCGCCCCAGCACGTCGAGGGAAAAACCGTATTGATAGACTTCGCCGGGATGCGCGTGCAGCGGCAGATGCCCGAGACGATCGATGACCACCTCCAGGGTCTCGTCCTTGTCCGCAAAATACCAGCCGTACACCCCGGCCTCCTGGTAGCGTGCGACCGCCAGGCCGTCGCCATAGGTGAGGCCGGCCGTGTGGGTGAGCAAATCGCGAATCTGGATCGGCCGCCGGGCTTTTTCCGTCACGAACTTCGTGCCGGGTACCGCCTCCTTGGGCGCCGGCACGGCCACGACGGAGTTTTTGAACGCCGGAAGATACCGATCGATCGGGTCGTGCAGCATGAACTTCCCTTCCTCATAGAGCATCATCACCGCGATGGTCGTCACCGCCTTGCTCATCGAGGCGATGCGGAAGATCGCGTCGACCGCCATCGGCTTGGCGCCCTCGATGTCCTGCCGGCCGTAGGCCCGCAGGTGCGCCGTCTGTCCGTCGCGCCCGATGAACATCACGCCCCCGGCAATCTGCCGGCGATCCACGTGGTCCTGCATCACGGCGTCGAGGCGCTGGAGCCGGGCCGGATCAAAGCCGAGCGCCGCCGCGTCGCCGGTCGCCGGGCCCGGGGCGGTTTGCGCCCCCATGCGGGCCGCGCCCAGGCCAACGACCCCGAGCGCGAGGAACATTCGCAGCAGAATTTTCATGGGGAACAAGAAACCGGTCCGGTCGGACCGCGTCACGCGAGAATTTCACGTTGCGGGGGAATGGCGATACGGTGGAGCAGAATAACCGGGCGCCGCTGATCTACATTCATGCGGGTCGGTTTCGCGTGGAACGGGGGTTGTTCGAGAACTGCAGCAAGGACGGCATGATGGTGAGCTGCGAACCAGGAAAGGAAATCGTCGGGGGCGTGGTGCGGGATCTGGTGGGCCGAAAGGTGATCCGCGATACGGTGTCCATCTCTGGAGACGGCAAACAAGGGGCGAAGGTTCGCGACGTGCTGGTGGAAAACATCAAGGCGTACGACAGCGAATTGCGCGGCGCGGTGGAAGTCAGCGACGGCGCGGAGGACATCACGGTGCGCAACGTGTACGCGGAAAACTGCGTTTATGGCATCGATATCCAGGATCACGGACAGAAGCTGCAGATAAACCGGAACGTCACGATCAGCCAGCTGGAGGCGGTGAACTGCAAGTATGCCGTGCGGAACGCCAATCATCCGTTCGGTCACTCCACCATTTCGATCTCCGACGTGACGGCGCGTGATTGCGGGCAGGCGCTGCAATTGAAAAACACCGAGAACTACACGATTCGCAACGTGCGGGTTTTCGCGCAATCGCGGAACGGCCAGAACGCCATCTTGGTGAGCAATTGCCACGGCGTGTCGATTGAGGGAGTGACGATCGAGGGTGGTGCAGCCGAGGGAGCCGGCCTCCTCATCGAAAACAGCAACCGGGTGACCGTGAGGAACCTCACGATTGCCGGCACCAGGAACAGCTATGCCCACGGCGTGAAGGTGACGGCCTCCCACGGCGATTTCTCCTCAATCAACCTGAGCCAAATCGACGCCCTCCACGTCGGTGCGGCGGGTATTCTCCTGGAAAAAGGCAAGGGGGGCTCGCTGTCGGATTACACGGTGGCGAACAACCGCGCCCAGGTGCAGGATCTCGTTGGCGGGCGCGGACGGGTGATCGAAAACAACACCGGGCCCAGCCGATAAACCGGATTCGCGTTCGTCCGCACCCAACCCCGAGCGCGGTCGCAGTCGCCCGCCCGCCGCCCCAGGGCAGGGTCAAAGTCGATTGGCCAATCTTTCTCTTTGCCCTTTATCTTTCTCTTTCGTCAGGGTTGGTCCGCGAGGGAAAAAGATTAAGAGAGAGAGGAAAGAGAAAGACTACGAGGCGAGAGAACGACTTTGACGCCTGCCCGCCCCCCGCCCGCCCGGCCGGTGGATTATTGCACGGTCGTCGGGCTGTAGGAGCGGCTTTATGCCGCGATGGAAATCCGCCCGCGCTGAATCGCGGCGTAAAGCCGCTCCTACAAGAGGGATCCGACAAGCCATTTCCAGGCCTGTTCGCCGGGCAAAAATCCGCCGTGCCCCCCGCCCGCGATCGGCGCTGCCCAAGCTTGATTGGGCATTTCCCCGCTCTTACGGTCGCCCCCGTTCGCTCCGGCCGCGCTTCCGCGCCAGAGTGCCCCTGCCACCATGCGTCTCGCCCTCTTCGTTGTTCTCGCCACCGTATCCGCCGTGTTCCTCCGGGCGGCTGAAGCCAACCGCTCCGTCGCGCTCGTGACCGACGCCACGCCCGGGCGGGCCGCGCAGCATGGCCTCGCTCGACTCGAGGTGACCCTCCAGACCCGCGGTACCACCGTGCGTCGCGTCACCTCCCTCGGCGACGCCGCCGGCTCCCGCCTCATTGTCACGGGCACCGCCGCCGCGGCACTCCTGCGCGCGGCCGCGATCGCGTTGCCGACGGAACCGGAAGGACTCGTCGTGCGCCAACTGCCACACCAAGGCGGCACGGCGCTGGTGATCCACGGGGCCGATGATCGCGGCCTGATGTACGCGCTCCTCGACGTCGCCGACCGCCTCGACTGGGCCGCCGATCCCTCCACCGATCTCTTCGGCGCGATTCGCGACACGACCGAGACCCCCTACGTGCGCGATCGCTCGCTCTCCGTCTACACGATGAATCGCGCGCACTGGGAGAGCCGCTTTTACGACGAGCGCTATTGGTCCCGCTATTTCGATCTGCTCGCCGCCAGCCGCTTCAACCGCTTCCTGATCGTCTTCGGCTACGAAAACGGCGGCTTCCTCGCCCCCCCGTACCCGTACTTCTTCGACACCCCGGGCTTTCCCGGCGTCAGCATGGTTGACCTCACCCCCGAACAACAGCGCCGCAACCTCACCGCCCTCAACCGCCTCATCGAGCTCGCCCACGATCGCGGCATCGCGGTCTCGCTCGGCATCTGGGATCACATCTACCGCGGCGCCGTGCAGGCCGGCGGAGCCGAATGGACCGGCGACTATCAGGGCCGGCCCGTGCCCAACACCGTGCAGGGCGTGACCGCCGACAATCTCAGCGCCTACACCCTCGCGTCCCTGCGGGAGTTGCTGGTCCGGGTGCCCGCCGTCGATGCGCTGCAGTTCCGGATGCACGAGGAGTCCGGCCTGAAACGCAGCGAGATGGAGGGATTCTGGCGTGAGGTGTTTGCCCACGTGCAGAAGGAACGACCCGGGATGTTGATCGAGGCGCGCGCCAAGGGCACGCCCGACAGCATCATCAACGCCGCCCTCGCCCAGGGCGTGAACCTCCGCATCGAGACCAAGTACTGGATGGAGCAGATGGGCCTGCCCTTCCACCCCACGCACGTGAATCCGCCCAACCAGCGCGACCGGCGCCACGGTTACGCCGATCTCCTGCGTTTTCCCCAGCGTTACCAGATGACCTGGCGGCTCTGGAACGGCGGCACCACGCGCGTGCTGCTCTGGGGCGACCCCGAGTATGTCCGCCGCTATGGGGAGAGCACCACGCTCTACGACAGCCGCAACTGGGACGTGCAGGAGCCCCTCGCCACCAAGATGGAGGCGCAGCGGCCCGAGATGCCGGTCTTCGACCTGATGCCGGAGCGCTACCGGTACTACGACTACGAGTTCGAGCGCTACTGGCACTTCTACCAGGTGTGGGGCCGAGTCGGATACAATCCCCAAGCCTCCCCGGAAATCTGGCGGCACGAATTCCAACGACGGGTCGGCGCGGCCGCGGCGCCTCACGTCGAGGCCGGCCTGCATCGCGCCAGCGGCGTGCTGCCCATGATCGTCGCCGCCGTGTACCCCTACAAATCGTTCCCCACCACGCGCGGCTGGGCCGAACGCCAGGCCCTCGGCCCCAGCCTCGCCGAGTACGCCAACAACGAGGGCACGGACACCGGGCAATTCGAGAATTTTGTCGATGCCGCCAAACGTATCCTGACCGGCGGCACGACCTCGAAACGCACGCCGGCGGAGACCAGCCGCTGGTTCGACGAGACCGCCACGGCGATCCTCGCCTCCGCCCGCGCCGCCGAGGCCGCGGCCGGCCCCGAACGCAGCCGGGAATTCGACGCCACCGTCACCGATCTGAAAATTCTCGCCCAACTCGCCCGCTTCCATTCCCGGCGCGCCCTCGCCGCCGTCCACTACAATCTTTTCAAGCGCGGCTTGAAGCTCCCCGAACTCGTGGCGGCCACCTACGGAGAGAAGGATGCCGTCGCCGCCTGGCGCGAACTCGTGGCCATCGCGGGCGACCGCTATGCGCCGGACCTCGCGATGGGCGCTCGCAATCACAACCTGTGCGGCCACTGGCGCGACGAATTGAAGCGGCTGGAGGCCAGTCTCAAGGAACTCGAGGAGCAATGCTGCCCCCCCGATGAGGCCGGGTTGAAGGAGAAGGTCTGGACACCCGTCGTCACTGGTGAGCGCGACCCGCCGCGCGTCGAACACGAGCGCCTCCGCACCGCCCGGCCCGGCCAACCCCTGCGCGTCGTGGCCCGGGTAACCGACCCCGCCGGCATCCAGGCCGTGCGCCTGCGTTACCGCAACGTCCGGCAATTCGACGATTACGCGACGCTGGAAATGCAACCGGATGCCACCGGGGCCTACGCCGCCGCAGTGCCCGCGGGGTTCACCACCACCGAGTGGGACTTCATGTATTTCATCGAAGTCATCGACGCCCGGGGCAACGGGCGCAACTGGCCCGACCTCGCCCAGGGCCTGCCCTACGTGATCGTCAAGGTCGCGCGGTGACAGCTGCCCGCGCCCGCCGGGAAATCGACCCAACTTCGCCGCGGTCCAGGCGTCATTCCCCGCCATGAGCCCGCACCGCGTCCTTCAATTCGCCGGCTTCGTCCTCGGGCTCACCGCCGCCGCGCTGATCGTTTGGCTGGGGCGCGAAGATTCCCGGGTTGCGCCGGCTCCCTCCGCCCAGGCCATCCGGGGACCGGCTCCGTTGGCCGCGCCACCAGCGCCCGCGTCAACCCGCCGCGCCGCCGCCTCGCGCTCGTTCGACGACGCCCTCCGCGCCTTGCTGGGCGCGATTGCCCGCGGGGAGGCCCGACCCAACGAGGCGCTCTTCGCCTTCCGGGACGACGACGCCCTCCGCCGTTTCCTGGCCCGCGCCCTGGAGTTCGGTCTCGTCGTCACCGGACGGATTGACGGCTTGCGCACGGTTCGCATCCGCTTTGCCGACGCCCGGGCCCTGCAGCAGGCGGTCGCGCAACTCGACGATGGGACCACCGGGCTTGGTGCCAACCTGCTCGTTTCCCTGCCGCACGCTCCGGCCCGCGAGGATCGCGCCGCCGTCGATCAGGTGCCCTTCGGCAACGACACTCTCGCCTTCCTGGGCGCCCGCGGCGACCGATCCGCCTGGGGCCGCGGGACGACGATCGCCATCCTCGATACCGGAGTCGCCGCGGACGCGACCTTCGGCCGGGGTCGGCTGCGCACCTACGATCTCGGTCTCGGCACGGCCCCGGGCGCCGGTGCGGATGACGGCCACGGCACGGCCGTCGCGGCGCTCGCCGCGGGCGCCGCCCCCGACGCCGCCGGCGTGGCCCCGGGCGCCAGCCTGCTCAGCATCCGCGTCACGGATACCAATTCGACCAGCGACCTTTTCACTCTGGCGCAGGGCATCGTCGCCGCGGTCGACGCCGGGGCCCGAATCATCAACGTCAGCCTGGGCGGCTACGCCACTGGAGCGGTGCTCGACGCGGCAATTGGCTACGCCACGCAGGCCGGCGCTCTGATCATCGCTGCCGCCGGCAACGACCAGGCCGCGCAACTTGCCTGGCCGGCCGCGGATCCCCGCGTCGTCTCCGTGGGCGCGGTCGACAAGGCGGAACAGCAGGTCTCGTTTTCCAACTCCGGTGCCCAATTGCAGCTCACCGCGCCGGGCTATGGCGTGCAAACCGCCTGGCTCGAAGACCAGCGGGTGTACGTCGACGGCACCTCCGCCAGCGCCCCGCTGGTGGCCGGGGCCGTGGCGGCGCTGCTCACGCAAAACCCCGGCTTTTCCCCCCGGCAGGCCGTCGACTTGCTGCTGCGCACCGCCAACGACACCGGCCCACCCGGCACCGATCCCGCTTTCGGTCACGGCATCATCAACCTCGCCACTGCGCTCAACGCCAACAACGCGTCCTATGTCGACACCGCGGTTGCGAGCCACTTCTACGACGAGGCGGCGCACGAAATGCAATTCGTGGTGCAGAACCGCAGCGGTCGCACCATCAGCGGCATGAGTTTGAACGTGGACGCGGGCGGGACGACTTCGATCCAGCCCGTGCCCGTCCTCGCCGCCGGCGAGACCTATGTGGTAAAACTCCCCGTCAGCGTGACTGCGCTGCAGGCGGCGGCCACCCTGTCGTTTACCACCCGCCTCAACAATCCTCCCGGCACCGTCGACGCGGTTCCCGCCAACAATCGGCGCACGAGCGTGCTCAAGGCGCCGGGCCCGCCGTGACGCCCCGGCCGGCCGCCGCCTGGCGCGGCCCATGGCGGTGTCAATGTCGATTGGCCAATCTTTCTCTTTCGTCAGGGTTTGCCCGCGGGAGAGAAAGATTAAGAGAAAGTAGAAAGAGAAAGACTACGAGGCGAGAGAACGACTTTGACCCCGCCTCACCGCCCCGCCCCGCAAAACCTCTTGTCACGTAATACGTGACACTTTTCTCCGGCGCTGGCGGCACGGTTTCTCCTCTCAAAATCAGGTGTCCGCCGGAGCCGCGCGGTTTATTGCCACTTAATACGTGGCAATGAAAAATCGCGGAAGTGAGAAGGGCGGCCGATCGACGCCTTGCGTCGCGCAACGGCGGTGGGTCAGAGTCGGACGCCCCCCCCGATGAAATTCGAACACTTCGCCCTCAATGTGCCCGATGCCCGGGCCCACGCCCAATGGTACGTCGCGCACCTCGGCTTCACGATCGTGCGCCAGCGCGCAGACGCCCCGTTCATGCACTTCCTGGCCGACGAGACCGGCCGCGTGATCGTCGAGCTCTACTCCAACCCCAAGGCCCCCTACCCCGATTACGCCGGCGCCCCGCCGCTGGTGTTTCATCTCGCCGTCGCCACCTCCGACGCCCAGGCGGAGCGGGCGCGCCTGGAGCGGTCCGGGGCGATCCTCTTTCTCGAGGAACCGCAACCCGACGGTTCGCTGCTGATCATGATGCGCGATCCCTGGGGCGTGCCGCTGCAGCTCTGCCAGCGCACGACTCCGTTCGCGATGCCCTGAGAGGTTCCCGCGCGTCCTGCACCCTATGGAAAACCACCCTGCCAGCCCACCGGTAAGCGCGCCCGACGATTGGTGGTGGGTCTTCGACCCGCGGCGCAGCCTGCGGGCGATGGCGACGCTGTTGTTCGGGCTCGGGGCCGCGGCCTTCACCACGCTGCTGGTCTGGCTCGCCGGACGCTCCCTCGAGCAGACCTTCGTCCAGCACCTCGGCGGAAGTTTCGAGACCCTGGCCGTGCAGATGAGCGACAAGCTCGAACGCACGATTTACGAGCGCTCCCATGCGCTCCAGTTTGTCGCCAGCCTCGCGCCGTTGCGCACGGCCGACACCTCCGTCCCGGATCGCCGCCGCCTGCTCTCCGCCGTGCAGGACGGTTCGCCGGACCTGGCGTGGATTGGATTCGCCGATCGCTCGGGCAAGATCGTCGCCTCGACCAACCGGCTCGATGAAGGGGCCTCCGCCGACATGCTCCCCTGGTTTCGCGGGGCACGGGAACAACCCTACGTGGGCAACCCCCACGACGCCCGGGAAACCGTCGCCGATCCGTTGGCGGCGGAGGGCACCGATACCGATCCGCGGGTCTTCGATCTGGCGGTGCCCGTCGCGGACCTGGATGGACGCTTTCTCGGCATCCTGGCGGCCCAGGTGCGCTGGGGATGGACGCGCGACATGCAACGTTCCATCGTGCCCGACGCCGCCCGCCGGGAGCGCATCGGCCTCACGGTGTACGCCGGCAATGGCGATATTCTGATCGACTCCGGGGGCTCCGGTTGGACGCGCCCGCCGGGACCACCCGCGATCCCGGGCACCCGCACCTTCCGGGGCAACCTGACCGAGCCGACCGAGGGCGGCACCACCTATCTGACGGGCTTCGTGCGCAGCCGCGGATACCGGGACCACCGCGGCAACGGTTGGATCACCGCGGTGCGCCAACCCGTCGACTACGCGCTGTCCCCCGTTACCGACGTCAAACGCACCATCGCCCGCTGGGGGATTGCCTTCACCGTCGCCGGCATGGCCGGAGCCTGGTACTTCGCCAGCCGCCTCTCCCGCCGCCTCCGCTCGGTGGGGACGGCCGCCGCGCGGATCGAGTCCGGCGACGTTCTCGCCGCCCTGCCCAGCGCCCGGGGTGAAGGGGAACTGGAGCACATGTGTCGGGCGCTGGGCCGGATGGTGGATCACTTTCGCGCCCACGGGAAAACCCCGCCATCGCCGGCCAAACCCACCGATCCCTGGTGATCCCGGCGGGGCGGCGGCACCCATCTGGCGCGGCGACTCTCCCCCCCGATCCCGGCGCCTCCCCGAGCGTCGGACAACGCCCGCCCCGCAGGGACGGCGCCATCAAACACGATGCAACACGATGCAACCGCCGCTCGACACTGCGGCCGGATCCCGCTTCGTTGGAACCCTCCTTCCCATGAACCGCCGTCGCTTCCTCACCGGCCTCGCCACCGCCAGCTCCGCCCTCGCCGCGCGCCCTCTCCTCGGTGCCCCGGCCGGCTCCGCCCCGCCGAAAATCAAGCTCGGGATCGACAACTTCGCCGTCCGCGCGATGGGCTGGAAGGCCCCCGCACTCATCGACTACGCCGCGGCGCTCCACTGCGACACGCTGCTCATTTCCGACCTCGACGCCCTCGGCAGCCTGGAGGAGGCCAATCTGCTCGCCATCCGGCGCCACGCCGAGGCCGCCGCCATCGGCCTCTACGTGGGCAGCTGGAGCATTTGCCCCACCTCCAAGGCCTTCAAGCCGAACTGGGGCACCGCCGAGGAACACGTGCGGCTCGGTATCCGCGTGGCGAAGACGCTGGGCTCCCCGGTGTTCCGGGCCGTGCTCGGCACCATGGCGGATCGCAAGACCGAGGGCGGCATCCGGGCGCGCATGGCCGACACCGTAGCGGTGCTCAAGGCCTGCCGCCGCGACGCCCTCGACGCCGGCGTGAAGATCGCGATGGAGAACCACGCCGGCGACATGCACTCGTGGGAGGTGCTCGACCTAATCGACGCCGCCGGTCGCGACTTCGTAGGCGTGAACCTCGACTCCGGCAACGCCGTCTGGACCCTGGAGGACCCAATGGACGTACTCGAGACGCTCGGCCCCGTCACGCTCTGCTCCAGCCTGCGCGACGACATGGTGTGGGATACGCCCGAGGGGGCCGCCGTCCAGTGGACGGCCGCCGGCGACGGTCTGATCGACTGGAAGAAACTCGCCGCCCGCTGGGCCCAGCTCTGCCCGCAGGTGCCGATCATGATCGAGACGATTTCCGGCGGTTCGCGGATCTTTCCCTACAAGCAGCCGGAATTCTGGGCCGATTACGACAAACGTCCCGACAAGCTCGCGCTGTTTGAGGCGTTCGCCCGGCGCGGTCACCCCATTCCCGCGTTCAAAGCGCCGCCCGGCCCCGCGGGCAAGAAGGCGCAGCAGGAATATCAAAAGGCCGAGATCGAGAAATCGATCGCCTACCTCCGCCGCGAGATCGGCCTGGGACTGAAAGCCTGAACTCGCCGCTTCCTGCCGCGAACCGGTCTTAGCCCGCCCAACCCAGGTGGAAAGCCGGGAAGATGGAAGCGCCCAGCGCCAGTTGCCCTGTTCCGGCTTTCCCCATTCTCCGCTTGAAAAACCTCTCCTCATGAACCGCCGTCACTTCCTCCAACGCACTGCCGCGGCCGCGACGTTCGCCGCGTTTCCCTTTGCCGTCCGCGCCGCCGACAAGGCCGGCGCCCGGAAATTCCGCACCGCCCTCATCGGCTGCGGCTGGTGGGGCAACAACATCCTCCGCGAGGCGATGGCCAGCGGGGCCTGTGAAATCGTCGCGCTCTGCGATGTCGATTCGCGCCAGTACGAGGCGACCCTCGCCAACGTCGCCCAGGGCACCGGCGACACGCCCAAGCTCTACCAGGATTACCGCGAACTGCTGGCCCAGGCCAAGCTCGACCTCGCCATCGTCGCCACCCCCGACCACTGGCACGCCCTGCCGATGATCGCCGCGGTGAAGGCTGGCGCCCATGTCTACGTGGAAAAACCCATCGGGCACACGGTGATGGAAGGCCGCGCCATGGTGAACGCCGCCCGCGCCGCCGGCCGCGTCGTGCAGGTGGGCACCCACCGCCGCATCTCGCCCCACAACGTCAGCGGCCGGGACTTCATCCGCGCCGGCAACATCGGCGAGATCGGCATGGTGCGTTGCTTCGTCAACTACGGCGGTGGGCCCGAGCAGCCCCGTCCGACCGTCGCGGTGCCGAAGGAACTCGACTGGGATACGTGGTGCGGCCCGGCCCCGCTGCGCCCGTTCAACGGCGGCGATCCCCGGCAGACCTCCGGCAACAGCCGCGGCGGCATCCACCCGCGCGGTTTCCGCAATTACCTCGACTACGCCAATGGCACCCTGGGCGACTGGGGCATCCACTGGCTCGATCAGGTGCTCTGGATCACGGGCGAAAAGTACCCGAAGCGCATCTATTCGACCGGCGGGCGGCCCATCGCCGGTCCCGTTGTTTACACCCCGAACGAGCAGACGACCGACGCCCCCGATCACCAGCTCGCCACCTATAGTTTCGATAAATTCGACTTGCAGTGGGAACACCGCCGTTTCGCCGGCAATAACACCGACAAGGGCGAAAACGTCGGCTGCTACTTCTACGGCACCAAGGGCATCTTCCACATGGGCTGGCAGAAGGGCTGGACGTTCTATCCCGTCAACGCGAAGGACCCGGTCGTGACGGCGGAACCCCAGCTCCACTCGCCCGACAATCAGAACATCAAGGAAAACTGGGCCGACTTCCTCCACGCCATCCGCGCCGGCACCCAGCCGGTTTCCGACATCGGGGAGGTCCACCTGTCCACCAACCTGGCGCTGCTCGGCATGATTTCCATGAAGGTGGGCCGCAGCCTCGTCTGGGACGGGGAAAAGGAGCGCATCATCGGCGATGACGCCGCGAACAAGCTCCTGCGCCGCGAATACCGCAAGGGCTGGGAGTATCCGCAGGGGTGAGTCTCCGCCCTCCCGATCGATCACCGCCTGTAGGAGCGGGTTTACCCCGCGACTCCGAAAATCGGTCGCGGCATAAAGCCGCTCCTACAGGGGGATAAGACAAGTCATTTTCGGGCCGGTTCGCCGTGCAAGAATCCGCCCTGCCGGTTGGGGGCGTATCTCCGAGTTGACGGTGGCATTGAGCTCGGTCCTCCCCGTAGCGCCAGTTTTCGACTGGCGCCCGCCGGTCAGAGACGCGGCGCTACTCCCTGAGGCATCACCGCCAAACGACCGCTGCGCCCGCCGGTCGGGGTCAGGCCGGACTCACGGTTTCAGCGTCAGGTAAATCGCGCGGACGTCCATGACCTGCTTGCCCGCGATCTCCAGCGCCCGCAGCGTGAGCAAGCCGCGGCCCGCCTCCAGATTCATGGAGCCCAGCTTCAGGGCATGAAACGGCTTCATGATGGACTCTCCCTTGCGCGGCACCCGGTCCTGATCGTCGATCAAAGGAGGATCCCAACCCGGCGCCACCTTGCCGACAAGTTTGCGGCCGTTAAGGCTCAGCTCGACTTTCGATCCGGCGTCCGCCTCGGGGCAGGTGTAAAGGACGACTGCTTCGTAGGTGCCGCCGGTGTGCACGTCGACATCCCAAGTCATCGAGTCGTCCGGTTTCGTCCAGTTGACAAAGTAGGAGCAATTCGGGGCGCCGGCGCTGCGCTTGACCCCGCCGTGGGGCACCCCGTCGCGCGCGGGCAGCGGGGCGGTGGGGAACACCGCGTAACCCACCGGGTAGGGGCGATCGTCGTTGGACTTCGCCTCGGTCTTGCCCTTGCGTTTTCCGCCGGCCTTGGCCGCCGCCTGTGCGCCAAAAACCTCCGTGCGCCAGTCCGCCACCGCCTGCGTCAACCGGGCCGCCACGTCCGGGTGTTGCGTGGCGACGCTGGTCTTCTGGCCGGGATCAGTCGTCATGTCGTAGAGGGCACCGGCGTTGTCGAGGCGGTACTGCTGCGTACGCACGCTCACGTTGCCGTTCTGATGCGAGAAGATCATGCGATCCGACCAATCGCCGGCGGTGCCCGTGAGCAGGGGCGTCAGGTTGCGCCCGTCGAGCGGCTTGGTACCCACGCGAGCCACGCCCGCCATGTTCGTCAGCGTCGGCAACAGGTCGATGGCGCCGGCGATTTCGCTCACCTTGGTGCCGGGTTTCACATGGCCCGGCCAGCGGAAGAGAAAGGTCGAGCGCACGCCGCCTTCGTCCGTCGAGCCCTTGCGGCCCTTCATCGCACCGTTCCAGCGCCAGCTGTTCGGACCGTTGTCGGAGAAGAAAATCACGATGGTGTTGTCGCTGAGCTTGAGCTCGTCGAGCCGGCGCAGGACGCGCCCGACGTTCCAGTCGATGTTCTCGCACATCGCCAGGGCGCAACGCGTGACCGGCACATCCTCTTCGGCCCCGTCGTTGCCGCGCTGGGCAATCGGATCGTTCTTGAAACGATTCCAGTACTCGTCCGGCACGCAGAACGGCGAGTGCGGCGTGTTGTAGGGGACGTAGCAGAAGAACGGCTTCGCCTGGTTTTTTTCGATGAAGGCCAGCGCATGGTCGGTGAGGTCGTCGGTGATGAAGCCCTTCCCGCGCACGAGCTCGCCGTTGTGATCCAACGGCGGATCAAAATATTCGCCCCAATGGCCCGAGGTGAACCCGTAGTATTCATCGAAGCCCCGGGCGTTCGGGTGATACGGCCACTGGCTGCCGTTGTGCCATTTGCCGAAGGCGCCGGTCGCGTAACCCGCGGCCTTGAAGGCGTCGGCGATCGTCTTCTCGTCGAGGTTCAACCGTTCCTGTCCGGTGGATACGCCCCGCACGCCCCCGCGCGAATGGTAACGGCCGGTCAGCATCTCGGCGCGGGTCGGCGCACACACGGAACAAACAAAAAACCGATCCAGCACCGCACCGGCCTTGCCGATCGAGTCGATGTTCGGCGTCCGGATGTTGGTGTTGCCGCTGATGCTGAAGTCGCCCCAGCCCGCGTCGTCCGCCAGGAGCATGACAATATTCGGCGGCGCGGCGCGATTGAGGGCGGGCAGGGCCGCCAGCAGGGTAAGCAGCAGGGCGAGAAGACGAATCGGGGGCTTCATGGTCGTGATTGAGAACCAGCGTCGCCACGGGGGCAAGCGAGACGGCAGGGAGAACACGTTTCCGCCGTCTGCGAAAGTTTTTTCAGGGTTTCTTCTTTCCGCCGTTTCTTCTTTGCTCTCCCCCTCGTCTTCCCTGTCCTCCCCTCCCCGCTTATGCACCAGTCGCCTTTCCACCATCGCTTCTCCGGCCTCGCCTCGCTCCTCGTTCTCGCCCTTCTCCCTCACTTGGGCGCCGCCGAAGGCGGCGCCCCCCGCTGGAACATTCTGTTCATCTTTGCCGACGACTGGGGGCGGTACGCGAGCACCTACGCCGCCCTCGATGGCAAACCGTCGCTCAACGACATCATCCGGACCCCGCACGTCGATCGGGTCGCGCGGGAGGGCATCACGTTTCGGCATGCCTTCGTCAACGCCCCTTCCTGCACGCCCTGCCGCAGCTCCCTGCTCTCGGGCCGCTACTTCTTCAACACCGGCCGCGGCGCCATCCTCCGCGGCGCGGTGTGGGATACGAAGATCCCCAGCTACCCGCTGATGCTGCGCGACGCGGGCTACCATATTGGCAAGAGCTTCAAGGTCTGGAGCCCCGGCACCCCCGTCGACGCGCCGTTTGGCGAACAAGCCTACGCCTATGAAAACTCCGGCCGGGCTCCGAACAACTTTTCGGAGGAAGCCACCGCCCGCGTCGAAAAGGGCATGAGCCTGGCCGCCGCCCGCGAAGAAATCCTCGCCCAGGTGCGCGGCAACTTCGACGCCTTCCTGGCCGACCGCAAGCCCGGCCAGCCCTGGCACTACTTCTTCGGTCCCACCACGACCCACCGCAAGTGGATCAAGGGCTCGGGCAAGGCCCTGTGGGGCATCGATCCGGAACGCCTGCAGGGGCTCATCCCCGCCTTCCTGCCCGACGTGCCCGAAGTCCGCGAGGACGTCGCCGACTACCTCGGCGAAAGCCAGGCCGTCGACGCCTACGTCGGTGCCCTCCGCGAACGGCTCGAGGCTTCCGGGGACGCCGCTCGCACGCTCATCGTCATCAGCGGGGATCACGGCATGCCGGGGGTGCCCTACGGCAAATGCAACCTGTACGATCACGGCACCGCCGTGGCCCTCGTGGTCCGCGTGCCAGGTGGCAAGCCCGGCCGCGTGGTCGACGATTTTGTCTGCCTGCCCGACCTCGCGCCCACCTTCATGGAGATCGGTGGCACCACCCCGCCCGCGGGCCTCTATGGCCGCTCGCTGGTCAACGTGCTCCGCTCGGAGCAGAGCGGACAGATCGAGGCCGATCGCACGTGGGTGATCACGGGGCGGGAGCGCCACGTCGAGGACGCTCGGACGGGTTACCTGCCCTACCCGATGCGGGCCCTCCGTACGAAGGACTTCGTCTACATCCGCAATTTCATGCCTGATCGGTCGCCCATGGGCGATCCCAAGGAAGCCCTTAATCCGAAGGTGGCCACGCCCTCTGTGCTGGAAAACGACACCCGCATCGGCTTCGCCGACATGGACAGCAGCCCGACCAAGGCGTGGCTCATCGCCCACCGCGAAGTCCCGCAATGGAAATGGCACTACAACCTTGCCTTCGGCAACCGCCCCGGGGAGGAACTCTACGACCTGCGCACCGATCCCGATCAGGTGAAGAACGTCGCCACGAATCCCGCCTATGCGCCGACCCTGGCCGAGATGTCCTCCCGCCTGATGAAGAAGCTCATCGATGCGAAGGATCCGCGCGTGACAGGCGACGGGAAGACGTTTGATCGTCCGCCCTTCTCCGGCCCGGTGACTGAAGGCGAAAACGCGCGGGCGGTACGGAAGAATGCCACGACCAAAAAGAGCAAGAAAGCGGTCGACTGATACCAACCGCTCGTGATTCCTGGACGGTAGGGCGTCGCCTGGGTGAGGCCGTTTCGCACGAGAGGCGCGGACCAAGGTCCGGCCCTGCAAAATCCAGGCATTTCAAGCCGTCGGTATGATGCGAATCGCGGCAGTCGAGGTGGCGCGCGTTGACCTCAACGCGCTCGACCTGAGAGGGCGCGCCCAAAGGCGCGTTGGGGACAACGCGCCCCACCCTTCAGGGCCTTCGTGCTCAAGGGGTGAAACCGACCTCGAAGGCTTGGGTACGGCGAAGGGCACCTGCCCTGCCCGCGCAAACTCCCGCCCGCCGCCGGACCCACGTAAATAAAAAGCCCGGCGCTTTCGCACCGGGCTTCGCAAAGTTTGGGAACTACGATCGCAGCTTACGAGGCGGCCAAGGCGCCGGTCTGCATCACCGGAACCTTGAAGGGCGCCCGTCCCTCGCGCTTCCGGATCGGACAGTTATTCGCCGCATCAGTGACGATCTTGTCGGCGTGCGAAACCATCTCCCGCATCCCGTCAACCTGCAGCAACGGCCCGACAATGGGTTTCGTCTCGTCCAGGTTAACTTCGTTCAGCTTGAGGTGATCGAGCGTGCGCCAGTAGGCGTCCTTGGTGGCCAGATTGCTCGCGACGGCGTCGGCGAGTTGCGCGTTGGCTTTCTCGGCCCCGGCCAGATAGGAGATGTTGGCCAGATGGCAGAGCGAGGTGGAAAGGTGGCCTTCCTCGAGGATGCCATGCACCACCTTGCGCGACTTGAGCGCCTTGATCCAGTTGCCGCGGTGCGCGCCGTTGTCGCTGCCCTCGAACGCCTCGAGCTTCTTGCCGTCGTTGTCGTAGGCGACCGCCGCGCCGTTCTCGGCGACATTGATGTAGCCGTGTTCGCATTGCACGACCACGCCCACGGAGGATTTGCGATAAACGTCCATCGCCTTCATTCCCTTCTTCCGACCCAGGCCGCGGACTTCGAAAATCAGGGGCACCTCGCCGAACTCCATCACGGACACCAGAGTGTTCGGCGTCTCCGCGTCGTCCCGGTAGCCAAAGCGACCGCCGAAGCTCATCACGCTCTTCGGCAGTCCCTTGGCGCCGAGCATCCAACGCGCGACGTCCATTTGGTGAATGCCTTGGTTGCTGATATCGCCCCCGCCGTAATTCCAGAACCAGTGCCAGTCATAGTGCACCGGACCCTTCGGGCCATTGCGGGTCGAGGGCACGAGCGGGGCCGGACCCGTCCAGAGATCGTAATCGATCCCCGCCGGAATCGGTTGCTCCTGGCCGTTGTGCATGCCGATTGAGTCGCGCGGTTTGTAGCAGGTGCCGGTGACCCACTTGATCTTGCCCAGCTTGCCCGCCCGCAACGCGGCGATCGCGTTCATGATCTGCTCGGAGGAGCGGTTCTGGGTGCCGATCAGCGCGATGTTCTTCGGGTATCGCTTCAGGGCCTCGACCGCCTGGCGGCCTTCCCAGATGTTGTGCGAGAGTGGCTTCTCGACATAGACGTCCTTGCCGGCCTGCAAGGCCGCAATCGTGATGATCGAGTGCTGGTGATTCGGCGGGGCGAGCACGACGGCGTCGACTTCCTTGTTCTCGAGGAGCTTCCGGTAGTCCTTGTACTCGGCGACTTTCAGGCCGGCGCTCTTGGCCGCCTCCCGCCCCTTCGCCAGCACCTTGTCGTCGACATCGCAAATCGCCGCGAGGACCGCGCCATTCAACTTCTTGCTGTTGCCTGGAAGATAGTTCTGCAGGTGACCCCAGCCCTGCGCGTTGAAGCCGATGATGCCGATGCGAACGTCGCCATTGGCGCTGCCGGCGGCGCTCAGCCGACTGCGGCTCGCGAGGAAGGCGGCACCAGCGCCGACGACCGACGTCTTGAGGAATTCTTTGCGTGTCCAGTTTTTCATAGGGGGAGGTTCAGATAAGGGATTTGGAGCGAAGCACGACTGACGGGCAATACCGACGGGGGAAGACGGCCAAAACTACCTCAGAGGAGGAAGCCAAGGTCAACCCCGCGGTTCGCATGACGCTCGAAAACGGGCTGAGATTCACGAAATCAACGCCCGCCGGGTGAAAATGCCCGGCCGGCAAAGCCGAGAAACGCCTCCCAATCGGCCGGGGTAATCGTGTGGGCACCGGTGTGGTACAGGAATCCGAGGTCGCCGGTGACGAGCGGGGTGTCGAGCGGCGGCAATTCGCTCGTGCCGAGGTCCTTCTTCCCAAGCAATCGGTAAACGGGCCCGGCTGCGACCTGGGCCAGGAACTCGCCCCGGGGATCGGCCCATTGATCCTGGGTGCCACCGGTGACAAAGGCCCGGCGCGGCGCCGAGAGGGCAATCAGCAGGTGCGCATCCACCGGCAGGTCATTCCAGTGGCCGGCGTATTTCTGAAAATTGCCCGCGAGCCACCAGGGAAAATTGGCCGCCACGTCGTCGATGCTCTCGCCGTAATCGCGCCGCCCCAGCGCCGCTCCCATCTCCCCGCTGCAACTCGCAAAAACCACCTCGAGGCGTTCATCCGTCGCCCCGGCCCAAAGCGCCGTCTTGCCGAGCCGCGAATGCCCGATGAGCCCCATGCGCTTCGCATCAATCGCGGGGTCCGCCGCGAGAGCGTCCAACACCCGGCTCACCCCCCATGACCAGGCGGCGACCGTCCCCCACTCATCCGCCGCCGGTTTGTCCTGCCCCGGCGCCAGCGCGAGCCGCCGGACCCCGGTGAGGTTGGTGTCGGCGCGATCTCCCTCGATCTCCGTGTAGCGCACGGAGGCATAACCCAGCCCCCGGCCGAGGATATCGGCGATGGGTCCGGTTTCACTGAACGGACGCCGCGCCGGCGGCGCCTTGCCATCCTTGCCGGGAGGCACCGGTGGTGGCGCGATTCCGGGGGGCGCCCCAAAGAGCACATGCAGGAGCACCGGCACCGGAGCCGGGGCCTTCGCCGGCAGGAAGAGCACCACATTAACCTTCACTTCGCCGGCCGGGCTCCGGAAATGCCCGAGGAGGTGCTTGCGCACCGCCACGCCCTCCAATGCTCCGGCTTCCGTCGATACCACTTCGAAGCTCGCCGCTGGCGCGGTCGCCGGTACACGGCCCCAGATCTCCTGTTCGTAGAGCCGGATGAGCTCCGGGCGGCGCTGCTGAAGCCACATGGCCGCATCGCGCACGCGTTCGCCGCTGCGCATCACCAGCGGGTCCGGCAACGTGTAGTTTCCGACCCGCGCCTCGTCGTAGTTTGAGGCGTGGCCCGTGGCCGCATAGCGAATCGGGTTGCCGTGGGCATCCTTCGTGGGCCGGGCGGCCGCGGCGGGGGCTTCGGCCGCGCGCACCGACAGGACAACGACCACAAACCACGAGAACCGCAGGAGAAGGTTGGACATAGTAGGGGGAGGGGGCGGCAGAACTCCGACCCACTCCCGCGATCACCGCAAGGATTGCCTTTGTCGAAACATCAAATCCCTCTGCCGGAAAAGGGCCGCTCCCGGTCGGCCCGGCCCGGGAATCCCGCCCGGGCAGACACCTCCCACCCCGGTCGCGCAACGCCTCCCGCGCGGCTGCGTCGTACTTCAACACGGATCGGCACCCTCTTCTTCCCCTTACCCCATGCGCATCCTCCTTCTCGCCGGCAGCGCCCTCGCGCTCGCCGCCTCCCTCGACCTCGCGCCAGCCGCCACTCCAGGCGTTTCCTCCCAACCCGAGCCCGGCCTGCTCTTTTACGTCTCCGGCGAGCAGGGCACAACCGCCGACTTCGCGGCGCCCGGCACCGCCGAACCGACGTTTGCCACCGCCGTGACCAAGATCGCGGGCGGCGCCAGCGGCGCCGCCCTGGAATGCGCCGATCTGCAACGCCTCGCCTGGCGTGCCCCCGGCAACATCTACAGCCAGCGCGGCACCCTCTCGTTTTTTTGGCGCTCCCGCTATCCGGTCGGTCCCACGGAATTCCCCGTCTTCCGCGTCGGCTTCGGCGACCACTCGAGTTGGGACATGGTCTGGCTGCGCCTCGACTACAACGGCCATGGCTTCGACGCGTTCGTCACCGACGCCAGCCTCGCACGGGTGCGCGTGTCGGCCGCGGTGCAACCGTTTCCCCCGCCCTCCGCCTGGACGCACCTCGCGCTCGCGTGGGACGAGACGCGCGGGATCCGTTTCTACGTGAACGGCCAACTCGCCGGCCAAAACGAAACCGCCGCCGTCCTCGACGTCGCCCTGGATCAATTCGGACCGCACTCGCGCATCATCAGCCCGTATCAGGTCCAAAGTGACTACAACTTCACCCGGGGCGGCGACCTCGACGAGCTCCGCATCTACGACCGGATGCTCGCCGACGACGCAGTGGCCACCCTCGCGCGCGGCGAAGCCCCCGTCCTGCCGCCACTCGCCGCCCGCTCGCTCGCCGATCCCGTGACGCGGAACGAATGGTGGACCCGCTACGGTTTCACCCGCCCGGCCGACCCACCGCCCGAACTTCCCGCCGGCCCGGTCGTCACGATTCGCAAAGTCGAAATCCACGACGCCTTCGATCTCAAGCGCTGGTGGTGGAAGGCGACCGACGGCATTCGCGAGACCACCTGGCCCGGCGTCTACAACCGTTCGCGCCTCCCCGGCCGCCACGACTACTTCACGCTGCCCGACTGGGATTGTTACGTCGAGTCGGGCAAGGCGATCACCTTCGCGCTGCCCGCCGAGCCGTGGAACCACCTCGAACTCTCCGGCGCCGCCTGGGGCCGGATGGAGCAGCTGCCACCGGGCACCGAGCTTGAAAACGCCGGCAGCGCTCCCGCCGCCGCGTTGCTCTTCGAACGCCCCAGGGCGCAGGAGAAAACCATCCATGCCCTCCCGACCCAGACGGGCGGAAAGATCCGCTTCACCAACGCCGAGCAGGAACAACCCATCGGCGAACTCGCCGCCTACCACGTCGCCGCCGGCGCCGAACCGGCCGGCAGCACCAAGCTGAGTTTCCGGCTCGAGTTTCCTGATGCCGACGTCCTCGCCCCCGGCCCCGGCCGGGCCACCCCGGTCAGCGCGGCTCCGAACGCGGCACCGTTGTCACTCGAAGCCCGCCGGCTGATCGCCACGCGCTTCGCGAGCGACGAGCGCGCGACCCTGGTGGCCACGGCGTCCGGCGCGTCCCGCCGGCCGACCATCGAGCGCCGGCTGGCCTCGCCGTCGCTGCCCATCGTCCACGTCATCATCCCGAATTCCTGGGATCGCCTCACCGACGGCCTCGACGGCCTTGCCCTCGATCTGCCTGCCCTCGCCGTCGAAGCCACACACGGCGGACTCTTCCCGCTCAACGTCCAGATCCACGACCCGCTCTGGCCCGCCCGCCTGCTGTTCGACTTCACCTTCAGTGTGAAGCCCGGCGCGGCGCACACCCTCTGGCTCGATGGGCGCGACCGCCTCCTGCCCGCAGGCCGCGATCTGTGGCTCACCGTCGCGGGGGCGGGGCCGGACTTTTCCGCCAATGCCCTCGCCGGGGCCGAACTGCGCCTCGTCTTCAAGCCCCGGGCCACCGCGCGCGCCGAACACGAACTCGACCGCTTCACCCAGGCGCGCGACAGCTACGCGATGTTGGTGGAGGAGCACCCACGGAGCCCGCGGTTCGATCTTTGGAACCGTTTTGAGGCCGACCTCACCGACCTCCTGCGCGTCAACCCCGAGCACCTGCTCGGCCGCCGCTACGCCGCCGCCGGCATGAGCGGCGCACGCGTGCCGTTCACGCAACCGGTGGCGCCCGCGGGTCTGCCCCTCTGGGCCTTCCGCCAGGTCGAGCTACTCGGCCGCATCAAGAAATTCGTGAATTGGTACATTGATCACCGCCAGGTGCCGTACGGTGACTTCGGCGGCGGGATCTCCGACGATGTCGATCTCACCAACACGTGGCCCGGCGTCGCCCTCATGGGCAGCAACCCGGACAAGATTCGCGACTCGCTCCGCGCGCTCCTGGATGCCGCGTATCGGAACGGCATGTTCACCCGCGGTCTGCCGACCATCCAGTCCGACGAACTGCACAGCTACGAGGAGGGGATCAACTGCCTCGCGCAAAACCTCATCCTTGACTACGCCAGCCCGCGCCAGCTCGAGCGGGCGATGGAGACCGCCCGCGGCGTCGAGTCCATCACCGGCGTCAACCCCGCCGGCCACCGCCACATCCGCTCCTCCTACTACAGCGGTTCGCGTCTGGCGGAGGAGGAGCCTTGGGGCACCTCCAAGCCCTACTCTTATCTCGTCTGCCAGGTGCCGCAGCTGCTCGTCGAGTACAACGGCAACCCGACCGCGAAGAAATACCTGCTCGAACTCACCGACGGCCTGCTCGCTCACCGCAAGCCCGGGGTGACCGCCACTGGCAATCGCACCTCCGGCCGCCGCGGCGGGAGCGAAGGCGGCTCCCTGCCCACTGCCATCCGCTTCGCCGACGATGCCGAACGCACCGCCACCCGCAGCATGAACCCGTGGCACCTGTTCTGGGGCGCCTGGAAGTGGACCGGCGAGCAGCGCTACCTCGCGCCCGTCGTCGACGGCGGCATGTTCTCCGTGATGGCGATCAACGCCAACGCGCTCGACATCCTCGACCTCCGCGCCGACTGGGGTCCGCGTTTCAACGCTGGCGAGCAGGCCACCCCGGCGGAGACCCGGCCCGGCGACGGCCGCGCCCCCTCTCCCGCCGCCAGCTTCCGCGGCCCCAGCGCCGGCCACTTCGCCTGGCAGATGACCGGCGACAAACGCGCCCTTGAGACGCTTTACGCGGCGCAAATCGAAACCTGCGCCGCTCTGGAGTATATCAACACCGAAGGCAGCCTCTGGATCGATCGCGTCGGCGTGCCGACCACCGACATCCAACGCGCCCGCCTCGGCGGCGTCGCCCTCGTGCGCAATGCCCTCTATCCGGGCCACACGGTGAGCTGGAAATTCCGTCAACCCTCGACCGACCAGAGTATCGCCCTTCTCCTGCCCGACGCCACGCCGACCGCGTTCAAGGTCATCGCCTGCAACCTCGAAACTTTCCCGGTGATCGCGACCATGACCGGCTGGAACATCGACCCCGGCGCTTGGGAAATCACGCAGGGCCTCGACGCCAACGGCGACGACACGGCCGGGCAAACCACGACGCGCACGGCCACCTTCGAGCGCTCGCGTTCGCTCGACTTCACCCTCCCGCCCCGCGCGACCACGATCCTCACCCTGCGCCTCAAGACCCCGGGAACACCCTACTGGTCGCGCCCCGATCTCGGGCTTGATCGCGAGGACGTCACCCCAATCGCCGGCGGCCTGCGCGTGCGGGTGCACAGCCTCGGCTCCGTACCCGCCCCCGCGAGCACCGTCGTGCTCCGCGCTGCCGACGGAAAAATCATCGCGACTACCGGTGTCCCCGCGCTCGAGGCCCCCCTCGATCTGCATCCGTGCACCGTCGAAGTCACGCTGGCGGTGCCGCCCGGCGCGTCGCTCACCGGCGCAACCGTCGAACTCGACCCCAACCACCAGATCGAGGAGATCACCATGCTCAACAACCGGGTGACGTGGTAGCGGCGGCTTCCGCCCGCCCTCATTCGCCGCCGGGCGGCTTTCGTTCCTTTGACACATCGTCCCTGAGTTGCTGCCGTGTCGTCTCTTCCTTTATGCAGCGTAGACTTCACAGCCGCGCGATGGCCGCTTGCGCACTTCTGTGGGGCCCGGCCAGCCTGGCCGGCCTCGTCATCGGCGTCCTTTATTGGAACATTGAAGCGGCCTTTCACTCCCTGCTCTTCCACGGCGGCAGTTTCTGGCATGAACTGGTACACGGCGACGCGAACGAAATCTGGATGCGCAGCTTCACGCTCCTCCTCTTCGTGGTGCTGGGCGCGGTGGTGCAGTGGCACCTGGCGCGGGCCGACCGGTGGAACCGCCGGTTGCGGACCCTGGCGCGCGCCATCGACAAGGCGGGTGAGGCGATCCTCATCACCGATGTCAACGGCGACATCGAATACACGAACCCCGCCTTTTCGAAGCTGACGGGATACGCGCCGGACGAGGTCAGGGGCCGCAGCCCCTCGGTGCTCAAGAGTGGTGCGCACGGCCAAAGCCACTATCGGGCACTCTGGACGATGATCACGGCGGGGCAGACCTGGTCCGGCAACATCGTCGATCGCCGGAAGGACGGCACGTACTACCCCGCGCTGCTTACCATCGCCCCCGTGGCTGACGATCGCGGCGACATCACCCACTTTGTGGGGATCCAGCGCGACATGAGCGAGCAGGTGGCCCGCGCAGAACATCTCCGGCAGGTGGACCGATTGCACACGCTGGAAGCGGTCGCCGGCGGAATCGCGGACAGTCTGAGCCGCAGCCTGGGTCTGCTGGGCCTGCAATTGGACGCAGCCTTGTTGAACGCGCAGGAGCAGGTGGGCAACGTCCGGGCGGACCTCGGGAAATTGCAGCCGTTGCTCAGGGAAACGTTGACCATCGTGGACGATCTGAACTCATTCGCCCGCCGTGGGCCCTCGCCCGCCGCCCGCACCTCGATCGAATTGCACGCGTGGCTCGATCGGATCTTTCCCGAGCTCCGCCTGATTGTGCCCGAAAACGTACCCTTGCGACTGTATCCGCCCCTGGAACCTGCGTGGGTGAAGGTCGATGGCACGGCGTTGCAGCGCGTTTTGCTCAACCTGGTGCAAAACGCCCGCGACGCCATTGGTCATCGGCCGGGAGGCGAGATCTCCATCGGTTGCGAATGCACGGCGGATGGGCAGGCCTGGCTGCCCGAGCCAGCGCACCTGGCGGGAGTTCCCTCCGTGCTGATCCGCGTCCGCGACAACGGGCCCGGCATCGATCCCGCGCTGCGGGATCGCATCTTCGAGCCGTTCTTCTCGACGAAGGGGGCCAGCGGGTCCGGGCTGGGTCTCGCGACCGCGCGCGAAACCGTCGAGCGGCACGGGGGGACACTGCGCGTGGTCAACCCCGCGGCGGGCGGGGCTGAGTTTCAATTGCTGCTCCCGCGGGCAGCGGGTTCGGGCCCGGCCGCCTGAGGCCACCGCGCCGCGCCGGCCGGCCCCATCCGTGGCGGAGGCCGGCCCGATTCGGTCCGCCCCTCCGCCCCGCCCATCGCTCTACTGCACGGTCACCGCCGCCCGGCCGAGATTGGACTCCCGCGTGCCGTTGGACGCGGCATAGGTGAAGGCGTCAGCTCCCTTGTATCCGGTGAATGGATAATAGACCACGGCCGTGCCTTTCACCGCCGCCGTGCCGTGCTGGGGCTGGTCCACAATCCGCAGCGTCACGCCCCGGCTTGGACTGATTGAAATGGTCTTCGCCACCACCGGCGCGCCGGAAGTCAGTGTAATCGAGGTGCTGGCGCTGACCGACGGGGCGCGGGGCGCGGAACCCTCGCCGGAGGGACCGGCGTGGCATTCATAACAACTGAGCGTCTGCCCGGACCAGAAGTTCATGGTGTGCCCGTCGTGCCGGAACGTTCGCGCCGCCTTGGTGCGCGCCAGGACGCTGCCGCGATAGGTCGCACCATGGCAGGACTGGCACTCGCCGTTCCTCGCCTTCTTGGCGGCGTCGCCGTGGTGGTCGAGCCATTGCATGCCCACGGGATGCAGGCCGTGGGGTCCGCCCGACACCGTCTCGGGCACCTGCGCATGACAGGCGCTGCACTCGGTCAAGACGCCGGCGTGCCCCTGGAGATTGGTGGCAAGGATGTTGTCGTTCGTGTGCACGGACGGCCACTCCGCATGCGTGGAACCGTGACAGGCCGAACATTGCAGGCCGCCATGCCCCTTGGAAAAACGATAGAGGGAAATTCCAGCCATGGGAGAGTCCGGATTCGTCGCAAATGTCGCCACCGCCGGCTGGCGCAGCGCGCCGGTGTCGGTGAAGACACTCGTATAACGAATTTGCCCGCTGTTCTTCGTGGCGGTGCCCGTATGGCACGCCTGACAATTGGGTTCATCCAGCCAGCCGGTGCGGGTGGACGCTCCCACGACCCTCATGCCTCCATGGCAACTCTGGCACTGCATCGCGAGGGTTCCGGTATTCTGGTCGATGGCCGCACCCATGGCGCCGCGGAGGCATTGCGTGGTGGAGCCGGGATGGCATTGATAACAGGCACTCCGATTTACCGCCGAGTCCAGGCTCAGGCCATTCGCCGGACTCGTGACCTTCGCGTGCAAGGCATGCATCGCCCGCGTGAGCGGCGAAATTTCGCCAATGCCGGTGCCCGGCAGGGCCTCGGACTTGTGGCACTCCGCGCACAGGATGGGAATGCCGCTCTTGGCGGTGGCATAGAGTCCCTCGGCCCGATAGGCGGCGGTTCTCAGCGCCTGGGTGAAGACCCCGGAGGCCAGATGCTTTTCATCGTGGAGCCGGAGGATGTTGTAGCGGAAATCATGCTTGGAATTCGCGTCGTTTTCCCAGCCGACCGCCGGGCGGGCCGCCGGACCGGAAGTGGAGGCGTGGCAGGCGCGGCAATCCATCTCATCCGAAACCGGCAACACGACGTCGGCCTGGGCCAGGACCGCGCCAGCGGAGTTCCGCGCCTTCAAGCGCATCAACGGATAGGCGTTCTGATGTCCGGCATCGTCGGTCGGGGTGAGGGGGATGCCCGTGGCTTCGAACCAATTCAGGCTCGCACTTCCACCCCACGGGATCGTTTGCGGAATATTGGCGAGGCCCGGCATCTTCACGCCCGCCAGGCCGACATCCGGCACGGTCAGGTAGGAGCCGTACATCAAGGGGGCGGTGGACCAGAAATTCGTCTTGCCGACGGAGGTCCGGTTAATCGATCCGCTCGGATCGGCCACGGCCTCGAACGTGAGCTTCAGTCCCGCCGGATTCTTCACCAGTCGGCCGTTGGCGTCGATCAACTGCGCGTTCACGGTGTTGAACGGCGGCAGGATGCTGAACACCTCGTAGTCATCATCCATGCAATGCATGCCGAGGTTGTTCCACCCGAGCAGCGTCCACTTGCCGTCACCCGCCGAGGCCGTCGCCGGCGCCAACAGATTCATTCCGAACACCAGCAAAATGCCCGACACCATTCGAACGCGACAGGTTGGTATTTTTTTCATGGGATGTTCTGTTTTTGGGGCGCCGTGACGGCTGCGAATGCCGGGGTGACTGGACAAGTTGGCCGGGTCGATTGGCCACCCCCACTTTAGGCGAACCCCCGGATCCCCGGTAGTACCGTTTGACCTGTCTTTCGCACCTAGCCGCAGCTAGGGGAAAGCACCCAACCTATCCCGACTGGCCCCCGCCGCGCGATCCCTTGTAGTAACATACGGCCGCCTCCGAGCGGCGCTTCACCCCCAGCTTGCCGCAGGCGCTGATCAGGTAATTTCTGACGGTGTTGTCGCTCAAGCCAAGTTGCCCCGCGATTTCCTTGTTCGTCAGGCCGTCGGCGACGAGCGCAACCACGCGGCGTTCCTGGCCGGAGAGCGCCGCCAGACGGCTCTCCGCGTCGGCCGGCCGGCCGCCCGAACGCACAAGCCGGACCACCTGATTGGAGACGTTCGGCGCCAGCACGGCCCTTCCTTCCATCACGTCACAGATGGCCGTGACCAGGCCGCGTGGATTGATGTCCTTCATCACGTAGCCACCCAGGCCCAGCTTCAACGCCTCGAAAACCAATTCGTCCTCGGCGTATGACGTGAGAATCAAAATACGCAGTTTCGGCTGCGAACGCTGCAGGGCGCGACAGGCGTCGAGGCCGGATCCGTCCGGCAGGCGAATGTCCATCAGCACGAGATCCGGCCGGGTGGTCTCCGCCCGGGAGATGGCCTCGGCCACGGTGGCGGCCTCACCGACGACCGTCAGACCCGCTTCGCGCCCGTAGCCTTCCAGCACCGCCCGGACGCCTTCGCGGACGAGCGGACTGTCGTCCACGACCAACACCCGCACGGAGGGGAAAGGATTCGTCGTCATCGGGGGAACGGAAAGGGAAGGGTGAGACGCACGCAGGTACCGTGCGGCCGGACCCTCGTGATTTCCAGCGCGCCGCCGACTTCCGCCGCCCGGCTGACCAGGTTCTTCAAGCCGCCGCCCCCGTCGCCGGGGACCGCCGGGTCGAACCCCGTGCCGTCATCCTCGATTTCCACCACGCTGCCGCCGGCCCGGGCCTGCAGGCGCACCGTAACGGTCGCGGCGCTCGAATGCCGCAGGCTGTTGGCCAGCGCCTCGCGGATGACTTGCAGGGCGTGCCGCCGCTGGTCTGGCGTGAGCCGCGCGCACACGGTATCATCTATCTTTGTACGCATCTCGACCGGTCGGATCGGCAGGAGGAGCGCGCAGACGGACTCGACGTTCAGGCGGAACATCCGGGCGTCCAGGGCCTCCGGTTCCAGGTCACGGATGAAGCTGCGCACGTCGAGGACGGCACTGTTGAGCGCCGCGCAGGTCCGGTCGAGCCGGGCGGCGGCCACGGCCGGGTGGGATTCGATCAGGGTTCGTGCCCCGGCGATGTTCATGCCGGCCGCGTAGATGGTTTGAATCACGCCGTCGTGCAAATCGCGGCTGAGCCGGGCCCGCTCCTTGAGGGTCTCTTCCAGCTGGCGGCGCGTTGCCATCGAGTCCTGCACGAGCTCGGCCAGGATTTCCATTTCGCCACCGGCCGCGAAGAGCGGCTGCAGCGGGCGGGGATCCTGAATGGCGAGGCTCCGCCGCATGGCACCGGCGGGAATGACAATCCACCGCCAGAAGCAGAACCCGGAAAGGCCGATGGTGATCACACCGAATACTCCGACCAGCATCAGGCCCACCCGATTCGCCGCCCCCATCAGCGCGACCTCCGGCGGTTCGCCATCGAGACGGATTCCCGCAACCGGCACCCCCGCAAAGTCGCGCAACGTGCGCTCGATTCGCACCGTGGTCGACGACCCCGGAGCCCGTCCCATCTCGGCGGGCGGAATCACTTCGAGATGGGCGTCGCCCGGCAGCGCCGCGGTGATCCAACCGGTCCCATCCCACCGTTTCGCCGCGAAGATCCACCCGCGCGGTGCCTGCGGAGCCGTGCCGTTGGCCGCCAATCGCGCCCCGCGCACCTCGTAGGTCGTGCCGAGGCGTGCGACGAAGAAATGCACCTGGCGGGACTGCAGCCGGACGAGTTCCGGAGTTGGAAGCGGCGGCGGCTGCGGGGGCGTGCCCGAGGAGGTGATCTGGAACCGCACCGATCCGTCGGCCTCCAACACCCAGGCGGCGTCGAGTTCGTGGGTGCGCAAACCCGCGTTGAGGACGGATTCCGCCTCGGCGGTGCGGCCGTCAGGCCGGGTGAGCACCGTGCGCCGGGCGTAACTCTCGACAAACAAGTGCAGCGGTTTGTCCGCCATGCTGAGAATGCCATCGATGAGCCGACCGTGTTCTTCGTGCTCATCGGCGACGATTCTTCCGATGGCGTGCCGCTCGACCAGCGCGAGACCGCCCAGGATGCTGAGATTGATGGCCAGCAGCGCTGCGAGGAGAAATCCGATACGCACCAGGATTTGTCGCGGAATCGAAGAATTCATGGGGTGGAGGTCAGACGCCGGGTGGCGGAGGATGGCTCAGACTGCTGCGGTCATCAAATTGACGAACGGAGTCCTGCGATACAGTCAACGGCCAAACTGCCGGCGGTGCCACCCGGCCCAACCTCACGTTGCAGAACACCGACGGGGCGACCGTCCAGACACCCGCTGCTCCGCTGGCGGCGCCCCGATTTCGGTGGCCGCGACCCGAAAGCGGCCGCTCGACCCGCATCGGTTGAGCCTCACGCGCTTCGCCGCCGACGATCGCTTGATCTTGGTGGCGGTGGCTTCCGGCGCGTCCCGCCGACCCACCCTCGAGCGCCGGCTGATCTCACCGTCGCCACCCTGACCGGCTGGAACGTCGACCCCGGTTCCTGGGAAATCACGCAGGGCCGCGACGCCAACGGCGACGACACCGCCGAGGAAACCACGACGCGCCCGGGCTCGTCGAGATCACCACGCTTCACAACCGCGTGACGTGGTCGCGGCGAACGTAAGCGCCCCCCCCAACCGGGGTCTTGATCGCGGACCCTCGACGCCGGATTGCACGGACGGAGGACTCGCGCCTTGACCACGGGCCTGACGGAGCATTCGCTTGGACTATCGTGACATTTTCATGTCGACCGGTTCAGTCGCCCGATGGGCCCAGTGGCCCGGCTGATTGTTGCCCAGCGATCAACCTCGCTCCGGGCGGATCCCTCCCGCCGTCGCGGACGGCTGTTTGCTTCTCAGGGGGAAGACGCGGAGCCTCGACCCCTTCCGCCCTGCCCCACGTCACCTGAGCCCCGGAAGTTCCGGCATCCTTCAACCCCTCTCCCCCAACGTTATCCTGACCGTCACCACCATGAAACTCACCCGACGTCGTTTTCTAAAAGGCACCGCCCTGGTCTTGGGCATGCCCACCTTCATTCCCGCTTCCGCCCTGGGGAAAAACGGAACCGTGGCCCCCAGCAACCGGATTGTGCTCGGCGGCATCGGCATCGGTCCGCGGGGCCGCGAGGATCTCAAGGCGTTTCTCAGCCAGGCCGACGTCCAGTTTGTCACGATTGCCGACGTGCAGGAAACCCGCCGCGAAGTCGTCCGCGTGATGGCCAACCGGCAATACAACAACCAGGACTGCGTCAAGACCCGCGAGATGTACGAAGTGCTCGGTCGGGCCGATATTGACGCCGTGCTCATTGCCACCGGCGATCACTGGCACGCGCTGGCCACCATCCTCGCGGTCAAGGCGGGCAAGGATGTCTATTGCGAGAAGCCCTGCAGCATGACGATCCGCGAGAGCCAGGAACTCGCCGATGCGGTGAACCGCTACGGGCGGGTATTCCAGGCCGGCACCCAGCGCCGCAATGTCGACAACTTCCGGTTTGCCGCCGATTTGGCGCGCAGCGGCCGTCTCGGGAAAATCCACACCGTCCACGCCGGGATCCTCCCGCTCCAGGAGAGCCACAAATGGCTGCCCACCGAACCCGAGCCGACCCGCGACGTGGTCGACTGGGATCGCTGGCTGGGCCCGGCTCCGTGGCGCCCCTACAACAAGGACTACGTGAACGGACGTTGGCGGGGTTACTACGATTTCCACGGCGGGGCGGCCCTGCCCGAATGGGGCGCGCACACCGTCGATCTCTGCCAGTGGGCGGCCAACGCAGACGATACCACGCCGGTGGAGTTTGAGGCCGAAGGGCAGACCATCCACGGCCGGTACGCCAACGGCGTGAAACTCGTCATGCGCCTCGCCGGCTTCAAGGGCGAAGGCAATTGGGTGGTCCCAGGAACCTGCCCGGTGCGCTTCGAGGGCGACGAAGGCTGGGTCGAGGCGGCGGACTCCGGCAAGGTCGCGGTTTCCTCCCCTGCGCTGCTGTCGGGAGGCACCCCCGCTCCGATGGCGGGCACCGACCCCAGCAAGCACGTCCGCAATTTCCTCGACTGCGTCAAGTCGCGGGCCAAGCCAGCGGCCAATGCCGACGTCACGCGCCGCGGCCATATTATCTCCCATGCCGCCTCGATCGGCTGGCGCCTCGGTCGCAAGGTCAACTTCGATCCCGTCACCGAGACCTTCGTGAACGACGCTGAAGCCAATCGCCAATGCAGTCGCGCCCGCCGCTCGCCGTGGCACGCCTAAGCAAACCCTTCACGGCTCATCCTATGATCTCCCTTCGTTTCGTCTTGCCGACCCTGTTGACTGTGGCGTTGGCCGCCCCCTGCGCTGCGGCCGAAAACCCCGAAACCGCGGCCTTGGCCGTGCTCGCCTCGGGCGCCGAACTGCATGAGAAGGCCCGCGCCTGCCAGGAGCTCGCCATCTTTGGCGGCCCGTCGGCCGTGCCCGCCCTCGCCGCCCTGCTCGATCAGGAGCACCTCGCCGACTACGCCCGCAGCGGATTGGAGGGGATCAAGGATCCCTCCGCCGGTGACGCCCTGCGCCAGGCCATGGGCCGGCTCAGCGGACGCCAATTGGCGGGGGTGGTGAACTCACTCGGCGTGCGCCGCGAAATCGCGGCGGTGCCCGAGCTGCAGAAGTTGGCCCTCGATCCGAAACGCGGAGTGTCCGAGGAAGCCGTGGCTTCCCTCGGGATGATCGGCACCACCGAGGCGGCCAAGACCTTGAAGAAGGTGCTCACCTCCGGTCCCGCCGACCTGCGCATCCCGGCCGCCCATGCTTCGTTCACGGCCGCCGCGCATTTGGCGAAGGAGGGCAACGTTGCCGCCGCCCGCGATTTGTTGGACAGTGTCGTCCGCACGCCGCCGGCCGGACATCTCGCGGAAGTGGCAAAGCGGCAGGCCGCCGGCCTCAAATCCGGTCGGTGATCCGCGATGCCCCAGTGAGATTTGTTGGAGGTCAGGTTTGGACGATGGCGGCGATCCGCCGCCATCGCAGGGCTTTGCGCTGGTAAACGCCCACGGAGCCGCTCGGCCGCCCAGCGTCGCAGATTCTGGCGGGCTTCCCCGCCCGCCAGGATCGATGCACGCAAGCAAGCCCTTCACGCACTCCAATCCCTTGGGCAACCGTCGCGACCCGGATGGGAGTGAGATTGCGCCCCGGCCCGGATCGTGATTAGCATTCAACGTCCGGACGGCATTTGCCCTCCTCTTTCCTGCTCTCATCTCAACCTCGAGTGACCATGAGCACGTTATTCCGCTCCCGATCCACGTTCATCGTGACGCTCACCGTGGGCCTCCTGAGTTCCGGCTGCGGCCACTCGCTCCGCCAGGAGACCGGCAATCGCGTTGCGCTCGCCATGACGGTCAATGGCACCGATCAACCCAACGCGGCGCAATGGGCCAACGTCCTCGGGGCCGTCAAACCCGAACTCGCCGCACTCGGCCTGGTGCTGGTGAACAACCTGGCGTATGCGGACCGGATTCTGCGCATCGACTTCACCCCGAGCATCACCGATCCGGATACAGCCGGCCACGCCGTATTCCTCGGCTGGCGCACCAATCCCCTGCGCGCCATCACCTATGTCGCCAACAGCAGTTCCAACCTCCGATATGTAAATTACTCCTCCAGTCTCTCCGCCTACAATCGTTCCGTGTTCGGCTACGACCGCTACACGGACTACAATTATTCGTACGGCTCGTCCTCCGGCTCGTCCTCTTCTCACAGTTCATCCAGTTCGTCAGGCTCGTCCAGCAGCTCAGGCAGCTCCTCCGGTTCCTCGACGGGGTCTTCCGGAACCCACGATTCGTCGGCCCAAAAACAAAACTAGCCGCGCGTGATCGTCCTCCTCACGGCGTCCGCTGCAACGCCTCCGCGGCGAGCGCCACCGGCGTAAACCGCACTTCGCGAATCGCGCCCTTGAACCAATAGACCTTGTTCTGGCGCACCCCGAGCGAGATCCGGCCCGCACCGAGCGGACCGAATTTCACGGGGGTCGCTTCGCGTTCCTTCCCGCCGTTGACGTAGTGCGTCATCGTCTCTCCGTCGTAGCGCACCGCCGCCCAATACCACCGGTTCGTCGGATGCACCCGCTGCGGATCGATCAACGGCGTCCCGCCCTTCGGCGAGCCCAGGTAGGTGTCGAGCCACCAGCCGCCCCGGCCGTCGAGCCGCGTCTCGATCATCACGCGCCACTCGTTCGTGTCTTGCAGGTGAAGGAAGCGCTGCTCGGCCGGCCCGCCCTCCTCCGGCTTGAACAAAATCTCCAGGGTGAACTGCGCCGCCCCCGCCAGCGGAAGGGCCGACACGAAGAGTCCGTCCTTGACTCCGTCGAACCCGACCGCGCCGCCCACCACCCGGGGCGCGCCGAGGATCTCCGTCGCGTGCCCGCCGACCCGGCTCACCTGGTCGAGTCGCCAGATGACGGTCGCCGCCGGTTCGGCGGTTCCTCGCACCCCGCCCGACGCCGCGGCGGCCAGCCCCAATGCGGCGACGATGCGGCCAAAGGGTGTACGAAAAGGGAGCACGCCGCGACGCTGCGTCCCCCTTGCCCGTCCAGCGAGCACTGTTTCAACCACCACGGGGATCCCGATCTCACGGAAATCCCTTCATCCGCCGACGAACCCAAGGCCCCACCGCGACCTGACAATACCGTCAGCCTAAACCCGTTGCCCAACGACCACGGATAATCCGATACCTCCCGGATATATTGTAGCCAGCCGACCTCGGTCGGCCCGGACCTCCGCCCCCATGCCAAACTGAACCCCGTTGACCCTATGCACTCGCGATCGATCGTCCTGCTCATCGCCTGGCTGACCGCCAGTTTTTGTTCCGCCCAAGTCGCCACTCCGCTGGCGCCCCGTTCCCCCACCCCCGGCACGGTCCGGGAGCCGGTCGTCGAACTGAGCCCCTTCGAGGTCAATACGACCAAGGATGTCGGCTACCTCGCGGAGAATACCCTCGCCGGCAGTCGCCTGAATGCCCGCCTCCGGGATACCGCCGGCTCCGTCTCCGTGTTCACCAAGGAATTTCTCGACGACCTCGCGATCACCGATCTCTCCGGCCTGCTCGATTACACCGTGAACTCCGAGATGGACACGAATGCGTGGCAAACCGGGTCGGGGCAAAATCCGATGATCTCGGGGGAGAATCTGGTCAACCGCACGGCCGTCCGGGGACTCGCCGCCAGCCAGGGCATGGACTACTTCACGAACATCACGAACATGGATCCCTACCGGGTCGGCCGTTTCGACGACACCCGCGGGCCGAACAGCATTCTCTTCGGCGTCGGCGCTCCCGGCGGTCTGCTCAACCAAACCTCCAAGGTGGCCGTCACGCGCGGCGACAGCGCGAACTTGCGGTACGGCTTCGGCTCCTGGAATCGCAGCCGGGCCGAGCTCGACGCGAACAAGGTGCTGAAGAAGGACCAACTGGCCGTCTCGATCGCCGCTGTGCAGCAGGAAAACGGGGGCTGGCGGCAATTTGATTTTCAGGACAAGAAACGCGTCTTCGCGGCGGTGCTGTTCCGGCCGGTGCGCACCCTGACCCTGCAGGCGATGGGAGAGACCGGCCGCGACCGCGGCGCGGTGATGAAGACGATGCCTCCCTCGGACGAATTTCTGGCCTGGTACGACAACCGCGCCGCGCGCGGGGTGGACGCGGTCACGGTCACTCCCACCACGGCGGCGCCGAATGCCGCCCTGGTGGCGCTCGGCATCACCGGGCGCAACGGCACCCGCGGCGGCCAGAATCGCCGGGCCGTCTTCATTGAGAATTCGGGCACGATCTTCGACGCCGTCGGCACGTATCTGTCCGGTTCGTACAACAATGCCGCCGTCCGCGCGCCGGACGGCACCCCCGGCACGACCGGCTCGGGTCTCGTGATCCACGACGAGCGCCTCTATCCGCGCTGGGCCAACGCCGGCGGCTCCGGGGCGTTTCGCGCGCAGAAGCTCTACAACTACACCCTCACGGCGGGCTGGCAGCCCACCCGGGCCCTGGGGCTGAACGTCGCCCAAAACTTCCAGAAAACGACCCTGACCAGCCGGGTGCTCGTGGGGGCCGATCCGACGTTGCGGGGCGATCCCAATCGCACCCTCGGCATCGCCGGACCGGCGAATCCCTTCGCCGGCCAGATGTACGTCGACGGCAACTGGCGCGGAGACATTCACTATGGCGACTTCCGGGAGACCCGCGTGGCGGCGTCGTACGCGTTCGACCCCAAACGCGCCTGGCTCGGCCGGCATCGCCTGGCCGGGGCGTGGTCGACCTCGGCGCAAACCGACATCAACGAGCTCTCGTGGCTTTCCCTCGTCGGCAGTCCGTTCAACGCCCTGGCCAGCAACGCGAACAACCGGGTGGCGGTGCGAAACTACCTCACCGAGGGCGACTATGGCACCTACCGGGCCGGCGACTGGCGCGCGCTGCCGGAGCAGTTCGAGTTCGGCGGCAAAACCTACGATCTGGCCTTCGCCAACGATGCCGCGGGGGCCAACAATAGCGGGATGCGGCAGGATACGGATTCGCTGCTCGGGGTGCTGCAGAGCACTTTCTGGCGCGACAAGATCGTGGTGACCGCGGGCTACCGCGAAGACCGCGTCGCCGTCACCCAGTTCGGCTACTACAAGGATCCCGTGGTGGGCGACCACTTCGATCGCGATCCGGCCAAGGCGACCGTCACGCATGTCAAGGCGCGCACCCAGACGGTGGGCGGCGTTTACCACGTCCTCGACTGGCTGTCGCTCATCGCCAACCGCTCCTCCAATGTCGGCGTGCCGCCGCTGGCCCGCACCGTCTTTCCGCTGGGCAATCTCGCGCCGCTGTCAAACGGCAAGGGCGAGGACTACGGCGTCGGGCTCGATTTGCTCGACGGCCGGGTGAGCGCGCGCTTCGTCTATTTCAAGGCCAGCGAGCAGGGACGCATCACCTCGAGCGGGCTGAGCGGGGCGCCGGCGCGGAACACCCGCGTGATGGACGCGTTTGCCGATGTCCTCGTGGGGCCGGGCCGCCCCATCGCCGCGAGCGACTGGGCGGCGCTTTACGACGCCTCCACGCCGCCCGCCAACGCCATTTCGTCCGACTTTGTTTCCGAAGGCTACGAGGCCCGCATCACCACCAATCTCACGCGCAACTGGCGCCTCGTGCTCAATTACTCCTACACCGACTCCGGGCGGACCAACTTCGCCACCGAGAAACTGAATTGGTACGGACTCACGCTGCGGGAAGACGGCGTGCGGGTCGTGGAGGGAGTGAGCCAGAATGCCAACGGCCTGTATGTGGTGGATCCGGCCGCCTTCGTGGCCGGAGGCACCGTCGCCAAATGGATCGAACTCGGCAACTTGTCGCCGGCGGCAAACCTTTCCACCCTGACCACCGGCTCCAACGGCGTGACGGTAGCCCAGGAGATTTTTAATCTCATCGACAGCACGAATTCCGACCGGGAGTCGCAGCAGAAACGCTGGGGCGTGCGACCGCACAAGGTGAGTTTCTTCACCGCCTACGATTTCAAGGAAGGCTTCGCCAAGGGCTTCACGCTCGGCGGCGGCTGGCGCTGGCGCAACGCGAACGTGATCGGCACCGACTCGAGCGGCCGGGAGATCACCGGCAAGGAGATTGCGGCCGCCGATGCCATGATGGCGTATTCGACCAAACTCGGGAAGCTTCCGGGACGCGTGCGGTTCCAGGTCAACGTCTCAAACCTCTTCGACCAGACCGCCATCATTCCGGTGCGGCTCTCGACGTCGGCGAACTCTCCGGATGGTTTTGTCCTGCCCGGCGGCCGCGGCGTGGCCTACAGCCGCTACGATCTCGTGGCACCGCGCGAGATTCGATTCACCACGACCTACTCCTTCTGATCCGCGGGCCGCGGTTATCGGACCGCGATGGTGGGCAAGTGGCATCAGGGCTTTGGGGCGTCTTCGGGCGGGGCGAAGGAACCGTTCGACTACTCCCGGCCCCTGCAGGGCGGCCCGGTGGATCGCGCCTTCGATAGTTTCTTCGGCATGCACGCGTCGCTCGACATCCCTCCCTTCTTCTACGTGCGCGATCGCTCGCCCCTGCTGCCACCGACCGCAACGGTGGCCGCCAGCACCAGCGTGGGCCACCCGGATGGCTGGAACAACATTCAGGGGGCGTTTTGGCGGGCGGGTCCCGTGGCGCCGGATTTCAAACACGCCGAGGTCACACCCCGTTTTGCCCAGGAAGCGGTCGATGTCATCCGCGCGTATTCCCAGCGCAAGGAGGGAGAACCACTGTTCCCAACCCGGCGAAGCCGGAACCAAGCGCTTCACCGGGAAACTCGAAATCCGAAGCTCGAAGTTCGAAACAAATCCCAAACCCGAGGAACCGAAAACCGGTGCAACGCCGGCTCTGCGTTTGGAGTTTTCTGCTTTTGCC
>JBBRWR010000067.1:0-47139 GCA_038249085.1 Opitutales bacterium
CCTGCCACATCCTGAGTGTGAGTGGACCGCGCAGGGTCGCATCTCCAAGTTGACGGTGGCGTCAAGTTCAGTCCTTCCCGTCGCGCCCGTCTTCGACTGGCGCCCGCCGGTCAGAGACGCGGCGCTACTCCCAGCGGCATCACCGCCAAACGACCGCTGCGCCCACCGCGCCCGCGGCGAAGGTTGGACCAGGGGAATTGGTTTCAGCCCGCCCAACCTGGGCGAAGGGAATGCCAGTAAGTCTTGCGCCGAGGTGGATGAAGGACGGACCAGGCTTGAGGCGCTTGCATCGCCGGCGGGTCCATACCGCGAGGCTGGCCACGGGGTGGCCACGCGAAGGACGAGTGTCCACGCCGCCATTCCCTGCCCGTTGCCGGCCAAAAAACGAGGAGGCCGTCCCGCCTGCCGCCGCGTCTTTCAATCATGCACCCTCCATCTCTCCGCGCCTTCGTCTTCCTGGTTGGAGCGATGACCTCCGTCGGGGTGGCCCGGGCCGGATGGCCGGCGGCCGGGCTGGTGGGCCACTGGCGGTTTGATGCGCCTGCGACTAACCGCGTGGCGGACCTCTCGCCCACCGGCAATACGCTCATCCTCGACCACAGTGTCTTCCACCCGGAAGTGGGTGCGGCGCGCAGCCTCGACTGCGATGGTTTTGAAGTTGGCGGGCGGGTCGAAGAGCGGACAGCGCTGCGGTTTCCCGGCGGGCTGACGCTGGCGGTGTGGATCTGGCCGGTCCGTTCCGGCGGCGCCGACCCCGTGGTGGGCCGGCCCAACCCCAACCCCGCCTGGACCACCCCGGTGACCGGCCTCTATCTTTCGGCCGCCCGGCCGGTTTTCGGCTTGTTCGCCGGCGGAAAGAAACTCGTCCTCGAAGGTCCCGAGTTGCCGCTCCGATCCTGGTCCCTCGTCACCGCGACGGCGAACGGCCGGCAGGCCGAGCTTTGGATCGACGGACGTAAGATCGCCGAGGCCGCCCAGCCCGCGCCGATCCCGGCAACGGACACTCCACCGTGGTTCGTGGGTCGTTCGCTCGCGCAGTATTTTCGCGGCCGACTGGGCGAAGTCATGGTGTGGTCGCGCGCCCTCGATCCGCCGGAGATCGCCGCGGTGCACGCCGCGACGGCGGCCCGCTATCCCGGGGCTGGCTCCGCCGCGGTGGCCGTGACGCCGCGCTGGAGCGACCGCTTCGTCGACGTCGAATCTCCTGGCAACCGGCCGGGTGGCTCCTGGCGCAGCCGGCCCACCCGCACCCTGGACGGGCTCGACGGCTTTGCGCCCGCCGCACCGGTTTCCACCGACACGTGGGGGGGCCGAACCGATCGTCCCGCGCGGCCAGCGACCGGCTTTTTCCGCGCGGAAAAGGTGGCTGACCGCTGGTGGCTCGTCTCGCCGGCCGGCCAGCTGTTCTGGCACGTCGGCGTCAACAGTGTTCGTCCGCCCCGTGCCACGCCGGCGTCGCGGGTCGCCGCCTTCGCGGCCGAAGCCACCCGGGAGCTTCGTGGGCACGGTTTCAACGGGCTCGGCAACGGCGGGGTGACGGCGTTGCAAACGGCGCCACAGGCACTGCCGTGGACGATCCGGCTCAGCGTCATGGGCGCCTTTGCCCGGGAGCACAAACAAACCTACGCCACGAGCGGGCACACCGGTTTCACGGAGCAGTGTTTTCCGGTCTTCCATCCCGATTTTCCGGCTTGGGCCCGGCACGAGGCCGCCGCCCTGGCCGCGACGGCCGACGATCCGTCCGTCATCGGCATCTTCACCGACAACGAACTGCAGTGTCCAGTCGATCTCCTCGATCGCCACCTCCGCCTGCCGGCCGCGGATCCCTATCTGTCCCACGGGCGGACCGCCGCGCTCGCCTGGCTCGCAGCCGAAGGCAGGCCGTCCGATCCGGCGCAACTGACCCTCAAGGATCGCTACCGGTTCATCGCCCACGTTTTCGCGACCTATGGCCGCATCGTGCACGAGGCGGTGCGGGCGGTGGACCGCCATCACCTCATCCTTGGTCCGCGTTTCAACGTGCGGCGCGGCCAGTTCGACAACCCGTGGTTCTGGCCCGCCGTCGCGCCCTGGCTCGATGTCGCCGCCGTCAACTACTACGGCCAGTGGGGTCCGCAGCGGGACGAAATCCAGGAGTGGAGCGAGGCGATGCGGCGCCCCGTGATGCTCACCGAATGGTATTCAAAGGCCATGGACGCTCCGCGCCTCGCCAACACCAATGGGGCCGGCTGGCTCGTACGCACCCAGGCGGATCGCGCGCGCTACTACCAGCACTTTGCCCTGGCCGCCTACGAGACGCCGGCGCTCGTCGGCTTCCATTATTTCAAATACATGGACGACGATGCCGACTCGGTCGCGCTCGACTCCGCCGGCGGCGCCAACAAGGGCCTTTATCGCGCGGACGGTTCCGGGTGGCCGGAATTGCTGGAGGCCGCCCGCGCCGTGAACCGGGCGGTGTATCCGCTGATCGACTTCTTCGACGCCCGGCATCGGCCGCGGCCCGCGCCCTGAACGAAGCGGGGCGAGGGGGGGCGGGCGGGCCGGTCAAGGTGACGGGTTCGCCGCCGGGACCGGTTTGCGCGTGGCGGGCAGGGCCTGCTTTAGTTCCTGGAGGCGCGCCGCCGAGCCGAGGAAGATGTCCGCGGGGAATTGCCGCTGCCGGAGGATCTCGGCGTAGGCGCCGGCGCCGGCGTTGGAGTCGAGTTGCAGGCCGGCGAGATATTGGAGACGCAGGCTGCGGTCGCGGTTGATTTCGGCGGGGGCGAGCCACGTCTTGAGCTCGGCAAACCGTCCGGCGTAGGTGGCGAGCAACCTGACCGCGGAACCGAGGCCGAGTTCGGTCAGCGCGGCGCGTACGCCGACGTGATCCGGGCGGTCGAGGCGAACCTCCAGGGCGTCGAGGTCGATCGGCAACGGGTCGGCCTGACCCAGCATCACGGTGTCGTAGCCGTGGCCGTCGTCGTCATTGGCCCAGATCGTGCCCTGGGGAAACACGGAGAAGAAGGTCGCAATCTCGCTCTGGACGACGGCATGGTTCGACTCGTAGAGCGGCACCCATTGCGTCATCAGGCCGCCGGGATTGAGGCGCTGCCGGCACAGGGCAAAATATTCCTGCGAGTACAGCACCGCCGAGCCCTTGACCCAGGGGTGAATGGGATCGGACGTGATCACATCAAACTTCTCCTGGGTGGTGGCGATGTAGTGGCGCGCGTCGTCGCGGACGATTTCCACCCGCGGGTCGCGCAGCACGTCATGGTTTTCGCGGCGAAAGTAGGTCGCGACGATCTCGGGAATCAGGGGCTCGATGTCGCAGATGACGATGCGCGTGATCGTCGGATGCAGCACGAAGGTGCCGGCGGTCACGCCCGCGCCGCAGCCGACGATCAGGACCGAACGGGGTTGGGGATGCAGCAGGGCGGGGAGGTGCCCGAGCATGCGTTGGAGCCGCATGTCCTTGACCAGGCTCGAGGCCTCGGTCTTGCCGCTGACATGAAAATAGCGGGAGCCGTCGTGGGTCTGCGAAACGGCGACGGAGGCGTTCATGCCCTCGCCGACGTAAATCGGCGATGCGTCGTAATCGGTCGTGGCGACGTGGCGCCCGTAGGCGACCAGTTGCCAGGGAAGGAGGGGAAGCGTGAGAGCGAGGAGGAACGTTGCGACCAAACCGGCAGACGCCAGGGTCACCGTGGGCCAGCGCACCGGCCGGAGGGCGATGGCAGCGCTGAGGGCGGAGACGACGAGCAACGTCACCTGGGTGGGTTGGGTGCCGACGAGGGGAATCAGGACCAGGCTGGCAAGGACGGCGCCGATGATGGCGCCGAGGGTGTTGGCGGCATAAGCCCGGCCCACGAGTCGCGCGGGGTCGGCGCCGGGTGACACCAGACAGCCCAGCGCCAGCGGAAAACTCGCGCCCCACAGGATTGCCGAGGGCAGGATCGCCCAGGCGCAGCGCACGAGGTCGATTTGGAATTTTACGGTGGGAGAGGTCGGGATGTAGGCATCCAGCGGCCAGTAGGGCAGCGACCGCGCCATGATGTGGGCGGCCCAGGCGATGGCCCCCACTTGGAGGAACTGGCAGAGCGCGAGTAAGAGTCGGGGCCGGGCCTGGTCGCGCACGAGGGTGGCGCCGAGGCTGCTGCCGAGACCCAAGCCCGCGAGGAACACCGCGAGGATGATCGAAAACGTGTAGACCGTGGCGCCCAGCAAGAGGGAAAGGTTGCGGGTCCACACGACCTCGGCGGCCAGGGCGCAGAAGCCGGAAAGACCAATGGCGATGAGCACCGTTTGTGTCGGGGAGATCCCAGCCGCCGGCGGGTCGGGCCTCGTCGTTGCCGGACGCGCCGGGTCCGGGGCCGGCCCGAAAGGGGTGAAGCGCGCGATCCCGAAGGCGGTCAGCGCCACCCCGGCGTTGACTGTCACGGCGACGAGCGTGGCGGTGGTGTGGTCGTAGAGGCGGAGCAGGTAGAACCCCGCGACGAGACAGCCGCCCACCGCCCCGGCGGTGTTGCCCCCGTAGAAAAATCCCAGCCAGGCCATGCCGCCGGGGGTGGCCTCGAGCCAGCGGGCGGCCGCCGGCAGGGTGGCGCCCATGAGGATGGTGGGCGGCAGCAGGCAGATCATGCACACCATGGCGCGCACCAGGACGCCCGACATGCCGTAGCCAACGAGGGAGAGGTAGAGGCGACCGACCGCCGGCATCGCGACCAGCACCAGAAGGGCGGCGGCGGCGATGCCGATCTCGAGGGCGGCGTAGACCTTCAAGGGATGAAACGAAGCCGGAATCACGCGCGGGAGGGCGAGGCTGCCCAGACACATGCCCCCCATGAACGTGCCGAGCAGGACGGCAAGCGACACCGCCGAGGAGCCGACGATCAACTGCAGCATCTGCAGCCAGACGATTTCGTAGATCAGCGCCGCGCAACCGCTGCCGATAAACAGCAGGAGAATCGCGGGGAGGTGGCGCGGGGCGACCTTCATGCGTGTGGTCTCATGCCAAGCGCCTTGGTGTTTTGGATTCTGGGTGGGGCGCGGACTTCGCTTCGCGCCGAGGTCACCGACCGGGTTTCATCGCGATCCTGCGGCGGCGAAGGGACTCGCCGCCCTACCCAGATGTCGCCGATGGAAAGTCCAAGTGCCAAGGGAGGTTGGTCTCAAGTCGCGCCGGAGACCCGGCCCGCGGCGCACCGGGAAGAAGTTCGGGCTCGGGCCGATGAAAGGGGCATTGGAGCGCGAGACGCAGTCCGGCCGGGGGAGTTACTCGGGGCGCCGGAGCGCAGTTACGATCTCCCGCGGGACCTCGATCACCGTGCCGTGCCGCATCCGGACGGGGGTCCCCTCATCGGGCAGTTCCAGGCGGGAGCTCACATCCTCCCAGGTCCGCAGGTCACGCGAGCGCATCGCCCCGTAATGCTTCGTCTGGTAGGCGTCGTAGTAGACGATGAAGTCGTCGCCGATCTTGAGGGCGGTCGGGCCTTCGACCCAGAGGCCCGGCGGGGTAAAGGGCGGGGAGAGGTTGCGAAAGGGACCGCGCAGGTCGTCGCACTCGGCGATTTGGAGAAACTTCCGTGGCGGGTTCCGCGTTTCGTCCTTGATGATCAGGTAATGGCGGCCGTGGGCGGCCAGGAACGTCGCGTCGATGACGCTGAAGCCCGGATCGTAGAAAAGCCGGGTGGGCGCGAAGGTCGAAAAATCTTTCGTCGTCGTGCAATACATCCGGTGGTTGTAGTCGGACCCGGACGAACCCGCGGTCGCTGCGAATCGTCCCGGAATCGTCGAGGCCCAAAAGAGGATGAACTCGTTCCGCGCGTCGTCGAAGGTGAGCTCGGGAGCCCAGCAATTGCGCACGGTGGGCTCGTGGGCCATGACCGGAATCTCCTTTTGTCCGGACCAGGTGAGGAAGTCCTTCGTCGCGGCGTAGCCGATGTTGTTTTCGTTCCAACCCGAGGTCCAGACGAGGTGAAACGTGCCGTCGGTGCCGCGGACGACGCACGGGTCGCGCAGGAGTTTTGATTTACCCACGTGCGGCGTGAGGTAACTGCGGCCGCCGTTGAGCCGCTCCCATTTGTAGCCGTCGGTACTGGTGGCGAGGTGGAGGCCGTCCTCGCCGTTCTTTGTGAAGGAGGTGAAGAGGTAATCGGCGCGAGTCACGAGGGGGCAGGCCAGGGTGAAGACCAGGGTGAGGAGGGTTTTCATTCTTTGTTCGCCCCGTCGCCGAGGGGGCATGAGGGCAGCGAAGCGAATTTATGAAGCGAGGCAGGCGTGGTCAGGGGCGGACGGTGGGATCCCGGGGCGAAGGGCGGGAGCGGGTGGGAGTGGCGCGGCGGCCGCGGCCGCGACCCTCCGGTGCGGCTTAGGGTTGGCTGTGGCGGGAGGGAACTTCGGTGGCGGTGACGTCGATGACCTCGGATCCCGGGGTGGGCGGGGGACGGCTTCTGGCCGGCGGACGAAACTCACCGGCTGGGGGTTGCCCGCGCAGGCGCAGGAACAGGTAAACGATGAGGCCGATCAGGCCGACTGCCAGAGCGACCATGAAGCTGGCCAGCATGGCCAGGAGCGTGACCACGAGGGCGAAGGCAATCTTCACGAAGCGCATGATCCCAAGACTCACCCACCTGGCGCGAAGTTGCAATCCGCACGAACGCCTCCGCGCTCGGTCGCGTGGCCGGCTTCCCGGAACAACCGAACCCGCTGTTGGAACCACGGAGCAGCACCGAGAACACCGAGGCAAAACAGCAGACTGCGAACTACACCGGCCAGGAGGGGGCGGGACAAGACCGGCACGAACGTTAGAATCGCATCTGATAACCGGGGCGGTGCGCGAAGGCGCCGGCGGAAATGCGGAAAGAAGCTTGCCCGCCCCGGCGAGGGGCTTACGCCGACAGGCGTGAAAATGTGGCGTGCGCTCGGCATGGCGGGGATGGCGGCCCTGATCCTGGCAGGACTGCCGGCGCAGGTGCCTGATGTCGTGCTCACGCGCCCGGGGCAGATTGCGGTCACCGCCATCACTGGGGAGGTGACGCTGACGGTGGCCGGGCAGAGCCGTTTGGCGAAGCTCAACGACCGGGTGCGGGTCGACGAACGGGTGGCCACGGGGCGGAAGTCGCTGGGCTCGCTCACGTTTTCGAACGGGGCGGTGGTGGAACTGGGGCCGGAGTCGGAGATCGAAGTGGAGGAGTTGCTGCAGGCGCCGTTCCCCTACGGTCAGAAACCGGAGACGATGAAGGCGGAGCCCAGCGTATCTCGCACGCAGATACGGCTCCGGCGCGGGGAAGTGCGGCTGGCGGTCAAGCCCCTCAAGGCGGCGCAAGGCTCCGCGTTTGTCGTCGTCCTGCCCGCGGGCAAGGCCCGGGTGGGCGAGGGCGCGTTTTTCGCCTCGGTGCGGATGGCGGCGATGGGGCTCGGGGTCTGTGCGGTCGAACTCGAGCGCGGTGTCGCCGAGTTTGAGCCGATGGGCGGGGCGTATGCCCCGATGCCGGCGGGGCGGCGCCTGGCCTTCGCGGTGGAGATGGACGCGAGGACGGGCGCCGTGACGATGGGCGAGATGCCAAAAGAGACGGCGCCGCCGAAGCCGTGAAGGATGCCCGGTAATACCGACGGCTGGAAATGATCGGAATCTGTAGGGCCGGACCTTGGTCCGCGCCTCGCGGGCGAAACGGCGTCACCAAGGGGACGCCCTACCCCTACAGTCCTGAACTCACGAGTTGCTGGTGGGGCGCGTTGTCCCCCACGCGCTCCAGCGCGACGGCCTCGTTACGCTTACGGCACTTCGTAGACCTCGACGAGCACGGCGCCGACTTGATTGGTTGTGGCCGCCCCCGCCTGAATTTGCGCGGCGGTGAGGGGCGTGGCGCCGGCCTGCAGCGTGTAGCTGCCGGGAACCAGCGCGTCGAGGAGCGCGGCGTCGCTGTTGCTGGTCAACGGGAAGGCCCCGACGGCGGGAAACGCGGCGGTGAGGGCGGCCGCTCCGCCCTGGGACCAATTGTTGTTGGAGGCGACCGTTTGGGTGCCCTGCAGGACGGAGATTCTCACGTCGCCGAGCAAGTCGGCCGTCGAAAAGCCGAAGGGGCGCAGCCCCTGGGCGACGGCGCGGATGACGAGGGTGCGGGGATTGTTCCCGGCGATCACAATCCCGGGGATGAGCAGGTCGCCTTCGTTGTTGATGCGGGCCAGCGTGGAGAGGTTGGTGAGACGGGTGCCGTTGCGACTGACGTCGTAGATTTCCGCGAGAACATCGCCGACGGCGCCGCCCACGCCCGTGATATTGACGGTGTAGGAGCCCGGGTCGAGTTGCACGAGGACGACGGAGTCCAACGATCCGGGAGTGAGGGCAAAGGCGCCCACTGCGGCGGCGGCGGCGGCCAGCTGCGGGCCCGAGGAGGTGCCGCCGGGCTTGTCCCAACCGTCGTTGGTGGCGATCGCAGTGGAGCCCTTGTTCAACGTGAGTTTAGCGGCGGCCAAGGCGCCGTTGAGGCCAAAACGTCGCAAGCCCGGGCCGATCCCGCGGATCAACAGGCTGGCGCGCTCGGTGCCCGAAATGTTGAAGCCCAGCGACAGCGAATCGCCCAGGAAGGCGACCTCGCTGCGCGTCGAGAGGTTGACGAGCCGACCGGGAGGGGGCACCGGGGCATCGGCGACCCGGCTGTTGAGGAAATTGAGCACCCGCGAATTGGCGTCGGGGAACAGGGCGCGCTCGGCGCCGGCGACGTCGATCTCGGCGGCGATGTCGGTGACCCGCGCCTGATAGGCGGCGGGCAGGGCCGCGGTGAGCGTGGCGGTCTTGGGAATCGTCTTGGGGTAATTGTTGTCGTCGAGGATCCCGGCCTTCTTCACGGCGGTCCAGACAGCCTGGGCGTCGGCGTCGGTGAACGCGGGGGTAGTCACGGCGAGGTTGCGGAATTGCTCCGGATGCAGCGGCGCCACGGTCTTGTTGATGAACGCGGTGGCGACGCCGCGGCCCAGCAGCATCTGATTGGCATCGCGCGCGTCCTGCAGGCCGGTGACGCCCAAGACGCCGTCATTGGCGGCAACGGCGAAGAATTGGGGCACCCGCGAGGTGACGGCGAGGGTGTCGATGCCGGCGGAGAGGTAGAGCACGGCGCCCTTGACGGGACGGCTGGCGGCGAGGAGATCGGCATATCGAACGGCCGCGTTGGCGCCGGCGCCGTTGCCGAGAAGGAAGACGGGCTTGGAGGCCGCCAGGGCGCCGAGGGCCACCAGGCGATCGATCGCCGCGGCGTGGTTCAGCGCGTCGAGATTGTTGGCGAGAACGGCGGGGGCGGCCCAATTGCCGGCAGTGCGATTGATGCTGTTTAAGGCGGCAACACCGAAACCGGCCGCCACCAATTCGCGGGCGAGGAGGAGTTGATTGGGGCGCTCAAACCATTCGTTGGCATTGCTCCCGGTGTCGTGCAGCAGAAACACGAGCCCGGTCGCGTTCGCGGGGACGTAATAAGCGAGCGTCGTGGAGACGGTGGCTGTGGTGTTGTTGGGGCCGTTTTGGGTTTGAGGGTTGAAGTTCGCGAGAGTCGTGGGTTTCCAGACCGGGGCGTCCTTGTAGGTGGCGGTGAGCGTGACGGCCCGGGCGGGCATCGTGATGGTGGCGTGGGCCAGTGAGGGCGCGATCGCGCCGTTGCCGAGTACGTCGGTATCGCCGGTCCAGCGGTCAAAAACCTTGCCGGCGGGTGGGGGATTGGCGGCCACATCGACGCGGCTGTCGGAAGGAATGGAACCGCCCCCGGTGCCGTTGTTGACGGTGAGCATCACGGGCGCGCCGGTGCCGAGGGCGACGACATAAGCGCGCACCGGTACGGTCACGAGGTTTTGGAGGTTCACGTTGCACGTGATCTGCTTCAACCCGGCAGTGCCCGGCCGATACGTGATGCTGGCGGTACCCTGGCCGCTGACGATGGTGGCGCCGGCGGAGACAGCCCAGCGGAAGGTGCGGTCGGCATTCTGCGCGGCGGGAACCGACGCCGTCACGCTGGTGGCGTTCGCGGGCACGGTTGCCGTCGTGGTGATCGTGCCGGCGGATTCGGCCGAAATGATCGAAACCGTGGCAGTGGGGGAATAGGAAGTACCCGCAGCACTGATGCTTACGCCAAGGGTTACGGTTCCGGGTTTGTCGGCGGTAAATTGCACGCTGACGCCGCGCGAATCGGAGAGCAGACGCCCGCCGGAGATCGACCACTGGAAAGTCGCGCCAGAGGTGCTGACCTGGGTGGCGCCGGTCTGGCCGAGGGTGGCGGTGGCCGTTATCGTCGTTTCGGCCAGGGCCCCATTGGGAGCATTGATGGCGGGTTCGGTGGAAACTCCTCCGCCGCCACCACCCGGCAGGACCGCGATCCCACCGCCGCCGCCACCCGGCAGAACTGCAATCCCACCGCCGGCAGCGCCGCCGCCCGGTTGTACGGCAATGCCGCCGCCTGCCACACCGCCGCCACCCGGCGCGACCACGACCCCGCCGCCGGCGCCACCCGCGCCGGGTCGTACCTGGGCAAGGAGTCCGACGGTGAGGAGTGAAAAGCCGAGGGAGCAGACAACCCGGCGCGCCAGGCTGGCGGCGACGGGTAGGATGGCACTGACCGGCTCAAGCGATGGTTTCATGGGATTTGGAACGATGGACGCGAAGTGCTGGGGAAGGTTACCGAGCCTGGGATGCCGCCACCATCAACAGCCAACGAAGGGGGAGCCTCGGGCGAGGCGGTGCGGACCGTCGGGGGTGGGGCGTGGTTCCGTGGCTTCGTTGGTAATCGCGAGGGGCCGTTTTAGGACCGCCCCCGGGGACGCCAGAAGGGTCCGGATGACCTCACGGCAATTCGTAAACCTCGACCAGAGCTACTCCGGTGGTGCCAGCGACCCCGCTGATCTCCACGGTGTAGCTGCCCCGCACCAGGGTGGTGACCAGCGCGGCGTCGCGGCTGCCCGGGTTGAGGGGAAAGGCCCCGACGCTGCCGAAGGTGTCGGCATCCGCCGCGAGCCAGTCGTCGTTCTGGGCGACGCGGGTGGTGCCGCGGAGGATTTCCAGCCGGGGGTCTGCCAGCGTGCCCCCGACTCCAAACGCCCCCAAGGTCGGGCCGACCGCACGCACGAGCACCCGGACGGGGGTCGTGCCGCCGACGACAAAGCCGGCGATGAGGATGTTGTCGCCGGTGCCAACCTCGGTGCGGGCGGAGACGTTGACCAGCCGGGGGGTCGACCGGGTGTAGGCCGCCGTGGGGGTGGAGTCGTAGATTTCGGCGAGGGCGACCCCGGTGGCGTTGTTCTTCCCGGCGATCTGGATCGAGTAGGTGTCGCTGGCGATGGCGCTGCTGTAGAACGCGGAGTCGCGCGGCGGGGCGCCGGCGAATTCAAACGCCCCCACGGCTCTAAAATCAAAACCGCCGGCCCAGTCGTCGTTCTGCGCAAACGGGGTGGAGCCCTGGAAGATCGTCATCACGGTGTCGGCGAGCGCCCCCGTGACGCCGAAGGCGGCCAGCGTGGGGCCGACGGCGCGAAACAGCACCGCCTTGGGGCCGGTGGTGTCGGCGCCACCGAGACCGACGCCGACGATGAGGGTGCGATCGCCGGTGCCGGCGTTGGAGCGGATCGACATGTTGACGATGCGGCCGGGATCGGCGTTCGTGCCGAGGAGCAGAGTGGCCGGTTCGCTGGTGACGGAGCCGAGGGCGTTGGTGACGACGACGGTGTAGGCGCCGGCCTGCGCGGCCTGCACGTTGGCGAGAGTCAGCGAGGGGGTGGTGGCGCCGGGGAGGGTGGTGCCGTCCCTTCTCCACTGATACGCGAGCGGCAGGGTGCCGGCGGCCGTGACCGTGAACGTCGCGGTGCCGCCGGCGGTGGCGCCGACGCTGACCGGGGGGGCGGTGATCCGTGGCGCTGCGGCGGGGCCGACGTTAAGCGGGGTCGAGAACAACAAGTGGTCGCGGAGGGCAAAGGTGTCTCCGCCCGCGCCGGGGGCTTCGGTCAGGAGCAGGGCGACAAAATAACTCCCGTTGGGCGGCGTGGTGTAGGTGGTGGTGACGTTGAGATCGCTGAGGGCGGAGGAAGGAGCGACGGTCGCGGTGAGCGTGGAGATCCCGAGGCTGAAGGAGCCGGGCGGCAGGCTGGTGGACAGGGGCTGCGGCATCGCCCAGAGTTCGAGGCGCAGGGGGCCCGAGGTGACGTCGCCGTCGTTGCGCACGCTGCCGACGCGGAGAGTCAGCGAGGAGCCCAGGGTGGAATAACCGGCGGCACCCTGGAGCGAAAGAATCGCGGTGGGCACGACGTTCGGGTTTTCGTAGATGGCGCGCGCCCCGGCGATGTCATCCGCGGCGACGGAATCGACGTCGCTGGTGAAGGCGTTCATCAAGGCGACGACGCTCTGGCCGATATCGTCGGGATGGTTGAGGCCGAGGGCGTGGCCGAATTCGTGCATCGCGACCCGGCGGAAATCGTTGAGGTTGCCGCCGCCGGGCGCGGGGCGGACCGGGCCCCGGTAGGAATCCCACTGGACCGTGTCGTTGAACAGCACATCGGTCTCGCTGTAGCGCCGGTTGCGGGTGTCGAAAGTCTGGAGGGTGATGCCGAGAATGCGGCTGCCCCAGGCGGCGCCGTAGACGGTCGACGAGAAGATCACATTGTTGAGGCCATTGCCCCGGCTGACGGCGGCGGGCGAGTTCCGCACGACGACGAACGTGACACTGGAGAGGTTGCGGTTCCAGGCGGCGAGGGCGTCCTCGGCGACTGCGCCGAAGGAGGTTGCGCCGTCGAGCAGCGGGCCCGCGGTCGGGTGAAGCTGAAGGTGCATCGTGACCTGGCCGTTGGACCAGCGTTCGCCGCTGAGGTTGTAGGCCTGGAGGCGGGGGGAGAGCAGCGCGCCGGCGCCGGCGAGGGCCGTGGCGATCAGGCGAAAGAGTTTGGGGCAGGGCACGGCGGGAGAGTTCGGCAAGGTGGAGGGCGCCGAGAAGATGCATCATCCCGGCGGGCGGGCAAGAGTCACGAAGGTGGTAATTGCCGCGCACCCTCCGGCGTGCGCCCCGCCGTTCCCGACGGTGGAAACGGACGGCGGGGGATGAGCGCCGCCGTCAGGTCGCAACCGCTGGGCGGCACAGCGCGCCGGGGCGCCTTCGTGTTCCAGCAACCGGCGCTTGAGCTTCCCGCCAAACGCGAAGCCGGTGAGGGACCCATCCGCTCCGATCACGCGGTGGCACGGCACAATGACACAGATCGGATTGGTGGCGTTGGCGCGGCCGACCGCCCGCGCGGCGGCCGGGTTGCCGAGTTGCGCGGCGATTTGGCCGTAGGTCCGCGTCTCCCCATGGGGAATCGCGCGGAGCGCCGCCCACACCCGTTGCTGAAACTCGGTGCCTCGCGGCGCCAGCGGGAGCGCAAAGTCGTGGCGGTCACCCGCGAAGTAGGCGAGCACGTGCTCGCGCCCCGGCGCGGTACGGGTTTTGTCACCTATTAGGTTACAATACCCGAGGCGGGTGCGAAGCTGGGCGGCGTCGCCGAAGGCGGTGGCGGTGATCGCGCCGTTCGCATCGACGGCGACGGAAAACACGCCGAAGGGCGTGGGGAAAGTGTCGAAGAAGTGGTTCACGTGGGGAGGGGTTGGTTGAATTGCCAGAGGTGGGCGGTCGCCAGGCTGCGGAACGGGGAAAACACGGTCATCAATCGCCGGGTGGCGTCGACGTCGGGCCGCTCCTCGAGCCGCAGGAGCGCCTGCAGGCCGCTCGTCACGCCGGTGTCACCGAGCGGTACGCAATCCGGGAAACCGAGCGCGCGCATCATCACGTAGTTTACCGACCACGGCCCCAGCCCGCGGATGGCGAGCAGGGTGCGTTCGATGCGGGTGGCGGATTGGGTGGGCAGCGTGCCGAGGTCGAGCTGGCCCTCGGCGATGAGGCGCGAGGTGGTGATGACGTAATCGGCCTTTTGCCGGGAAAACTGCAGGGGAAGCAGGTCGGCCGGTTCGAGCGCGGCCACGGCGGCGGGGGTGGGCGGGGCGAAGAGCCCGTCGGCGACGGGCGTGCCGGTGCGTTCGGTCAATCGGCGCTTGAGGAGGCACGCGAAAGGGAAATTGATTTGCTGGCCGATGATCGACCAAAGCAGGCCGTCGTAGACCGAGGGAGTCTGCGCGAGGCGGAGGTTTTCCCGTCCGGCCACCAGCCGGGCCAGGCCGAGCTTGTGGGCGAGGCGGGTGAAGGCGGTCGCGTTTTGTTCCAGGCCCAGCAGGCCGATGAGCCAGCGGTGCACGCCGAGCGCCGAGGCGCCGGCGGCTTCGGCCGAAATCAGGCCGGGCGCGAGATGGATCCGGAGCAGGGCGGGTTCCCCCTCCAGGCGCACCGCGGCAACATACCGGTCGCCCTCGAGCCGCTCGGATACGCTGTGGGGATCCCGGCTGAGGGCGCGCCGCAGGTAGCCGAGGGGATAGCCGGCGGGAAGGGCGAGGGTGAACGAACCCGACCGGGCGAGGTCGCGATAGGCGCCCGGGGTCAGCCCGTTGAGCCGGCGGAAGTGTTCGTGAAACACGGAGGCGGATTCGAAGCCGGCGGAGTTCGCGATCGCGAGCAGGCCCCGGGAGGTCGCGGCGAGCTGCGGTCGCGCCGACTCGAGCCGGGCCCGCACCAGCAAATCGGCCGGGGTGGTCTGGTAATGCTGGCGAAAGAGCTCAAACAGCCGGGTCGCGCCAAAGCCCGACCGCCGCACGATGGCCCGCGCATCCGCAAACGTCTCCGGGTGGGCTCGCATTTCGGCCACGAGCGTCTCGATGTCCTCGAGCACGGGATCCGCGCCCCGGGCAAAGTCATCGGGGTGACATTTCTTGCAGGCGCGCAGGCCGGCGGCGCGGGCGGCCTCGCAGGTGGGGAAGAAGCGGACGTTCTCCGGCTTCGGTTTGCGCGCCTTGCAGGCCGGCAGGCAATAGATCCCGGTGGTCAGCACGCCAGTGAAGAATCGTCCGTTGCAACTCGCGTCGTTCGCGAGCACGCGGGCGTACATCGTGGCATGGCTGGGTCGCATGGCGTGACCTTAGCCGAACGGATCGCGGGCGTCGTCCGGATGATTCCGCTGCAATTTTTTCCCGCGGCCAGGAGGTTCGATTCCCGGTCTCCCGGCGGGATCACGCCGTCGCATGAGCCTGCAGAAGTTCCAGCGGGACGATTTCGAGGGTGCGTTGGTGCGTGGCCGCGAGGATGACGGGAGCCGGCACGCCGCTCTCCAGCACTTCCAGCCAGCGGCCGGCGCAGACACACCAGCGGTCGCCCGGTTGGAGTCCCGCGAAGCCGTACTCGGGGCGCGGCGTGGACAGGTCGTTACCGAGGGCGCGGCTCGCCGCGAGGAAATCCTGGGTGACCTCGACGCAGATCGTATGGCAACCCTGATCTCCCTCGCAGGTGTCGCAGCGGCCGTTGCGGAAGAAACCGGTCAGCGGATCGTTGGAACAAGGCTTCAGCGGGCCGCCGAGCACGTTGTGGGAGGGCAGGGGCGTCATGGGCCGGAGCAAATCACGGTTGCACCCGGCGATGCACGACTAGACTTTCCCGATCATGCCTACGACCTACGAGACCCTCCGCGCCGACATCATCATCGCCATGAAAGCCCGTGACGCCGTCACCCTCCTGGCCCTCCGCACGGCCGACGCCGCGATCAAGCGCGCGGCGATGGATTTGAACAAGGAGATGGACGAGGCCCTCGTCATCGCCACGCTGCGCAAGGCCGTCAAGAACCTGGCGGACGCCAGGGCGGAGTTTGAGAAAGGCGGTCGGGCCGACCTGGTGGCGGCCAACGACACGGAGATGCGCACGCTGGAAAAATACCTGCCCAAGGGCATCGAGGGGGCGCAACTGGAAGCGCTGGTCGCGGCGGCGATTCAGGAGACCGGCGCCCAAAGCCGGAAGGAGATGGGCAAGGTCATCGGCGCCTTGAAACAGCGACCGGAGGCGGCGCTGATCGACTTTGGGGTCGTCAGCAAATTGGTGCAGGCGAAGCTGTCGTAGACGGCCGGGACGGGGGTCGCGTCAGCTCAAGAGCACGTTGACGATGGCGTTGCCGATGCCGATCAGGGCGGCGCCGGAGATCAGGCCGGCGCAGATGGGCTCGCACCCCTCGACCCAAAATTCGTGGGCCTTGGAACCGGGGGCGGGCTGCTTGCGACCGTACCACCAGAACACGAGCGCCCCGACCCACATGGCAAAACAGGACTCGGGCGGGAGGACGACGCCGAGCCCGACGGAGACCGCGGAGAGCGGGAACCGGTTCTTCGTGCGAATACGGAGGACTTCGAATACCAGCGCGGCGACCGCGGCCACGGCCATGGAGGCGACCGCGGATGTCGGGAGATTGTGGATACCCTTGGCGATCAGGTCCGCCACGCCCTTCCATTGCAGGGCGGCGGGCATCGCGAACTGATCGGAGACCAGGGTGGAAACGGAGCGCACTCCGTCCTGGTTGGGCGGCAGGAAGAGCAGGTAGAAGAGCGGCGTGGAGGCGACCGCCCCGGCGACGATGCCGATGACGTGACCGATGGCCTGCTGGCGCGGCTTCGCGCCCAGCATGTAGCCGGGCTTGATATCCGAGAGCAGATTGGCGGCGTTGGAGGCGATCTCCGCGGTCATGCCCGCGGGAATCAGGTTGCTCGCGGGATTGGAGCGATCGATCGCCCCCATCGTGAACTGGGTGATCTTCGACAGGGACCCGGTCGGGGTCCATGACGTCAACGCCATGGAGTTGGTGCAGATGACGGTGAGCACGAAGATCAGCGGCAACGAAATGAAGGCGAGCAGCCACGGCACGCCGAAGAACTCATGGGTGATCCAGGCGCCGAGCACGCTGAAGATCGGCACGCCGACGAAGGACATCCACAGGGGTAATTCAATGTGCTGCAAGAGATCGGTGCCGGCGTCGGGGGCGGGCCCGCGGCGGCGCAGGGACTTGAAGGCGTTGATGAAGATATCGGGCTTGGCCACCAGGCCCACGAGCGATCCCACCACCATCATCGTCACGCCCCACCACAGCGACCATTGGTTCACGATTTCTCCGCGGGAGATGTTCACGATCGCCCCGGCGGGCGTGGTGTAGGCCTTGATGTCGCCGCGCTGAATCATGATGGGCGCAAGCACGGCGAAATTGATGAACGCGCCCAGCATGCAGCTGCTGGCGACGCGGATGCCCATCAGCCCGCCGACGCCCAGCATGGCGGCGTCCAGCGTGAGGCGCAGACCCAGTTGGCGGAAGTCGGTCCCGAGGATCTTCGGAATCCACCCGTGGGCCTTGGTCGCGGCGGTGTAGTAGTAGGTGTCGAGCCGCTCGTTGAGATGCCACGGTTCCTTCAGGCCGGCCCATTTGTCCAGGTGGAGGATCTTGAACTGGATGAGCTTCATCCAACCGTCGCTCACGATGAGCTGATAGCATCCCGTGATGACGCCGGTGAAGGCGAGCAGGCGGGCCTTGAACATGCCGGCCTCGGCCTTGCCGGTGTAGAGGGCGTCGAGGACCACCCCGCACGCCCGCCCCTCGGGGAAGGGCAGTTGATCCTCGTTGATAAACCGGCGCTTCATCGGGAAGGCCACCAGCACGCCGAGCGTGGAGATGACGAAATTCCAGATGATGAGCTGCCACCACGGCACGATCCGGCCGGTGACGAGCATGTAGGCCGCCATGCTGGAAATCAGCGGTGAAACCATGTAGCCGGCGGCGGTGGCGATCGACTGCGTGCAATTGTTCTCGAGGATGGTGAAATCGGAGATGAGCCCGCTCTTCGCCATGAGCCGGTAGATGGCGAAGGCGAGAATGACCGAGGTGAGGCCGACGCCGATGGTGATCCCGGTCTTGCCGCCGATGTACAAGGCGGTCGCGGACAGGATGCCGCCGAGAAGGAACCCGGAAAGGGCGGAGCGGAAGGTGAGCTGAGGGACGTCGCCCCGGTAGATGTTTTCGAACCACCAGCGATCCTTTTGTGCGCGCGTCCAGGTGGCGGTTTGGTGCTCGGTCAATTGTTGCAGAGGCATGGGGAGGGAAGGCGCGAGCCTGCGAAACTTCGCGACGAATGCCAGCCTGTGGGCGGGAACGTGGAAGATTTTGGCGGCGCGTTTGACGGGGGATCTCAGACCGGGCGCCGCGGGCATCACGCGGCCGCGATGCGACCCGACTCGGCGGGGTGCGTCTTCAGGTTGACGGTGGTATTGAGCGAGGTCCTCCCCGTCGCGCCAGTCTGCGACAGGCGCCCGCCGGTCAGAGACGCGGCGCTACTCTCAGAGGCCTTGCCGCCAAACGACAGATGCGACCCGCCGCGACCGCGCACCGAAATTTGCCTTGGCCCCCGGCGCGGTGGAACAAGGATGCGTCGTCCACATGCGCCATCCGCTCCTCAAGACCCTTCGTCAGCTCTGGTGGTTGCCGTTGGCGTGCACGAGCCTGGCGTGGTTCGTTGGGAAAGCGGAATTCGTGCGCGAACTGGCGTGGCATTCCCTGGATTGGCGCACGCGGTTTCGCCTCGATTTCCAGCCACCGCCGGATCCGCGGCTGGTGGTGGTGTTGTTTGAGGACGCCACCGAGGCCCTGCTGGAAAAGACCTGGCCGGTGGATCGGCAGTACCACATGCAGATGACGCAGGTCCTGGCGCTCGCCGACGCCAGGGTGGTGGCGTGGGATGTCATCCTCGACCGCTCCTGGCCTGATGGCAAGGGCGACGAACTTTTGGGGCAGATCGCGGCAGCAGCGAACGAGGCTGGCGTCGCGGTGTTGTCCGCGGCGGTCACCAACCCGAAACCCACCGGTGCGACGCCGGGGCGCGAGGGTCCCACCAAACCCCTGCCCCATGTCGTGGGCGACATTCGGCGGCTGGCGGGCGCTGATCACGCCGACATCCCCTTCCCTCAACTACGGGATGTGAGTTTGTATGGTTTCGCCGATATGCAGCCCGGCTCGGATGGCATTGGGCGGGAGGTGCCGCTCGTGGTCCGGGTGGGGCAGGAAGTTTATCCGCATCTGTCGCTTCAGATCGTCCTCGCCTACTTTGGGGTCAAGATCGAGGACGTCCAGGTGCGGTTGGGTGACGCCGTGCGATTCAAGGTGGCGGACCGGGCGATTCGGATTCCCATCGATGCGGCGGGCAAGCTCCTGCTCAACTACCGCTACGATCAGACTGGGCATGCGACCGATCTGCCGGTCCTCAGCTACGGCACGGTGCTGTATAATTTGAGCGAAGTCTATTTGGAGGAAAAGAAACCCAGCCATCCGCCGCCGGACCTCAAGGGAAAGATTGTGATCCTCGGACAGACGGTGACCGGAATGGCCGACGCCGGGCCCAGCCAGTTGCGGAACCTTACTCCGCGCACTTTCGGGGTCGCGAACGCGATCAATAATATCCTGACCGACGATTATGCCCGCACGATGCCGGGTTGGCTGGTGTGGCCGGTGGTCTTGCTGATCGGATATTTTTGGGTGCTCTTGGTCGCCAATCGGGCGGTGCTTCTCATGTGCCTCGGGGCGATCCTCATCGACGTGGGCTACACCTCGGTGGCGCTCTGGTCGTGGGTGTGGTTCAGTTGGTGGGTGCCGCTCGTCGCGCCCCTGGGAGGATTTGCTATGCTGCAGTTTGTCACGATTGGGTGGCGGGTCTGGCAGGAGCAGAAGGCGAAGCAGGAAATCCAGGGGATGTTTGGCAGCTATGTTTCGCCGGAGATCGTCGATCGGATGATCAAGGCGGACGAAAAACCCCGCCTGGGTGGTCACGAGGAGGAAATCACGGCATATTTCTCCGATATCCAGGCCTATTCGACGTTCTCCGAGAAACTGCCGCCGAATCTGCTGGTGGAGCTGCTGAACGAGTACCTCACCGTCTGCACCGATGCCGTGCACGAGCAGGGGGGCACGCTCGACAAGTATATCGGCGACGCGGTCGTGGCGATTTACGGGGCGCCCATCGCACTGCCGGACCACGCCTATCGCGCCTGCCTGACGGCGTTGCACACGCAGGAACGCCTGGGTGCGTTGCGGGAGAAATGGAGCGCCGCCGGCGACGTCTGGCCGGAGGGCGTCAGGAAGATGCGCACGCGCATCGGCCTGAATTCCGGGCCGGCCATCATCGGCAACATGGGCAGCCGTACGCGGTTCAGCTACACGATGACTGGGGACAACGTAAATCTGGCCGCGCGCATGGAGTCAGGGGCGAAGAGTTGGGGTGCCTATACCATGTGCACTGAGGCGACCAAACTGGCCTGTGAGCAGCATGGTGGGGCCCGGGTGGTTTTCCGGCCCCTGGGCCGCACCGTGGTGATGGGCCGTTCGCACCCGGTGCCCGTTTTCGAGGTGGTGGATCTGAAGGAAAACATCGCGCCTCGCACCCTTGAGGGTATCGCCGTTTTCGAAGCGGCCCTGGCCAGCTACTACGCCCGCGACTGGGAGGGAGCCCTCGCGGGGTTCAAGCGCAGCGCGGAGCTTGAGTTTAATGTGCCGGGGGTTTCCCCGGGCGTGAAGAACAACCCGTCGCTCGTTTACCTCGAGATCGTAAACAACTACCTGCGGGAACCGCCGTCGGAGAGCTGGGATGGCGTTTACGTGATGGGGAAAAAATAACCGCGGAGTGGGCGGGTGCGGTCGTGAACTGCCGCCGACCGGGAACGTCTGCGCGGCGCGTGGATGACGGTGGAAAACGTTCGGGATGCGCGACTGGCAAGGGGGCGGACGGCACCCAATTCACAGCTTGCTCCCGCTGTGGCCGATTCCCATAACTCATGGGGTTCGCCTCCGGTATCTTGATTTGAGCCAATACCTAATCCATGAAGAACATATTCAGTCTGTTAGCCGTCATCGGCATGATGGTGCTCCCAGGTGCGAAAGCATTCGCTGCTGAAACCCAAACGCAGGCGACGGTGCAAAAAATCACGGGAGACCATGCGCAGGTTAAGATGCCGGGCGAAGTGACTTCGCGCCCGCTCGTGGTGAATGAGCAATTGCCGCAGGGAGCCACGATTATCACCGGGGCTAACACCGTGGTCTTGATCAGCCCGATGAACGGTACCATTGCGACCATCAAGGCCGACACTGAGATTCAGTTGGAAAAGCTCTCGATCACCCGCAGCGGTTCGACAGTGACCAAGCAGTCGTCCCTGCTGCATCTCAAGAGGGGCAATCTGGTTTCGTCCATCGATGCCTCCAAGAAGGATATTAATGATTATGGGGTTCGGACGACCCGAGGAGTGGCCGCGGCTAAGGGCACCAACTTTACGGTGGTAATTCGCGGCAACACCTACGTGGTGGCTGTGACGTCGGGAAGTGTGTCGGTCCTGCCTTACGGTTCGACCACTCCGATTTCAATCGTGGGAGGCCAGGCCTCGTCGGGCGGCGGTGCGGCAACGTCGATCGGCGACGCCATGACGGGAGCCGCGAACGCCGCGGATGCGGCCATCGTGCAGGACGCGGTTGCGGCGGCCGTATCGGCCGTCGCAGAAATCGCCGCCAGTCCGGCGTTGCAGGCGCAGGCTGGAATCAGCGCGACCGATGCCACGGCGCTGGTCACGGCTTCGGTGACCAACGTGGTGAACAACACCTCAGCGGCGGTCGCACAGAATGTTGTCGCCCAGGCGACGGTGGCAGCGGCCGCTGCTCCGGGTGGACAAAACCAGAGTGGGGGGACGGGCCAGACCGGTAGCCAGTCTGCGCTCACGGCCGTGGTCGAGGCGGCGGTGACGGCGGTCGCCGCGAAAGGTGGCGATGCCGCGACGGTGACGAGTTCAGTGCAGAATATGGTGCAGGCGGCGGCGCAGGGTGCCGCGACCACCGCGCAGACAACCGGTCAGGCGACCTCGCAGGCCTCCACCATTGCCCAAGCCGCGGGCAAGGCGATTGCTTCGTCCCCCAACACAGCCAACTCGGCAGTTGCGAATGCCGTCGCCCAGGCGGTCACGTCTGGAACGCAGACGGGCGCTCAAGCCAACACGAATTCCAACGTTTCCTCGCAAGCTGCGTCTGTGACCAAGACGGTCGCGAGCAATGCGGGTACGAATGTCCAGACGGGTACGACCTCAGGCGGAACAACGGTCCAAGTCACCACGCCTCCGGTGACGACTCCTCCGCCTGCCAATGTCACTCCACCGGTAACGACAACCCCGGTTGATCCTTCGATCAACGTCAGTCGTTCGAACTGAGGTCGGGTTGGTTTCAAATTCTGCGGCGCCGAACTCGGTTTCGGCGCCGTTTTTTTTGGTCATTTCACCTCGCGCTTGGCTTCGCTGGCGGAGGCAATCCACGCGGGCGAAAACGTCGCCGGTTGCGGGGCAAGGCGTGGGTCGCTTCCAAGGCGACCTTGGATGACCTCGCCAACCACCTTCGCCGCCTACGCTCCGATGGACGGAACTCATCGAGCGGTTGTCGCCCGGTGGACCTTCGACGCAAATCCGCGAAACCGGCGCCCTGTCGTGCTACGCGGGCGGAGCCTCCACCGGTTCGGGTCCGGCCAGACGCAGATTGAGGATCGGCAGCAGGCAAAGCAGACCGCCCACGGTCAATCCCAGCACGGCGTATCCGGCAATGTCATGCACGGCACCCTCGATCGCCTCGTGCCCGTAGCGATAAGCCCAGGCGGTCAGGAAGAGGCTGCGGCCAAGGTTGGTGACAAACGCCAGCAGCATCGCCGCGACCACGAGGACGATCTTTTTCCACCCGCGGTCGACGAAAACGGCGGCGAGAAACGAGCCCGCAAAGAGGCACGCCGTGAGCGAGCGAATGCCGGAGCAGGCTTCCTCCACGCCGACGTTGTTCGGTTTGCCGTCCACGGGGGGCAGGGCGAGCACGTTGCCCTGCTGTTCGATCGGCAGCCCCAGCGTGTCGAAGACGAAGGCGACGACCGACACCACCTTGCGCAAAAGGGCAAGATTCACCTGGGTTTCCACCGCCGACACCATCGGGGCGGAAACCAGCCAGACGAGCACGGGAAAGAGAAACAATCCGGTGAGCCTGACCCGCGCGTCGGCCAGGAGACCGCCCGGGGCGGGGGAAGGAGAGTCCGGCGCATTGATCAGGAGCAGGGGAAGCAGAATTCCAATCATACCGAGGGTGATCGCCAGCGTGCCCGGTTGGGAAGTGCCCGCGCCGGCGCGGTAGAACGAGCCCAGGAGAAACATCAGGACGCCCAGCGTGAGCGACGCGCCGACCACGAGCCGCAGCAACCACTTTTGCCCGCCGGCGGCGCGCGGACTTCCCTCCGCCGCACAGGCACCGAGGCCCGCCAGCACGCGCGGCCAGCGATCGTGCACGACAAAGGCGACGAACAGCGGCACCAGCCAGCCGAAGGAATAGTCCTGTTTCACGCGCCACCAATGGGACTGGTCCCACGCGGTGAAGGCGCCGAAGCCCGCGGCGAGTCCGAGCGCCGCGAGAAACGGAGCGGGGACGGTGGAGCGGAGCTTTTTCCAAACGGCGGCCATGCGATCGGCCCAAGGGAAGGCGGTGATCCGACCGAGGCGAGCCTGTTTGCACGGACGGCGCCGCGGGGGGGGCGCGAGGGTGCATCTCCGAGTTGGCGGTTGTAGGCGGGGTGCCCCCACCCCGCGATAGGTTGCCGGGCCGCGCGGTGAGGGCACCGCGCCCACCTGGAAGTCACCGCCAACTCGGAGATGCGTCGGTTTCTCCACTTTTAGCGAAAAAGTGCTTGCTCGCTTTTCTGCAAAAAGTAGGGTCGTCCACTTTTCGTCAATTCTCACTCGCAAGATTTCCCTTTCCAGTATGCCAACCATCAACCAACTCGTGCGCAAAGGCCGCCGCAAGGTGACCGCCAAGTCGAAGTCTCCGGCTTTGGACGGCAACCCCTTCCGGCGTGGCGTGTGTGTGCAGGTCATGACCCGCACGCCCAAGAAGCCCAACTCCGCCATCCGCAAGGTTGCAAAGGTTCGTCTCACCAACGGCAACGAGGTGATTTCCTACATTCCCGACGAGGGCCACAATCTGCAGGAGCATTCGATCGTTCTGGTGCGGGGCGGCCGCGTCAAGGATTTGCCCGGCGTTCGGTATCATATCGTGCGCGGAACCCTTGATGCCACCGGGGTTGAGAAACGCCGTCGTTCCCGCTCCAAGTACGGCGTCAAGCGCCCGAAGGCCGCCAAGTAAGCAACCGTTCTTTTTCAAACCGATTTTGCCATGTCACGTCGTCACAGAGCTGATAAGCGCCAGGTTATCCCGGACATTCGGTACAGCAGCCCGTTGGTTGCGCACCTCGTCAATGTCATCATGAAGAGCGGCAAGAAGAATCTTGCCCAGCGCATTGTGTACGGCGCCTTCGAGAAGGTCTCGGAGAAGCTCGAGAAGGGGGATCCGGTTGATTTGATGCTGGGCGCGCTCGAAAACGCCCGCCCCCGCCTTGAGGTGAAGAGCCGGCGGGTCGGCGGTGCGACCTATCAGGTGCCGGTGGAAATTTCGTTTGATCGCCAGGAGTCCCTGGCGCTGCGCTGGATTGTGGCGGCGGCCACCAGCCGCAAGGGCATCCCGATGAAGGATGCGTTGGCGGCCGAGATCATCGACGCCTACAACAACACCGGCTCCGTGGTGAAGAAGAAGGAAGACACCCACAAGATGGCCCAGGCGAATCGCGCCTTCGCCCATCTGCGTTGGTAACAGTTCAGGCTCTCTTGCTCATGTCTTCTGCTGCCGCTCCCGCCATTATTGTCGTTACCGACAAGGCCAAGGTCTCCCCAGTCAACGCGAAGGATCGTCCCTTCCCGCTGGAGTGGACACGCAACATCGGTATTGCCGCGCACATCGATGCGGGCAAGACCACGACCACGGAGCGGATCCTTTTCTACTCCGGCGCGGTCCACAAGATGGGCGAGGTCCATGAAGGATCGACGGTAACGGACTGGATGGAGCAGGAGCGCGAGCGCGGCATCACCATCACTGCGGCCGCCATCTCTTGTGCCTGGAACGCCTCGTGCGGACCGTGGAAGGGCATCAAGCAGCGCATCAATATCATCGACACGCCGGGACACGTTGACTTCACCGCCGAGGTGGAACGTTCGCTGCGCGTGCTCGACGGGGCCGTCGCGGTGTTCTGCGCGGTTGCCGGGGTTCAGCCCCAGTCGGAAACGGTCTGGCGGCAGGCGAACAAGTACAAGGTCCCACGCATCGCGTTTATCAACAAGATGGACCGCACCGGCGCGGATTTCTTCCGGGCCGTCTCCGAGATGCGCGAAAAGCTCAAGGCAAACGCGCATCCCCTCTTCATCCCGATTGGCAAGGAAGAGAACTTCACCGGCGTGATCGATCTGGTGCAGAATCTTGCCTATATTTTCGACGACACGACGGATCCGCTCGGTATGGATCCGGTCACCACGGCGGTTCCACCCGAAATGCAGGCGCAGACGGAGGAATATCGTGACTTGCTGATCGAGGCCGTCTCCGACTTCGACGACGTGATTGCGGAAAAGTACCTGGGCGGGGAGAAAATCTCCGTCGACGAGCTGATGCTCGGTGTCCGCAAGGCGACGATTTCGCTGCAGTTCACCGGGGTGGTTCCGGGTTCCGCCTTCAAAAAGAAGGGGGTCCAGCGGTTGCTCGACTGCGTGGTCAATTATTTGCCCAGTCCCATCGACGTTCCGCCGATGATCGGGAAGGATTCCGATGGCAATGATGTCGAGGCTTTGGTCGACGACAAAACCAAGATGGCCGGCCTGGCCTTCAAACTCTGGACCGACCCGTTTGTCGGCAAGCTCGTCTTTTTCCGCGTCTACACCGGCAAACTGCCCCGGGGCATGTCGGTTTACAATCCGCGCACCCGGCGCACCGAGCGGGTTTCCCGGTTGGTGCTCATGCGCGCAATCGATCGCGAAGAAATTGATTTGGCCTATTCCGGGGACATCTGCGCGGTGGTTGGGGTCAAGGACGTCATCACGGGCGACACCCTGTGCGACGAGGATTTTGACATCCGCCTCGAGCCGCCGTCATTCCCCGAGCCCGTCATTTCGATGTCGATCGAGCCGAATTCCAAGGCCGATCAGGAAAAGATGGGCACCGCTTTGCAACGCTTGGTGGCGGAAGATCCCACGCTTCGCGTCAAGACGGACATCGATACCGGGCAGACGATTCTCGCCGGGATGGGTGAACTTCATCTCGACATCATCCGGGACCGCATGAAGCGCGAGTTCAAGGTCGAGGCGACGGCCGGCAAGCCGCAGATCGCCTACCGCGAGACCATACACAAAGCCGCCGAGGCGGAAGGAAAATTCATCCGGCAGTCGGGCGGCAAGGGCCAGTACGGTCACGTCGTCGTCAAGATCGAGCCGAATGTGAAGGGCAAGGGCATCGAGGTCGTCAACGAGATCGTCGGCGGCACCATCCCGAAGGAATTCATCAAGCCGGCCACCGAGGGCATCATGGAAGGCTGCAACAACGGCGTCGTGGCCGGTTATCCGGTCGTTGATGTCATCGTGCGCATTGTCGACGGTTCCTTCCATGAGGTCGACTCGTCGGAACTGGCCTTCAAGATGGCGGGAATCTTCGGCTTCAAGGAAGCGATGAAGAAGGCGAACCCGATTCTGCTCGAGCCGATCATGGGCGTCGAGGTGACCACCCCCGAAGAATATCAGGGCGACCTGATGGGAGACATCAATCGCCGCCGCGGCCAGATTCAGGGCGTGGAAAACAAGGCGGGTGCCTGTATCATCAACGCCTTTGTCCCGCTCGAATTGCTCTTTGGCTATGTGACGGACATCCGTTCCCTGTCCAAGGGCCGGGCCAGCGCCGGGATCACGCCCTCGCACTTCGAGCAGGTGCCCAATTCACTCCTTGCCAAGATCGTCGAGACCTCCTCGAAGGCTCCTGCCCGCACCTAATCCTCCGTTCTTTTTACGCCATGAAAGGCCAACGAATTCGCATCAAACTCCAGGGCTTCGACTATCGCGTCATCGATCAGTCGGCGCAGGACATCGTCGAAACCGCCAAGCGTTCGGGCGCCCGCGTCTCCGGACCGATTCCGCTGCCGACGCGGATCGAGAAGCTTTCCGTCAACCGTTCGCCGCACGTCGACAAGAAGTCGATGGAGCAGTTTGAAACCCGCACGCACAAGCGCCTCATCGATATCATCGAGCCGACCGCCCAGACGGTCGACGAGTTGAAGAAGCTTAATCTCCCGTCGGGCGTCGACATCACCATCAACGTCTGAGTTCCAACCCTAATCCTCGAAGCCAACATCCGAACCCGGATTCCTTCACTCTACAGTTAGCAGATGTCTGTGTGCCCCCGGGCACCGCCAGACCCCTCGCTAAAGTAGGTCCGTTAAACGGAAAACCATCCACCTACCGCTTAGCCTATGATCTCCGAAATTTTAGGTAAGAAACTCGGCATGACCCAGGTCTACGATGCACACAATGTGCTCGTGCCCGTCACCGTGGTCGAAGCCGGACCCTGCGCAGTGGTCCAGGTCAAGACCGTTGAAACCGACGGCTACCATGCCGTGCAAATCGGTTTTGCGCAGAAGAAAGACAAGAACACCGCGGCCGGCGAAATCGGCCATGCGCGCAAGGCCGGCCTCGAGCACGCGCCGCGGGTCCTGGCCGAGGTTCGCCTTGCGGCCGCGTCGACCCTCAAGGTGGGCGATCTTGTCACCGCCACCTCGTTCACCGAAGGCCAGCTGGTCGACGTCATTGGCGTCACCAAAGGCAAGGGGTTCCAAGGGGTCGTGAAGCGCTTCCGGGTCGCCGGCGGTCCCGCCGCCCACGGCTCGATGTTCCACCGCCGTATCGGCTCGGTGGGTATGCGCCAGACCCCGGGCCGCGTCTGGAAAAACCAGGCGATGCCCGGTCATATGGGCAGCCAGCAACGTACGGTGCAGAATCTCCGGGTGGTGAAGGTCATCGCCGAGAAGAATCTCATCCTGGTGAAAGGGGCGATCCCCGGTGCCAATGGCGACGACGTCATTGTCCGCACCGCGATCAAGGGTCAGTGGGCACTTCCGCCCGCTCCGGCTCCCGTCGAGGTTAAGAAAGGCGCGGCCGCCAGGCCCGCCGCGAAGAAATAAGGAGTCCCCCAGCCATGAAACTCACCGTTTTTAGTTCCGACGGAAAGACGAGCAGCGAGCAAGATTTCGCGGCCATGCCCACGTTCGAAGGCGACCGGGGGCTGCAGGCCGTGAAGGAAGTGATCGTTGCCATCAACGCCAACAACCGCCAGGGCACGCATTCGACCAAGACCCGGGGCGAAGTCCGCGGCGGCGGCAAGAAACCCTGGCGCCAGAAGGGCACCGGGCGCGCCCGGGCCGGCTCCATCCGCTCGCCCCTCTGGGTCGGTGGTGGTGTCGTGTTCGGCCCGAAGCCCCGCGATTACTCCAAGAAGATCAACGCCAAGGTGAAGCAGCTCGCCTTCAGCCGGGCCCTGTTCGACCGGGCCGCGGCTGGCGAAATTGCCGTGATTGAGGCCTTCGACACCAAGGTGACGAAGACCAAGGCCATCGGGCTTGTCGTCTCCCTCATCGCCCCGAAGGGCAAAATCCTGCTGGTCGACGCGCCCTTCGCGGTCGCGACCTCCCGGGCCTCGCGCAACCTTGAACGGGTTTCGCTGCAGGACGCCTCCAAGCTCAACACCCTCGATCTCGCGCAATACGCGAAAATCATCGTCAGCACCAAGGCGCTCGACGCCATCCTCGCCCGCGTGAACGGAGGAAAGAACTAATGCAAGCCGACCAGATCCTTAAACTCGTCCGCCTCACCGAGAAGTCCAACAAACTCTCGTCCGAGCTGGGCCAATACACCTTCGAGGTTTTCGGCCACGCCAACAAGCACCAGATCGCCGAGGCGGTGGAGAAGACCTTCAAGGTCACGGTGCGGCGCGTGAACACGCAGACGTACCGGGGCAAAAACAAGAAAAGTCGCCAGGGCCGGCCCAGTGTCGGATCCGATTACAAGAAGGCCATCGTGACCCTCAAGACCGGCGACAAAATCGAGCTCGTCTAACGCGACGACGCCCAATCCGGAAACCTCCCAACATGGCTATTCACTCATTTCGTCCGCTCACACCCGCCGGCCGTTTCACCACGCTGAACACGGAGAAGGAACTCTCCAAGAAGCGCCCGGAGCGCGGGCTCACCGAGAGCAAGCACAAGACCGGCGGCCGCAATGCCTACGGGCGCATCACGTCGCGCCATCGGGGCGGCGGTCACAAGCAGCTCTACCGGATCATCGATTTCAAGCGTCCACTGCTGAACATGACGGCGGCCGTGGAGGCCCTCGAGTACGATCCCAACCGTTCCGCGAATCTGGCCCTGATCGTCTACACCGACGGCGAAAAACGGTACATCATCGCCCCGAAGGGGCTGAAGGTCGGGGACAAGATCTTCGCCTCGAACCAGGCGACGACGAACGATTTCAACGTGGGCAACAACTTCCCGCTGGAAATCATCCCGCCGTCGACCCGCGTCCATTGTGTCGAGCTCGTCCCCGGTCGCGGGGCGAAGATCGCCCGGTCGGCCGGCACCAGCCTCGAACTCATCGCGATCGAGAACGGGCAGGCCACTCTGAAGATGCCTTCCGGCGAACTTCGCCTGGTGCATGCCAAGTGCCGCGCCACGATCGGGGAAGTGGGCAATGGCGACCACAATCAACAGTCGCTCGGCAAGGCCGGCCGGCGCCGCTGGCTCGGCGTTCGTCCGACCGTGCGCGGTGTGGCCATGAATCCGGTCGATCACCCTAATGGTGGTGGGCAGGGCAAGTCCAAGGGTGGCGGTGGCCGCCAGCACCTCGTATCGCCGTGGGGCCAGGTCGCCAAGGGGTATGTCACCCGCAAGCGGACGAAGCTCTCCACGAGCCAGATCATCACCCATCACAACGGCCGCAAGCCGCGCAATAAGAAGTAAGCCGCACTCTTCGCACCATGGCACGTTCCATCAAAAAAGGTTTCTTCGTTGACTACCACCTGCTCGAAAAAATCGAGAAGGCCACCAAGTCCGGCGCCAAGAAGCCCATCCAGACCTGGTCCCGCCGGTCGACCATCACGCCTGACTTCGTCGGTCACACGTTCAGTGTGCACAACGGGAAGGCGTTCATCGCCGTCTACGTCACTGAGAACATGGTTGGGCACAAACTCGGTGAGTTTGCCCCGACCCGGATCTTCAAGGCGCATGGCGGCATGACCCGCAAGGAGATCTAAGCGCGTCCGCGTTTCCTCCATGTTGCGCAGTCTCCTCCAGTCGGCCCGTTGGGTCCTCCTCCTTACTCTCGCCTTTACCGGCGCACGGGCGGCGGCAACCGTGGGCTCGGTGGTGGCGGTGCAGCCGACGCGGGTGGCCGACCTGGTCATGCTCGACGCCGGTTTCACGGCCGGACTGCGGCAGGGCATGATTTGCCGTCTCACCCGGGGCCAGGCGGAAATCGCCGAAATCCTGATCGTCGAACTGCGTTCGCATTTCAGCGCGGCGCTCATCGTCAGCCTGAGCCCGAGGGAGCAGATTCGCCCCGGGGACTCCGCCCTCATCAAAACCTTTAAAACGTAACCCAGACCCGCAACCAAAAGGGTAGGGCGCGACCTAGGTCACGCTACTATCGCCGGCCAGCCTGGTCGGAATCCTTAACAATAACATGGAAGTCCAAGCCCTCACCCGTTACGCGCGCATGTCACCCAAGAAGGTGCGTGAAGTCGCCCGTACCATCCAAGGCCGCCGGGCCGCCGATGCCGTCGATTACCTGATGCTCGTGCCGCGCAAGTCGGCGCGGTTGATCGCGAAGACGCTCAAGAGCGCCATCGCGAACGCCGAGAACAACAACAACCTTTCCGCCGATACCCTCACGGTAAAGAGCGCGATCATCGAGAACGGTCCCGTGCTCAAGCGTTTCAAGGCCGGCGCCCGTGGCACCGCGATGCCCCGCCGCAAGAAAATGTCCCACATTCGTATCGTTTTGTCGGACGGCACCACCAACTCGTAAACCACTTCCATGGGCCAAAAAACCAACCCGATCGGCTTCCGTCTCGCCGTCCGCCGCAACTGGCAATCCCGCTGGTACGCCAGCAAAAAGGACTTCGGCAAACTGCTCCACGAGGATCAGATCATCCGTGCGAAATTGATGGAGAAACTGAAGCAGGCCTCCGTGCCGCGCATCTTCATCGAGCGGGCGTCCAACCGCGTCCGCGTCAAGATTTACACCGCCCGCCCCGGCATCGTCATTGGCCGCAAGGGCCAGGAGATCGAGAAGATCAAGGACGAGCTCGCCAAGCTGACGGGCAAGGAGATCCTGCTCGACATCCAGGAGGTGAAGAAGCCCGAGATTGAGGCCGCCTTGGTGGCCGAAAACGTCGCCTTGCAGTTGGAACGACGGATCGCGTTTCGCCGGGCGATGAAGAAGGCCGTGGAAATCGCCATGGCCATCGGCGCCGAAGGCATCCGCATTCAGTGTTCGGGCCGCCTGGGCGGGGCCGACATCGCCCGCCGGGAGTGGCAGCGCAAGGGCCGCGTGCCGTTGCACACGCTCCGGGAAAACATCGACTACGGGTTTGCCGAGGCGAACACCGTGTACGGCAAGATCGGCGTCAAGTGCTGGATCTGCAAAAAAGAGTCCGACAACAACTGAGACGGCATCGCGCCCGATCGCATCTTCTAGGAGACCACTCCCATGGCAGCAATTTCACCCGCCCGTACCAAGTACCGCAAGTCGATGAAGGGCTCGCGCGCCGGCAACGCCAAGCGCGGCAACACCCTCGCGTTCGGCGAATACGGCCTGCAGTCCCTCACCCGGGGCCCGATGACCGGGCAACAGATCGAGGCGGCCCGCGTCACGATCTCCCGCCATCTCAAGCGCAAGGGCAAACTCTGGATCCGCATCTTCCCGCACAAGCCGATCTCCAAGAAACCCGCCGAGGTGCGCATGGGCCAGGGCAAAGGCCCGGTCGAGTATTATGTCGCCGTGATCAAGCCCGGCGCGGTCCTCTTCGAACTCGCCGGTGTGCCCTTGACCGTGGCTCGCGAGGCGTTCCGCCTCGCCGACGCCAAGCTGCCGTTCCACTGCCGCTTCATCACGCGGGACGCCTCCGCGGCCTAAGCCCCAACCTTCAGCCCAGCCCTGTCATGACTTCGAAAGACATCCGTGAACTCGCTCCTGCCGAGATTGCCACCAAGCTCCGCGAGATTCGCGAGCAACTCCTCCAGCTGAAGCTGCGCAAGCAGACCGGGCAGGTGGAGAAGACCCACGAGCTGCGCACGCTCCGCAAGGACATTGCCCGCCTCGAGACCATCCTCAACGAAAAGAAAGCCCAAGCGCCGAAGGCTGCCTGAGCGCCCGCGCGAAGAAGGAACCCAAGCCATGTCCACCATCACCACCGGCAAGCGCACCAAGCGCAAAACGCAGATTGGATTTGTTTCGAGCCGCTCCGGCGACAAGTCGATCAAGGTTACCGTCGCCTACAAGACGCCGCATCCCCTTTATCAAAAGGTCGTCAATCGCCAGACGATCCTTCACGTCCATGACGAGAAGAACGAAACCCACGTGGGCGACAAGGTTGAGGTCATGGAGACCCGGCCGATCAGCCGCTTGAAGCGCTGGCGGGTTGTATCGATCCTGCACAAGGTGATCGCCGCGGACGGCGCCGCCATCAGCGAGACCGATGTGGCCGCGGCGGTTCCCACCAAGACCACGAAGGCCAACGAAAACGCCTCCGCCCCCGTGGCGAAGGCCTGAGCGACCAACCATCAACCAACCCAAGGAGGCTCGCCATGATCCAACTGCGCTCCGTTCTCGAAGTCGCCGATAATACCGGTGCCCGTAAAGCCGCCCTCATTCAACGGATGGGCCAGCTCACTCCGTTCGCTCACGTCGGGGACATTGTCACCGTGCACATCAAGGAGAGCACCTCCGACGCCACGGTGAAGAAGGGCGAGGTCGCGAAGGCGGTCGTCGTCCGCACCAAGGCGCCGATCCGGCGTGCCGACGGCAGTTATCTGCGTTTCGACAGCAACGCCATCGTCCTCATCGATGCCACCAACAATCCCCGCGGCACCCGCATCTTCGGACCGGTGGCCCGCGAATTGCGCGCGAAGAACTTCATGAAGATCATCTCGCTCGCTCCGGAGGTTCTCTAACATGCAGAAGTTCCACGTCAAACGCGGCGACCAGGTCGTCGTTCTCGCCGGCTCGCAGAAGGGCAAGTCCGGCAAAGTACTCGAGATTCTCGCGGCCAAGCAGCGCGCCCGGGTCGAGGGCCTCGCGATGATCAAGAAGCACCTCAAGAAATCTGAGAAGCACCCCCAGGGCACCATCAGCGAACTTGAGGGTTCCATCCACATCAGCAACCTGATGCTCCAGTCGAACTTCGACGCGAGTACCCGGCGGACCAAGCGGGTCGAAAAGGCCGCTTCCTGAATCGTCGGCGAAAGGGCGCTTGCCAAACCGGCGGCGTCCCTGCGTTAATCGCCCCTTTTCCGAATAAACCTTACACTCAAACGCCACGGGGTCGGTAATCCCGGGCAAATTTCATGAGCTACGTTCCCTCCTTAAAGAAAGTCTACGTCGAGCAGGTCGTCCCTGAACTCGTCAAAAACCGCGGTTACAAGAACAAGCACGAAGTGCCGAAGTTGGTGAAGATCAACATCAACAGCGGCATTGACGCGGAAGCGGACAAGAACCAAATCGCGGACATCGCGCGTGACATCGGCTCAATCGCGGGCCAGAAACCGATTCTCAACCGTTCGCGGAAGGCCATCGCCAATTTCAAGCTGAAGCCCAATCAGATCACGGGCTGCAGCGTCACCCTCCGCGGGGCCTCGATGTGGGAATTTCTCTATCGCCTCCTCGCCGTGGCGCTCCCGACCATTCGCGATTTTCGCGGCGTGCCGACGAAGCTCGATGGCCAGGGCAATTACAGCATCGGCATCACGGACCATACGATTTTCCCGGAAATCTCGGTCGAGAACGTCAAGAAGCACATCGGGCTCGACATCTCGATTGTCACCACGGCCGAGACCGATGACGAGGCCCGCGAGCTGCTGCGCTTGCTGGGCATGCCCTTCCGCCGTTCGGAAACCACCACGCCGAAGGCCGCGTAATCCATCCCCGGCGGTCCCCGTTTGCGTCGGGGTGCAGCCACTCGCTCACCCCTCTCAACCCCCGCCACCGAAGCAACTTTTCCAGCCATGCCGAAGACCTCTGCCATCGAGAAAAACAAGAAGCGCATCAACCTCGTCGCCAAGTACGCCGCCAAACGCGTCGAACTGAAGGCGATCCTCGCCAATCCCGACACGTCCGATGTGGAGTTCTTTGCCGCGCAAAAGAAGCTGCAGAAGCTCCCGAAGAACTCGTCGGCGGTACGCATCCGCAATCGCTGTTCCCTCAGCGGTCGCCCGCGCGCCTACCTCCGCAAGTTCGGGGTGTCCCGCATCACCTTTCGCGAACTGGCCCTCGCGGGCAAAATCCCGGGAGTGGTCAAGTCCTCCTGGTAACCCTTTCCTGGCTCACGGGGGTTAGTGCGCCTTTGGCGCATTGGATATGACCCGCGCGGCCGCTTAACAACATCCACCATGACCGATCCGATCAGTGACCTCCTCACCCGTCTGCGCAACGCCTCCAAGGCGCGGCTCGACGAATGCGTGCTTCCCCATTCGAAACTCAAGGAGGGCATCGTCTCCATTCTTAAGGCCGAAGGCTATGTGACCGATTATGCGTCCGGCACCGGCGCGCAGGGCCACAAGAATCTTGTGGTCAAAATGAAGTATGTCGACGGGGCCCCGGCGCTCACCGGGCTCACGCGCGTCTCCACCCCGGGCCGTCGCCTCTACTCCGGCTACACCGAAATTCCCCGGGTCTTGAACGGCCTGGGCATTGGCATCATCTCGACGTCGAAGGGCGTGATGAAGGACGCCGACTGCCGCCGCTCGAAGATGGGTGGCGAACTGCTCTGCAACGTATGGTAATGGGCCGCGCCCTAATTCCCCCAGCTAATTTAAAAACATGAGCCGCATCGGCAAACAACCCGTTCCCATTCCGGACAAAGTGAAGGTCACCGTCACCGGTTCCACCGTGGTCGTCGAAGGCCCGAAGGGCAGGGTCCAAAAGACCTTTGCTCCCGTCGTCACCGTCACCGTGGCCAGCCAGCAAGTCACCTTCGCCCCAACGGAAGACACGCGCTTCTCAAAGGCGATGTATGGGACGGTTCGTTCCATCGTCGCCGGCATGGTCAAGGGTGTGACCGAGGGCTACGTCAAGGACCTCGAAATCCAAGGCGTTGGTTTCAAGGCCAACCTCAAGGGTAACCAACTCGACCTCGCGTTGGGTTATTCGCACCCGATCGTCATGGAAATTCCGGCGGGCATAAAGATCACCATCGCCGACCAGACCAAGGTCAAGGTCGAGGGCGCGGACAAGCAGTTGGTTGGGGCCGTCACCGCGGAAATCCGCAGCTACTACCCACCCGAACCGTACAAGGGCAAGGGCGTGCGCATTGTCGGCGAGCGCGTCCGCCGCAAGGAAGGCAAGACCGTCGCCTAATCAGCCGGGAGCATCAAAAAATGAACACTATCACGAAAGCACGACTCCTGCAGAACCGGCGCTGGCGCATCCGCAAGAAGATCGCCGGCACGGCGATTCGCCCCCGGCTCGCCGTCCGATTCTCCACCAAGCACATCTATGCCCAGGCGATCAACGACGACGCCGGCACGACCCTGGTGTTTCTCTCCAGCCTCGATCCCGAACTGCGCAAGCAGAAGCTCAAGGCCAACCTCAGCGGCGCCAAGGTCCTGGGCGTCGCTTTCGCAGCCAAGGCCAAGGCTGCCGGCATCACCTCGGTCGTCTTTGATCGCAGTGGCGCGCCCTATCACGGCAAAGTTAAAACATTCGCCGACGCCGCGCGCGAAGGTGGCCTCCAATTCTAAGCACCGCATGAGCACTGAAAATTCCGCGCCCGAGACTGTTACACCCGCGCCTGCGGCGACACCCGCCCCCGTGGCGACGCCCGCTCCCGATCGGCCCCAACGTGATTCCCGTGGTCAGGGTGGTTATCGTGGCCAGGGCGGCATGCGCGGCCGCCGCGACGGCGGTCGCCGTGACAACCGGGATCGCCAATCCGAGGGCGACGGTCCGACGATGATCGAGAAGGTGGTCTTCATCAACCGCTGCGCCAAGGTCGTGAAGGGTGGCCGCCGTTTTTCCTTCTCGGCTCTCGCCGTGGTCGGCGATGGCAAGGGTCGGGTGGGCATCGGCTACGGCAAGGCCAATGAGGTCCCGGACGCGATCAAGAAGGGCACTGCCAACGCCCACAAGCATCTCGTCACGGTCAAGCTCAAAGGGGACACGATCCCCCACGATGTTTACGGCCAGTACGACGGCGGCAAGGTGCTGTTGCGCCCGGCCTCGCCCGGTACCGGCCTCATCGCCGGTGGCGGCGTCCGCGCGGTGCTCGAAGCCGCCGGGGTGAAGAACATTCTGACCAAGTCGATGGGTTCATCGAACCATATCGCGGTCGTGCATGCGACCCTCGACGGCCTGCGCCAACTGCGCCTGGCCGAGGATGTCTCCCGCCTGCGTCGTCCGGCCTGAAGCCCGTCTTCCGTTACTCTAATTGAATCCGAGTCGCTTGTGACCCGATGGTCGCTGGCGGCGCCCTCCTGAGGAAATCCATGAAACTCCACGAACTTAAGAACGTACCCGGTGCGGTCCACCGGAAGAAACGCGTTGGCTGCGGCGAAGGCGGCGGCCACGGCAAGACCAGCGGTCGCGGCGGCAAGGGCCAGAGCGCGCGCTCCGGCAGCAGCATTCGCCCGGGCTTTGAAGGCGGCCAGATGCCGCTTTACCGCAAACTGCCCCACCGCGGTTTCAACAATTATAATCACCGCGTCGAGATTGCCATTGTGAACGTGGGTGACCTCGCGGAACTCGATGCGGCGATCACCGAGGTCGACCTCGGGGTGTTGGCGGCCAACGGCTTTGTCCGTTCCGCGGAGAAAGCGGTCAAGGTGCTCGGCGACGGCGAATTGACCCGGGCCCTGAAAGTAACGGCCGCGAAGTTCTCCGACTCGGCCAAGGCCAAGATCGAGCAAGCCGGTGGCCAGGCGATCGTGGCCTGAGCGCCGCCTGAGCCGGAGTCACGGTTTGGGCCCAACGGTCGCACCGACCCCCCAACCGGACCACACCGTTCGAAACCCGCGAGTCTCAATCTGAATTCCTATCACCCGTGTTTTCCGCCTTCACGAACTCCCTGAAGATTCCGGAGCTTCGCTCCCGCATCTTCTACACGCTGTCGCTGCTGTTTGTCGCGCGCGTGGCTGCGATCATCCCGCTCCCGGGCATTGATCCGCATCCGCTGCAGCGATTTTTCGCCGAGCAGGCCGCCACGGGCGCGGGCAACCTCATTGGCCTGTACAACATGTTCACCGGCGGCGCGCTCACCAAGGGAGCGATCGCGGCGTTGGGCATCATGCCCTACATCAGCGCGTCGATCATCTTCCAGTTGATGACGGCCGTGGTGCCGGCGCTCAGTCGTTTGCAGCAGGAGGGCGATGTGGGCCGGCAGAAGCTGACCCAGTATACGCGCTATGCCACGGTCCTGATCTGCATGGTGCAGGGCACGCTGCTCATTCTCGCGCTCAACAATCCCGGCCAGTTGTTTCCGGGTTACGATGTGGCGACCTACGGTCCCATCGTCATCGTCAGCAAGTTGAGCTTCATCTTCACCTCGGTGATCTTCATGACGGCCGGCACCATGCTGTTGATGTGGCTGGGCGAACAAATTACCCAACGGGGAATCGGCAATGGCGTCTCGTTGTTGATCACGGTGGGCATCCTGGCCGACGTCCCCGGGGCGGCCGCGCAGACCTACAACCTCTTCTTCCGCCCGGTGGGCACCGGGGTCAGTCTCGGGGTGCCGCAGGCGTTGATCATGGTGACGCTGTTCATCCTCGTGACCATGGGCATCATCGCCGTGGTGCAGGGGCAGCGGAAAATTCCCGTCCAGTACGCAAAACGGGTCGTCGGCAACAAGGTCATGGGCGGGCAGAGTTCTTTCCTGCCCTTAAAGGTGAATTATTCGGGCGTCATGCCGGTCATCTTCGCCAGCGCCATCCTGCTCTTCCCCCAGCAGATCGCCTCCTGGATCGGCGCGACTTATCACTTGAAGTTCCTGACGGAGTTTTCCCAGAACCTGCTGCGCGGGCACTGGACCTATTACGTCCTCTACACCACGTTGATTCTCTTCTTCAGCTATTTCTGGGTCTCCGTGATGTTCAAGCCGATCCAGATTGCCGATGACCTGAAGAAGTACGGCGGGTACATCCCGGGCGTACGTCCCGGTGAGCCGACGGCGCAGTTTCTGGATTTCATCATGACGCGCCTCACCCTGGCGGGCGCGATCTTCCTCACCCTCATCGCCATCATGCCGGACGTGCTGCTGTTCGAACTGAATGTGCCGACGCGTATCGCCTATTTCTTCGGCGGCACCGGAATGCTGATCACCGTCGGTGTCATTCTCGACACCATGCGCCAGATCGAGACCTTCCTGCTCCAGCGGCACTACGACGGCTTCCTGAAGAAGGGCCGAATCCGCGCCCGTAGCGCCAATCCCCAGCAGGGCACGACCGGCGAGGCCTTGAGCCAGGAGGCCGTGATGAAAATCGCCCTCCCGATGCTGGGTCTGCTTGTTCTCGGCACGACGATCTGGGCCTATAAGACGTTTTTGAAATAAGTTCTTTACTCTTGCGGTCGTGACTGGCACTACCGACCCCTTTGCGGTCTTCGGCCCTGCCGCCAAGGCCAAGTTCCTTATCCTCGGTTCGATGGATTCGCGTTTGGAGTGTCTGATGAACCGGGCCCGTTCTTTGAATTTAGAGCACGTCTCTCCGTCCCACTTGAAAGGTTCGGAGATTTCGCGCCGCCCGGCTTCAGCCAGGGTGGAGGAGGCAACCATTCTGGCGCCCATGCGCCGCTGGTTCTTTGCGCGCAAACCTGATGCGGGATTTGTCCTGACCGACTTCCCGGCTACGCTGCTCCAAGCCAAAGTGTTCGATGAATGGCTCGATGCCCGCCGCGAGGCGCTCGATGCCGTCATCGTCGGATCCGGGTTCCCGGAACCGCTGGTCGAACACTATGGAATGCTCGGTCTCTTGCAGGAGGCCGGCAACATCGCACGGACATGACGATCCCGATCAAGAACAAGATCGGCATCGCCAAGATGCGCGATGCGTGTGGTATCGCCGCTGCCGTGCTTGAGCAACTCAAGCCGATGGTAAGGCCCGGGATCACCACGCAAGACTTGGAAGAAGCGGGGCGCGATTGGATCGCCCGTCTCGGTGCGCGCAGCGCCTGTTTCGGTTACCAGCACGGTAACCGTCGCTACCCCGCCCATACCTGCATCTCGGTGAACAACGAGGTTGTTCACGGGATTCCTTCGTTTCGGCGGGTCCTCCGTGAGGGTGACCTGGTTTCCCTCGACATTGTCGTCTGGTACGATGGCTATGTCGGAGACAACGCCTTTACCGTTCCCGTCGGTCCGGTTCCGCCGGATACGCAAGCGTTGCTGCAGGTGACCCGCGAAGCCCTCGACCTCGGCATCCGCCAGGCTCAAGTGGGACATCGCATCGGCGATATCTCCGCGGCCATCCAGCAGTATGTCGAAGCCAACGGTTTCAGCGTCGTCCGCGACATGGTGGGGCACGGCGTGGGGGTATCGATGCACGAACCGCCGGAGATTCCCAACTTTGGCCGGCGTGGCACCGGTGACCGGATCAAGGCCGGCATGACCCTCGCGATTGAACCCATGGTGAATGCCGGTGGTTTCAAGACCAAGACGCTCTCTGATGGCTGGACGGTGGTGACCGCGGACGGATCCCCTTCCGCGCATTTTGAACACACTGTCCTCACTACCGACCAGGGCCCCGAGATCCTCACCATCCCGCGGGCCGTCGTCACTTCCGGTCCGTCTTCAGCCTGACCGTTCCCCTCTTTCCTTCCCTTCCTTTTAACTTTCATCTCAACCAGACCACACCATGCCTCGTCTCCTCGGCGTAGAAATTCCCGCGAAAAAGAAAGTCGCGTACTCCCTCCGTTACATCAACGGCATCGGCCCCACGCGGGCGGATCTGCTCGTCAAGGAAGCGGGTCTGAATCCCGACATGCGGGCGCAGGACCTGACCGAAGAGCAGCTCAACAAGATTGTTCACATCATCACCGACCACAAGTGGGTGCTCGAGGGTGATCTGCGCCGCGAAATCGCCGCCAATCTCAAGCGCCTGCAAGCCATCAGCTGCTATCGCGGGATCCGGCACCGCCGGAGCCTCCCGGTCCGCGGCCAACGCACCAGAACCAATGCCCGTACCCGCAAGGGCCCGCGCAAGACGGTGGGTGTGAGCAAAGCCAAAGAAACCTCCTAACCCATTTTACCCATGGCCGAAGAAAAGTCTGCTCCCAAGAAAGAGAAACCCGCGAAGGTCGCCGCAGAAGGCGCGCCGGCTGCCGCCCCTGCCGAGAAGAAGGCAAAGGCACCCAAGGCGGTCGCGGACAAGTCCGCCAAGCCCGTGGCGGAAGGCACCGCGCCCGCCGCGGCTCCCGCGAACGAACCGAAACAGGTGGAGATGGTGCATGGTGTCGCCAAGCAACCCACGGCCGAGGACCTCCTGAAGGAGGAGCTTGGCGCCATCAAGGTCCGCAAGGCCAAGGGTTCCAAGAACGTCACCTCAGGCGTCGCGAATGTGCTCGCCTCGTTCAACAACACGATTGTCTCCATCACCGATCAGAAGGGTGCCGTCATCGCCTGGTCTTCGGCGGGCAAGTGCAATTTCCGGGGCTCGCGCAAGTCGACGGCCTATGCCGCCCAGATCGTGGCCCAGGACGCGGCCCGCAATGCCATGTCGCATGGCCTGAAGGACATTGTCATCCGCGTTTCCGGACCCGGCCTCGGCCGCGACTCCGCGATTCGCGCGCTGCAAGCCATCGGCCTCGAGATCACGGCCATCGTTGATGTCACGCCGATCCCCCACAACGGCTGCCGTCCCCGCAAGCGCCGTCGCGTCTAAGGCCCTCCCCGCGATCCGGATCTTCAATTCTCAAAACTCAAATTTTCACGTCATGGCTCGTTATACCGGCCCCACCACCCGCATCAGCCGCCGCTTTGGGCAACATCTCCTCGGCTCCGGCAAAGCCTTTGAACGCCGGGGCTATCCGCCCGGGCAGCACGGCGCCAAGCTTCGGCGCAAGGTCTCCGAATACGCCGTCGGCCTGAACGAAAAGCAAAAGCTCCGCTTCATCTACGGGCTGCTTGAACGCCAGTTCCGGCGCATGTTTGAGATCGCCAAACAGGAACGCGGCGTCACCGGCGAACGCTTTCTGCAGCTCCTCGAGACTCGTCTCGACAGCACCGTTTATCTGCTCGGCCTGGCTAAGAGCCGCGCCGCCGCCCGGCAGTTTGTGAATCACGGGCACATTCGCGTCAACGGCCACAAGGTCGACATCGCCAGCTACAACGTGAAGGCGGGCGACGAGATTGAGGTGAAGAACACCCCGGCCTCGCGTCAGCTCGCGACCCGTTGCCTGGAGGAGAGCCGCATCCGCAATGTCCCGGGCTGGCTCACCATGAATCCGGAAACCTTCAAGGCCACGATCGTGCGTCTCCCGACGCGCGAGGAGATGACCCAGGAAGTCAACGAGCAGCTGATCGTCGAGTTCTACTCGCGCTTCTAAGCGGCGCTCTCCCAATCCTCAACACACTCTATCGCTCAACGTCAGAACTCCCCAGCCATGCCAAAACGCCTCGGAAAGTTCGAACTGCCCAGCAAACTCACAAAGGTCGAGGACGGCGCCACGCCCACCTACGCCAAGTTCATTGCCGAACCCTTTGAAGCCGGCTACGGCCACACCATCGGCAACTCGCTTCGGCGGGTTCTGCTCAGCTCCATCGAGGGCGCGGCGATCTCCTCCATCAAGATCGAGGGGGTCAACCATGAGTTCCAATCCATCGACGGCGTCGTCGAGGATGTCACCGACATCGTCCTCAACCTCAAGAAGGTCCTGATCGTTTCCCAGAAGCGTGAACCGATTTCACTGCTGATCCGGGCGACCAAGGCCGGGGCGGTCACGGCGGCCGACATCCAGGCCGACGCCAACATCCAAATCGTCAATCCCGATCAGGTGATTTGCACCCTCGACCACAAGCGCAACTTCGAGGCGGAAATCGAGATCAAGACCGGGCGCGGTTATTTCCCCGGCGAGGTGAACAAGAAAGAGGAGCAGCCCATCGGCGTCATTCCGATTGACACGCTGTTTTCCCCGGTGCGGCTGGTGAAGTACGCGGTGGAGGCCACCCGCGTTGGCCAGATCACGGATTACGACAAGCTGATCCTCGAGGTTTGGACGGATGGCCGCATCACCCCCGACGACGCGCTCAAGCAGTCCGCTTCCATTATCAAGCACCACCTCGACGTGTTCGATCGCGTGAGCGAGGAGCAGTTCGAGTTCGAGAACCAGCAGTCCGAGGTCAGCGAGGAGCAGAACAAGCTCCGCAAGCTCCTCAACATGTCGGTCAACGAAATCGAGCTCTCGGTGCGCGCCGCCAACTGCCTGAACAACGCCAACATCACGACGGTGGGCGAGCTGGCGATGAAGACCGAGCAGGAGATGCTCAAGTACCGCAATTTCGGCAAGAAGTCGTTGAACGAAATCAAGGAGAAGCTCGAAGCCCTCGGCCTTTCCCTTGGGATGAAGTTCGACGAGCGACTGCTCGACACCAAGAAGGAAGCCTGAGGAGATTTTCGATTTACGATGGGCGATTTTCGATTGCCCGGCAGCGCGCCGCTCCGACGGCGCGAATTTCCCAATCGATCATCCACGATCCAACATTCACCTGGCTCTCGCGCCGTCCGCTGCCGCCGCACGCTGCGACCGGATTGCCGATCGGGAGCCGAACCAAAACCTAAATACCCATGCGTCACAATAAACACCACGCCTCTCTCGGTGTGACCCGCGAACATCGCCGGGCGATGTTGTCCAACCTCGCCGCGTCGCTCATCGAGCACGGTCGTATCCAGACCACCTTGACGAAAGCCAAGGCGCTTCGTCCCTTCGTTGAGAAGGTCATCACCAAGGCCAAGCAGGCCGCGGCCAAGACCGACAAGAAGGATGCCCTCCATCTGCGCCGTCTCGCCCTGGCGGATGTGCGCAACGAGGATGCCATCACCAAGCTGTTCAACGAGACCCACAAGGAATTCACGAATCGTCCGGGTGGCTATACCCGCATCTACAAGCTCGGCGCCCGGCTCAGCGACGCGGCGGAACTCGCCTTGATCGAGTTCGTCAAGGCCGACGACCCCGGCTACAAGAAGTCGAAGGGCCGCAGGACGGCGAAGGCGAAGAAGCCGCCGGCCAAGGCGACCGAAGCCGCGCCCGCGGCCCCGGCAGCGGAGGCCCCCGCGGCCGGCGCCGAGACCAAGAGCTGACCCCGACCGCGCGGCGCCGTACCGCGCGGATCCGCACTTGCCAACGCGCCGGGATTCGTTCCCGGCGCGTTTTTTTGTCGCCGCCACCACCCGGGCCGCGATTTGTTGGGCCCGATGTTCGACTTCACCACTGCCACCGTCATCTACTGCCTGCTGGTGGCGGGGGTGTTTCTGGGGGTCTGGACCTACTACGATCGACGCGATCATCGCCGGTTCGAACTCGAACGGCGGAAGACCACGTTTCATTGCATCCGCTGCGACACGATTTACACCGCGCCGGGCCAGACCGAACTCTCGCGGTGTCCGAAGTGTGGCCATGAAAATACCCGCTTGCGCTTCTGAAGGCGGGCGCCAGCCGCGGCGGTGAGGCGCGCGGTCCGCCTTCGCCCCCGGCTTGCACCCCATCCGGCCCGATCCCACCTTTCCTTCGCTTGTCCCTCCCTGTTGTCACCGATCCCTACGCTCCGCGCCCGGCGCGGTGGCAGCGCCACGCTGATCGCATCGCTGCGGTCGTCGTGTTCGCTTTTACGGTCTTCCTGACCGTCATCTCGTTTCCTCCGTACGGAGTGGCCGAGGCGGCGTACGCGATGCTGGTGCCGGGAATCTTTTGGGCCTACACCCGTCCCCGGTTCCGGCTCTACCTGGGAACCCTGCTGGGAGCCCAGGCGGTGGCCTGGACCCTGTTGCTGGGATGGTTGCACCATGTGACGTGGCCGGGCTTGGTGCTCCTCGGGCCCTTCGTCGGGGTGTGGGTGGGGAGTTGGTTCCTCGCCGCCTGGTGGGTGCTCCCACGCATCCTGGGGAAATCGGTTCCGGTGCGCCTGCTGGCCGTCCTCGGGCTCGCGGGCGTATGGGTGTTGGTCGAATGGTCCCGGACTTGGCTCTTCGGCGGTTTCCCCTGGCTGCCGCTGGCGGCGAGCCAATGGCAGCGAGCCAGCATCCTGCAGATCGCGGCCTACACGGGCGCCCATGGGGTCTCCTTCGTGCTCGTGATGATGAACCTCGGCTTCGGAGCTTACGCGCACCGTCTCTTTCGCGAGGGCGCCACCGGGGTCAACAAGCGCAGCCAGGAGTTCTTCCTGGCTCTGTTCCTGTTGATGGCGTGCGTTTGCGTGCATTTCCAGGAATCGTTCAACCGCCGGGGCTACAGCGTGCCCCTGGCCCGGATTGCGCTGGTGCAGCCAAAGATTCCGCAGGCGGTGAAATGGGACCCCGCCGGGGCTCCGGCCATCCTGGAGGTGCTGACGAAGGTCACGCTGGAGGCCGCGGCGAGCCGGCCGGATTTGATCATCTGGCCGGAGGCGGTGACGCCGCTCGCCGTGCGCGGCGACGACACCGCCCGGGCTTTCGTCGAGGCGCTGGTGCAACGCGCCCACCGCCCGCTCCTGCTCGGTTCCATCGTCATCGAGAATCCCCGCACGGAAAACGAGGCCTGGTTCAACGGCGCCTTGGTCGTGACGCCGGAGCAAGGTCTGGCCCGCGACTATTATGCGAAGCGCCGCCTCGTGCCCTTCGGCGAATTTGTGCCGCTGCGCCCCCTGCTCGGCTGGATCGGTAAATTCGTGCCGATCGGCGGCGACTTCATGGCGGGCGACACCTCGGCCCCGTTGCTGTTGAGCCTGCGCGGGCAACCGGTGGTCTTCGGGCCGCTGATTTGCTACGAGGACACCTATCCGGATCTCGCGCGCTCCAGCGTGCTCGGCGGCGCCTCGGTCCTGGCGGTCGTCACCAACAACGGTTGGTTTGGAGAGGGTGGGGCGGCTTATCAGCACGCCGCCCATTCCGTTCTGCGGGCGGTCGAGACCCGGCGCCCCGTGCTGCGTTGCGGCAACGCCGGCTGGAGCGGTTGGATCGACGAGTTTGGGGCGATCCGCGCCACGCTGACGAACGACGACGGCACGATTTACTATCGCGGATGGAGGGTGATCGACGTGAGTCGCGATGCGCGCTGGGTGGATCGCAACAGTTTCTATGTCGAGCACGGTGACTGGTTCGTGCTCGCCTGTGCCGTCCTCGTCGCCTTTGCGCTGGTGTTGTTGAAAGCCGGCGAAGTGCCCGGGCGAACGACCCGGGCCGCGGAAGCACCCTGACGCTGGCGCAATCCCGGGTGCAGGTGGAATCGCGGTGAGCCCGTAGCGCCGGTCTCCGACCGGCGGGACGCCAGGCGGAGACTGGCGCCACCCCGGCAAACCGGTCTCAGCATCGTTCCAGCGGGTGATGAATTCTGAACCGGCCGCGGCTTGCCCCGGAACTGACGAATGCGCACAATGAAACTGATGTCACCCCGTCCGACAGCCAAAATCCTGATCGCGTTTGCCGAGAGCCTGCTGGTTCGCGCCGGACTCGAGGCGGACAAGGCGGCGAGTGTGGCGGCGATTCTCGTGGAAGGAGACCTGCTCGGTCATACCACCCACGGGCTCGCCCTGTTGCCGGCGTATCTTGCTGAGATTGAAAAAGGGGGCATGACCAAGGGAGGGGAGCCCCTGGTCCTGGCCGATTTTCCCGCGGCGGTCACGTGGGACGGGCGGCGTCTGCCCGGCCCGTGGTTGGTGCAGCGGGCACTGGACCTTGCCTCGGAAAGGGCGCGGACCCTGGGCAGTTGCACCGTTGTGATTAGGCGCAGCCATCACATCGCCTGTCTGGCCGCCTATCTGCAGCGGGTGGCGGAGCAGGGCATGATGGTGATGCTCACGTGCTCCGATCCCAGCGTGTGCAGCGTGGCGCCGTTCGGGGGGCGCCGCGAGGTGTTCACGCCGAATCCGATCGCGGCGGCCTGGCCGACCGATGGCGATCCCGTCATCATCGATGTGTCGATGTCGATCACCACGAACGGAATGACGAAGCGTCTGTGCGCCGAGGGCCAACGTTTCCCTGGAGCCTGGGCGCTCGATGCGGAGGGTCAGGCGACGGATGATCCGGCCGCGCTCTACGCGACGCCACCCGGCACGCTGCTCCCGCTGGGTGGGGTTGACCACGGGCACAAGGGCTATGCGCTGGCCCTGCTCGTTGAGGCCCTCACCGGGGCGCTGGCCGGTCATGGTCGTGCGGATACCAAGGAGGGCTGGGGCGCGAGCGTGTTTGTGCAGGTGATGAACCCGGCGTGCTTCGGCGGCGCGGAAGCGTTTCGCCGGGAGACAACCCAGGTGGCGGCGGCGTGCCGGGCGACTCCGCCGCGGCCCGGCGTGGAGCGGGTGCGGCTTCCGGGCGAGGCCGGCCTGCGGCGGCGGGCGGAGCAACTCACCCAGGGCGTCGAACTGCATCCGAACATTCTGCCCGCGCTGGGCCCGTGGGCAGAAAAGCTGGGCGTCAGCCTTGACGGGTTGCGGTCGTAGTCTTCCGGCCACCAAGGACGGTCGACCGGGCCGACCTCCGGCTGGGCCAAGTCGTAACGATGCGCGTCGCGGTGGAGCGCGTTGACCGCAACGCGCTGAACGTGAGAGCGCACGCACCAAGGCGCGTTGGGGCCAACGCGCCCCGCCTTTCAGTGGCTTCGTTTACAAGGGGCGGAACTGTAGAACGCCAACTAAACGTCGAGGTCGGCGCCAACTAGAATCCGTGTCCGGTTTTGAGCGGATTTTCGGTGGGAGCCGGTCTGCGTGAGCGGTAACGCTTGGGGCCTTTACGCAGGCTCCATGATCACCCCTGACACAACACAATCGACTCGTGAAGGAATACCAAAATAACGGCGGCGTGGTCACCCACGCGGCCCTGAAGGCGAACATGCACCCGGAGACGGCGGCGCGCTACTTGAAGGCGAACGCCGGCCCCGAGGATCTCAAACAAGAGCG
>JBBRWR010000068.1:0-46805 GCA_038249085.1 Opitutales bacterium
GGCCCAACCTCATCCTCGTGGTCGACGACGATCCCTCGGTTCAGACCCTCCTGGCGATCGGATTACGCCGGACCGGCTACCGGGTGGAGTGCCGGGAGGATGGCGAGGCCGGATGGGCCGCACTGCGCGAGAGCAGTTTTGATCTTCTGATCACCGACCACAACATGCCGAAATTGACCGGCGTCGATCTGCTGCGCCGACTGCGCGCCGTGCCGCTCCACCTGCCGGCGATCCTGCTTTCCGGAAATCTTCCAACCCAGGAGCCGGATCTGCCGCGGTTGCTTCATCCTGGCGCCGCCCTCGCCAAGCCCGTCTTGTGGACGGAACTGTTGCGGCAGGTACGCCTCCTCCTGCATGCCACTCCACTTCCCCGCGAGGAGGCCACACCGGAGGGGTTCCGCGGTTCGGCGTGGCCGGCCAGCGTCCCTCCCTCACTGGGCAGAGCGTGACCAACGGGTGCTTCGCGCCGGCACGATCGAGTTCACCCGGATTCCCGGGGCACGCTTGCGCGCCGGATCGCGCGTCCCAGGCAGACCCCGACAGGTCGTCGGTCCTCGATTCCGCCAGCGGGTTTCACCCCATTTCGCCCAGCCGGGGTTCACGTTAATGTCCTCGCACCATGTCTGACACCTCCGCCTCTCCTCCTGCCGCAAAAACCCCCACCCCGATCAAGGGCCGCCCGGCGCCCGAGGTTCCAGACCCTCTCACCGCCACTTCGAACGCCGCGGTCGCCACCCTGGAAAAAACGCCCCTCCTGGTGTTCGTGCTCGGCGGTTTGTCCGCGGTGCTGCTCCTGGCCGTCGTCGTCTTGTGGAACCGGTCCGCCTCCCGGGACGCCACCATCGTCCAGAACCAGAATCGGGCGGATCAACGGCAGGCGGTGGCAGGTAAGTTACAGGATCAGGTGGACGAGGCCAAGGCGGGTTCGGCCCGGATGCAGCAACGAATGGACCTGACCGTCGCGGAATCCGTCGAGGGCAAGACTGCACTGGCCCGGAGCAAGACCGACGGCGTCGAACTGCAGGACCGACTCGACAAGGTCAGGGTGAAATCCAACGAGTTCCAGGTGCAGATGGCGGAAGCCAAGGTGACTTCCATCAAGAACCAGGGGGAAGTGGAGATCGCGCAGACCCAGGCCGCGGTCATGCAGACGCAGTGGACCCAGGCCAAGGCCAGGACGGCTCAGCTCGAGACGGAACTCCTCACCGCCCGGACCTCGGTCGCCGAGTTGCAGGTGAAACTGGGGCTGGCCGGGAAGGAGATCGAACGGCTGCAAAAACTCGCGCCACCCCGGTGACGCCGGTTCGCCACGCAACTCCAGCCAACCTGCCCGCCCCGTTCCCCCCCATGTCACCCAGCTCCATCCTCCCCTTCGCCCCCGCCCCACGTCGGTCACCCGACCAGCTCGTCCGCCGCGCCCTCGCGGTGACGGCCGCGGCGTACGACGCTAAACTCGTCCAGCGTTTCCACGGGGGCGACGAAACCGCCTTCCTCGAGATCATGGAGCGTTATCGCACAAAAATCCATGCGATCACGTGCGGCATCCTGCACAACCATGCGGACGCCGAGGAACTCACCCAGGACACCTTCATCCGGGCCCACCGCGGTCTCGCCCGTTTTCGCGGCGACTCATCGCTGGCGACCTGGCTGCACCGCATCGCCGTCAACCTGGCCCGCAATCGCTACTGGTATTTCTTTCGCCGCCATCGCCACGCCACGCTCTCGCTGGATTGCCCGATGCGCGACAACTCGACTGCGACAATCGCGGATCTGGTAGCCGCAGAGGAAGCTGATCCGGCGCGCGCCACCACCACGGCCGAATTCGTGGAGCTCATCGGCATCTGCATGGAAAAACTTTCACCGCGCCACCGCGAGATCCTCACCCTCCGCAATATCCTCCATCGTTCCTACGATGAAATCGCCACGGCCCTTGGCCTCAGCGTCGGCACGGTCAAGAGTCGCATCGCGCGCGCGCGCGAAAACATTCGGGCTCTGCTGGCCGCCGAATGCCCCGAGTTTGGCGCCGAGGAGGGAACCGCCGTCTGGTTCGACCGTCACCGCCCCACCGGCCTGATGCGGCTTGCCTTCGGCACCTGATCCCGACCCCCGCCTCGAACCCGACCACTTCATCTCCATGAAATATCGCGATGACGCCCGCCCCACCCGTTCCGAACCGATCCTGCGCGACCTCCGCGCCCTCCTGGCCGAGGCGGAAAAAGAGACCGGTGCGGCGGTGGGTGAACCCACCGACGTGATCGTCCGCACCCTCGAGCGCAGTTTTGCCGCCGCGCGGGAACGGTGTGCCGCCCTCTACCCGAACGCCCGCCGGCAGGTGGTGGCCGGAGCAAAGGGCACCGGCGGGGCGATTCGAAACCGTCCTCATGAGTCCTTGGCCGCAGCCCTCGGCGCGGGGGTGCTGCTGGGGGTGCTCCTCGACCGCCGCACCCGGTAACCGCCCGCTCCCAATGGCAACGCCCGCCCCCGGTACACCTGGAATTTTTGCTGCGCTTCGCCGGCTGGGCGACGGCCTCATTTCGATTGTGCAAGGCCGGCTGGATCTCTTCTCGCTCGAGCTGCAGGAGGAGAAGTACCGGTTGATCCAGATCGTCTTCTGGATCAGCGCGGTGGTCTTCTCCGGCGTCATGGCGATCACCTTCGGCAGTCTGGCCGTGGTTTATCTCTTTTGGCCCGGAGCCCGGTTGGCGGTCCTGGGCGGATTGGCCGGGCTCTACACCGGAGCCTTTTTCCTCATCGCGATCAGGTTTCGCCGCTACCTGAAGGAACAGCCCCGCCCCTTCGCCGCCACGCTGGAGGAATTGCAGGACGACCGCACATGTATCCGCAAGGAGAGTTGATCCATCTCGCGCGGCACAAGCGGGCCCTGCGGCGACGCCTCGCCCGCCAGCGCACGGAATGCGCGGAAGCCGCCGGGTGGTTGCTGCGGCCGGTGGCGTGGGTTGACCGTGCCCTGACCCACTGCCGGCGCGTCTTCCCGTTGTTCAACCTTGGCGCGCGCCTGCTCGGGTTGCTCGCAACCCGCGCGCAACCCGCCCGGTTTCGCGTTCTGACCGCGCTGTTCCGTTGGGGCGGGCTGCTGCTGGGTACCTGGCGCATTTTCGGGGCCGCCCGCTGATCTTGCACCGGCCGTGGATCACCTTTCCCCTGCCCCGCCGGTCGACTCAGCCGGCCGCAACCGCCGGCCAGACGATCTCCCGCCGCCACCCTCCGGCCCCGGCGGCGACTCGTGGCGCGCACGTAGGGCAACACCCCATGACGCCGCTCGCGGTTTGGTCCTGTCGTGACGACTCCTTGCCCGCGCCCCGTGTCCAACAAATTCACTCGGTAAAGAACCCCGGAGCAAGCTCCGGGGCATTGCCCAAGATCCATGTACCACCGTCTCCAGTTCTGGTCCGGGGAGCGCACCCGTCTCGGGTGCTGGCTTCGGCGTCTCGCCGAAGTCTCCGATGCCCTCGGCGGGACGCCGAGGGCTGCCGGCGAGACGCAGGCGCTCCCCGGACCATTGCTCCGCTCCAACTACGTTCCGAAGCCGGAGCAAGCTCCGGGGTATCTGGAACCATTGCGAATGAAGGACTACGCCTTCGCGCAGAAAGCCGAATTCGTCGCCGGGATGAAGCAGCAACTGGCCGCCCTCAACCGCAGCCTCGATGAGCTCGGCGAAAAGATCGAAAAATCCAGCTCGGCCGCCAAAGCGGAGGCGCAGCCCAAACTGGCCGCCTTGCGCGAGGAGGCGGCGGCGTTGCACAAACAACTCGAGGCGGTGGAGAGTTCCTCCGTCACCACCTGGGACGGCGTGAAGGCCGATACCCAGAAGGCCTACGGCAAACTGAAGGATGGCTTCGCCACGGCGCGGCAATGGGTCAGCGACAAGATCGCCCCCTGAACGTCGAAACCGTGCTGCCCTTGGCCGAAGCCCGGCGGGCCCACGCTCTGAGCCGTAACGATTCAATCGGAGTGCGTTTCAGCCGGGAGCAGGAAACCACTGAACGGTGGGGCGCGTTGACCCCAACGCCGCCGACCGCGTCAGCCGGCCGAGGGCGGGCTCGACTCCGCGGGCCGGCCCCACTCGCGCGGCACCAACCACGACCGCGCCACGCCGCCGAACGCTTGCGGATCAAACTCCTTGCCGAGCACCTGCACGCTTGCGATCTGGTCCGGCAGCAACCGGAGGGGGTTGGCGCCCGCGGTGTTGGCCGGGTCCCAAATCCAGTAACGATTCAACGGATCGGCCGCGGCGGAATCCGCCCCGTAATCCAGCGGCGCACATTCGCGGTCGACCGTGCCGGCGTCCGGGAGCGAATAGAATACGATGCGGATGAGTTTCTTCTCGCCGATGGCGGCGATAAATTGCGCGTGATTGGAGATCATAGAGTGGGCTTGACGTTTGCTCGCTGCAGTATGGACCACGTGACGGTTGGTCGCGATGGGGTCTTCCCCTACCCCGGCGCCGGAGCCGTCGACCCCGCCCCCGGCTTCTGGCAGGAACTGGGCGCGGCGGTGCTGCAGCCTCCCCTCGATTTCAACCGGCTGGTCTACGGGGACCGCGGCAAAGGCGTCGATCCGAGCCCCGATCCGGCCACGCACTGGCAGTTGCGCTTCGGCGCGAGCGCCGACGCCGAGGTGAGCGACAACAGTGCGGCGCACACGGTGGAGCGGCCGGAGGCCATCCTGGATTTCACCATGGCTTACGGTCTGCCCGGCAAGCCGCGGAACACCTACGATCACCCCTTCGACTATTTTCAATTCGAGTTCGCGGTCCTGACCAGCGCCCACACCCACAACTGACTGGAAAATATTCTCTGCCGCGGGCTGCGATGGGGGAAATCGTCTGAAGCCGGCGACAACGATGCGGGGGTGTTTGGCGTCCACGGCAGTTACGATTTCATCTCGCCGCAGATCTTTCGCCTCTCGAGCACGGCCCTTTCGATCGGCACCACCTACCAGTGGTGGCTCGCCCGGGAGGTCGCCCTCCAGGGCTCCGACGACACGCGCGGCTCGGAGCAAATCTTTCGCGGCAACGCGGCCATCGTCGTGTGCGGCTGCGAGCGCAACGCGCTCGGCCTCCAGTTCGTCGCCCCCCACCGCACGGCGAAATCCAACGTCGTTCCCAGCCGTCATCAAACGGTGGGCACGGTGAGCCTCACCTACACGTTCCTGAGCGACCCGCATTTCGGCGCGGTGGGAGCAAAGCTTTGATTCGTGCCCAACGTTCCACCCGCGACCGCCTTGATGAAATCCCACCTTGTCCCCTGGCTCATCCCGCTCCTTTGCCTCGCGCTGCCGCCTGGATTGCGGGCCGTCGACTTCGTGCCGGTGCTGTCCTTCGCCTCCTTTGTCGGCTACAGCCGCGTCCGCGCCCATGAGCATTGCACCCGCGACGTCCTCGCCGGGCGGCCATCGGCGGCGTCTCATCCCACCTCATGACCACGCCCTATCACGGCTGGAGCGTTCAGCCGGAGTTTTCTCCCGGCTCGGCCCGTGTGCTGCTCTCCCGGAGTTTCTCGCCCGAATACTTCCCAACGCAGCCGGAGACCGCAACCAAATGCCCCATCCTGCTCTTGCTCGTAATCGTGCTCATCACCGCAAGCGTCGCGCCCGAGCAAGAGCATGATTACGAGCACGAACAAGCCGGGCGGCGATGCGATGATGGCGGTTTCAAAATTGTCGCAAGCAGCCACGATTTGGATCGATATTAGCCCACCCAAAGGTGCGAAATACCCGGGCGGGCGGCATTTCCTCCGCGGCAATGAATCTGTAACCATCCGGGTCTTGGTGCTGTCGGTTTCCTCATGATAATTCCACCGCCTTCGCTCCGGCTCCTGGTCACCGGCGCACTGGCAGTCATGTTGCTGGACGGAGGCTGCACGGGCAGTCCGCGAGGGGTGCCGCCCACCGAGGGGATCGCCAATTTCGGCCGCGTGAGCGACGCCCTCTGGCGTAGCGCACAACCGGACGAACACGACATCGCAACGCTGAAACAACTCGGCGTCGCGACCATCGTCAACCTGCGCGCGACAGTCGATGTGATGCCGGGCGAGGAAGCAGTCGCGCGCCGGCTCGGCCTCGGCTATGCCAATGTACCGCTGCCCGGCCTGAGCGCGCCGGACGCCGCCGCGGTGGCCCGGATCCTGTCACTCCTGGCGACGTCGCCCGTGCCGGTGTTGGTGCATTGCGAGCATGGGGCGGATCGCACGGGCACCATCATCGCGTGTTATCGGATCCAGCATGACGGTTGGACGGCGGATCGCGCGCTGGCGGAGGCCGGGCAATACGGCATGTCCGACTGGGAGTTTGGCATGAAACGTTTCGTGCGCGAATTTGCGGCCCGCCCGGGCGGGGGTTGAGGTTGCGTCCACCCGGAACCGCCAGCCGCCATCGTTCGACCCGACGTAACGCTTCGTCGGCCAGCTGTGCCTTTGCGCCCACGCGGTTGCGTCTGATTTCCCCGGCGGCGTCTCTCGCAACGAAATACGTCGCGTTTTCGGACCACGGGAACGGCGCCTACTATGGCAGCCACGACTTCGATGGTATTATCACCGTCGTCGACGGTCGCGCGGCCATCGTCGCGGAAATTCGCTTCTTCCTTCTTGTTCCAACTCACAAACAATCAACCTAAAGCTTCGATCCATGAGGTTTTTTGGTTGTTGGGTCCGAGGCGATTTGAATCCCTCCCTCTCCGCCTGTTTTCTCCTTTGTGGAGCAAAAACCCGAAGCTAGGTTGCCCAGTTGACGCGGCAACCTAAGCATGCGCAACCAAGCCTTCTGCGTCCGTCGATTCAAAAACCGCAACGGCGTCTTCTCTTGGCGAGTGGACGGCTACCCTCCACCCTCACCGAGCATCGTCCCATGAAAATCTCCTTCGTCCTCGTCGCTGCGTTCGCCACCGCCACCACGGGCCTGTTCGCGCAATCCGCCGGACCGCAGATGACCCGGACCGTGCTTTATGAGGCCGGGACCAACGGCTACTTCACCTACCGGATCGCCTCGATGGTGGCGACAAAACCGGGGACCCTGCTCGCGTTTGCCGCCGCCCGGAAGGGCAAGGGCGGCGACTGGGATCCGATCAACATCGTGCTGCGACGCAGCGCGGATCAGGGGAAAACGTGGCACCCCCTCCAGGTGGTGGTGGCGGATGGCAATCTGCCCTGCGACAATGCCATGCCGATCACCGACTACCGCACCGGGGAAATCCACCTGCTTTACCAGATCAACTATGCGCGCTGTTTCTACACCAAGTCGACGGATGACGGCCTGACCTGGAGTGCCGCGCGGGAAATCACGGACGTCATCGATCGCTTCAAGGCGACCTACCCCTGGGTGGTGCTCGCCCCGGGCCCGGGCCACGGGATCCAGATGACGAACGGCCGCCTGGTCGTGCCTTTCTGGCTGTCGGACGGGGGTACGAAGAAGACCGGCACCGGTCCCCGCGGCCATCGTCCGTCGATTGTCGTCTCGGTCTACAGCGATGATCACGGCAAGACCTGGCAGGCCGGCGGCGTGGCGGTCCCGGACAACGACGTGACGGTGATTCCCAACGAGACCTCGGTGGTGCAATTGGCGGATGGCCGCGTGATGTTCAACTCGCGCAACGAGTCGATCAATTACCGGCGCCTGATCACCACGAGCCCGAACGGCGCGACGGATTGGTCGAAGCCCACTTTTCACGATGCGTTCTTCGAGCCCATCTGTTTCGCCAGCATGGTGCGCTACTCCCTGCAGCCGGCGCAGTCGAAAAATCGCCTCCTCTTCTGCAACCCGGACAGCCGGAATGATCCCTGGGTCTCGGAGAAGCCTTCCACGCCACGCTCGGCCCGCAATCGCCACCGCACCAACCTGACCCTGCGGATGAGTTACGACGAAGGGCTCACGTGGCCCGTCACGAAAGCGCTCGATCCGGGCATCGCGGGATATTCGGACCTCGCGGTGACGCCCGACGGCATGATCCACGTGCTCTACGAAGGCGGCACGATTCCCGGCTTTGCCAACAGCCACACCAAGAACTCGGCGATGGCGGTACTCACCTTCAACCTCGAGTGGCTGACCGACGGGCGCGACCACCTGGCGCCGGGAGACAAGCCGCTCAACCGGCTGGAGTGAGCGAAGACCCGGCTGATTGAGGTTTCGCCAGGACTCTGGATACACCGACCGCTGTCCGTGTTTCCTTGTGCCGAGTTGGGCGCGAGCCGCACGGCGGATTTTTGCACGGCGAACCGGCCCGAAAATGACTTGTCGGATCCCTCTTGTAGGAGCGGCTTTATGCCGCGATTCAGCGCGGGCGGATTTCCATCGCGGCATAAAGCCGCTCCTACCGCGCGACCGACCGTGCATAAATCCGCCGTGGCGCGATCCGGGTTCGCCCGCCTGCGGGGTTGCCAACGTCACCCGCGACCGCGACACTCACGTTTTCCCAAACCTCGTATGCTCCCTCCCTCCCTCCCCCTCGCAACTCCACGCCCGACCTGCCCGCTCGCCCGATTCCTGCTGGCTTTCGCGCTCCTGGCCGGTGCCACTGCGGCCCACGCGGCCTCTCCTTCCGCCCGCCCGAACTTCCTGCTCATGATCGCTGACGACCTGAACTGGCGCGATCTCGGCTGCACCGGCAGTCCCGATGTCAAGACGCCGAACATCGATCGGCTTGCGAAGGAAAGTATCACGTTGAGCAAGATGTACACGCCCGCCCCCACGTGCTCGCCCCTGCGCCACGCCCTCTACACCGGGTTGTACCCGATTCGCAGCGGCGCCTACCCCAATCACACGATGGTCGACAAGCCGACGCGCAGCATCTTCAGCTATCTCAAGGACGCCGGCTACCGGGTCGGGCTCCAGGCCAAGTCCCACGTCAGCCCGGCGAGTTCCTTCCCCTACGAGTACATCACCGCCGACGCCGATGATGCCGCCGCCTTCGAGAAGTTTGTCACCCGCGATCGCCAGCAGCCCTGGCTGGCGGTGTTTGCCTCCCACGATCCCCACGGTCCGTGGACCCGCGGGCCGCAGGATATGTACGATCCCGCCAAGATCACCGTGCCGTCGTACCTGCACGACAACCTGACCACGCGCAAACTGCTCGCCGCCTATTTCGCCGAGATTACCCAGCTCGACATCCAGGTGGGAGCCTGTCTCGCCGCCGTGGAAAAGTCCGGCCAGCGCGACAACACCCTCGTGATTTTCCTCAGCGAACAGGGCAGTTCCTTCCCCTACGGCGGCAAGTGGTCGCTCTACGACAACGGCATCCGCGCCGCCGCCTTCGCCCGCTGGCCGGGTCACATCACGCCCGGCACCGCGACCGACGCCCTCATTCAATACATCGACATCCCCCCGACCTTCCTCGCCGCCGCCGGCATCGATCCCACCACGATCGACACCGGCTGCCCCGACACCACCGGCTATCGCGGATTCGACGGACGCAACTTCCTCGACATCCTGCACGGCAAGTCGAACCACCTCCGTGACTACGTCTACGCGCAGCACACCACCGTCGGCATCATCGGCTATCTGGATCCCTATCCCATGCGCGGCGTGCGCGATGCTCGCTACAAGTACATCCGCAATCTCGCCCCCCAGAACACCTACACCATCGGCGGCATCCACAAAGGCGAACCCATCGAATCCTGGAAGGTCGACGCGACGCATGATCACAAACTCGCCGCCCGCATCGACTGGCTGTTTCACCGGCCCGGCGAGGAACTCTACGATGTCGAGGCGGACCCGTTTGAGACAAGGAACCTCGCCGCCGATCCGCAATTGGCCGCGACAAAGGCCCGACTCAGCCGCGAACTCGACGCCTGGATGACGCAACAAGGCGACCAGGGCATGGCCACCGAATTGAAGGCCGAGTCCCGCCAGCCGAAAAATGCCGGCAAAGAGGATGACGCCCCCAAGGCGGCTAAGAAGGGGAAGAAAAAGAAAAGATAGCGCATCCCGGGCGGCCCGCGGGAGCCCGGCGCTCCATTCCACCCGCTCCTTCCTTCCTCCTCCCCGCCCCCCCCACCTCGGCCGGCCGCAACCGCTCCCGGTTTCAGTTTTTTGTTATAGGTGTATCAAACTGTACTTACCGGGAAGGACCGCGGGGGGGGGCTGGCATCCCTGCGCAACGCGCGGCTGCGTCCGCCGTCTTACGGTCTTATCTTCCGCTCGCCCGCCAATGCCCCGCCCCCTCCGTCCCTCCCCGCTCGCAGACCTCCGCACCCTTGCCCTCGCCTGCGTCGCACTGGCTTCGCCGGCCTTCGCCGCCGGTTGGCCGGATGAAACCTGGCCCACCGCGACTCCGGCCGAAGCCGGCTTGGACGCCGCCCTGCTCACCCGCGCCCGGGACTACGCCCTCACCGGCGGAGGCTCGGGTTGCATCATCTATCACGGCCAACTCGTCCTGCGTTGGGGCGACCCGGACCAGCGCTACGACCTCAAATCCTCCTCAAAGGCCATCGGGGTCACGCTGCTCGGCCTGGCGCTCAAGGACGGCAAGGTGCGACTCAACGATCCCGCGGTGAAACACCATCCCGGTTTCGGCGTGCCGCCCGACACGAACGCACCCACCGGCTGGATACCCGCGATCACGCTCCGGATGCTGGCTGATCAGACGGCCGGATTCGACAAGCCGGGCGGTTACCAACCGCTGCTGTTCCAGCCCGGCACGCAATGGAGTTACAGCGACTGCGGGCCCAACTGGCTCGCGGAATGCCTCACGCTGGTCTACGGTCGCGATCTCAATGCCGTGATGACCGAGCGGGTCTTTGCGCCGATTGGCATCCAGCCCGCCGACATCAAGTGGCGCGAGAACAGCTACCGTCCACCCGAGCTCAATGGCATCAAGCGTCGCGAATTCGGTTCCGGCTTCAGCGCCAACGTCGACGCCATGGCCCGCCTCGGTTACCTCTACCTGCGCGACGGGTGGTGGCGCGGCGAACAAATCCTCCCCCCCGCCTTCCTCCGCGCCGTCCGCCAGCCCGACCCCACCCTCGCCTCCCTTGCCGTGCGCGACCCCGTCCATTACGGCCACGCCTCCTCCCACTATTCGATGCTCTGGTGGAATAATATCGACGGCACGCTCGCCGGATTTCCCCGCGACGCGTGCTGGTCGTGGGGCCTGTACGACAGCCTGATCGTCGTCGTGCCCAGCCTCGATCTCGTCGTCGCCCGCGCCGGCAAATCCTGGCGCCGTCCGGAGGGAGCCGACCACTACAACGTCCTCAAACCCTTCCTTGAGCCGATCGCTGCGGCCATTCCGAAGTCGGGCCCGGTCGCCGCGTATCCACCCAGCCCCGTCATCGCCGGCCTGACGTGGGATCCACCCGCCACTATCGTCCGTCTCGCCCCGGGCAGCGACAACTGGCCGATGACCTGGGCCGACGACGACGCGCTCTACACCGCCTATGGCGACGGCAACGGCTTTGTGCCCTTCGTCCCGCACAAGCTCAGCCTCGGGCTCGCGAAGGTCACCGGAACTCCGCCTGCCCTCACCGGCACCAATCTCACCCCATCCACCGCCGAGTCCCTCGGCGCCGGCAAACGCGGGCGCAAGGCGAGCGGCCTGCTCATGGTCGAGGGCGTGCTCTACCTCCTCGTGCGCAACGCCGCCAATGCGCAGCTCGGCTGGTCTTCCGACCATGGGGCCACCTGGACCTGGGCCGACTGGAAGTTCACCACCAGCTTCGGCTGCCCCACCTTCCTGAACTTTGGCCGCAACTATGCCGGCGCCCGCGACGCGTTTGTCTATATCTATTCGCAGGAGGCCGACAGCGCCTACGAACGCTCTGATCGCATGGTGCTCGCGCGCGTCCCATCGAATCGCCTGCGCGAACACGGAGCGTATGAGTTTTTCGTGCGACTCGACGCCGACGCCCAACCGGTCTGGAGCCGCGACGTCACCCAACGCGGGGCGGTGCTCTCAAATCCCGGCGCGTGTTATCGCTCGGGCATCACCTACGACGCTGGTCTTAAACGCTACCTCTGGAGCCAGATTGGCCCCGGCAGTGACACCCGCTTCCAGGGCGGTTTCACGATCTACGACGCGCCGGAACCCTGGGGGCCGTGGACGACGGCGTTTCACACCGCGGCCTGGGATGTGGGCCCGGGTGAGTCCAGCAGCCTGCCGACCAAATGGATGAGCGACGACGGCCGCACGGTGCACCTCGTGTTCTCGGGCGACGATCACTTCTCGGTCCGCCGCGGCACGGTGGCGCTGCGGGCCACGAGCAGCCAGTAAACAACCCCGGAGCAAGCGCCGGAGCATTGCCTCCCGGGTTTCCCGACTTCATGCTGGGTCCAACCAACCCTTCATTCCCATGCTCTTCCTTCGAAAATTCGGCGCCCTGTTGCGCGGCAAGGCCACGCCCTTTCAAATCATCGCCGGCTGCATGCTCGGTGCGATGCTCGGCTTCATGCCCGGCTTCGCCCACGCCCCGGGCTTGATCGTCACGCTCAGTTTCATCCTGATCGTCCTTAACGCGAATCTTCTGCTGGCCACCACCATCGGTCTGGTCGCGAAGCTGCTCTCGCTCGCGCTGCTGCCGTTGAGCTTCGCCGTCGGCCGCTTCCTCCTCGACGGCCCCACCGAGGCGTTGTTCCGCCGGTTGATCAACGCCCCCGTCCTCGCCCTCTGCGGTTTCGAGTCCTACGTCGCCACCGGCGGACTGCTCCTCGGCGCCCTTTTCGGCCTGGTGTCCGGCGGGTTGATCGCCCGGGCCATCCGGCTCTTTCGCGCCCGGATGGCGAACCTCGGGCAAAACTCGGAACGTTTCCAACAGGCCATGGCCAAGACCTGGGTCCGCGTCGCTGTCTGGGTGCTGGCGGGCGGCGGCCTGAAGACTCCTGACTATGCTGCCCTGCAGCAAAAGAAGATCGGCAATCCCGTGCGGCCCCTCGGCGTCGCGCTCGTGGTCCTCACCGTGGTCCTGGGTTTTATCCTGAATCAGTTCTTTGCTGCGTCGATCATCACGACGGCATTGCGCTCGGGTCTCGAACAGGCCAACGGCGCCACCGTGAATCTCGAGGGGGCCGACCTTGACCTCAAGGCCGGTCGCTTGACGCTCACCGGTCTGGCCATGGCCGATCCGAACGCCCTCTCCACCGACCTCCTGCGGGCCACCCGCATCGAGGCCGATGTCAGCGGCGTCAATCTCCTGCGCAAACGCCTGCAACTCGACCGCGTGGTGGTCGAAGGAGCCACGAGCGGTGAAACGCGCCGGGTCGCCGGCCGCCTCACGCGCCCCGCCCCGGAAACGAAAAAGAATACTCCGGCGATTGATGCCGAGACGCTGGAACGGTACCTCAAGAACGCCCAAGTCTGGCGCGAACGTCTCGCCCAGGTTAAGCAATGGTTCGACAAGTTTGCCGGCGACGCCCGCCCCGCCCCATCCGCCGCGGCCGATCCGACAACCCCCGCCGAGACGCTCGCGCAACGCCTGCAGCGCTTCGCCGCCGAAAAGGGCTACGCGGCGGTGACGGCGAGCCACTTGGTGGACGGCGCCCCCACCCTGCTCGTCAGCGAGCTGCGGGCGGCGGCCGTGAAGGTGAAGGCGGTCCCAGGGGAAACCTTCGACCTCGTGGCCCGGAATCTCTCGACCCAGCCCCGATTGACCCCGGGAGCGCCGATGATCGTCGTCACGACGAGCAGCGACCGGATCGGGCTCAATCTCGACTTGCGGGGCCTCGCCGCCGCAGGTGGCGCCAACGCCCTCGCGTTTCACTACCGTGGCATCCCGGTGGATTCGTTCGCCGGCGACCTGAAGTTCTCCGGTCAGCAACCGCTCTCCGGCGGCACCGTGGATTTGTCGGCCAACGGCAGCTACGACGCCGCGAGCGGCAACATCGATTTGCCCCTCAGCGCCGTGCTGGACCAGACCACCCTTACGCTCAACGGCAAAACGATTCCGGTGTCACACTTCACGCTGCCCATCGGCCTCACCGGCTCGCTGGCCAACCCCAGGATCAAGGTGGATGCCAAGTCCCTCCATGACCTCGCCCTCAAAGCCGGGACCGACGCCCTCAAGGCCAAGGCCACCGATGCCCTGAAGGAGAAGATGGGCGGCAAGGCCGGCGGCTTGCTCGATTCATTCCTCGGCGGACGAAAGAAGCCCTGAGCCAGGCCGCCGGTTGACTGGGCCGCCGGAGCGATCAGGGCCCGCAGGCCCTGTCGCGTAACTGCAACTGAACCTTATTCCCGCTTCTTCGTCAGGCCCGCCGCCTTCTTGATATTGTTGACCGAGGCCCCGGAGACGCCGAATTCCGCGGCCACCGCGCCGGCGGTTTTGTCGCCGGCCGCCAGGGCCTTGATGATCGTTTCCCGCAATTCCGGGGTGATGCGTGCCCGCTTCCGCCGATCCCCTCCGGCCTTGGCGGCCGCCGGGGCCGCCTTGCGGCGCGGAGCTGCGACGACGGGCTTGCCGGCGAACACTTCCTGCAGCGCCTTCCGCATCCGCGGCGACGCAAAGTCGGACAGGGCCTTGATCAGGGCGTCGATGGATCCCAACCCAAGCTGGGCGGGCAGGTCGGTGAACTGGGCCTGGCGGGCCGCCTCCAGTTCCTTCTCGAGCGTCGCCAACTCGGCTTGTTTCTGGTGCAGCGATTCCTGGAGCGATTGAAGATTAGGCATAAGGTTGGTTGGGTAATCGGGTGTCACGTGAAGCTGCCTTAGTTTCGTGCGCCGGGTCAACCCTGCCGATGCAATATCCTCGACCGATGCGGCAGCCTCGCGGTGGTCCCACCGGCGTCGCCCACCCGGCGCCACGGCGGATTTTTTGCACGGCCGGTCGCACCGTCGGAGCGGCTTTATGCCGCGATGGAAATCTGTACATGCTGAATCGCGGCATGAAGCCGCTTGTCTCCTACAAGAGGGAGCCGACAAGTCATTTTCGGGCCAGTTCGCCGTGCAAAATCCGCCGTGGCCCGGCGCGAAACGGAGCAGCCCGGGCTTGAGGTTGGCGGCAGTCCTATCGACGATGCCGCCGGATCGCCCCCTCCCACCCGATCGTCCCTCGCCAACCCGCTCGACGCGAGTTGGCTGCCACCCTCCCCACGTTTCCTCCACCTGCCCCCTCCCTCATGACTCCACGCACTCCCACCCTACGCGGCCTCCTCGCCTGCGGGTTGTTCGCCCTGTCCCTGCCTATCGCTGTCCGCGCGGCCCAGACCGAATATCCCCCGCATCCCGACTCCGTCGCCCGGCCGGGCACGCCGAAAGGTGAGCTGATCAAGTTCGAGTTCGCCGGATCGAAAATCTTTCCCGGCACGACCCGCGACGTCACCGTGTACGTGCCGCGCCAGTACGATCCTGCCCGCCCCGCCTGCGTCTATGTCAACCAGGATGGCGTGCAATGGAATGCCCCCACGGTGTTCGACAACCTCATCGCCCGGGGCGAGCTGCCGATCCTCATCGGCGTCTTCGTCCGGCCGGGCGTCGTGGCGGCGAGCGACCCCTCCCACAGCCTCGATCGCTACAACCGCAGCTACGAGTACGACGGACTGGGCGACGCCTACGCGCGTTTCCTGCTGCAGGAACTCCTCCCGGCGGTGGAGACGAAGTCGACCGGCGACGGCCGCCGCGTCAGACTCTCCTCCGCGGGGAACGATCGGGCGATCGGGGGATCGAGCAGCGGCGCGATCGCCGCCTTTACGGCCGCGTGGGAGCGGTCGGACGCGTTTACCCGGGTGTTCAGCAACGTCGGCACCTTTGTCGGTCTGCGCGGCGGGGATCGCTATCCCATCCTCATCCGCAAATACGAACCCAAGCCCCTGCGGGTCTTCCTCGTCGACGGCTCGAACGACAACAACATTTACGGAGGCGATTGGTGGATGTCCAACCAGACCATGGAGCGCGCCCTCACCTGGGCCGGCTACGACGTCAAACATGTCTGGGGCGACGGCGGTCACAACGCCAAGCACGGCAACGCGGTGTTTCCCGATGCGATCCGCTGGCTGTGGCACGACTGGCCCCAACCGGTGCGAGCCGCGGCGCCCACGAAAAACCCCTGGCTGGCGCCGGTCGCGCTGCGGGGTCCCGGCGCCCCCGCTCCGGCCCCCTCGGGCGGCATCCTGCTGCAGGGTGAGGACTGGCAACTCGTGGGCGAAGGCTACCAATTCACCGAAGGTCCGGCCGTGAACGCCCGGGGCGAGGTGTTCTTCAATGACCTCCGCGCCAGCAAGACCTACCGCGTGACCCTCGACGGCAAGGTGGCCGAGGTCCAGGCCGACTCCCGGAAGGCCAATGGCCAACACTTCAGCCCCGACGGTCGCCGCTATGTGGTCGCGACGCGGGATCAGCAGATCCTCGCTTACGACGAGAGCGGCCAGGTCGCCACGATCGCCACCGGCATCGCGGGCAATGACCTCGTCGTGGCCCACAGCGGCAATGTCTATGCGACGCATCCCCTGGCGAACGCGAACCAGACGAGCAAGGTGTGGCTCATCCGCCCGGGCCAGGAAAAGGTCGAGGTGGACAGCGGCGGCGTCCGTTACGCCAACGGCATCACACTCTCGCCGGATCAATCGCTCCTCTACGTGGCCGACTACCGCTCGCATTGGATCTACAGTTACCAGGTGCAGGCCGACGGCACCCTGGCCCACAAGCAGCGTTATTACTGGCTGCACGAGGCCGATGGGGATGACGACGCCGGGGCGGACGGCATGCGGTGCGATCACGAGGGGCGACTTTATGTGGCGACGCGGATCGGGATCCAAATCTGCGATCAGGCCGGCCGGGTGAACGCGATCCTGCCCACGCCGAATGGGCGGGTGAGCAACGTCGTCTTCGGCGGGGAAAAATTCGACACGCTCTTCGCCACCTGCGGCGACAAGGTTTACAAACGCAAGGTCGCGACCACCGGCGCCAACGGGTGGGATACCCCGAACAAGCCGCCCAAGCCGCATCTGTGAGGCCGGCCGGCAGGAACGGCCGAACCTCCGGCGGGGAGTTTCACACGCCACTTGGAGGAGAGCGGCGTTACGCCGCGATTTTCGCCCTGAATCGCGGCGTAAAGCCGCTCCTGCATCCGGCGAAAACCGCGGACGTCTCCGGGGCTCGAACCTCGACGCGATTCCACCTTGGCGAGCAGCCGGCCCCGGGACCAACCCGCAGCGTTTCTTCATCCTGAGACTCAGGTCCGAGGGTTCGAGGTTCAGGTAGATCGTCTCCCGGGCGGGATTCGTCGTGATGGCCTTGAGCTAGCGAGGCGGTGCCTCAGACCAAGGGACCACGGACCAAGGGACCAAAGGACGGGGAAGAAAACTTGACCTGTTCATAACGAATTTGCGCCTTCAAGGACTCTAGGCCGGATCGGCCTGACGTTGATTGATGTGGTGCGCCCCGATCAGCCCGCCCGGATCATCACCTTTGGAGACGCAGGCTTGAGGTCGGCGGAACCTTCTTCGACGCTCATGTCTCGCGCGACTCCAGCGCAGCGTCCTGCTGCACCTCGACCCCCTCCCTCCGCCCACTCATGAAACTCCTTACCCTGCTCCTCTCCAGCGCCTTCGCCGTCGGCAGCACGGCCGGCTTCGCCGCGGAGATCCGCCGCCCCCCCAACGTCCTCTTTCTGGCCATCGACGACCTGCGCAATGACCTCGGCGCCTTCGGGGTCGCGCACGCCAAGACGCCGAACCTCGACCGCTTCGCCACCTCCGCCCGGTTCTTCACGCACCACTATGTGCAGGTGCCCACGTGCGGCGCCTCCCGCTGCGCCCTCCTGCGCGGCCGTTATCCGACCGAGGCCGCCCACGTCGCCAACACCGCCATCCTCACGACGCACGAAAACTGGGGCGAAGCCAACCTGCCGGCCTGGTTTCAGCGGCACGGCTATCACACCCTCTCCCTCGGCAAGATTTCGCATTATCCGGGCAACCTGACGGGCAAGCAATGGGCGGAAGGGCCCGAGGAACTGCCCGCCTCCTGGGACCGCGCCTGGATACCCGCCGCCCCGTGGAAGACCGCCGAAGCCATGATGCACGGCTACGCCAACGGCCAGCCGCGCATCCCCGGCAAGACCCCCCCGTGGGAGTCCTTCGACGGCCCGGACACCGCGTATCCGGATGCCTGGGTCGCCGCCGACGCCGTCAAGACCCTGGGCGATCTCGCCCGCTCCGATAAGCCGTGGTTCTTTGCCGTGGGCCTCTTCAAGCCCCACCTGCCCTTCGCCGCGCCGAAAAAATATTTCGACCTGCACGATCCCGCCAAGATTCCGGTCCCCGCGGTCATCACCAAGCCCGTGGGACCATCGAGCTGGCATCAGAGCAATGAGTTTCGCGGCAACTACGGCCACAATGGTCGCGACCCCGACGGCGACGACGAATACGCCCGCCTCGCCCGGCGCGCCTATGCCGCCGCCGCCAGCTACGTCGATGGCCAGGCCGGCCGCGTGCTCGATGCCCTCACCACCCTCGGCCTCGCGGAAAACACCGTCGTCGTCGTCTGGGGCGACCACGGTTTCCTCCTGGGTGAACACGCGATCTGGGGCAAACACTGCCTCTACGAGCGGGCCCTCCAATCGCCCCTGATGATCCGCTTCCCGGGGCTCACGCAACCCGGGCGGGCCTGCCCCAACCTGGTCGAAACCATCGACATCTTCCCCACCCTGGTCGACCTCTGCGGGTTGCCGCGGCCAGCGGAACTCGACGGACGGAGCCTGCGCCCGCAACTCGCCGATCCCGCCGCCCCCACCACCAAACCCGCCCTCTCCTTCTGGACCGGCGGACAGCGCACGATTCGCACGGAGCGTTGGCGCATGATCGCGCAGGAAGCATCCGCCCCGGGCACGCCTCCCACGGTCGAACTCTTTGACATGGTCTCCGACCCCGATGAAGGCCGCAATGTCGCCGCCGCCGAACCGGCCGTGGTGAAGGACCTGCTCGCCCGCCTGCCCGCCCCGTTTTCCGCCAAAGTCCGCCGCCCCCGACCCTGATTCACCATGATGCCTTCCCGATTTTCCAAGCAGATCCGCCACCTCCGCGGTGCGCTCCTCGCGTGCCTGGCCGGCCTGACCGCTGCCGGCGCCCTGGCCGCGGATCGCCCCAATATCCTCTGGCTCGTGAGCGAGGACAACAGCCCGTACCTCGGCTGCTACGGTGATCCGCTGGCACAGACGCCCAACCTGGACCGGCTCGCCGAGCGCGGCCTGCGCTATCGCAACGCGTTCGCCAACGCCCCCGTCTGCTCCGCGGCCCGCACCACGCTCATCACCGGCATGTACGCGACTTCCCTCGGCGCTCAGAACCACCGGAGCAGCGTAAAGATCCCCGACCGATTCCAGCTCTACCCCGAGCCGATGCGGGCGGCCGGCTACTATTGCACGAACAACGCGAAGACCGACTACAACCTCGCCGGCAACCGCCAGCCCTGGGATGTGAGCAGCAACCAGGCGCACTACAAAAACCGTGCGCCCGGCCAGCCGTTCTTCGCCGTGTTTAACTTCGGCTCCAGCCACGAGAGCCAGGTCGCACCGAAGAAAGGGAAGACCACGTTTCGCATCCCGCCGGAAAAGATGCCCCTGCCGCCGTATCACCCCGACACCCCGGAGATCCGTCGCGACTGGGCCAACTACTACGATCAGATGACGATCATGGACTCCGAGGTCGGCGCGATGCTCGACGAACTCGAGCGCAGCGGCCTCGCCGATGACACGATCGTGTTTTATTATGGTGATCACGGCGGCGCGCTGCCGCGGGGCAAACGCAATCTCCACGACTCAGGCACCCGGGTGCCGTTGATCATCCGGATTCCCGCCAAGTGGTCCAAACTCGCCCCGGCGGCGCCCGGGGCCTGGGTGGATGACCTCGTGAGCTTTGTCGATTTTCCCGCCACGGTGTTCAGCCTGTGCGGCGTGCCCCTCCCCGCCAATTACGAGGGGCGCGCCTTTCTCGGCGCCGCGAAGTCGTCCCCACGCGAGCATGTCTTCCTCTATCGCGGACGGATGGATGAGCGCTACGACACCGTGCGCTCCGTCCGCGACGGCGAGTTTCAATACCTGCGCAACTACTCCCCGCACCGCCCCTGGGGGCAGTACTACTCTTACCCCTTCGAGGTGCAGCCCAGTATGCGCTCCTGGTTCGCCGAGTACGAAGCCGGCCGCTGCCACGCGATCCAGTCCGCCTACTGGCGGCCCAAGCCCGCCGAAGAGTTTTACCAGATCGCCGGCGATCCCTACGAACTGACCAACCTGATGGCCGACCCGCGCCACGCCGATCGGCGCGCCGACCTGCAGCGCCGCCTGCGGGCCGAGATCATCGCCACCCGCGATGCCGGCTTCATTCCGGAAGGCATGGGCGAACGCATCGCGGGCACCCGCACCCTCTACGACTACGCCCAGAGCCCCGCCTACCCTATTGACCGAGTCCTCGAAATCGCGGATCGGGCCACCTCCCGCGACGCGCAGTACCTGCCCGCGGTGCGGGCGGCCCTCTCCGACGCGCATCCGGTGATTCGATACTGGGGGGCGATTGGCTGCCTGGTTCTGCAGGCCCAGGCCGCCCCGGCCCGGACCCAATTGCAGGCCCTCTGCCGGGACGAGTGGGCCGACGTGCGCATCGCCGCCGCCGAGGCCCTCGGCTACCAGGGCGACTCCGAACTCGCACTCACCACCCTCGCCGCGGTCCTGCAGGACGGCAGCTCCTACGAGGTGCTCGCCGCCCTCAACACCCTCGACTACATGATCAAGGCCGGCCACGCGCCGCTGCGCCGCGTGCAGGACATGGTGCGAAACCTGAAACTGCAGGAGCCCGCCGATCGCATCCCGCGCTATTTGCTCGGCCTGAAATCAGCGCCCAGCTCCCACTGATCCTGCCCCACTGCCGCCCCATGCCGCCAACCCTCTTTCGATTCCGTTAGCCGCCCGTTGGCGCCGCCCCGGGATTCGCTCAGGAGATTGTCCTCGGCTCACGGTCGAGGCGAATCGGTCCGCCCGACGAGCGGGTTGTCATTCGCCTTGCGGCACCCGCCGCCGCCGCGCATTAACGCACGTTCCGACCATGAACATCCACCCGACCCGCGAAGCCTTTTCCCGCCTCACCGCGCAAGGAAACGTCATTCCGGTCTACACCGACCTGATGGCGGACTTCGAGACCCCGGTGTCCGCCTACGCGAAACTCAAGGCCGCGGGTCCCTCCTACCTGCTCGAATCGGTCGAGGGCGGCGAGAATTTGTCGCGTTACAGTTTCATCGGTTGCCGGCCGCGCAAGGTCTTCGCCTGCGGGCCCGAAACGACCTCGATCCGTGTGCCCGGGCAACCGGTGCAGACGATTCCCACCCCGCCGGATCCCCTCACGCTCATCGAGGCGGAAATGCGCGGATTCCATCCTGTGGCCCTCCCCGACCTGCCCCGGTTCACGGGTGGGGCCGTCGGTTTCATCGGCTACGAATACATGACGCGCATCGAGCCCACCGTGCCGGCGGCGCCCACGGATGAACTCGGCGTTCCGCTGCTTTATTTCATGCTGTCCGACTCGCTGCTGATCTTCGATCGCGCGAAGCAGACGTTGCGCCTCTGCGTGAATGCGCATGTGCGCCAACCGGCGGATGCGGTCACCGCCTATGACGCCGCCGCGGCGGAACTGCACGAACTCTACGATCTCCTGCGCCACCCCCGCGCACTGGCCCCGGCCCCACTCGTCGATACTCCCAGGATCGACGTGCCCCCGGGCAACTTCACGCAACCGGCCTTCGAGACCGTCGTCGCCGACGGCAAGGAATTCATCCGCGCCGGCGACATCATCCAGTTTGTGCCGTCGCAGCGATTCTCGCGGCCCTTCACCCGCTCACCGCTCGATCTCTACCGGGCCCTGCGCACCGTCAACCCCTCGCCTTACATGTTCATCCTCGAGGCCGGCGACTTCTCGATCGTGGGCGCCTCGCCCGAGGTTCACGTGCGCCTGACCGACGGATTGGTGGAAATCCGCCCGATCGCCGGCACGCGGAAGCGGGGCGCCAGCCACGCCGAGGATGCGGCGCTCGAAAAGGAGTTGCTGGCCGACGAAAAGGAATGCGCCGAACATCTCATGCTCGTCGATCTTGCCCGCAACGACATCGGTCGCGTCTGCAGCTTTGGCACGGTCAAGGTGCCCGAGATGATGGTGATTGAGCGGTATTCGCACGTGATGCACATCGTGTCGCAGGTCGAGGGCCGCATCGCCCCCGGCCAGACCGCCTACGACCTGATGCGGGCCACCTTCCCCGCCGGCACCGTTACGGGCGCGCCCAAGATTCGCGCCATGCAGATCATCGCCCAATACGAACCCTCCCAGCGCGGCATCTATGCCGGAGCCCTCGGCTACGTGGGGTACGACGGCAACATGGACACCTGCATCATGTTGCGCACCGCCCTGTTGAAGGATGGGCAGATCCATATCCAGGCCGGCGCAGGGGTCGTGGCCGACTCGGTGCCCGCTTCCGAATATCAGGAAACCATCAGCAAGGCTTCGGCGCTCCTCAAGGCCGTCGCGATGGCCGAGCAGTTCTGAACCGGGGTTCGGTGGCAATGGGTCGTTGCCCCGGGTCCACGAGGGGGCTCGGTCGTGCGCCCCCGGGGCTTCCGCCCAGACGGAACTCCTCCCGGCACCCAGCGGGGCTCCCGGCGGCACTGTGACGCAATTGTTACCATTCCCGGGTCGATGGCACACCCGGGTGTGCCAGAGTTGCCCGCCATTTCGCGGTCCGGAGGCATCTTTCCCTCTGGGTCGCCCGTAGCAATAATTGGAATGAATTACGCTACCTTCTCGGGAACAACTGTCCCGCTGATTCCTCTAACCCTTTAAATTCCCAACATGCCCACCAAAACCAAGTCCCGTGTATCCAACGCCACGGATGATTCGGTCGCCACGGAAACAACGACCCTGACGCTGAATGCCGCGGCCCCCGATGCGCCGCCATCCTTCCTCGAGAAAAACGAAGCGGCGCCCGCCGAGCCCATCGCGCACGGCGAACGCAGCAACCTCCAACTCTACCTGCAGGAAATCGCCAAGACTCCGCTCCTGACGATCGCCGAGGAAATCACGCTCGCCCGCCGCATTCGCCGCGGGAACATGGCGGCCCGGAATCACATGATCTCGGCCAATCTGCGGCTCGTCGTGAAAATCGCGATGGACTACAAGGATTTCGGCCTGCCCCTGCTCGACCTGATCAGCGAGGGCAACATCGGGCTGGTGAAGGCGGTCGAGCGCTTCGATCCCCGCAAGGGCGGCAAACTCTCCACCTACGCGGCCTGGTGGATCAAACAGTCGATCAAGCGCGCCCTGGCCAACCAGAGTAAAACGATCCGGCTGCCGGTTCATCTCGTCGACAAGATCTCCAAAATGCGTCGCACCGCGATGATTCTGACCGAGCAATTGGGGCGCGAACCCTCGGATGAGGAGTTGGCCATCGAGTTGCAGATTCCCACCTCGAAGGTGGCCCACCTGAAGTCGGTGAGCGTGCGTCCGGCCTCGCTGGATGCGCCGATGGGCGACGACGGCGACTCGGCGACCTTTGGCGAAATCGTCGGCGACGAAAACGCCCTCAGCCCCTACGAGGGCCTGCGCGAAAAGAATCTCAACAGCGACCTGAGCGACCTCGTCAACTCCCTCGACGCCCGGGAAGCGGAGATCATCAAGCTTCGCTTCGGCCTGGAAGGGCGCGACGAACTGACCCTGGAGGAGGTCGGCAAGAAATTCCGCGTCACCCGCGAACGAATTCGGCAATTGGAGTACCTTGCGTTGAACAAAATGCGCCGCGCCATGGCCAAGAACGAAGCCGTGCGCACGGTCGACGAAGTCGAGCAGGAGAACCGCCAGCGGGAACGCATGGCCGTCATCCGCGAATTCGTGGAGAGCAAGACCAAGAAGCAGGGCACGGTGGAACGTAACTGACCGCCTCCCCCCGCGAGCCTTGTCTTACCGGGCCGACCGCAAGGTCGGCCTTTTTCCTGCCCAGGCGGCGAAGCGAAATCCCCACTGACTTCAAGATTCCTGCGTCCCAACACATTTGGACTTCACGCCACCGTCTCATGGGTGGGGCGGCGAGCCCCTTCGCCGCCGCAGGATCGGCATGGGCGCTTCTGCCGGTTGGCGGTGATGCCTCTGGGAGTGGCGCCGCGTCTCTGACCGGCGGGTGCCAGTCAAAGACTGACGCCACGGGATGGACCGAGCTCAACGCCACCGTCAACGCGGAGATGCGCCCGATCGGGATGAACCTCGGTCGGTGACGTCGGCGCGGAGCGGAGTCCGCGCCCTGCCAAAAAATCCAAGGTCGATTGGCATCAGTAGAGTGGAGAGAGCAGCGAAGCGGTGGCCCGTCGCGCTGCTCTCCCTCTCGTCGAACCGTGCAGGCGGTTTCCCGCACACGGCTTACCGAGGCCCCGTTGGTTCGGCTTGGTTTCAGCGGAGTTCATACAAGCTATAGAACCGCCAGCGCGGTTCCGCTTTTGCTTTCCGATATAGCACCCGTTGCAGCTTCCGAACCTTCGGTGACGTCTTTATCCAGAGTTCATCACTCCAACCATCGTCGGGTCCTTCGCCGCGCTGTGATGCAGGGGGACCAGTGCCCTCCCTTCGCTCCCCGGCGGTTGTCCTGATCGCCGGAAGGCAACCCACCGTGACAGGTCTCACCCCCTAACCTACCCACCCTTCCCGACCCGCCGCCCCCGCTGACTCCGCCGGCGCGTTGAACGGACAGCAACGATTTGGGTCCTACGTCCTGGCGAGACTGCCCTGCCCGACCCTGACAGCCTTCACCGTTTAGGCAGCGGCTCGGCTCACCGGTTGTTGCGATTTCGGAGCTCATACGATGGGGTTCACCTTCGTTGCGGCTGGCCCGTTCGGATTTCGGTCGTGCCGCAGAATTCGCCAGCCCTCTGCCCTACCTGCCCGCCCGTCCGCAGATCGTGGCTACGGACGGAACGCTCTTCCACGCGGCGCTCACCGGCCTGGCCGCCGAGGCCGCGGGGCGCGCTGATTTTGCGATGCTGAACTCCTGGGCGCGCTACGCATGCAGCACGCCTCCAGCCTGCTCGCGGAAACCCACCTCACCAGCGCCGCCATCGGCCAGACCGCCGGCTACGACAATGAGTTTGCCTTCTCCAACGCCTTCAAGCGCTGGAGCCGCGGCCTGCCGCCCTCCGCCTACCGCCGCCGCGCCACGGGCGCGGCCTGACGTTTTCCGCCCCCGCCGGCCCGTTGCCGGCACCCCAAAATTTCCTGGTCGTGCTGACCGACCAGCAGCGCGCCGACGGTGTTGGCCTGGCGCCGACGAGGTGGACTCCGCGCCTGGCCGCCTGGGCGGGCGGTGCCGTCCGGCTGGAGAACACCCACGGCCCCTCCCCGCATTGCTGTCCGTCACGCGCCACTTTCTTCACCAGGCTGTATCCATCCCGGCCTGGCGGGTGGAACAACATCCTCAGCGACTATTTCACGATCGGCTTCTGCCCGGTCGGACCGGGCGAAGCGTTCGCGGTGGACTGATTCCCGGACGCGCGACCTCCGGCTCCCGGCGCGGGCGCATCTCCAGGTCGACGGTGGCGTTAAGCCCGGTCCTTCCCGTAGCGCCAGTCAGAGACGCGGCGCTACTCCCAGAGGCATCACCGCCAAACGACAGCTGCGCCTCCTGGCGCAGGGCAGTGTCAAAGTCGATTGGTCAATCTTGCTCTTCTCTCTATATCTTTCTCTTTCGTCAGGGTTCGTCCACGGGAGAGAAAGATTAAGAGAACGAAGAAAGAGAAAGGCCTCGGGGCGAGAGAACGTCTTTGACACCGCCGTGCTCCCGGCGCGGCCGACCCCTAATCCCATTGACCGCGCGCCCCTGCCCGGCTGCGCTGGCCTTACCATGAGTGCCGCCATCTCTGTTGCGCCCGCGTTGTCCCGGTTTCGCCCCCGGCAGGCGATGGTGGTGAATCGGTGGATGCTGGCCGCCGCCCTGGCCGCCGGAGCGGCAACGCCGCGCGCCTTCGCCGCCCCGCCGCCCAACGCCGTCGCGCTGCCTCCCGCTCCCGCGGGACAACGCACCCCCCAGCGCTACTCGTGGGAAACTCCGTCCGCGCAGGTGCGGGCGACCGGGGACTTGGCCTGGGCGCCGCAGCCGTTTGGGTTTACGGCGGGTACCTCGCCTCGTTACATCGATTTCGAGGCGGGCGACGACCGGAACAGCGGTGAGTCGAAGGTGCTTCCCTGGCAACATCACCCGTGGGATCCCGCCGCCACCGGCCGGGCCGCCGCTGCCACCGGCATCCACACCTATGTCTTCAAGCGCGGCTCGATCTATCGCGGCCGCCTGATCGCCCGGGAATCGGGCGCGGAGGGCAATCCGATCCGGCTGACGTCCGACCCCGCCTGGGGCGAAGGCGAGGCGGTTTTCTGCGGCGCCCAACGCCTCACCGGCGGTTGGACCCGCGGCGTCACCCATCCGGACATCCCGGCGTCCGACCAGGTCTGGTATCGGGATTTGCAGCACGCCCCGCGCACCCTCTGGCTCGTGCTCGGCACCGAGGTCACCCGCCTGCCGCTCGCGCGGCTGCCGAACTGGCAAAGCCCCGACCCGGAGGACATCCGGAGCGAGTGGTGGTCGTGGGACTACCCGGGCGGCAAGTCCTTCGATGTGTTCATGCGCAACGAAAAGGGCAAGGAACTCGTGCTCGGCATCGACACGTCGCACCTGACCGGCCCAAAGGAACTCTACCTCGGCGCGATCGCGTGGGCCGAATTCGGCTGGGTCGATGGCACGCCCTATCCGTCCTATGTCCAGGGCTTCGATGCCGGGCAGAAGGGCATCGGCTTCGAGGGCTACCTCGGGAGCGCCCGGTCCCGCAAGATCGTCCGGCACCACCGTTATTACCTCGAGGACAAGCCCCAGTACCTCGACGACCCGCAGGGTGAGTTCTGGTTTGAGCAACACGGACCCGGCGGACGCCTGCACGTCATCCTGCCGGGCGGGATCGACCCCAACACCGCCGTGCTCGAGGCCGGTCGGGAGCGCACGTTGATCGAACTCGCGGATCGCAACCACCTCGTCATTTCCGGGCTCTCCTTCCGGTTCACCAATGTGGCCTGGAATCTGACCGAACTGCCCTGGGCGGAAAACTATGTCCTCAAGGAGCAGGTGTATCCCGCCGCGATTCGCGTCTGGGGCGGCGGCACCGACGTCACCATCGCCCACTGCGACTTCGCTCACGTCAACTCCGCCGTGCTCATGAAGGCCGTCGCGCCCGGTCACGATCTCGACCGGATCGCGGTCACCGACTGCTCCATCCGCGAGACCGATCACGGCGGCATCACGATGCAGGAGGGAATCCAATGGGGCCACGCGCTCCCGGACGACGGCGGTCACCTCTACGACGTCAAGATTCTCCGCAACACGATTGCCCGCACCGGGCAGCGTCCGCCCCGCGTGGGCTCCGCCAACGCCATCGATGTGGCCGGGGCCCAGACCGTCGAAGTCGCCGGCAACATCATCGATCGCCCATGGCACGCCGGGGTGAACGTGTCCGGCGCCAAAATCAGCGGCAATGTGCGCGACGTGCCGCTCTCGCGGGTGCTGATTCACCACAACCGCGTGGTGGACGGCATCCGCGCCGGCGACGACTGCGGCAACATCGAGACCTGGCAGGGCGGGCCGGCCTACGTCTACGCCAACGTCTCGGGCAATCCCGGCGGTCTGCGTTATCCCAGTTGGATGGACGGCAAGGACAACCCCACCAAGCCCGGGGCGGCGCGCTTCGGCATGGCCTACTACCTCGACGGGGCGTTCAAGAATTATTATTTCAACAACATCGGCTGGGGGCTCAGCGCGGATCCGTGGAGCAAGGTCGGCGCCACCGCGATGTTTCAGGAAATCATCAGCTACGAAAACGCGTTCTTCAACAACACCGCCTACAACTTCGTCAAGGGCACCCGCCGCCAGGCACCCCAGGCCGGGCGCAACAAATACCTCGGGAACATCTGGGACGGCATCGGCGACTGGGTCTTCTGGCACACCACGCCGGCCCGCACCGCCACCCAGGGCAACGAAGCGGACGCCGGAAAACCCAAGGACCACTACGCCCTCGAGACCAATGCCTACGCCGGCAATGTCTTCCACCGCATCACCGGGAATTTCGCGTCGTTCAAACCCTCCGGCCAATGGCTGCCCACGCTGGAAGACAGCCGACACACCCTCGTCGAGGCCGGAGTCCTCGCCGCCGACGTCGGGGTGATGGCCTCGCGCCCACCGCTGCGGGATCCGGCGCAGCGCGACTTTCGTCTCGCGGATGATTCCGCGGCGCTGGAACGTGGAGCGAAGGTGTTCGTGCCCTGGGGCCTGTACGCCACGGTCGGCGAGTGGCACTTCTACGCGGGGGCCCACGATCCCACGCGCATTCTCGACGAGCACTGGTACATGGCGCCCTACTATGTGAAGCGGGCCGACTATCATACGCTGCCGACGTTTCCGCTCACCGTCGTGCACGGCGGAATCGACGACACCACGAGCGGCCCGCTGGAGGATTGGACCAGGGGAGCCCTCGTCTTCAACGGCGGGGATCGCTATGCCGTGTGCCCCCATCGCGAGCTGGACCGCACGCTCGACTACACGGTGGACTTCCGCTGGGACCGCAGCCGGCCGAGCGAAAAACGCACCGCCGCGGGCCGCGACTTCAAGAGCCCGCAGGTCTACGACTCGAATTTCCTCATCGAAATCGTCTTTCGCACCGAGCCGGGCTTCACCAGCGGGATGCTCGTCGAGCAGCAGAGCGGCACCGGCTACACCCTCGAGGTCAACGCCCAGGGCGGCGCCACCTTCACGATCGCGGCGGGCGCCCGGACGATGCCGGTCGCGAGCACGTGCGCGGTCAACGACGGGCGCTGGCATCATCTGCTCGTCGAAGCCGATCGCGCCACCCGGACTCTCACGCTCTACCTGAACGGCCGCCGCGATCAGACGGGTCCCGGCCCCGGGGCCGACATCTCGCTCGCAAATCCCGGCGATCTGCACGTGGGGGGAACCCCCTCCGGCCGGGGATTGAAGGGCGCCATCGACTTCCTCCGCATCGCCCTCGGCACCCTGGCCGACGCCAAGACCGACATCGACGAACTCTATGCCTGGGAGTTCGACGGGCCCTTCCTGCACGATTTTGCCGGCCACCCTGCGCAGGGCCGCCGGGATGCCGGAGCGCTGGAGAAAACAGACTGAAGCGGCGCGTTCCGCTCCGGGCGCCGCCCGCTGGTGATTCGCGTCAGAGCCTGGAGGGAAGAACGCTGCGGCCCCGGGGGATTATCGCCGCCCGCCCCGTCCCTCCCTCCGGTCCTGTCCCTCCCTCCCGCACGTTGGCCCGCCCCCCCGGTTGTTACCCCCATGTCGTCCCGTACTGGTGGGCGCGCCTCCGCGGTCGGCGACCGGCGCCCAGGTTGCTAACCCCCAATCAGCTCACCTATCTCCTCCTTGAATCGTCCGCCAATCCGCTGCTGGGGCCCAGCAAGCAACCGCGCGACGATGTTATTCTCCTCAGCCCGTGACGGAGCCAGGAGCTTCTCGGCACGGCTTCCGCCCCAACCCTCCGCGGGATGCCGCCATCACTGCGGCGGCAGAGTGGGATCGGCGTTCGGCTGACCGACGGCCCGTCCCCCCGGCGTGGTGCTGGGGGACCGTGAAATTCCCCTGCCGGAGTTTCTCCAGAGCGCGGAGCAGGTCATGACCGGAAGCGACCCACGGCGGATTTTTGCACGGCGAACAGGCCCGAAAATGACTTGTCTTATCCCACTGGATAGGGGTAGGGACGGCTTTATGCTGCGATTCAGCGCGGGCGAAATTCCATCGCGGCATAAAGCCGCTCCTACCGCGCGACCGACCGTGCAAAAATCTGCCGTGGCACGTGATAGGCTCCCGTGCGGGTCGTGCCGCTACGGACGTTGTACAATTCGATCACCCGGGTGAGTTCGAGCAGGCTGAGGCGAAAGTCCTGCGGGCTGGTGTCGGCCGAATGGCTGAAAGGAAACTGGATTTTCAGGGGTCGGGCCGGGAGGGGTTTTCCAACCTCTGTCACGATTCACCGCCTGACCCCGTCGGGCCGCGCCGATGATCCCGGCCCGGGGTCTTTGCCCACCCTGTCTCGGGCCACGGTGTACTGCCTTACCGTGAACACCCCATCGCGGGGGGACGACTGGTGCGTTATCCTGCCGGTCCAATCCGATGAAAACACGCCTGACTGGCTCAATCGTCCTGGCATTGATCGCCGCACCCGCGCTGGCGGGTTGCTCAGGCTCGGTATCGAAAGTCGCCTTCCCCGCCTTGCCCTGGTCCCGGTTTCGTCGCGCGGCCGAAGACTTATGAATGATCCAAAATTTCAGCAACATGGCGGAGCGAATTCGGCTGAGCATCCACCCCACGGCCCTCGTTGGAAGCGGATGCATCATAGCCCCTTCTTCTGGATCGCGACCTTCTTCATATTTGCCGCGATGGTCATCTATGTGCTGTCGAACAATCTGGCTACCGGGCCGGGCGGTATGTCACAAAAGTCCGTGCCTGCCATCGCCCCCTGAAACGCCCGCCCTCCCGGCACGCTTTCCTCCACCGTGGCTGGCAGCTTTGCCGGTAAGGCTGGGCCGCCCCGACTTCAGCCCCGGCCCAGCGCCTCTCACGAAGTTGCCGCCCTTAGCGCGTGGCAAGGGGAACGTTCGGAGGCGGCCGATTACCCTGTCGCCATAAACCCGATGTCGCCAATCCAAACCCCTCCGGCGAAGCCCCTCCGCTTTTCGATGATCCGCGCGTTCGTCCTCGCGGACTTTCTCACGCTGGCCAATGGCATGTGTGGCACCGGATCCGTGCTGGCGGCCATGTATTTCCTCGTGAACGTCGAGCGTCGCTGGATCGTCCTCGCGATGGCGCTTCTCCCGGTGGCGTTGATCTTCGATTTTGCCGATGGACGCGTGGCGCGCTGGCGGCATCGGTCGTCACCGCTCGGCGCGGACCTCGACTCGCTGGCCGACATTATTTCCTTCGGGATGGCGCCGGCCGCGATTGGGTTTGCCGTGGGATTGTGGGGCGCGCTGGACGTTGCGATTCTGCTCTTTTTTGTGGCGTGCGGGATTGGCCGTCTGGCCCGTTTCAACGCCACGGCTGAAGCACTCGCCGATGAGGGGGGCAAAGTGAAGTATTTCGAAGGCACGCCGATTCCGACCAGTGTCCTGATCGTGGCGCTGCTCGCCTTGCTCCAGTTCCAAGGCCGACTGGGGCGCGACCTTTGGCTCGGGGCGTGGGACATGGGTGGCCTCATCCTGCATCCGTTAACGCTGATCTATCTCATCAGCGGGAGCCTCATGATCAGCACGATCCGCGTCCCGAAAATCTAGTGAGGCATCTCCGGAGCACGCTCCGGGGCATGGACCGCCGGCGACTCAAACCGAATGACGCTCCTCCGCCTTTGCCAGCGGCGAGAAATCCCGCCCACCGTTGCTCAGGGCGGTGACGCGGGTGAACTCGGCCCCAAGGAACACGATCTGGGCCGCGTAGTAGCACCACAGCAGCATCACGAGCAGCGAGCCGGCCGCCCCGTACGCGGAAGTCAGGCTCGCTCGCCCGAGGTAGGCCCCGAGCACGGTCTTGCCGGCCGTGAAGAGCAGAGCGGTCACGGCAGCCCCCACCCAAACATGCCGCATCCGCACGCGCGTGTCGGGGAGCAGCCGAAAGATCATGGCAAAAAGAAAGGTCACCACGCCGAATGATATCACAATCTGCACCATTTCCAGCCCGAGCAGCGGCAGGCCGATGCGTTGCGCGGTCTGCGTCCCCAGCCAGCTCAGCATCGCGCTGGCGACGAGGGACACGAGGAGAAGGAAACCGGTGGCAATGACGGTGGCCAGGGAGAACAGGCGTCGTCGCAGGAAATGCCACCAGCCCAACGTGGGCTGCGGTGGCACCCGCCAGATCGCATTGAGGGCATTCTGCAGGTGGATAAAGACCCCGAGCGTGCCGAAAACCATGGTCCCGAAGCCGAGCAGCGTGGCGAGCATGCCGGTGGTGGTGTCGGCGGGATTTTGCACCGCGGCCACCGCCGCGCTGGCTTGCGAGCCCGCCAGCCTTTCGATTTCCCAGATGACCTGCTGCCGTGCGTCGTCCTCGCCGAATACGATCCCCGCCATCGCAATCGACAGCACCAGGAGGGGCGCGACGGCCACCGTGGTGTAGAAGGCCAGCGCCGCACCCAGCGCAGTGATGTTGTCGGCCAGAAACGCCTGTATCGTCTTCGCCAATATCAGCCCGGAGCGTTTGATGATGCCGACCTGCTCCACCGCGGCAGCCAGCACGCTTTCACCCTTGGGTGGGGGTCGGTGCTTGTTTCGGCTATCGGGGAGCGTGGACACGGTGGTCAGGCTTCACGATTCACGAAGGCGCCGGAGGAGATTCGTGTTTTGGGCCGGCATGCAGGCTGGACGATACGCGACCGGTACCGGTATCGCTATAGGGCCTTGTCCTACCACATCCGGGCAAGCGTAACCTGCCGGCTGCCATGCATTCCCCTACCCGCCCGGCCCGGTCCCTTTCTCGCGGTGCCCCAGCCCGAGGAAGAACAGGATCGTCGCGGTGACCAGCATGCCGCCGGCGAGGCAATAGACGCCCCCGGCGAAGGATCCCGTGTGCATCTTCACGTAGCCCAGCAACCGCGGGCCGAGGAACCCGCCCAGGTTGCCGATGGAGTTGATCAAGCCGATGCTGCCCGCCGCCGCCGTGGAAGTGAGAAAGAGACTCGGGAACGTCCAGAACGCCGGCTGGTAGGCCTTGATCCCCGCCGCCGCGATCATGAAGCACGCAATCGTGAGCACGAGGTTGCCCTGCGTCAGCGGCGCGATCCCCAGCGCGGTCGCCCCGATCAAGATGGGCACGACGGCATGGTAGCGCCGCTCCTTCGTGCGATCGGAATTCCAGCCCACGAAGAGTTGCCCGCAGAGCGCCAGAATCGGCGGCAGGATCACGAGCCAGGTGATCGCGTTCAGCTTCAGGTTGTACCAATTCTGCAGGATGCTCGGGAGAAAGAACTCGATGCCGTAATTCGCCGTGGTGCATCCGAAGTAGGCCGCCGCCAGGAGCAGCACCTTGGGGTGCCGCAGCGCTTCGAGCACCGTCAGCTTGCGGCCCGCGGCGCGCAGGGCCTTTTCGCGCGCCAATTCAGCCTCGAGCGCTGTGCGCTCCTCGGAGCTCAGCCACTTCGCATCGGCCGGCCGATCCTTCAGCAAAAAAAACACCACCACACCCAGCACGACCGCCGGCACGCCCCACAGGATATACACCCATTGCCAGCCCACGAGGCCCAGCATCGCCGGATGATGGACCATGACGCCATTCACCATCTCATCCGTGCCGATGGGCAGGATGAGATTCGTGATCCGGGGGCTCACGATCTGCGCGGTCGGCGTCGCCACGATGAAGGAGGCGACCGCCCGGGCCCGATCCCGCGCGTTGAACCAATGGGTCAGGTACACGATGACGCCGGGAAAGAATCCCGCCTCCGCCAGGCCGAGCAGGAAGCGCACGGTGTAAAACTGCCCCGGGGTGCGCACGAGCGCGGTGAGCGCCGCCATGACGCCCCAGGTGAGCATGATCCGGCAGATCCAGCGCCGGGCGCCCCAGCGCTCCACGATCAGCGAACCCGGGATCTCCAGCAGGAAATAGCCCAGAAAAAACACTCCCGCGCCCATCCCGATGACGCCGTCGTTGAAGGCCGGCAGATCCTTCGACATCGTCAGTTTGGCCAGCGACACGTTGGCCCGATCGACATAGGCGATGACGTAGCAGAGAAACAGCAGCGGCAGGAGGCGCCAATACGCCTTCTGGCGCGCGCGATCCAGCGCGGAAAGCAGCGGGGTTGGGGCGGCCGGCATCGGGGGAGCGGCGGCGCGATCTACTTCCGATTGTCCGCGTTGTTCGCCTTTAACGTGTCGAGAAATTCCACGGGCGCGAAATCATCGGTGAGCACCCGCGCGTGCTTCATTTCCCCCGTCGGAATCGGGATGAGCTCGGCACGCACCTCCTCGAGGTCGACGCGCCCGGCCAGCCCCGCCGCCGCGACCATCGCGGCCGCCGGCCATTTCGACGGATCCGTGATCACGGGCTGGCGATATTTCACCGCGCAGGCGATCACGTTGCCCCGATCCTTGACGCCGAACAGCACCACCTGGGGGAACACCGCCTGAATCGTCCTGATGTCGGAGTAATACAGCTCCGTCGTCGCGTGGAGGTTGCTGATGAACACCCCGCGCTCGCTCAGCCGCGCCGCGCATTCGCGGTAAAATTCCTCGGTCTTGAGGTGGGGCGGCACAAACCCGCCGCGAAAGGCGTCGAGGATCAACCAGTCCCACAACTCGCGGTTGCGCTTCACGAACATCCGGCCGTCCATGACGGTCACCGGCGTGTTGGCCGTGGGCTTGAATTCCATGCGGGTGCGACAGAGTTCGAACACCATGGGATCGAGTTCCACGGTCTGCAGGCGGGAATCGGGATAGGCGGCGGAGAACAACCGGTGAAAGCCCGCGCCCCCCAGCCCAATCATCAGCACCCGTTTCGGTTGCGGCTGGATATAGAGCGCGCCGTAGAGCGAACTGGTGTAGGCCACCACCTGGCGCAGGGGATCCGCCAAGTCCACCGCCGATTCGAGCGCTTCACTGCCGCGCGCCCGCGCCCGCAGTTCCACAATCGGACCAATGCGCTCGACCGTGAGGCTGTTGTAGATCGTGTCGAAATTCTCGAGATAATCCTGCGCCCGTGCCCCGCCACCGACGACGGGGACCAGCACCAGGCCGAAAAGCAGACGGAGACGTTTCATGAGGGGGAAGGAAGCCGCAGCAGCCGCACCAGGCTGGCCAGGCTCACGATGGCCACCACCAGCCAGAGATACAGCAGGGTCGAGACGTGAAAGTTCGGGATCAGGGCGAAGGCCGTGAGCATCACCCCGGCGATGTTGCCCAGCGTGCTCACCCCGTAGACGATGCCCGACGCCTTGCCCGGCGGCGTCCCTCGCGTCGCGAGGTACTGTACGCATTGCGGACCGAAACTCGAGAGCGCGGTCACCGGCAGGAAGAAAATCCCGAGACACGACACCAGCAGCGCCAGGCTCACGTCGCTGAAGGTCACCTCGATCCAGCTCAAGGCGGCACGGCCCAGGAAGGCCACCAACGCCAGCGTCACGACGCCCACGGTCGCCCCGATCAACTGCCCGCGTCGCCGGGGTCCCGGCGCCAGGTTGCTGATCCAGCCCCCGAGCATCGAACCGGCGCTGAACGCCGCGAGGAAGGTGGAGATCAACCAGGCCCACACGATGATCGACGAGCCGAAGAACGGATTCAACAGCCGCGAAGCGAGCAGTTGAAAGCCCATACTCAGGATCCCGAGGGTGGTTACGACAGCGTAGAAAGCGAAGAGCGTCACAGCGGGCGGGCAACGTGCGGGCTCCGCCGCCCGATGTCACCTCGAAAGTCCGCCTGGCCCGAAAGCCGCGTGCCATTGCCCTCCGTGAGGACCTTCAGCCCGGTTCTCCCCGTAGCGCCAATCCTCGACTTGCGCCCGCCGGTCAGAGACGCGGCGTTACTCCCGGCCTCCTCGCCGCCAACCGACAGATACACCTCGCGGTCGGCCGCCATGACAGGTTTTCTCGACTGACACTTCGATCTGCTGAATGGTTACATCTCCCGTCCTCCCCCGCTCCATGAAGCCCTTCCCCGCCGTCCTCCTCGCCGCCACCTGCGCCCTGCTCCCTGCTTTTCCGATGTCCGCCGCCTCCCCTCCCTCTCGAACACCGCTCGGCTCCACCGTGATCGCCTGGGATCAGATGGCGGTGAAACCCAACGCCAAGGGCGAGCGCCGCGACGTCGCCAACAACCCCACCGCCACCCTCGCCGTCTTCGAGTCCCACATCACCACCCTGAATCCCGGCCAGGCCTCGCATGACCCGCACCGGCACCCGCCGGAGGAACTCATCCTCGTCAAGGAGGGCCGACTCGAGGTGCACCTCAACGGAGAAACTCAGGTCGCCGGCCCGGGATCGGTCTTTTTCTACGCCAGCAACGACGCCCATGCCGTGCGCAATGTCGGCGACACCCGGGCCACCTACTGGGTCGTCAATCTCGCCACGGCCGCCACCCACACCCCGGCGGCGTACCGCCAGAATCCGACCCTGAAGTCGGGCGTGTTCGATTGGGCGAAACTGAAAGTCGTGCCCACCAAGATGGGCGAACGGCGCGATGTCCTGAAGGGCTCCACCGTCACGATGGACAGCCTCACGTGCCACGTCACTTCGCTGCACCCTCACGAGGCCCCGCACGGCGCCCATCGCCACCCCGACGAAGAGATCATCATCGTCCGCGAGGGCACGATGGAGGCCACGATCAACGGCCGGGCTCAATCCGCCGGGGCGGGGTCGATCTTCTTTTTTGCCTCCAACGATCTCCACGGCATGCGCAACGCCGGCGATTCCCCCGCCTCGTATTACGTCATCCGGATGATCACGTCGGCCACGCCGAAGGCCGCGCTCGCCGCGAAGTGACATCGCCGACCTGGTGGGCGGGGTGCCCCCACCCCGCACCTCCCTAACGCCCGCGGCCCGGCGCGTACTCCATGCCCTCGACGGCGCCCAGCAATTGCTGGTACGCCTCCTCGGAAAACCCCTCCCCCATGATCGACACGTCCACGAGCACCGCAGGTGAAAGCCGAATCTTTCCCACGCTCATCACCTTGTAGTTGCCCTTTTCCATCGGTTTGCCCCGCAGATCCGGATCGGTGAAGTTGCAGTAGAAGCCGAAGCCGGTCGCGACGGTGAACTCCCGCCCGATCGCCTTGCGCTCGACCGAGCCCTCCGCCATCCCCCGGCCGTCGGCCTCGACCCGCAGTTTGAGCCGCGCCTTGGTGTCATAGCGGTCGAGGTCGGGAAACGAGACGGCCAGCGTGCACGAGGCGTTCACGGCTTCGCGCCGCGGTGAAATCGTGAGCGTGATCTGCTCGATGTCCCGGGTGGTGTTCGTGGTCCACTCGCCGGGCAGGTAAACGGTCAGCTTGCCGTGCGGCCCGAGGTCGAGCGTTTCCACCTGCCCGCATGCGCGGCAAAGGAGGAGCAGAAAGAGGGCGGTGAATTTCTTCATGACGACAACCAGGTGAGGTTGGCGCCCACCTTACCGCTGCCCCCAGCGTTCGCTACGCAAATCTGCCGCGGCGCACCTGACCGTCCCGGGGGGTGGCGGCGGCATCCGTCCGGATCGCGGGCCCGTCCTTTGTGGGCGGGGTGCCCGCACCCCGCGAAGAAGGTGCGCCGAAAGTGAAAATTGCGGGGCGAGGGCACCCCGCCTGCCACCCAGGCCGACCCGCCGATATCGCAATGGGGCAACCGCGACCGAATGAATCCGGAAATCGTGTACCGAGCGAAGCGACATCAGACCATCGGGCATCTGCAATCTGTCCTTGGGCGACGCGAAACGAGTTTTCTCAATTTCAAGATGCCCGATTCTCGATGCCCGATTCTCGATGCCCGATTTCAAGATCTCCCCGGTCGTCGCGCAACGATCCGAAGTGGATCAATATCAGCCTCCCTCCCTTCACGCCCTCACTTCGTCGGCGACGTCGTCACCCGCGTCCGCCACGACGGGTACTCCTTCGTCAGCAGGGCCTGCGGGGTCGTCACATACCAACCCGACCCGGTGCGCCGCTCGCGATCCACCTCGGCGAGGGAATACACCTTCACGCCGTCGCGGCTCGCGAAGATCGGTCGGTTCGTGCCCGGCTCGACGGTGCGCGCCCAAAGTGGCGGCGCCTTCTCGTCCGGCACGACCACCACGTCGAAGTCGGTGTGGTGGCGGAAAAATTCGGCCGGCGGCGCTGCGATGCGTTGGACCCGCACCCCGTTGAGTTGGACCTTCTGCAGCCAGGCGACGGCCGTTTCGATGGCAGTCACCATGGCCGGAGCGGGCTCCGGATCGCGCATCAGGAACCGCACCACCTCCACGGTATCCGCGGGCGAAACACAGGGCAGCTCAAACGTGCGGGCGCCCACTGTCTCAAGCGTCTTCTGATCATGCTGCTGCCCCCAACCACTCCGCCCGGCGCCGTCCGGTATTTGCATCCGCAGGAGGCACTCCCCGCCCCGGGCGACGGCCGCCCGCGCCCGCTCCCGCCGCCCGCCGTCGAGCCACGCGAAATGCGGCGCCCCGTTCGCCGCGTCGTAGAGCACGTTCATGATGCCCATCATCACGCCGTCGTTGAGCGTGATCCGCGCGCCGATGCCACTGGGCTTGGGCCAGCGCTGCGGAAACCCGCCGTTCGCATACTGCGCCGCCAGCATGAAATCAAAACCCCGCTCGCACGCCGCGCGATAGGCCGGATCGCCCAGCATCGCAAAGGCCCGCGCCAGGTAATCGACCTGCGGGTGCACGTTGTGGTTGTCGAACGAGGTGTCGTGGTTGGCGTGCGTGTCGCGAATCAGCTTTTGCTGTGCCTCCGTCAGGATCGCCCGCATGTCGTAGTCCTTCGGCCAGCCGCCATTGTCGCGCTGGAAGAGGAGGAGGTTGGCGGCGATCTCCCGCACCTGCTCCGGCCGATAGGCCGGCTGATCCTTCCCGATCGCCTGCATCACCCGCTCCGGTTGGTTGATGTTGCGCCAGTGACTCCGGGAATCGTTGAAGCCGGCAGGATCGATCGCGCCCAGGGCGACGGCGGCAAGCAGCAGCGGAATGGCCATCCGTCCCATGTCGCCCAACCGCCCACCCGGCGCAAAACAAATCCCCGCGCCCGGCCGGACCGCGCCGGGCCTCCTGGGCGAACGCCCCCGTGACCGCCAACTTCCACCGCACCCATCGCAATCCATGCGCCGGATTTGCCTTTGACCACCCTCTCCCGTCCCCCTTACGTCACCCGTTCCTCCGCCGCTCGGCTCTCCCCGGTCTTACGCGTCTTCCACCCTTCCCTTCTCCCTGTCTCCCTCTCTTCCGTTTATGTCCGCCCAGCCCTCCATCATCTACACGAAAACCGACGAGGCTCCCGCCCTCGCCACCTACTCGCTCCTGCCCATCGTGCAGGCGTTTGCGAAACACGCGGGGATCAACGTGGAGACGCGCGACATCTCCCTCGCGGGCCGTATTCTCGCCGCCTTCTCCGACCTGCTCCCGGCAGAGCAGCGTGTCGCCGATGCCCTGGCCGAACTCGGCGCCCTCACGCTCAAACCCGAAGCCAACATCATCAAGCTGCCCAATATCAGCGCGTCGGTCCCGCAGTTGATCGAGGTCATCACCGAGTTGCAGGCCAAGGGCTATGCGCTGCCCAATTTTCCCGCCGAGCCCAAGACCGAGGCCGAAAAGGACGCCCGCGCCCGCTACGACAAAATCAAGGGTTCCGCCGTCAACCCCGTCCTCCGCGAGGGCAACTCCGATCGGCGCGCCCCCAAGGCCGTGAAGGACTACGCCCGCGCCCATCCGCACTCCATGGGCCAGTGGTCGCCGGATTCGAAGACCAGCGTCGTCACCATGGGCAAGGATGACTTCCGCTCCAACGAGAAGTCCGTCACCGTCCCCGCCGCCACCACCGTACGCATCGAGTTTGTGCCGGACCCCGCGCCCGCCGAAGCGTCTCCGGAAGCCGTCGCCCAGGCCGCGCAGATCATCGTGCTCAAGGAAAAGACCCCGCTGAAAGCCGGCGAAATCCTCGACGCCACCTTCATGAGCAAGAAGGCGCTGGGGGCCTTCTTCGCCCAGCAGATGAACCGCGCCAAGAAGGACGGCGTCCTCTTCTCGCTCCACCTCAAGGCCACGATGATGAAGGTCAGCGACCCCATCATGTTCGGCCTCGCCGTCCGCGTGTTCTTCAAGGACCTCTTCACCCAGCACGCCGCCACCTTCGCCAAGCTCGGCGTCGACCTGAAAAACGGCTTCGGTGACCTCGTCGAGAAGATCCAGACCCTGCCCGCCGACCAGCGTGCCGCGATCGAGGCCGACATCGCGGCCGTCTACGCCGCCCGTCCCGCCGTCGCGATGGTCAACTCCGACCAGGGCATCACCAATCTCCACGTGCCGAGCGACGTCATTGTTGACGCCTCCATGCCCGCGATGATCCGCGTCGGCGGCAAGATGTACGACCCCGCAGGCAAACCGCAGGACACCCTCTGCCTCATTCCCGACAGCTGCTACGCCGGGGTCTACGCCGCCACGATCGACTTCTGCAAACAACACGGCGCCTTCGATCCCAGGACGATGGGCTCAGTTCCCAACGTCGGCCTCATGGCGCAGGCCGCCGAGGAATACGGTTCGCACAACAAGACTTTTCAGGTCCCCGGCAAGGGCACCGTCCGCGTCGTCGACGCCGCCGGCCAGGTGCTTCTGGAGCACGCGGTGGACGCGGGCGACATCTGGCGCGCCTGCCAGACCAAGGATGCCCCCGTGCAGGATTGGGTGAAACTCGCCGTGAACCGTGCCCGCCTCAGCCAGACGCCGGCCATCTTCTGGCTCGACGAAACCCGCGCCCACGACGCGCAGATTCTCGCCAAGGTGAAGGCCTGTCTGGCGCAGCACGACACCACCGGGCTCGACCTCAAAATCCTCCCGCCCGCCGCGGCCTGCCAGGCCACGCTGGAGCGCCTCAAGGTCGGGCAGGACACGATTTCCGTCACCGGCAACGTCCTCCGCGACTACCTCACTGATCTCTTCCCCATCCTCGAGGTGGGCACCAGCGCCAAGATGCTGTCGATTGTTCCGCTCATGCACGGTGGCGGCCTCTTTGAGACGGGCGCCGGCGGTTCCGCCCCCAAGCACGTCGAGCAATTCCTGCAGGAAAACTACCTGCGCTGGGACAGCCTCGGGGAGTTCTTCGCCCTCGCCGCCTCGCTCGAGCACCTGAGCATCATGTTCCAGCACGCCAAAGCCAAGGTCCTCGCCGACACGCTCGACACCGCCAACGGCAAGTTCCTGGAGCATGACAAGTCCCCCACCCGCAAGCTCGGCGGCCTCGACAATCGCGGCAGCCATTTCTACCTCGCCCTGTACTGGGCGCAGGCGCTGGCGGCGCAGACCCAGGATGCCGGGTTGCAGGCGGTCTTCGCGCCCCTCGCGGCGAAACTCACGGCGGACGAAGCGAAAATCGCCGCGGAGCTGCTCGCGGTGCAGGGCCAGCCCTGCGATGTCGGCGGGTATTATCAACCCGACGACGCGAAGGCGGCCGCCGCGATGCGCCCGAGTCCGACGCTGAACGCAATCCTGGCGGCGCTCTGACGCCAAGAGGTGCAAGGGACGATGAGGACAGTCGAACGCCGGCGCGGCGGCCATAGCCGCCGCGGGGTTCGCCGGCGCGAATTCGCGCGAGACCTGATGCAAAGAATCTTACAGAAAAGCGGTCCGGCACCCAGCCGACCGTGCCCAGCACGGGTCCAACCGGTGCATGAATGCAAAATCCGTCCTCCTGGCCTCCCTCGTCGCCACCCTCCTGACGCCCGCCGCCTGGGCCGGCGTTGACGTTGACGTCTTCGCGGAGATCCGGTTCGGCCGGGCGCTGCCGCCACCTCCACCCGAGGTGATCATCTTGGAACGGATTGGCCCGCCGGGACCCCCGCCGTGGGCCCAATCCCACTGGTTTCGCCGGAGCTACGCCTATTACTATTATGCCGGCAGCGACGTATATTACCGCCCCGGCGATCGGATGTGGTTCTACCGCGACGGCGGCGACTGGCGCGAAGCTCGGCAGTTGCCCCCCGGCATCCGCGTCGACTTCAGCCACAACGTCGCCCTCACCCTCGCGACCAATCGCCCCTACCTCTATCATGAACAGGTGGTCGCCTACTACCCGGCCAATTACTTCGCCAAAGTGAAGCTCAAGCGGGACCACGACAACCATCCGGACCGGGAGCTCCGCGGTACCCCGGATGCACGCGACGTTCGGGCCGAACATGACGACAAGGGACGTGGAAAGTCGAAGGGCAAAGGCAACAACAAGTAGTTACGGGACGTTGAGCGGGAGCAGTCGGCGGGATCGGCGGGTCGCCACCCGGCGCGACGCCCACCGCGCCGGGCCCGCCCGACGGCCGGTGACCCCCGCCATCCTCACTTCGCCAATTCGTAGAGATATTCGACGTACGAATACGCGGCGCCGTCGTAGCCCTGCAGCTTCGGGTTGGTCGACTCGATCAGATAATACTCGTCCGGCGCGTGCGCGCCGAAACCGTAGCCGAGCCCGAAATGGCCCGCCGCGAGGTTCAACGGCGGATCCGTGAAGATGTAGCCGGGATAGGAGCCGGCCAGCCAGGGCCACAGCACGGGATCGATGCCCGCCCGCTGCAAGACCGCCACCTGCGCCTGGATCAGCGGCGCATCGGCCCGGGTCCGCGTCGGATTATAGCCGCCGGTCATCTTCACCTCGATGTCGCCGTAACCGCGCTTCGCCAGGTGGGCCTTCAGTTTGGCCAACGCCTCGTCCGCCGTCTGGCCGGGCACGAGCCGCAGGTCGAGCTTCGCCGCCGCCTGGTGGGGCAGGACCGTCTTGCCGCCCACGCCGATATAGCCGCCGTAAATGCCCTCGATGTTGACCGTCGGCATCGCCTCCAAGCGCTCCAGCGCCGCAAGGAACGGCAAATCGTCGATCCACTTCGTGGCGCCGGTGGCGACCTGGAATTGCCGTTCGGTGAGCCGCTTCGCCGCCGAGGCGATGAGCGCCTTGTCCGCGGGCGCCAGCGGCCGCACGTTGTCCATGAAACCGTCGATCGCCGGCGTGTTGCCGTCGGGAGTGACCAGCGTGCCCAGCGCCTGGACCAGTCGCCACACCGGGCTGTCCACCATAGCCTTGAACGACGAATGCGTGTCCCGCGCCGGGCCGCGGCCCCAGGCCAGCCCACTGGCCGTCAGCTCGCATTCGATGACGCCCTTCGCGCCGAGATTCACCGTGACGGCCCCGTCGATCCCCTGGGTTGAATGCGGCAGGAACAATCCCACGCATTGGGACAACGCCGCCAACACTTCGGGCCGCCGGACGATCTGCGCGATATGGGGCGAGCCGATCTCCTCCTCGCCCTCGGCGACGAGCACGAGATTGACCGGCAACTTCCGGCCGGCGGCGCGAAACGCGTCGAGGGCGGCGAGCAAGGCGGATTCCGGGCCCTTCTGGTTCGCCGCACCGCGGCCCATGATGACCCGGCCCAGCCCCGATCGCTCGACCATCGCGGCCTCCAGCGGCGGCGAGGACCACTCCTTGGCGTCGAATTGTTTCACGTCGTACATGAAGTAGACCCCAACGGTCTTCGGCGCGCCCGCGTCGAGCCGCGCAAACACCCCCGGCTTGCCGTCGGTGTCGATGCGCACCGCGGGCTGGAAGCCCACCTCCTTCAGCAACGCGATCAGGTAGTCGGCTCCTTCCGGAAAGCCGCGGTTTTCCGCCGCAATGGCGGGCCGGCGGATCCACTCCTGCAACCGCGTCACCGCGCGGTCGTGATTCCGGACAATCTCGGCCTTGATCGCGGCAAGATCCGAGTCGGCCGCCGCCATCGCCGGGCTCACCCACCCCGCCGCCAGAACCATGCACCACCTCAGAAGACGTAACTTCATGGCGCGCGACGATGCGAAGCCGTGACCGCGGCGCAACGCTGGAGACGCCCTGGCCGCCGCGGGCCGCGAGGCGGGTTGCGCGAGACGCGGGCGCAGTCGGGCGCATCTGTCGATTGGCGGAATGTCTCTGGGAGTAGCGCCGCGTCTCTGACCGGCAGGCGCCAGTCGAAGACTGGCGCTACGAGAAGGACCGGGTCCATTGCCACCGTCATCCTGGAGATGCGCCCGTCGCCGTCTCCGCGCTGCGATTCTCATTGCGCGCGCGGGCAAGGTGATGCCGCCTTGGCCGCATGGGAGCCAAATACCTGCCATCGATCAAAGACCTCAAGGCGAACCGGCGTTTTCAGCAGAAGCAACTCGTCGCGTCCAAATTCATCAAGCCCGCCGACGCGACGGCCGCCAAGGCCGCCAAGGCCGCGAAGAAGAAGTGAGCCCCCGCGCGCGCCCGACCGGCACGCGCCGCGGTCGTCGCCGCCCCCTTCGTCCGCTACTTCCCGACGTAGCGCAGCCGGTAGACCTTGTGCCCGAAGTCGTCGCTGAAGAGCAGCGAGCCGTCCGGCGCCTCCAGGCAATCGGCCGGGCGGCCGAGGATCTCGGTGCCGTTCTTGAGAAAGCTCACCATCTTCAATTCGCCGTAGGGGTGCCCGTTTTCAAATAAGATCCGCGCCAGGCAATAGCCCACCTTGGCGGTGGCATTCCAGCCGCCCTTCTGGGCCACGAAGGCATCGCCGCGACCCTGCGGGATCTTGTCGCCGCTATAGAAGGTGAGCGAGTTGGCCGAACAATGCGCCGGCATCAGCCACTCCGGAATCGTGGCCAGGTGGGCGTATTCGACCAGGCGCGGGTTATCGAGGAAGTTAAGATTGGGCTGGTTCTTGCCCACGATCCAGGGGTGCCCGTAGAAGGCCCCCTCAACATAATGGTTGAGCTCGGCCGGGGGATTGTGGTCGGTGATGGGCTGGCCGAACTTCTTTTTGTCGCCCTCCAGTTTCGCCGCCATCGTGTCGATGTCGTGGTCGACGCCCCAGATTTCATCGGTGCCCGGGCGCACGACCAGCTTCTCCGAGTTGCGCAGACCGGACGCGAATAGCTTCTTGTCCGAGCCATCCATGGCGAAGCTCCAGATCTTCCGGCGCTCGGAAGCCTCGATCGGCTCGTCCGTGGCGTTCGTCTGGTCGCCCACGTGGGTGTAGATGCGCCCTTGATGGATCAGCAGGGCGCGCCACATGTGGCCGCCCCGGGCGCCCGTGGGCAATTGCTCCTCGCCGAGCACCTGCACCTCCTCGTCCGCCTTGCCGTCACCATTCGTGTCCCGGGCCTTGGAGATCGCGTTCAACTGCGCAAACCAGAGCCAGCCGTCATGCCATTGCATGCCCTGCAGGATGGTGTTGGGCACCTTGCCGGAGACGAACGGAGTCTGCGTCTCGTACACCCCGTCGCCGTCCGTGTCGCGGCACGCCACAATCCTGCCCTCCTTGGGCACGCTCACATACAGCGTCTGGTCGGGACCCATCGCGAGAAACCGCGGGATCTTGATCCCCTCCACTGCGACCGACAATTGGTAACCGTCGCGCACCCAGACGCCGGCCGGCACCTCGGTGGCGCGAGCCAGGCAGGCACCCAGCAACCCGAGGGCGGCCGCGGCGACGGGGAAGGAAGTGAAACAAGTTTGGAGCTTCATGCGAGGATCGGACGACGGGGATGGGGGTTGGGATCGGGGCAAACCAAGCCGGCGGCCCCGGCAGGGGAAAGCCAAGGTTGCGGCGATCGGAAGGGGGCTACTTCGATTCCCAACCCGGCGGACGCAAGACCGGAAAACACGTGGCGCGATATTTCATGGTCATGGCGAAACCCATGCGTCAGGCTGAGGCTCATGACGAACCCGAACCCGGATCAGCCGAAGGCGGTGACGCCACCCCGCGTGAAAGCCGTCCGCAAGGGAGCGACTGAGCGCAAGCCCAAGGGTGGCGGGCGCCTCCGCCTGGCGGGCATGAAGGCGGACCCGGGCGACCGGGCCCAGGCCCCCGCCGGCGCCGTCCCTGGCATCGAGTCGCTCGCCGGGGTCGACCAACCGCCGGCCCCGGGCATCATCCGGGTGCGCTGCATCGATTACGGCCCCAATCTCGTCGTCGACCGCGAGTTCGCCACCATCGACGAATGCCTGGCGGCCAAGTCCCCCGCCGAAGCGGCGAACCGCTGGGTCAACGTCGACGGCCTGCATCCCTACGTCGTCAACCAACTGCGGGGGGCCTACCGGTTTCACACGCTCGCCGCCGAGGACGTGCTGCGCACCCCCCAACGCCCGAAGCTGGAGGCGTACGAGGACAATTTGTTCATCGTGGCGCGAATGCTGATGCTGAAGGAAGGGCATCTCCACCATGAGCAGGTGAGCATTTTCCTCTTTCGCGGATCGGTGCTCACGTTCCAGGAAACCCACGGCGATTGCTGGGATCCGATTCGCCAGCGCCTGCAGAAACCGGGCTCACGGCTCCGCACGCTCGACGCCTCCTATCTGATCTACGCGCTGCTGGACGCCGTGGTGGATCATTGTTTCCCGATTCTCGAGCACTACGGCAACACCCTGGAGGAATTGGAGGCCGAGGTGCTGGCGAACCCGGCGCCGGCGGTGCAGCAGCGCTTGCACACCGTCAAACGCGAACTGGCGATGCTGCGGCGCGTGGTCTGGCCCCTGCGCGAGCTCGTGCGCGAGCTGCACCATGAGGATACCGAGGAGATTTCCCCGGCGGTGAAGGCCTACATGCGGGACGTGTACGATCACACCGTGCAGGTGATGGATATCGTGGAAACCTATCGCGAAATGGCCGGCGGACTGAACGACCTCTACATGTCGGCCGTCGGAAACCGCATGAATGAGATCATGAAGGTTCTGACGATCATGGCCTCCCTCTTCATCCCCGTCACGTTCCTGGCGGGCGTCTATGGCATGAATTTCGAACACATTCCCGGCCTGCGTTGGGCCCACAGCTTCTGGGTGTTCTGCGGCGCGTGTCTCGCGGTCGTCGGATCCCTGCTGGTCTTCTTCTGGCGGCGCGGCTGGATCGGGCGTTCCTGAAGGCGGAGTTCGCCCCGGGACCGGCTTCGGGGAGGGAAGATTGAGTGATAGGGGTAGGGACGGGGATAGAACCCGCCCCTCCCTCCGAACCGGACAGGCGGAATTACCGCATCCGGCTCTCCAGTTGGTGAGTACCCCGTCAAGGGACTGAATGTGCCTCTAGCCAAAGTCGCTCCAGGTTGAGCAACTTCAGTTCGGCGAAGTAACGGTTGGGCCAACGTTGATGGTCACTGCCGCGTCCACGCCC
>JBBRWR010000069.1:0-46655 GCA_038249085.1 Opitutales bacterium
ATTATGCTTTGCTGAAGTTGGCAGCAAAACAACTATAAGCGGCGGCGTATATACTTATATTGAAACTGCTTTTGGTCCTTTTGCAGGTTTTTTAGCTAATAATATTTTCTGGTTTGGTAAGGCCCCAAGCGTTACCGCTCACGCAGACCGGCTCCCACCGAAAATCCGCTCAAAACCGGACACGGATTCTAGTTGGCGCCGACCTCGACGTTTAGTTGGCGTTCTACACGTGCTTGGCCTCCCCTTACTTTCAGGTCCACGTGGACATCCGGATCGCGCGCCAGATGAGCATCGAAAAATGCCACGGTCTGCTATATTCGGGCAGCCGGCTGCTCGCGGACAACTTGCCGCTGATCGACGCGAAGCAGAACGATCGACAAATCAGCATCCGCGCCGGCACCGAAGGCGCATGGATCACGGGCCTCGTGCTCGCCGACGAAAATCCCATCTATCGAGGCCGAGTTCCGCCAGGTCCTCCAGCGTGGCCAGCTTCACCCCGTTGCCGAAGAAGCCGGGATCTCCTTGCGGAAGCCTTCGTAAGAACGGGAGGTACGGTAGCCGCGCTCCTTCCCGAGGGTAACCTGCAATTCCTGCATCGACCCGGCGGCGCCTGCCTCCGGCCGGCGAATGCGCGCCCACGCCACGGTCCGGACGAAGCGGCCCGGCCTCGAGTGTCCAGCGCCAATTAGAATCCGTGGTCGACGTTTAGTTGGCGTTCTACACTCGAGCCCCACGGCGGATTTTTGCACGGTCGGTCGCGCTGTAGGAGCAGCTTTATGCCGCGAGGGAAATCCGCACGCGCTGAATCGCGGCATAAAGCCGCTCCTACAAGAGGGATCCGACAAGTCATTTTCGGGCCGGTTCGCCGTGCAAAAATCCGCCGTGCCTCGAGCCACGGAGGTCAGCAAAAGAAGTTGCGGCGCCGCAGAAGTCGACGAGCCTCAACGGGTGATTGCAGTGAGCAGAGGTTGGTTTGGCGCGCGCTGGCTGGCAGGACTGCTGGTGCTGGCCGCCGTCACCGCGCAGGCCGACGAGCCGGGCCCCGTCTGGCTGGTACGGACGTGGCAAACTGATGACGGTTTGCCCGAAAACTGGATTTTCAGCGTGGTGCAGTCTCCGGACGGATTTTTCTGGGTTGCGACCCGGGGTGGCCTGGTCCGTTTCGATGGATTACGGTTTCAGACGTTGCAGATCGACCATGCGGCCGGATTTCCCCGACGGGATATTCGCGCGCAACATTTCGACCGTCGGGGATGGCTGTGGTTGGGCTACCAACACGGCGAAGTGGTCTGCCTCCAGTCGGACCGGGTTGAGGTTTACAGCGCGAAGGACGGCCTGCCCGACCAGCCGATTGCCAGTTTTGCCGAGGATGCGTCCGGAACGATGATTGCGTCCTACGACAGTACCCACGGACTGTTGCAGGTTCAGGTGGGGCAGCGGCCGTCAATTCTCAACAGCGCGGACCTGCCCACCACCAACCACTATGAAATCGCCAGCGGCCAGTCGGGCGAGGTCTGGGTGGCAATGGATCAGCGCGTGGGAGTGCTGCGCAACGGACGTTTTCAGGAAATCACGCGAGTGGAAGAACCGGTCTTGAAAATCTGCGTTGCTCGCGCCGGGGGAATCTGGATCGCGACGGCGCGGCAGTTGCTCAGATTCGAAGGGGGGCGCCCGCCCGAAGCCAAGGCAATGTTATCCGGCGATCGCTCGTTGACCGCTTTGCTGGAGGATCACACCGGTGCGATCTGGATTGGCACTTTGAACAGCGGTTTGTGGCGTTGGCGAGGTGGGCCGCCTGAACCGGTGGCAACGCAGGACCGCCAGATTCGGTGTCTGGCCGAGGACAACGAGCACAACATCTGGGTGGGCACCTCTGCCGGCTTGAACCAACTGCGCCCACGGTCCATCGAATTGCTGGCCGCCAACGACGGCATGTCGTTGAATTCGCTGCAATCGGTGGCCGAGCAAGTGGCGGAGGGCGATGCCGCCCGCGACCAACTTTGGGCGGTGACGGAAGACGGCCAGGTCGTCCGGCAGGAAGGTTCGTCGTGGGCGGGTGTGTCGTCGCAAGCCGACTGGCCGGGCGGCAGCGCAACCGGTATCGCGGGGGGCTCGCCCGGCGTGATCTGGATTGGCGCATCCGGGCCGCGGCTGCACCGCTTTGAGCACGGCAAGTTTCGCTCCTGGGGTCGGTCAGATGGCCTGGCGGGTGGAAACATCCGATCGTTGTTCATCAGTTCTTCCGGCGATGTCTGGCTCGCTTCGATCGGATTCGATGGGATTCAGCGTTTGCGCGATGGAAGATTCCAGACCTTTCCCCTGCCGGAGGTAAGATCATCCTCCAAGGTTCGCACCATCGTGGAGGACTTGGCGGGCACCATCTGGATGAGCACGGCGGGGGGGGAACTGCTGCGCGTGCAGGAGGATCGACTGGTCCGTGTATTCAAGTCCGATCAAGCACTGCTCCCGAGCATTCGCAGTTTGTTGCCGGCACCCGATGGCAGCCTGTGGATCGGTTACGGTGGTTCCGGTCTCGCCCGTTGGCAGGCAGGGAAGTTCACCCTCATCACGACGGCCGACGGGCTGAATGACGATTACATCTCACAGATGCTCCTGGATGATGACGGGCGGTTGTGGCTGGCCGGCGCCCGTGGCCTTTCTTACGTGCGATTGGCGGAGTTGACCGCCGTGGCCGAGGGGCGGACCGAGCGCGTGCGATCGGTCGTCTATGGCCGAAATGTGGCGCTGAAGAGTTTGCAGGCCGTGGCGAACGACGGGATCCGCGCCCTGCGCCGCCACCGTGGCGAACTCTGCTTCCCCATGCGTTCCGGACTGCTGGTCGTGCATCCAACTATCTTTCAATTTCAAGCCAGTCTGCGCCCCCCGCCGGTGTTATTGGAGAGCGTGCTGGTGGATGGCCAACCCGTGGCGGTCTATGACAGCCGGTCGCTGCTGCGGGTGTTCTCTCCGACGAATCTGCTCGATTTGCGGCCGGCGGGCGCGTCCGTGCATTTACGGCCTGATTATCGCAAGCTGGAGATCGGTTTCTGCGCGCCGTCTTTCGCCTCGGCGCTGAACGTGCAATATCGTTATCAATTGGAGGGCTTTGATGAAGGGTGGGTCGAGACGGTCGCGAGCCGGAGCGTGAGCTATCCCGCCCTGCCGGCGGGGAACTACCGCTTCCGTGTCACCGCCCGCAACGAGGAGGGCGTCTGGAACGAAAACGCCGCCACCTTGAAGCTGACCGTGACGCCGTTCTTCTGGCAGACGGGCTGGTTTCGCCTGGGGCTGCTGGGGCTCTTGACGTTGAGCAGCGGCGGGGCGGTGTACTATCTTACCCGGCGCCGGCTGAAAAGGCATATGCGGCAACTCGAACGGCAGTCAGAGCTCGACCGGGAACGGGAGCGCATCGCGCGGGACATGCACGACACCTTGGGCGCGAGCCTGACGCAGATCAATATCCTGGGCGCATTGGCCAGCCGGCCTGCCGCGTCACTGGAACAGATCCGCGAAAACGTCGCCACGATCGCCGGGAGTTCACAGAACCTGTTGTTGCAGTTGGACGAAATCGTTTGGGCCGTGGATCCGGAGAATGACACCCTCGATGGCCTCGGCACTTACATTTCGCAGTTCGCCACGGAGTTTTTTGCCGGTCAACCCATCCGTTGCCGCATGCGCACACCCGCCCAGCTCCCGACCCTCAAGTTGACCAGTGAAGTGCGGCACAACATTTTCCTGGCCGTCAAAGAAGCCCTCAACAACGCGGCCCGGCATTCCGGGGCGACGGAAGTAATCATCAACCTCACTACGGCAGGAAAGACGCTGGTCATCAGCGTGGAGGACGATGGCCACGGCTTCGACCCCGCCATCGCCTCAACGCGCCATGGCCTGGTGAACTTGAGGCAGCGCATGGCGGCCATCAACGGGACGTGCCGCATTGCAAGCCGGGCGGGCGCGGGCACAACGATTACGCTGGAGTGGCGATGGCAGGACCAGTGACCATCGGGCGCGGGCGGCGGGTCGGTCCTGTCCCCCCTCCTCATTTCATAGGATGGAAAAGACCGCCGTTTGATGTCATGATGCAGCCCGTGAGTGATGAAAGGGGAAGAAAATGACCTGTTCAGTTTCCATCGTCGAGGACGACGCGATCACGCGGGATGGTCTGCAGAAGCTGATTGAGCAGTCACCCGGGCTGCGTTGCGTGGGCGCGTATGGTTCAGCCGAAGAGGCGCTCCGGCAGTTTGCCAGTCACCCTTCCGATGTGGTGCTCATGGACATCAACCTGCCCAAGATGTCCGGCATCGAGTGCGTGTCGCGGCTCAAGCAGGCGGCCCCGGGCGTGCAGGTGCTGATGCTGACCGTGTACGAGAAGCCGGAGGCCGTCTTTCAGGCGCTGCGCGCCGGGGCCAGCGGGTATCTCGTCAAACGCACCGCGCCCAGGGATCTGCTGCCCGCCATCCAGGATGTGCTCGCCGGCGGTGCGCCCATGTCCAGCCACATCGCCCGCAAGGTCGTGCAATACTTCCAGGATCTCGGCCCTTCGACCCGAGACACGATTCGCCTGTCGCCGCGCGAACGCGAGATCCTGGTAATGCTCGCCGATGGCGACTACTACAAGGAGATCGCCGACAAGTTGGGCATCAGCATCACCACGGTGCGCTCTCACATTCAGCACGTCTACGAAAAGCTCCATGTCCGCACCCGCACCGAGGCCGTGGCGAAGTTTCTGCAATCCTAGCAGCCTGTCGGTCTTGGGAAGATTCAATTTCTGGCGAGCGAATGGGAGTGCGTGAGTCGACAGGCTGCTAAATGAAAATGCCTCCGGCATTTTCGCGGAACAAGTGGGGTAAATCGCCCTGCAGGCGCCCATACGCCGCCGGATCGGCCGCGGAATCCACCCATGAAAACCGGATTGCCCACGCGCAGCTCGGAATGATCAGCCCGTCGGGCTGGCACGTGAGTCGCAGAAAAAGTGGTGCCGCAACTAGACGCCGTCGTGCTCGTGATTCGTAATCGTGCTCGTAATCGGGCTTCGAGCAGGAGCAAGAGTACGATTACGAGCACGAGGCTAATCATCGCAAATATGAACGATCCGAATCGATATCAGCACCCTCATGAGGCCCTGGCGGGCGGGGCCTGCCCCGTGGCCGCCAGGTGCAGTGGCGGCATCCTATGAAATGAGGATACCGCGCTGCCCCTGGCTCTGGGATAGTAGCCGCCGTCCTTTTGCGCTGCGCGTCGCCGAAGGGGCGCTGGTGCAGTTCTCGCGCGACAACGCTCTCGTCTAATCCCCATGAAAATTCTCCTTAGTTTCGTCCTGGCGTCGGCCGTCGTGCCAGGCGCGCTGGCGGCCGGGTCCGCCGTGAGCGTCACCCCCATCACCCAGGGACCGAAGCATCATTATTTCGGTTACATCGGCCAGAGCCGGACGATTCCCTGGAATGCCAACGGCCGCTACGTGCTCGCCCTGCAGGTGGGCTTTCAAGACCGGCTGCCGGGCCCAAACGATCCGGCCGACGTGTGCCTGCTCGACACCCGCGCGAATTACGCGGTTCGCGTCGTGGATCAATCGCGCGGCTGGAATCCGCAGCAGGGCACGATGTTTTACTGGAATCCGGAGCATCCGGAGACCCAGTTCTTCTTCAACGACCGCGACCGTGACACCGGCAAGGTCTTCACGGTCCTCTTCGACCTCAGCGCGGACGGCGGCAAAGGAAAACGCATCCGCGAGTATCGCTTCGCCGATTCGCCGGTGGCGAACGGCGGCCTCGCCCAGAACGGCGGCTATTTCACCGCGATCAATTACGCGCGGATGGCGCGGCTGCGGCCCGTCACCGGCTATGCCGAAACCTGGGATTGGACGACGGAGGTGGCGGCGCCGAAGGACGACGGCATTTTCCGGGTCGACGTGAACACCGGAGAACGGACGTTGATCGTGTCCTTCGCGCAGTTGAAGGAGGCGCTGCGCGACGGGACGGAACGGATCGACGAGCGGCATCTGTTCATCAACCACACGCTCAACAACCGGAACAACGATCTGATTTATTTCTATTGTCGCGCCGACTTCGAAAAGCGACCCCAAGGGCCCAAACGCGTCGACTCGCCCTTTACCGTCCGGCCCGACGGCTCCGGATTGACGCGGCACGAGACGTTCATTGGCGGACATCCGGAGTGGGAATGGGGCCCGCGGATCATCGGATCAAACAACGGTAAACAGGTCATCTACGACACGTGGCAGAAGAAGATTGTGGAGTCGCTCGGCGGGAAGGAATTGTTTCCCAATCCGGAAGGCGATGTGGCGCTCAGCCCGGATGGGAGCTGGTTCGTGAACGGCCACCGCGAGGGCGAGTATCATCATTACACCTTCCTGAACATGAAAACGCGGCGGGCGGTGAAATCGCCGCCGGTGTTTCTTTCGACCTGGCAGGGTGGAGCGCTCCGGCTCGATCCGGCCCCGGCCTGGAACCGGACGAGTGACGCGATCGTGGTGCCGGGCATCGCCCCGGATGGCACGCGACAGATGTTTCTGCTCAAACTGGAGGAGCCGTGACGCATCTCCACCCAGGCTTTGCCAAAGTCACGGCGCGGTGGCCGCGCGTGGTGGTCGGCGAGGTGGGGATCCGGAGGATGCGGTCTTCGTCGATCTCGATGGCGACGGGGTCCTGGATGTCGTGAGCGCCTGCGAGGGCAAGACGCGCACGATGTTCGTCCATTGGCGCCGGACGTTCACGGCGCCGGACGTACGGGGTCAGGCCAGTGCATGGTGCAGTAGTAGCCATCGCCTGACGTTTGAGCGCAGAGTGTTGAGATTTCCGAGATTCAATTTTCGGGCAATCCAGCCGTAGGGCGCCGCCGCTTCCCATCGAAGCTGGGCCGCAACTGCAATCTTCCAGGGTGTTGAAGGCTGCGTGTGAGCATGGTCCGTCTCACCGTGGCCGTGCTCGCGCAGCGCTTCCGCCAACGCATCGCACCAGCGCACCTCGTTCAATTCCCGGACTCCGCCCGCGGACAACCCGACGTCGAGCTTGAGGTGCGAGTACTCGCGGGCGAGCGCCCGTTTCCAACCGATTGTCCCGATGGCCCATCCTGTAGTGAGCTCATCGAACCCCTGGCGCTCTTGCTCCTCCGGATCGCCCGCCAACGCGACCAGATAGCTCACGTAGCGCATCCAATCGCTTTGAGTATCCTCTAGGCCGAGCTGCCCCAGCGGTACTTCCTTCACCATCCATGACGGATGCTCGCCGCGGCTCAACCAGCCGAGGCTGCTCCAGCGGAAATCCGCGACTTCGCTTGCCGCCACGATCCTGGCGGCCACGGGATTCAGGTGAATGTAGTTGATCACCCGGAAAAGCGCCGCCGCATCCTCGACCACCAGCGCCTGATAGCGTCCTTGGAACACATGCCCGCGCTCGGAACGGAAACGATTGAACCGAGTGGCGAACGTGCTCTCCAGCCAGTGCATGCCCTCAGCCAGATTCGGTCGCGGGGTCTCCAACGCCAGATGAAAGTGATTTCGCATCACGACGTGGGCATGGATCCGCCAGCGATACATCTCGCTCGCCTCACCGAGCGCCTTCTCAAAGGAGCGCGCGGCGCCGACCGTAGAGAACACGGGCAGGCGATAATTCCCGCGGTTGATCACGTGATACAGCGCACCTTCGTATTGCACACGACGACGGCGAGGCATGCGAGGGACCAAGCCAAATCTTGGCCGCTCCCGCCAGAGTCACGAATACCCAATTCAGGGTACGACAGCTGGGGATGTTCGCGACCCTTGCCTCCGATGCATTCCAGTCGCCGGCCTCACAATGCACCATGCACTGGCCCCGTCCGACCTTCCCCAAGGGCAACCCTCACGTTGTTTGCTCTGCAACTTACGCCGGGTGCGCGTTCAATTCCGCGATCCGCGACCTGCCCCGTCAGGACTCTGTTTGAGGTAAAATGATGGAGGGTATAATGATTTCAGCCGGCGGACGGTGGTTCAGGCGCAGACTCGCCCGGGCGGGCGATAGGCGGGATAAATTTGGAGGATAGCTGACACTCCATCCGGGAGCGCTTGGCATCGCCTCTCCGGCCCGCACCCGCCGGTGCGCTCAAATCAACTTTCAGCGGCCTGACCGCGGCCGATCGTCCTGCCAAACGAACGAGACCTCGTTTGGGATTAGCGGTTTTTTGGAAAAATTCATCCGGACTCCGCCGTACTTGACTTCTGCCTTGGATGGCAACGATGGACGTGTTTTCTGCCCCGGCACTCCACACCGATGCCACCCTCCGAACAAGCCCGCTGGTTCTCCGAGACCGTGCAACCGCACGAGCCGGCCCTGCGTGCCTACCTGCTGAAACGCTTTCCCGCTCTGCCGGATCACGACGACCTGGTGCAGGAGACTTTCCTGCGGATGCTGCGCACCCAGGACAAAGTCCGCGCGGGCTGCGCCAAGGCCTACCTTTTCGCCATCGCGCGCAATACCGCGATCGACCTCTTTCGCCGGGGCCGCGCCTCTCCTTGTGACGAAGGTTTCGCGCTGGAAGAACTGCCGGCGGCCGACGATACTCCGGATGCGGCCGCCGTCCTCGACGCGAGCCATCAGCGGCAAACGCTGTTCGAGGCCGTATCGGAGCTACCACCACGATGCCGCGAAGTGATGATGCTGCGCTACGTCGAAGGCCTTGCCACAAAGGAAATCGCCACGCGTCTCGGCCTCGCGCTGCCGACGGTGAAGGTCCATCTCGTCAAAGGTGTGCGCGACTGCGCCCGCTTTTTTGTTCGGCAGGGCCTGCTGGAAGACCTCGGACCAATCCCCAGGGAGGAAACCGCATGAACTCCGCGCCGCCCGATCGAGGTCGGGACGACAGGAATCCGGCATTGGACGAGATCGCCGCCGCCTGGCTCTGCGAACGCGACGACGGCTTCGCCCCCGGGCGCGCCGAGGCCTTTGCCGCCTGGTGTGCCGCCGATCCGCGGCATGCCGCCATGGTGCGGCGCATCGAGAAGACCATGGCGGTGCTTGAGATCATGCCGTCCGTACGTCGCCCGCTCGAAGCGCGCTTTGGCCCGCTGGGCGCGGCGCCGGTCGCGACGGATAATAGCTTCGAGGCTCCCGCCCGGATCGCAGCGACTTCAGTCCTCCGTCCTCCGACCTCTGGCGTCTGGCGTCCGTCCTCCGTTCTCCGTCGTCTGTCCTCCGGTCGTCGCCTCGCGGCGCTCGCCGCCGCGCTGGTCGTTGCCCTCTCCGGCTGGTGGTTCTACTCGGTGCGGATCGCGGAGCAGAATCATTTCATGAACGCCGCCGCGGCTCCGCAGCGCCTGGTGCTGCGCGACGGATCGACCGTCCACCTGAACGCGCACAGCGAACTGCGCGTAGACTTTTCGGCGGGCACACGGCGCGTCCAGCTCAGCGCCGGCGAAGCGCACTTCGAGGTCGCCCACGATTCCGCTCATCCGTTCGTCGTCACGGCCGGTGGGGTCGCGGTGCGCGCCATCGGGACGGCCTTCGATGTGCGCCTCGCCGCTTCGGCCGTCGAGGTGCTGGTGGAGGAGGGTCGCGTCGAAATTGCTCCGGTCAAACCGCCCCCGGCCACGACCACGGCAGCGCCGCCCCCGCCGGCGCCGCAACTGGTGGCGGGCGAACGCGCCCGGGTGGCGCGGGTCGATGCGATTGCGCCGCCGCAAATCGAAAAGGTTGAAGCGAAGGAGTTGCGCGAAGCCCTGGCCTGGCACCGCCGCACCATCGTGCTCGCAGATGTCCCACTGGAGGACGTGATCGCCTGTTTCAACCGGCGCAATGCGGTGCAGCTCGTGCTGGCCGATGCAGAGTTGCGCGGCCGGCGGGTGGGTGGCGTGCTTGCGCTCGATCAGGTCGAGGCCTTCGTCGCGCTCCTCGAGCGCGGCGGCGACATCACCGCCGAGCGCCGCGGCCCCGAGGAGATCGTCCTCCGCCGCGCGCGCTGAGCGGGCTGCCGGCGCAACCGGTGCAAACGGCAAAGTAGGTCCACGGGAAACACGGAACAAGACGGGACGAAGATTCCATCTTACCATTCGAGTATTTCGACCAAGATGTTCGTCGTGCGGCAAAGGTGGGCGGGCACGTCCCTGTGCCCGCCTGTCGACGGCGAAATTTGCGGGAAACAATTGCCGGGGACTTCGATGAACCCAAAAGACACCGAGACACTCGCCGGGCACAGATCGCGTTTCCGCCCTGGTCCCTTGGTCCTTTGGTCCGTGGTCCCTTAGTCTGCCGCGATGCTTCGCCAATCGAAAATCGTGAAAGCAAGTTCAAGGCAAAATCATGCGGGCCCCGCGGATTTCTTCATCGCGGCACTAATCCGTTTCGCCGCGGCGTGCGTTTCAGGGATGAGACTGCTCTTCCGCATGGTTTACTCCGCCACCTCCCCGTCCTGCGTCGTCGCCGGCACCTTGTGCTGTGCGGTGGCCGCGACGGCGGTGGCGGCAGGGGCCAACGCGGAGGAGCAGAAACGGAGCTATCGCCTTCCCCGCGGAGAGGCTGCGGCCGTCCTGGCGCAGTTCGCCACGGAGTCCGGCCGGCCAATCCTCTTCATGATGGACGCCGTGCGCGGCGAGCAGACCAATGCGCTCGCGGGGAATTACACCCCTCGCGAAGCGCTGGACCGCCTGCTCGCCGGCACCGCCCTCGTCGCCGTGCAGGATCCCAAGTCGGGCGGGTTCATCGTGAACCGGCGCGCGGCGGTGTGGCCTGCCGGCGACGCGGCGAAGTCGGGCTCCGGTCAACCAAACGCCATGTCATCCCCAAGAACATCAGCCACCACGACCATGTCAGACCCCGCTCCTGTCGCCACTCACCCGATTGCCCGGGAAACGGAACCCGCGAAAGCCCTGCGGCCCACAGGTCCGCTCTCCGTTCTTGCGGCGTGGCTGGCCTTGGTGATCGGCCCCGCCCACTCGATGCCAGGGGCCGATGCCCGTGAGACTAGCACCGTTGAAGGTCGCGTTGCCGACGCCACCGGCGGCTACTTGGGCAACGCGCGGGTCAGCGCGGGCACGACGCACGAGACCTTCACCGATTCATTCGGCCACTACCGCCTCACGAGAGTGACACCCGGGACGATACGGTTGCGGGTGTTCTACACCGGCTTCCCGGCCCAGGAACGGGCGGTCGACGTTGCCGCCGGCCAGCGGGTCACGCAGGACTTCTTGCTCGATGCGTCCGGCACCGCCGGGCCGGAGGCGCCCATTACGCTCGACAGCTTCATCGTGGCGGCCTCGCGCGACATGTCCGCGGCCGCCCTAGCGGTGAACGAGCAGCGATTTTCACAGCAGATCAAGACAGTGGTGGCAACGGACACCTTCGGCGACATCGCGGACGGCAACGTGGGCGAGTTCGTAAAATTCCTTCCCGGGGTGAGCCTCGGTTTCACCGGTGGACAAGCGAGCTCGATCTCGATTGGTGGTCTGCCGCCGGAGTCCACCCCAATCACGATCGACGGCAACGGCGTGGCCAGCGTGGGTTTCACAGGGGAGTCGCGCGCGATTCAACTCGACCAGATCTCGATCAACAACATGTCGCGCGTGGAGGTCTCTCGCTCGCAGAACCCCGACTCGCCGGCCAACGGCATCGGCGGCAGCGTCAACCTCGTGCCGAAGAGCGCCTTCGAGCGTCGCAGCCCGACTTATGTGGCCAAGGTATACAGCACTTTTGTCGATCACGCGCTGAAGGGCGATCCGTTCAAGTTCCTGCCCAACTTCGAGGTCAGCGCCATTGTGCCGGTCAATGCGCGATTCGGCTTCGCCTTCAATGCCACCAGTGCGGAAACGCAGGCATCCCAGTACGCAACGAGGCCCATCTGGGTGCCGACCTCGAGTGCGACCACCGCCAACCTGCCAGCCACCTCGCCCGCGTTACCGTACCTTGCGCGCTACGAGGTTTCGGACTTTCCCAAGGGCGTGGAGAGGAAATCTGTCGGGCTGTCCGCCGATTGGCGTCTCTCTGCTTACGACGTAATTTCCCTCGGCCTGCAATACGGCTTTTTCAACGAAAAACTCAACGGCCTCCCGCGAGACGCCGTGTTCTTCAACCCTGGCCGGGTCATCGCCTGGGGTGCAGACTTCACCCAGGGGGCCGCTGGTGCAGGGTTCGCACAGCTCCAATATTCCACCCGCGACGCCACCGGCACGACCTACCAGCCGAACCTGCGCTGGCGGCACCAGGGGCCGATCTGGAAGCTGGAGGCCGGCGGCGCGTTTTCGCGTGCGAGTTACCATGACCGCAACGTCGACAAAGGCTTCTGGGGGCCGATGGGAGTCTTCCAGCGCAATCTGACCATCCGCTTCGACCACCACGCCTATCTCCGGCCCGGTGGCATTACCGTCACCAACTCAGCCGGCCAGCCGGTTGACCTATTCAAAGTGGCCGACTACCGCCTTGAAACCGTCGGATCGAACCCGGTCGACCGCTACGACTTCGTCCGCAGTTTCAATGCCCACGCCCGCCGCGAATTTGGCCGGCGCGTTCCGGTGACCGTCAAGGTGGGCTTGGATTACCGCGCGCAGACGCGCGACCTCCGCGGCGGGGCCGAGACCTACAATTATGTTGGGGCCGACGGGGTGGCGCGAACGGCGGACGACAGCGTGGCGCGCTGGATCTGGCCGGCTTCCCTCAATCGGCAGGCCAAATGGGGACTGCCCAAGAATGAAGGGATCAACCCGGTGGCGGTTTACGACAGCTATCGGGCAAATCCGGCCCATTTCCAGCTCACCGCGGCCAACGAGGTGGCCGGCTATCGCAATCGTGTGAATGCTTCAAAACGCATGACCGAGGCGGTGTTCGCCTCCTACCTGCGCTTCGATCTCGCTTCACTCCTGGATCGGCGCCTCGCGCTCACTGGCGGCGTACGGTTTGAGCAAACGGAATTCGATGGTGTCGGGCCGTTGATCAATCCAGGGGCCATCTACCAGCGCGATGCCGCTGGCAACGTCGTGCGCAACACTGCGGGCCAGCCGGTGGTGATCGCCCCGCTGGCCACGCTTGCCGGGACTCAACTTGCCTACACTGACCGCGGTGCGCGCACGGAGCGCTCCTACGGTGACCTGTATCCGAGTCTCAACGCCAGCTACCAGCTCCGCCCGGACCTGCTCGTGCGGGCCTCGTATGCGAGGTCCATCGCGCGGCCGAACTTCAACCACATCCTGCCGTCCCTCAATTTACCCGACGAGTCCTCGACGGTGCGCACGGTGACGCTCACGAACCCGAATCTTAAGCCCTGGGAGGCGGACAGCTACGGGCTGTCGCTGGAGTACTACTTTGCGGAAAAATCTGCCGGGCTGCTTTCGGCCCGGGGCTACCTCCGCGAGATCAAGAATTTCTGGGGCGCAGTCACGGCGCCGATCTCGGAGGACTTGATTGATACCTACGGGCTCGACGGGAATATCTACAGTGCCGAGCGCGGCTATGTCGTCAGCACCCGGCGCAACGTCGGCAATGCGCGGGTGTCCGGTGCGGAGTTCGAGTACCGGCAGAACCTGACTTTCCTACCCTCTTGGGCGACGGGTTTCGCCATCTTTGGCAACCTCACGCTGCAACATCTCGAAGGCGACACAACCGCCGATTTCACTGGCTTCGTGCAAAAGACGATCAACTACGGCCTTTCGTTCAACCGTGCCCGCGTGACCACCCGCGTGAGTGTGAACGACCGCGGTCGCGAGCGCCGAGAGATGTTCACCGGTGCAGGGGTCGAGCCTGGCGTGTACGAGTACATGGCGCCGAAGCTGACGGTGGACTGGTCCTTCGAATATCGATTTGTGCGCCACTTTGCGGTCTACTCCACGGTGCGGAATCTCTTCAACGCTCCCGAGGATTTCGAGCGGTACGGCCCCTCGACTCCGGGCTATGCGAAGCTCCGACAACGGACCGATTTCCGGCCGCTCTGGGCGGTCGGGGTGAAGGCAACTTACTGACAGCGCCTCCCGCCGATGCACCAGGTGTTTCAGGGCTATTGGAACGACGGAGAAGACAAAATATGAAATCGCCCGCATCAACCCTCTTGAAACCGACCCTCTGTGTGGTCGCCGCATTGCTGCTCACTCCGCTGAACGCAACCGAGCCGGCACTTCTCCCTACCGACTGGAACCCCGCACTGGCGGGTGACATCGTCATGCGACGTCTCGTGAATATTTCCGCGCTTCGCGTCAAAGGCGCGCACGATTCCCAGTTCGTTTGCGTGGGCGATCGTGCGTATATCGTCGCCGAGGCAAACGACGTACAGGCAGATGAGAGCGCCGAATGGCCGTTCATGTACGTGACAATGTCGATCGTGAACTTGCAGTCGCTGCAGGTGGAGAAGACCCTTGACTTTGCGAAGAGCGAGCAGGCATTCGAGAATCAGAGGCTCCCGGTGGGAGCGTGTATTGTGCCACGCATCCTTCAGAAGGACGCCCGCACGCTGCGCTGTTACTTCGATAGCAACGAGCCGGGCAAGCGGCAGTCGCAGGTCTGGTATCGCGATTACGATCTCCAGCGCGGCGAGTTCGCTCCGACCATCCACAAGGCCAGGCTCAAGACCGCGGCGGGCACTTTCGACTTCCAGCCGCAGTACTTGTATGCGGACGCCGCCACCCAAGGTTTCAGAAACGAAGCCAGCGATTCGACCGTTCATATCTTCGACTCGTTCAAGCGCTTCGATGGCCGTGTATTCGTCGCCCTGAACAACTTCAAGGGCAGGCAAAACGCGCTCGCGCGGATGCACGACGATCTGGAGTCGTTCGAGGTGCTCGGCCATTTCAACGAGCCGCAGGACAAGTTTTTGAGCGAATCCGCCGTCAATCGGCTGCCTGACGGCACATGGATGGCAATCTGTCGCAGCCAGGCGGAAAACGACCGAAACTACTATTTTTCCACCAGCCACGACGGAAGAACTTGGTCTACCGGGCACACCAGACCGCATGTGCCAAACGGCACCAGTTCAAAGCCTACCTTCGACAAGTTTGGTGGCATCTATTACCTCGGATGGCAGGAGGCCACGCGTATACAGCGCGTCCTTCGGAGCGTTTTCAACGTAGACGTCTCCCGCGATGGCCGGAAGTGGGAGCGCAAGTACCGCTTCGAGACGACGAAGTCATTTCAATACCCCACATTTCATGAGCACGAGGGAGTGGTCTGGCTCAGTGTGACACAGGGTGACCATTCTATCTCGCGCAAAGAACGGATCATGTTCGGCAGGCTCGAGACCCTTGGGCATTTGGAGCCGCTCGAAGGAAAGCTGCGCTCGCCGCTGCCCGAAAATTGAAAGGAAGTGACATGAAGTCCATGCTCACCCGGCTTGAAGTCATGTTCCGGCACTGCCTTTCCGGTAAGGGACGCGGAGGACGGGTAGGCCGAGTATAAACCCCTCCCGGATCCGGGGTCAGGCTGTTGCGCGTTGCAGCGGCGAGTGGCAGAAGCAGGCCGAACGAGGCACTGAAGTTCGAAGTGTACCCAAAATTGGGGTGATGCAGGGGTGGGGGAGACGTCGGAAATACGATTTCGAATCGGCATGGCTCGCCGCATCCGCGTCGAATACGAAGATGCATTGTAACACGTCATCAATCGCGGGAACTACCGGCGCGAGGTCTTCGCCACGGCAGGAGCGGCGTTGGCGTCCGGCTCCCTCGCGAATCGACACTTCGCGCTCGGCGTCAGGCACAAAACCACAACCGCTTCCCCTTCAGGCCGGGCCCTCGAGGGCTTTCCTCAGCGTCGCGAGCGGCAGAAACAATTGCAGCGGATTGTCCGGCAGAGCCACAAAGCCGAAGCGCACGTAGTAGTCTTTGGCCGCCTCGTCTTTCGCGTCCACGAACAATCCGATGCCGCCGGCCGACTCGAAGACTTCAACCACCTTCTCCATCGCTGCCACAAGGAGCATCTTGCCAAGGCCCTGGCGTTGACGGTCGGCGGCGATGGCCAATCGCCCCAACTTGATGCCGGCCACATCGCGGGGGAGTTTGCGCGCCAGTTCCGGCGAAAGCTGCCCGGCCCGAATCTGACAGATGTTCAGGGTGAAGAAGCCCAGCACAGGCTTGGGCTCGCGGGCCCCCTCGTCCACCAGGACGAAGGTGCGGGAGATGCCGCGTTCGGTGTGCTGGCGCGCCGTTTGCCGGAAGAAGGCGTTCAGCGGCTCGCTGCCGCAGTCGAAGCCTTCCCGGTCATGCGTGCGGGAGAGAAGTTCGATTTTATGCACGGACTTTGGTCCGGCAGGCTTTGACGGCTTCAGTCAGCCGGGTGTTAGGCTTCGGCGGATGATCCAGGAGCGAGAACACCTTCCGGGCATCGCGCTGGGATAGGCGGATCAAGGTCTCGCGCTCCACGATGCGCTGGGCTTCATGGAAGGCGGACTGAACCACAAACTGGTTCAACGTGGCACCCTGGAGTTGCGCCGCTTGCTCCAGGGTGTCCCGGAGTTCCGCCGGAACGCGGGCGGTAATGCGGCTCTTGTCTTCAACGATGGTGGTCATAGGTAGGTCTGGCTTGGTGCCATTTTGCCACCAGTGTACCCACCGGCGGGCAGCAAAGCAACCCCCAGATTGCTCTGCGCTGGCCGCCAGGGGCGTCGGCGGCATCCTATGAAATGAGGATACCGCGCCGCCGCTGGCTCTGGGATAGTAGGCGCCGTCAACCTCTACGCGCAGTAAGGCGGAGAACATCCCTTTTGCCATCGACCAACACCCCCCTCAACCAACACCCCATGAAACCCAACGTTAAACCCGTGCATTCGCGACTGTCTCCCTCTGTTGCCCAGTCGCTTTCCTCATCTGTCGGGGGCGCATTGGCCTCCCTCGCCCTGGCTGGCGCCTGGCTGCTCCTGCCGATGGCGACCGCACTCGACGCTCAGACTGTCACCCCTGCCGCGCCGGCGAAAGAAGGCGAAAAGAAGGACGAGATCGTCCAGCTCTCACCCTTCGAGGTCGTCGCCGACACCAAGGGCTACTTTGCCGCGAACACCACGTCCGGCACGCGGCTGAATTCCAAGCTCGAGGACCTGGGCGCGTCCATCTCGGTCGTGACGAAGGAGCAGATGGAGGACTTCGGCCTGCTCAATGCGAACGACATCTTCAACTACGAGGCGGGCACCGAGGGCACTGACACCTACACGGATTTCAGCTTCAACGCCAGCGGCATGCCGATCGACAACGTGCAGTCGGATCCCCAGAGCGCCAATCGCATCCGGGGCCTGAACACGGCCAATACGACGGTCGGGAACTTCGAGACCAGCGGTCGCACGCCGATCGATCCGAGCAACATCGACGGGGTCGAGATCAGCCGCGGCCCCAATTCCAGCATCTTCGGCGTCGGCAACCCGGCGGGCACGGTCAACTCCGTGCCCGCCTCCGCCAATCTGCGCAAGGATGCCGCCACAGTCGTGGCCCGCGCCGACACCCAGGACGGCTGGCGCACGAGCCTGGACCTGAATCGCGTGCTCAAGACCGACGTGCTGGCGGCGCGGGTGAGCGCCGTGAAGCAGCACGACGGCTTCGCGCTCAAGCCCTCCGGTTTTGCCACGCTGCGCCTCAACGGCATGCTGAAATACCGGCCGTTCAAGAAGACCACGCTATCCGGTTCCTACTCCTACTACCGGGCGAATGGCAATCGGCCCAATTCGCTGGCCCCCCGCGACGGCATCAGCGGTTGGCTGAGCGTCGGCGCGCCGACGTGGGACCCGATCACAGCGACCGCGAAGATCAACGGCGCGGTCGTGCCCAATTCCGGGTACTTCAGCAACCAGATTGGGACCATTCTGGGCTACATCGATCAGGCGGGGTTGAGTTATCTCGGGTTGGCGCGCGGCACGGCGGTGAACACGCCCTTCACGCAAAGCCAGACCCGCCTGATGACCCCGGTGGTGGATCCGACCGGCTACCTGGCATCGCAGCCCCTGTTCCAGAAGTATCCGGTTCTTGCCAACAAAGCCATCTACGACTGGTCGTCGATCAACGTCGCGGCGATGAACCGGTTCGAGGACAAGACGCAGACCTTGTCGGTGATGCTGGAGCAGTCCATTCTAAACACGCAGCGCCAGACCCTCGACCTGCAGTTGGGCTGTTTCCGGGAAAATGCCGACCGCTTCACCCGCAACCTCCTGGGCTCCCTCTCGCCCGGGCAAGGGTTTGCCTCGACCGTCACGATCGACGTGAACGAACGGCTGCTCGACGGCGCGCCCAACCCGTACTTCCGGCGCCCCTTTGTCCAACTGGACCGGCCGTATATTTACCAGCAGCCGCTCGACCGCGATACCTACCGGGCGCAACTGGCGTACCGCCTGGACCTGCGCCAGGAGCCGAATCTCCTGCACTGGCTTGGCCTGCACCAGTTTTCGGGCTACGGCGAATACAAGAACATCGAGAAGCGGCAGTACCTCTTCCGGGATGCCATCGTGAGCAACCACGCGTGGTCCGACACGACCACCAACCGCGGCGGCCAGAGCTCCTACTTGATCTATCACCGTTTCTATCTCGGCGACGGCCAGGGCAACAATGTCGACTACGGCCCGACGGCCAACAATCCCGGCACCTATCCCCTGCGCTGGGGCAACATGGTCACAGGGCAATTTGTGAACGAGCCGGTCCAGATTGCCACCACGATTGCCAGCGAAAGCGGCAACGGCACCGGCGGTCTCAACAACAATCGGACCATCCTCAAGAGCCAGGGCGCGGTCCTCCAGAGCTTCCTGCTCAAGGATCGCCTCGTCACCACGTTTGGCCTGCGCGAGGACAAGAGCTATAGCCGGCTGGGAGGAAACCCGCGGCTGATCGACCCCGTCACGATCGACGAAGCCTCCTTCAATTCGTGGGCGACGGGCGATTGGATCGTCGGCCAAGGCAAGACCACGACGGCCGGCGCCGTGCTCAAGCCGCTCCGCTGGCTCAACCTCTCCGTGAACAAATCGGCCAGCTTCAAACCGTCGGAAGTCGGCTTCGACCTTTACAAACATGTCCTGCCGGATCCGAGCGGGGCGGGCCAGGACTACGGGTTCAGCCTGAATCTCCTCGAGAACAAACTGATGGTGCGGGTCAATCGCTACAAGACGGTGCAAATCAATTCGCGCAATGGCGACAGCTCGACCATCAGCCAGCGCGTGCGCCGACTCGACTACATGGGCGCGACCGGCGCTCTCTACAACCTGCAACGCCAGGCCACCCTCTGGCTCACCGACGCCGCGGTGGCGAAGGGCCAGACGCTGACGGCCGACCAACTCCTCCAGCAGCTGTCCACCACCATGGGCCTGCCGGCGGATTTGATCGACAACCCGCCGAACCGGCCCTACGCGGTCGACGACATCACGGCGCGCGGCACCGAAATCGAGGTGAACTACAATCCGAACAATTTCTGGACGCTGAAGGCGAACGTCACCCAGCAGGAGTCGATCAACGCCGGACTATCGGCCGACGTCACCAAGTGGATCGACGACCGCATGGCGGTGTGGACGAAGATCGTCGATCCCCGGAACAATCAGCCATGGTTCTCCCAGGATTACGGCGGCGGGTCGGCGCAGAGCTATTTGACCTCGAACGTGATCAATCCGCTGCAGATCGCCCAGGCGATGCAGGGCAAGAGCCGCCCGCAGATCCGCAAATACCGGGCGAATTTCCTGACCAGCTACCGGCTGGCCGGCCTCACCGACCAGCGCCTGCTCAAGCGCTTCACCGTGGGTGGGGCGGTGCGTTGGGAAGACAAGGGGGCGATCGGCTTCCGCGGCCAGCAGCAGGCGCCCGCCGTCATCACGACGCTCGACGCCACTAACCCGATTTGGGACAAGTCGCACACCTACGCCGATGCGTTTGTCACGTATCGGACGAAGATTTATTCGGACAAGGTTGGGCTCACCCTTCAGCTCAATGCGAAAAATGTCCTCGAGTCCGGCAGCCTGCGGCCCGTCGCCATCGAGGCCGATGGCCGCGTGATCGCCTACCGCATCGTCGACCCGCGCCTGTTCATCCTCACGGCGACGTTCAGCTTGTAGGCGGGAGTCATGCCAACGACGACCGCGGCCTCTTCGTCGCGGCCGTCGCGTCCGGCAGCCCGCAGGCGCGCGACTCCGGTGATTTGGAAATAAACCTGCAGCACCAAAATGAAACGCACCCTCACCCTCCTCACCGCCTTGCTGCTCACTCCCCTGTCGGCTTTCGCCCAGGTGAAGCCGGAAGTCGCCAACGCCACCAGGGCGGCGAAACGAGCCGAAATCCCCGACATCCCGTTGCCAACGATTCCCGGCCGCACCTTTGCGATTACCGACTACGGCGCGGTGGCCGACGGCCAGACGTTGAACACCGCGGCGATCGCCAAAGCAATTGCCGCCTGCAAGGCTGCTGGCGGCGGCAGGATCGTCGTGCCGGCGGGCGAGTTCTTGTCTGGCCCGATCGAGTTTGTCAGCCAGATGGCGTTGCATTTGGAGAAAGGTGCGGTGTTGAGATTCTCAGACAACCCCGCGCTATACGGCCGCGGCAAGTCGGAGTCGTCCGGCAAGGGAACCGGCGACGACGACGTCGCCTCGAACAAGCGGGCCCCAATTGACGGCAACGACTTGACGGACATCGCCATCACCGGTTTCGGCACCCTCGATGGCAACGGCAAGGCGTGGTGGGCGCATAGCGATAAAGCGACACGCTTTGGCGGTGATAAGAATGGCCCCAAATGGTCGCGTCCCGACATGATTCGGTTCACTAACTGCAAACGCGTTTTGTTGGAAAACGTCACGATCTGCAACGCGCCGCAGTTTCATGTCGTCCCGCACTACTGCGACGGCGTGATCTGCCGCGACTTGAAAATCATCGCGCCAGCGAACTCGCCGAACACCGACGGCATTGATCCGTCGAACAGCCGCAACGTGCTGATCACACGCTGCCTGATTGACACCGGTGACGACAACGTCTCCTTCAAATCGCGGCGCGACAAGGACAACAAGAACACCCTGCCGACGGAAAACGTGTATGTCACCAACTGCACCTTCCTCAACGGCCACGGCGTATCCGTCGGCTCGCGCGTCTGGTCCGGCATCCGCAACATCGTCGTGGACAACTGCACCTTCAACGGCACCAAAAATGGTATCCGCGTGAAATCGGAGCGCGGGCGCGGCGGCCTGATGGAAAACATCACCTACGCGAACATCCAGATGACCAACGTCGGCACGGCGATCACGATCAACATGTATTACTCCGGCCGCACGGGAGGCGTGCAGCCAGTCACGCCCGAAACGCCCATCGTCCGCCACGTCAGCATTCGCAATATCTCCGTCACCGGCGCAAAGGCTGCGGGCGACATCACGGGGCTGCCGGAGATGCCGGTCTCGGACATCGTGTTGGAGAACGTAGACATCGCGGCGGAGACGGGGATGCGCGTCAGTGACGCGAAAGACGTGGAGTTCAGGAATGTAAAGATCAAGGCCGGGACGGGCAAGCCGCTCACCGTCGAAAGTGCCACCGTCAAGGGTGCGGAAGGTTTCGGCGACACGACGCCGGAAGGAAACAAAAAGAAGAACAAATGAACTGAGCGGCCGTTGTTCAGCCGCGAATCGGAGTTGGTATTAGTAGCCGCCGTCAACCTCCGCGCGCGGTGAAGCGGAAAATATTCCTTTCGCCATCAACCGACACCCCATCAACCAACACTCGATGAAACCCAACGTTGGAATAGCTCATTCACGACTGTCTCCCTCTGTTGCTCAGTTGCTTTCCTCATCTGTCGGTGGCGCATTGGCCTCGCTCGCCCTGGCTGGCGCCTGGCTGCTCTTGCCGCTGGCGACCACACTCGACGCTCAGACTGTCACCCCTGCCGCGCCTTCGAAAGAAGACGGGAAGAAGGAAGAGGTCGTCCAGCTCTCACCCTTCGAAGTCGTGGCCGACACCAAGGGCTACTTTGCCACGAACACCACGTTCGGCACGCGGCTGAATTCCAAGCTCGAGGACATCGGCGCGTCGATCTCCATCGTGACCAAGCAACAGATGGAGGACCTCGGCCTGCTCAATGTGAACGACATCTTCAACTACGAGGCGGGCACCGAGGGCACTGACACCTACACGGATTTCAGCTTCAACAGCAGCGGCATGCCAATGGACAACGTGCAGTCGGATCCCCAGAGCGCCAATCGCATCCGGGGCCTCAACACGGCCAATACGACGGTCGGGAACTTCGAGACCAGCGGTCGCACGCCGATCGATCCGAGCAACATCGACGGGGTCGAGATCAGCCGCGGCCCCAATTCCAGCATCTTCGGCGTCGGCAGCCCGGCGGGCACGGTCAACTCCGTGCCCGCCTCCGCCAATCTGCGCAAGGATGCCGCCACGGTCGTGGCCCGCGCCGACACCCAGGACGGCTGGCGCACGAGCCTGGACCTGAATCGCGTGCTCAAGACCGACGTGCTGGCCGTACGGGTAAGCGCGGTGCGGCAGCACGACGGCTTTGCGCTCAAGCCCTCCGGTTTCCACACCGATCGCCTCAACGGCATGCTCAGGTTCCGGCCGTTCAAGAAGACCACGCTGTCCGGATCGTACGCCTATTACCGGGCGCACGGCAACCGGCCCAACTCGCTGGCGCCTCGCGATGGGATCAGCGGCTGGCTGGGCGTCGGCGCGCCAACATGGGATCCGATCGCCGGGACCGCGAAGATCAACGGCGCGGTGGTGGGGACGTACACCGGCTCGGGCAATTCCCCGTACTTCAACACGCAGGCCGGAAAACTACTGGCCTACGTCGATCAGGCGGGTTTGAGTTACCTGGGGATGGCGCGTGGCACTGCCGTCACCACGCCGCTCACGCAGGGCCAGAATGTGCGCCTGGTAACGGCGGTGGTGGACCCTTCCGGCTACCTGGCGACGCAGCCCATGTTCCAGAAATATCCCGTCCTCGCCAACAAGGCAATCTACGACTGGTCGTCGATCAACGTCGCGGCGATGAACCGGTTTGAGGACAAATCCCAGACCACCTCGCTGGTCCTGGACCAATCCATTCTGCAAACGCGCCGGCAGACGCTCGACCTTCAGTTGGGGCTGTTCCGCGAAAACTCCGATCGCTTCCAGAACAACTTCCTGGGATCGCTTGGTCCGGCGGGGTTTGCCTCCGTCGTCACAATCGACGTGAACGAACGGCTGTTGGACGGCGCGCCCAACCCGTACTTCCTGCGCCCCTTCATCCAGATCAGAACTCCCCGCAGCCAGAGGCAGCCGCTCGATCGCGACACCTACCGGACGCAACTCGCCTATACTCTCGACCTGCGCAAGGAGACCAACCTGCTGCGCTGGCTCGGCCAGCATAAGATGTCCGGCTACGGCGAATACAAGAACGTCGAAGCGCGGCAGTACATGTCCCGCGAGGCGATCGTGAGCAGCCACGCCTGGGCCAATCCGGCCAACAACCGCGGGGACAGCAACCTCGACTACGCGCTCGATTACCACTTCTATCTGGGTGACGGCGTGGGCCACAACGTCGACTACGCTCCGACCTTGCACAGTCCCGGCACCTACAGTCTGCGCTGGGGCGACGCCGTGACGCAGCAGTTCGTGTCGGAGCCCGTCCAGATCGACACCGCGATTGCCTCCGATAGCGGCAACGGCACCGGCGGCATCAACAACAACCGCACCATCCTCAAGAGCCAGGGCGCGGTGGTGCAGAGTTTCTTCCTCAAGGACCGCCTCGTGACCACCTTTGGCCTGCGCCAGGACCAAAGCTACAACCGATTGGGCCGCTCGCCGCGGTTCATCGATGGCCTGACGATGGACGAAGCCTCCTTCAATTCGTGGTCGGAGGACGACTGGACGGTGGGCAAAGGCAAAACCACGACGGCCGGCGCGATCCTGCGCCCGGTTCCCTGGATCGGTCTCACCGGGAACAAATCGGCCAGCTTTAAGCCGTCGGCCGTCGGCTTTGATCTCTACAAGCATGTTATTGCCGATCCCACCGGCGAGGGAGAGGATTACGGGTTCTACCTGAATCTCTTCGATGGCCGGCTCATGGTGCGCGTGAATCGTTACAAGACCACGAACATCAACGCGCGCAACGGCGACAGCTCCAACCTCGCGCAGCGCGTCCGCCGCCTCGACTATATCGGCGCCACGAGTTCGCAGTACAATCTGCAGCGCCAGGCGACGCTCTGGCTGAACGAGGCCGCCCAGGCCAGAGGCCAGACCCTGACGGCGGACCAGCTTAACGATCAGTTGTCCCAGGTCATGGGTTTGCCGAAGGAGTTGCTGACGGACCCGCCGACCCGGCCGTACGCGCTCGACGACATTATTGCGCGCGGCACCGAGATCGAGGTGAACTACAATCCGAACAACTTCTGGACGATGAAGGCGAACGCCACGCAGCAGGAGTCGATCAACGCCGGACTATCGGCCGACGTCACCCAGTGGATCGACGACCGCATGGCGGTGTGGACCAAGATCATCGACCCGCGCAACAACCAGCCGTGGTTCACCCAGAACTACGGCAACAGTTCGGCGCAGGGTTATTTTACCTCGGATGTCCTCAATCCGCTGCAGATCGCCCAGGCGATGCAGGGCAAGAGCCGCCCGCAGATCCGCAAGTACCGGGCGAATTTCCTGACCAGCTACCGGCTGGCCGGGCTCACCGACCAGCGCCTGCTCAAGCGCGTCACCGTGGGTGGGGCGGTGCGTTGGGAAGACAAGGGGGCGATCGGCTTCCGCGGCCAGCAGGAGGCGCCCGCCATCATTACGACCCTCGATGCCACCAAGCCGATTTGGGACAAGTCGCACACCTACGCCGATGCGTTTGTCACCTATCGGACGAAGATTTTTTCGGACAAGGTTGGGCTCACCCTTCAGCTCAACGCGCGCAACGTAACCGAGGGCGGCGGGCTGAAGCCCGTCAGCGTCGAGGCTGATGGCCGCGTCATCGCCTACCGCATCGTCGACCCGCGCCTGTTCATTCTCACGGCGACGTTCAGCCTGTAGGCGGTGAACCATGCCGACGACGACAGCGGCCTACCTGTTGCGGCCGTCGCGTCCGGCAGCCCGCCGGCGCGCGAGCGATTGGGCCTTGGCGCGAGAAATCGGGGGCCCACGCCGCGCGCCGCCCCGTGGTGGCTTCGTGCTCAAAATGAAACACATGAAGAATGAATCGTTCCGACCGGGAACAAGGCCGCTCCGCGGTCTTGCGGCCGCTTGGGTGCAATTGGCCGCCGGCATGGTGGTGCTCGGTGGCGCCGGCCTGTCGGCCGCGTCCGGCGGACCGGCCAATCTGCTGCAGAACGGTGACTGGGAGCAAACCGACGCCCAAGGCGCGCCGGCGGCGTGGCGGGCGGGCCCCGGGGCTGGCGCGGAGAGCGCCTGTCGAATCACCGCTGACGCGCCGCACTCCGGTCGGCGCTGTGCGGTCATTGAACGCACTGGTTCGGGGGCGGAGCATTTCTCCTGGCGCCAGTCGGTGACCCTGCAGCCCGGCGAACTGTACCGCTTGAACTTCTTGATTCGGGCCGAGGGACGCGCGCTCGACACGGCGGCGGTCTGCCTGGCCGCCCAGGGCGAGGAAGGTCCCGCCTGGTTGCTGAAACGGATTGTGATCGCTGCGCCCATGCAATGGCAGCCGGTGGAGTTTCTCTTTCGCGCCCAATCGGGCTTGAATCCCCTGGCGCGCGCGGATCTCGAGTTTCGACTCTACCAATGGCGGCGCGGTCGGCCGGAGGAGCAGATCACCCAGCGGTTGTGGATCGATGATGTTTCCCTGGAACCGATCTCCACCACGGAGGCCGCCGTGGTGCGCATCGGCCGGTGGCTGCTCGTACCCACCCACCCGAACCTGCGATACGCCGACGTCGAATTGGGCTTGGGTGACGGCATCGCCGCGGAGGACGCCAGCATGATGCTCCGACGGGACGGCAGGCAGCTGCAGCGCGTCGCGTTTCTCGATGAGCTGCGCCGTCCGGACCAGTTTGCCTACAGCGCCCGCACCCGGCGCGTGTATGTCACGCGCGACGGCGCGGTCGGGAGTGCTGAGGTGCGCTTCCGGCCCCGGGTGGAGGCCGGCGCCGGCGCCTGCCTGGGGATCGCCGACCCGGATTCGGGCCGGGCGCTGCGGGCGGGTAGGCCGGGCGTGCAGCGCGTGCCGCTGGAGATCGCCGAACCCGGCGCCGTGGATCGCGTGCGCTGGCCGGTCACCCAGGGGCTGCCGCTGCCGCGGGGCGCCGCGGCCGATGTCGCCGAGCTTCGCGTGCTGGATCCTTCCGGCCAGGAGATCCCCGCGCAGATCCGCGCCACCAGTTTTTGGGAGGATGATTCGCTCCGCTGGGTTCTTTTGGACTTCCAGGTCAATCTACGCGCTGGCCAGAGAGCGACCTACGCGGTGGAGTGCGGCGCCGGGATCAAGCGGGCCGCCGTTCCCGACCCCGTGCGCGTCCAGGAAGATGAAAAGTCCATCTTCGTCGACACAGGTTCTCTCCGCTTTCGCGTTTCGCGGGAGAACTTCCGGCTGTTCGAGGATGTCGTGGCGGGCAGCGCGCGTCCGCTGGCGGGCGCGCCGACGTTGAAAGTGACGGAGGACAACGGCCGGGAGTTCACGACCCACGCGGGCAAGCCGTACCATGTTGCCGTGGAGGAGGCGGGGCCGATGCGGGTCGTCATCGTGGCCACGGGCTGGCACGCCGACGGCCCGGGCGAACGTTTTCTCACCTACACCACCCGTCTCCACGCCTATCGCGGGCAGCGCTTTGTCCGCGTGTTTCACACCCTCACCAACCGGCACGAGCAGAACGTCATGGGTCGTTATCGCTACGCCGACGGTTTTCCGGAGGAGGAGAGCCGCCACCGCTACCGGGAAATTCCCCAGCGCAACGTCGTCGACGCCGCCATTCAGTTGCCGCTGGCGGACGGCCAAAGCTGGCAGATGGCGGGCTCCGACCCTCCCCTTGACGGACCATTGGGGCCGGTGGCGGTGGTTCATCGCCAGGCGCAGCGGGCGGCGGGGACATTGACCACGGCGGCCGGCGGCCGCGCGACTGGCGGGCTGCCCGGCGCAGTGCAGGTGGCGGGCAAAGACTGGGCGGTGACGGCGGCGGTTTTCCGTTATGCCGATCTTTTTCCGAAGGAGCTGCGCCTGTCGTCCGCGGGCCTGGAACTCGGGCTGATGCCCTTCTCGCCGCAGGCGCCGCACGGCCTGATCAAGGGCACCGCGTGCACGACCGAACTGCTGTTTGCGTTCACCGGGCGCGATTCCGCCGAGGGCATGGCGCTGGCGCGGGCGTTTGCGGAGCCTTTGGTTTTCACCAACGCCGCCTGGTACTGCGCGAGCCGCGGCTTTCTCAACGACGAACTGGTGCCGGCCAGCCCCATCACCTCGGGCACCTACGACCGGATCATGGCGAGCTTCGCGGAGAATGCCCGGCAGCCGTACGCGCCCGGTGTGGACGATTGCGGCCTGATGAACTTCGGCGACTGGCCCTACACCGGCCGCGGGGTCTGGGTGAACCTCGAGTACGATGCCGACCTGGGCCTCTATATTCACTTTGTGCGTACAGGTGACCGGGGGGCCTTTCTGCGCGGCCGCGACGCTTCGCGGCATTTCCTCGACCGCGACACGGGCTGGTATACGGGCGACTTCCGGACCCAGGGCGCGAATTTCCCGCACAATGTCGCGCATTTCTATCCCACCGGTCCGGCCGGCCACACCTACACCCTCGGATTAATCCATTACTACCTCCTGACCGGCGATCGCCGCGCACTCGAAGCCACCCGGCTCAATGCCGATGCCTGCCACCGGGTGCTCGCGCCCAGCGTCGCGCCGGCCACCTCGCTGTTCGATGCGCAGCGCCCCGTGGCGGTGCCGCGCGGGTACGTGCTGCCGGGCGGAGGAGGAATCAATTCGCGCAACTGCAGCGACCCGGCCCGCTACTCGCTCCATGCCTACCAGGCGACGGGCGAACCACGCTTTCTGGAAACCGCCCTGACCATCGGCGAGTCGCTGGTCTTCCAGTGGCCGGAGGCATGGCGCGGCGATGACGATTCCTACATCCACTATCGCTGGCCGATCGTCCTCAGTTACCTCCACGAGATGACGGGCGCGAAACATTTCCGGGAAACCCTGCTCAAGTGCGCCGCGTGGACGCTCGACGAGCCGTACCGGCGCTATGGCGAGTTCCGCGTGGCCCAATCGTACGCCAAAGGCCCGCAACTGCCCGACCGCACCAACAACACGCGGCTCCTCTTCCAGACGATTGACGCCTACGAACTCACCGGCGAACGCCGTTACCTGGACTGGCTGCTCAACATGTACGACGCGCAGATCGAGGCGCACCGCGATGGTCCGTTCGAAATCTTCCGCGACGGCAAGTCGCTCGGCAAGTATGCGGACAACCTCGCGCGGGCGCTGGCGCTGATTGCCCCGCACCGGATGGTGATGGTCGACCCCTCGCCGGGCCGCTTTGAACTCGTGCCCCCGAAGGCGGACAAATGGCAGATCAGCCTGGCCAATCGTTGCGAGGCACCCGTCGACGGCACCATCGAGGTGGGCCCGCTGCCCCCGGGCATGGAGATGGAATCGCAACGCCGTTTCCGACTCGAGCTTGGCGAGGAGCAGCGCTTCGAGTTTCCCGTCGCCTTCACCGATGCGCTCCCCGCGGGCCGCACGATCGTCCCCTATGTCGTCCGCACCGCTAGCGGCGGCCGCGAGGGCGAGCGACGCGGTTTCTTTGCGATTCACGCTTTGCGGCCGCGGGCGGAGTCGCTCCCCCGCCTGTTGTTCCACGCCCCACTCGACGACGACACGCCGGCCACGGCAGCCACGGGCGGACCGCTCCGGGCCGTCCTGGAAGACGCCGCATTCGTGCCGGGACGGCACGGGCGGGCCTTGGGGGCTGCCACTGAGGCTTGGTCCTTCAATCTCGGTGGCAACATCCGCGCGGATGAAGGCACCTTTGCCGTGTGGGTTCGCATCGCCGACCACAATGTGGCATCCGAAGAGCACGGACTGCTGCGGGTGCGCGGGCACGGCTACCCTTTCATCGGAATCTTCACGGACTTCCTGATGGTGTCCGGTCAGCCCCATCGGTTCAAACTGAACCGCGACGCCAACGGGCGGGCGGCCAATCGCTGGCGCCACGTGGCGCTCACTTGGGATTTGCGTGAAGTGGCGTTTTACGTGGACGGCGTCCCGCTGAACCGCCAGCCGCGCCACTCGCTGGAGATCCCCACGGGAGAATTGTGGGCGCTGCCGCAGAAGACCGCCGCCTTCGACGACGTGCGCCTCTACTCGGTGGCGCTGCCTCTCGAGGAGATCCAAGCGCTGGGCCGATGAGCGTGTGTCTCCACTCCCCGGAGACTCCGGTCCATCGGCCTCGGTATCCGAACCCTCCCCTCGCTCCTCGTTTCAATCTACTGCAGCCACCATGGTCCAAAAGCACCTTCTCGTCTCATTCGCCACCGCCGCCGGGCGAGTCGCGCAGTGTCCAGACCGTTGCCGGGATCAACGGCATCCAGGGGTCTGCGTGAATCGATTTTCCATGCAAACACTCATCGCGCAGATCCGAAGAACTTGGTGGGTCGCGGCCCTCGCGGGCTGCCAATTATGCGAAGCGGAGCCTTCCGCCATCCCCGCCTTTCCCGGCGCCGAGGGCTTCGGCCGTGTCGCGCTGGGCGGGCGGGGTGGCGATGTCTATCACGTCACGACGCTCGCGGATGCGGGCCCGGGCTCCCTGCGCGAGGGCCTCCGCTCCGCGACGGGTCCGCGCACGATCGTCTTCGACGTCGGCGGCACGATCCAACTCAAGAGCCAGCTCCTCCTGGACAAGTCCTTCATCACGATCGCCGGCCAGACCGCCCCCGGCGACGGCATCGCACTCCGCGATTTCACGTTTCGCATCAACCGGGCGCACGATGTGATCGTGCGTTACCTGCGCCTGCGTCTCGGCGACGAAAACAAGGCCAAAGGCGCGAAGGGCGGCGACGATACTCTCAACACCGACGACGTTGATCGGGTGATCATCGATCACTGCTCGTTGAGCTGGGCGATCGATGGCACGCACGATTTGCGGCGCGGCGGCAACTTCACGCTCCAGTGGTGCATCATCAGTGAAGCGCTCAACCGCAGCATTCACGAGAAGGGTGGCGGCCACGCGATGGGCGCCTCGTATCGCGACCTCAGCGGGCCCATTACCCTCCATCACAACCTCATCTCGACCTGCCGCGACCGTCATCCCACGCTCGGCAGCGCGCTCCAGCCGCCGCGCTACACCGTCGATTTCCGCAACAACGTCATCTACAACTGGAGCAAAGGCAACACGTCGAATTTCTGCGACCACTTCATCAATTGCCTCAACAATGTCTGGCGGCCCGGTCCGATGACGGATCCAGCGGCGCTGCCGATCGCGATGAAGGGCGGCCTGCCTGATCTCGCCCGGGGCCACATGAGCGGAAATGTGTTCGAGGGCCGCGAGGATCTCACGCGCGACAACTACGCCGCCCTCGATTTCAAGCGGTGGCTGACGCCGCCCACGAAGTATCTCTATCGCGGCCAGCTCGCCGATTGGAAATCAGCCGCACCCAATCTCGGCGCGGACGCCCCGGTCACGCAGTCCGCCACCGCAGCCTACGAACTCGTGCTGGCCCGCGCCGGCGCCTCGCTCCGCCGCGATGCCGTTGACACCCGCGTCACCAGCGACGTGCGCCGGAAACAGGGCAAACTCCTCGACTCGCAAGCGGAGGTGGGCGGCTGGCCGCAACTCGCATCGGCGCCGGCGCCGCTCGACACCGACCGCGACGGCCTGCCCGACGCCTGGGAAGTCGCGCACGGCCTCGATCCCAGAAATCCCGCCGACGGTGCCGTCGTCGCGGCCAGCGGCTACACCCATCTCGAAAACTACCTCAACGCTTTGGTGCAATGAGAGGCTGCCCCGGCACCTGAACCCAATCTGTCTCATGAAACAATTTTGTCTTTCCGCCCTGAACCTGGAGCAGGAACTTTCCGCTTGTGCGAAGCGCAAAAAAACCCTGCGCCGGCAGGAGGTTGCGCTCCAAAAGGGCGAGGCACGTTGCCACATTCTTGCATCGCGCACCATCCTCCTGCTCGTGACCATTGTCGGGCTGGGGTTGGGCTGGCGGGGATTGGCCGCCGCAACTCCTCCGGGCAGGGACAGTATGCCCCATGCGATCGCGAGGATCACCGCGCCATTTCCGATGCCGCAATTGGATCGCCCACAATTTCCCGACCGGGTTTTCAACATTCAGGATCACGGGGCAGTCGCCGGTGGCCAGACGAAGAACACCGAAGCGATCAAGAAAGCCATCGCCGCGGCGGCGCGATCCGGTGGCGGCACGGTGCTCGTGCCGGCGGGAACGTGGCTGACCGGCGCAATTCACCTCGATAACAACATCAACCTGCACCTGGCCGAGGGGGCGGTGTTGCTGTTCAGCCAGAACTTCGGCGACTACCTGCCCGCCGTGCTGTCCCGGCACGAGGGAATGGATTGCCTGAAGTATTCTTCGTTCGTGTACGCGAACGGAAAGACCAACATCGCCATCACCGGACACGGCACGCTGGAGGGCCAGGGAAAACCATGGTGGGAGTCGGATAAGAAATTGCGGGCGCTTGATGCCAAAACCCTGGAGCAATTGGCGGACGAAAACGTGCCAGTGGAGCAGCGGAGCGTGCATCTGCGCCCGGCGTTCTTCCAGCCGATCCACTGCCGCAACGTGCTGGTGGAAGGGGTCACCTTTCGCTTCGGGGCGTTCTGGACGATCCAGCCGACCTATTGCGAAAACGTCATCGTGCGCGGCGTGAAAATTGTCACCGAGGGCGACTACGGCCACACGCCCAACGGCGACGGCGTGAATCCCGACTCGTGCCGCAACGTGCTCATCGAATATTGCGACCTCGAAACTGGTGACGATTGCGTCACGCTCAAATCCGGCCGGGCCGCCGACGGACTGCGCGTCGCAAGACCCCTGGAGAACGTCGTGGTCCGCCATTGCCGGACGGGCCAGGGCCATGGCGGCATCACGGTGGGCAGCGAGACGTCCGGCGGCATCCGCAACGTCCATGTCCACGACTGCGCATTTTCCGGAACCGATCGCGGGGTGCGGATCAAGACGGCGCGCGGCCGCGGCGCGGTCATCGAAAACCTCTGGTTTGAAAACCTGACCATGGGCAAAATAAAAACCGAGGCGATCCTCCTGCACATGCTGCGCTACACCCCGCGCTTCCCGGTGTTCCCGGTCACCGAAACCACGCCCCGCCTGCGCAACATCCATTTTCGCAACATTACTTGCGAGCAGGCTGGCGGCGATGCCATCCAGATGGTCGGCCTGCCCGAATTGCCGATGAGCGACATCCAGTTTGCGAACATCGCGATCAAGTCCGCCACCGGGGTGAATTGCACCGACGCGCGGAATGTCCTGTTCAAGGAGGTGGCAATTCAACCCCGGAAGGGGCCGGTTTTCGCCATCACCGACGGCCGCGGCATTACGCTGGAAAGCCTGCGGCTTCCGGAAAAAACCGCCCTGCTACTCAAGGTTTCAGGACCGGGTGCCCAGAGCATTCGCCTTCGGGAAACCGATCTCACCAACGCGACCAAGGTCTTCGAACTGGGCGCAGATGCCAACCCGGGGGCCGTCGAGATTCAGGAAACCCGCCGCAACTCCAGCCGACTGTGACGATGTCCACCTCACTGCGAAGATTTCTCTTCTTGAGCCTCGCCGGCGCCCTCGGCGTGGGCACGCAGGCCGGCGACCTTTCCCGGTCGTTCGAACTCCGCTACGTCACGGCGGACGAGAAAGCCAACGGTGAGACAGATTTCAAGGGCAAGACGTCGATCTTCACCACCGAGCAGCGGCTGGAGTTCCTGCACCAGTATGAGAAGTTCGCCGGGAAGTTTTTTGGCGATCAGAACTGGGACACCCGGATCGTCAGTGACGACGACGTGCGGCAGACGCTGCGCCAGCTCAAGCCGCAGCCCTTGCCCGGGGTGCGCCGGCGCCTGTCCCTCACAAATTGGAAATACCTGGGCAGCCGCCCCGGTCAGCGCGAGGAGGAGATTCGCTCCCTGGCGGCATGGCGCGCTCTGCCCGGGGTGAAGATCGAGCGCGGCGAGTTGGTCCTGTCGGGCGTCGAGCCGGGATTTGAGAAAACATTCGCACCGCAGTCCTGGCGTTTCCATCTGCAGTGGCGGGTCCTTTCCCCCGCGGCAGGGCAACAAGTGACCTTTGATTTGGACGGAGTGGCCAAGGTCGGTATCGACGGCAAGGGACATTACTTCTTCCGCAGTGGCGCTGACGAACAACGGGCGGGAACCTGCGCAGCCGGTCAGTGGCACGAATTGAAAGTGGAAGTGGATTTGGAGACCGGTCGGTACAACTTTCTCGCCGATGGCGCCCTGCTCGCGGACTTTGTCCCGCTGGTCGCCAATCATCCCGTCGGAAAATTGACCGTGCGCGGCCCGGCGGGTGTGCGCCTCGATGACCTTTGGGGCGTCGGCTATACCAAGGCCTACGACCCCGACGGCGACGACCACACGCGCGACGTGCCTTTCATCATCCGCACCTTTCTCGACGAGCACTTTCAGGCGCGTCCCGACTCGGCTGATTGGGCCAGTCCCGCCTACGACGACCGCGACTGGCAACCGGTGCCCGCGTGGCCCTATGCGCACGGGGGCGAACGCCAGGCCGGAGAGACGCTGTATCTCCGCACCCGAATTCGCGTGGACCAGTTTGAGCGCGCGGAACTCAGCGGCGAATGCCTCGATCCCTCGGGCGAAATCTGGATCAATGGCCGCCCGGTCGAGGTACGCCATGGCCGCCATCCTTTCGCCCTCGATGTCACCCCGTATCTCACTCCCGGCGTCGCAAACCTCGTGGCGGTGCGCGTCGATCCTTTCCAGGTGACGCGAACCATGCGGCACACGCCCGCCGATTTGCACACGGGGTGGTTCGCCGGACGGATGCATCTGGATCTGACTGCGCGGCGCTGGATCAAAGACGTGTTCGTCACCACCGAGTCATTGGCGGCGGGCTCCGCGGAGATGAAGGTCCGCGCGCTGATTCGCAACGACCAGGTTGTTTTTCCGGAGGAACGCGAACCGAAGGGCGAGAATGCCTTCAGGGGCCGCGTCTCGGTTTCATTCCATCCTTGGTTTCCGAACGCCAGCCCCGCCGCCGCCGCCGCCACGTTTCCGATCGTCGTGGAACTGGGGCGCGATCTCGCGTGGGAAGGCAACGTGACGGTGGATCATCCCGCGCTCTGGTCGCCGGACTCGCCGCAGCTCTACAAGGTGGTGGTCAGGCTGGAGGACGAAAAGGGGGCGCCGATCGATGACAGCGTCGTCACCACTGGCATCCGCACCGTGAGCCAGTCCGGTGGCACCTTCCGGGTGAACGGCCAGCCGGCGATGATGAACGGCGCGTTGATCTTCGGCTTCCGTCCGCCGCTGGAACGTATGGCCCAGTGGCTGCGTTGCCCGCCCGAGGAGAGCCTGGTGCGCGAGTTCCTCACCCTGAAACGGATGAACGGGAACACCGTGCGCATGAGCCACCACGACGGCCCGACCGGCGGGGTCAATGATCCGCGCTACGCCGAGATCGGCGATCAGTTGGGCGTGATGTTCCAATGGGCGACGCCGGCCTGGGTGCGGACGGACAGTCCCTACCTTTTGGATTTCGAGGGGCTGCCGCTCTACCTCCGCCAGGTGCGCAACCATCCGAGCATCGTCATGTGGCAGCCGGCCAACCACCCAAAGTTCGCCGGCGGCTTCGAAGAGGGCATGACGTGGTTCAAGAAGGTTCACGCCACGATCGCCGCGGAAGACCTGAGCCGGCTGATTGCGCCCACGGCCAACATCGGACGGCTCGGCGCGCGCAATGACGACGGCACGCTCGACCGCAACGGCCAGCCGGTGCCACCGCTATCAGCCTGGACCGCGCCGATGATCGTGCGCGGCGACATGGACAACGCCACCGGCTACGGGGCGGAATGGACCGAACTGCGCAAGCACCCGTTCCCGTCGAAATGGGAAGGCGAGCAGGGCTGGCGCGAGAAGGGTTACAAGACCGATTACCTCGCCAGCAAGGAGCGCGCGTATTTCGACTTCGAGAGCGAGGAGTCCGCCAGCCAGCCCAACTGGACCCTCCACCGCGGGAAACCGCAGTATCAGGTTAGATCCTACGAAATCGACATGGATCGCACCTCGATCGGGCGGCGGCTGACGGTGGAGGAGTGGCGCCCGAGCCAGGCGTGGCAGGCGATGAGCGGCTACGAGGCCTACCGGAAGAAGCGCTGGCTCGACTACGACGGGATGGTGTGGTGCACCCTCGACGGTGGCGGCAACACCGCCACCTACGAAAAGCCGCTGACCGATTACTACGGTTTCGCCAAAATCGCCTACTACGCCGTGAAGATGGCTTTTCAGCCCGTCCTCGCCGGCAGCAAAAACGTCGATGTCGCCTACGGGCCGGCGGACAAGATTCCGGTCGCGGTGCTCAACCTCGGCCCGGCCGGAACCGTCGACGTCACCGTGACCGTACGCAACGTGCAGGGTGCGGAAGTGGCGCGGAAGGTATTCCCGTCCGTGAATCTCCCGGCCGGCCGGACCTGCACGGATCTCCCCGCCCTCCAGTTCCAGCTGCCCGGCGACGGCTTCCATGTGTTTGAATATCTCGTCGCGACATCGAGGCCACCGTCACCACCGCACCCGTAAAATTCAGTCCGCGGGGTGCGCCCAATCCCGACGGCAACTGGCGGCAACTTTGAGTCATCCCCACGTTGTGAAATATCATCCACTTCGCACCACTTCGCGACGATTTGGTTTTGGCACCACGGGTCCGGCTTCCGCGCAATTTTCGCTTCGGACCACCCCGACGGTCCACTTGAGAATCGATCCATCGGAACGTGGACCGCGCATCGGAAGCCGAGGCGCGGTGTTCTGATCCCAGTTGGGGGCTGGGGCGGTGTGAGCCCCAGATCGGCCCACCCACGCCCGACGCGGGAAGGGCCGTGGCAAAAGATCGGAATCTGAGGCACGGTGTTCCGGCGACGATCACCGAGCGCACTGCCCACGTCACAAAATCGTCCCTGCGCAGCACGCCAAAGCACAGGCAAAAAACCGAACCAACGAGGTGCTTTCAGCGCCGGGGCATCCGCTTCAGAACTCCCCGGGCCAGGAGCGACGATGGCGCAGCCACTGCGCACGCAGCGTGTCTGACAGCCTGAAACGACGCCCCTCCAGGAAGGCGCTGCGGCTGCACGTCGGGCGTAACACTCTCCCCTTTGGTCAGGGTCCCCATCCAAGGTAAACAAACGCCGCGCGTGCTTTTTGGGCGGCGAGTGGCGGCGGCTCAGAATTTCCAATCGAGCGAGGCGCTCACGTAGGCGGCGGCGCGGTCGGCGGAGGCGCGGTAGTTGCGCAGGTGATAGTCGGCCCGGAGGAGTGGGACGGCGCCAACGGAAGCGCGGGCGGATAAAGTCGGCGAGGCCTGCCACGCGAGCGCGGGTCCGACGCGGAGGGATTGGTATTCGAGGCGAGTGCGGTTGAGCGCGGGCTTGTTGCGGCCGCCGGGGAGCGGGTCGTCTTGCACGTAGAAGGAGCCGAAGTCGGCCTCGGCGGTGAACTCGACGTCGAGGGTCTTGCTGGCGGTGTAGATCACACCGGTGCGCGGAAAGCCGAGGGTAACGCGCCAGGCGGGGGCAGGCTTCCAGTTCAACGTCGCGACCGGCATGATGCGGCCGGTGCCCTTGGCGAGTGAGTCGTAGACAAAGCCGAAGCCGGCGCCGAATGCGGGAGTGAACTTGCGGCTGGCGATGGCAATCACGCCGACGCCGACGCCTTTCGAGGAAAACGTGGAGCCGGCGTTGTGGACGCCGGGACTCACGCTGGCGAGGAGCGACCAGTCGGCATCCATTTTGGTGAAGACGGTAAAGGCGGTGCTGAGCGAGTGGAGGCGGTCAGGCAGCGGGGTGCCGGCGTCGCGATCGAGCGAATAGCGGCGGTATTCGAGACTGACGATGGGGAAGATACCGGAGCCGAAAGGAGGGAGAGGCACCGCGATTTCGGCGCCGGCCTGCGCGACGGAGAAGCCGCCGGCTGGGGCGTTGCGGGCAGTGAACGGCGTAGGGGCGGTGTAAGCCGTGTCGAATTTGAACGTGACCAGACTGGTGGCTGGGCGGCCCGACTTGACGTGCTCGGACGACGTAGGATTCTGCGCAGCGAGCGGGAGCGCTGCGGTGATTGCCAAGGCGAGTAACGGGAGGCGAGCATTCATGGTGCGCTGAAAGCTACGGGCAAGGTGAGCGGCCGGATGCGCCCGTAAAGGAAAATTCTCCTGGGAAAGGCCGGAGGCCTTTCCCGCGGGCACTCAGGTCCATCCGAAAGAGTCGTCCAATCCGAAAGAGTCAGGCCTTGCGGTTTGCGCGGGAGCTCACATCGAAGGCGCGCCGGCTCGGGCCGGCCTGGCCCGGAAGCTTCGGCTCGAATACGACCGCGCGGTCAATCACGTCATCGATCGTGGCAACACCCGCTCCGTCATTTTTCGGGAGGACGGAACCAAACTGGCGTTTCGGGTGACGACCGTGCATTCGCGGCATGCGCATTCGCGTCAAGGATGTGCTCGACCTGCTGGCCCGTGGGGCGGCCAAAACGGATATGCGCGAGAGCTCTCCTTATCTTCAATGCGCCGCACGTGATTTCATTGGGTTTGCAGAGGCGCACCGCGAGCTGCGGGCCGGTTTTGTCATGACGTTCGGTGGCGGCCTCGTGCCGTGCTGGAGCCGTCAGGGGTGGCGCGTGGTGGCTTCCAGGAGCTGCCCGGAACCATCGGACCGCACTTCGTGCTTCAGGGCGTAGAGGACGCTCCACACCGGACCGAAGATCCAGCCCGGCGGATTCCACGAGGGTTTCTGCAACGGCGCATACCATTCGCCCGGCTGCGCCCAGGACCCGACAGCCGGAGCCGAGAAGCAAACGAACAGCCAGACCACGAGCCCAGGCCAGACGGGTTTCGGTTGCAGCGGCGCGGCTGGCGGGGGCTTTGCGCAAGGGCTTTCCGCGGTCGCTGCATCAGGCCCCGGCGCTGCTACCGACGGAAGGCACGGGGCTGCGGCGCTCGCGCGAGCGGTGGTTTCAGGCGCTCGGCATCGCACCGCGCATTGTGGCGGAATTCGAGGATGGGGCGCTGATGAAAGTCATGGCGTCCGATGGCCGCGGGTTCATTCCCGCGCCGAGCGTGGTGGCGCAGGAAGCGGTGGACCGCTTCTCCCTGCGGATCATTGGCGCCACCGAGAAGTGCCGCGATCAGTTCTTCGCCATCACGGCGGATCGCCGGATTCACCACCCGGCGGTGGCAGCCCTCACCCGCCAGCACACGGCGGCGGGCACCTGAGGCTGATGGCCGCGCCAGGTGCGCCGCGTCGGCGCGTTTGCTGGAGCGAGCACACGCGCGAGTTCCGGGCGAAAACCGCCGGCATGCGCTCCCACGCAACTACGACGCGACCCGCGTTGCTTCCCGCGCGCCGGACGCTGGTCCCAGCCTGGACGCAAATTGACCTGCGTTCCGCTCCGGCCTGCTGCCCGATGCTCGAAAATCTCCTCGACCCTCTGTCTTTGTTCTTCCTCGTCGGCTTCGGCGGCGGGCCGCTGAAGTCCGATCTCAAGTTGCCGGATGCGGTGGATCAACTCCTGAGCACGCACCTGCTGCTTGCGATCGGGCTCTACGCCCGCTGGGTCGAATGCCTCAGCGCCAGGGCCTGACCTCGCCGCGCGGAGGCATGGTTCGCATGGCCAGCTGTGGCGAGAGGGACCTTCGACTCGGCGGACAACTGATTCACCCGCGGGGGCTCCCGGTGCTGCGCGCCACCTCGCGGCCACGCGGAGCGTCGACCGTGGTCGACTTCAAAATTCCGTGGTCAAACGACCCGTACAAAAAAAACGGAGACTGAAAACGCCCCGGCCGCCGGTTTCGGCGGGAAGGGTTTTCGGTCTCCGGGTGATGATTGATTCAGTTGGAGGAGCGGACTGCGCCCGGCCCCGTTACGGGAGCATGACGGTGTCGATGACGTGAATGACGCCGTTGCTGCCGACCAAATCGGTGGCGGTGACATTGGCGCCGTTGACCGTCACGCCGTGGCCCCCGGCCATGATCGTGAGTTCCTTGCCGTTGACTGTGGGCGCCGCGCCCGACTTCACCTCCGCGGCCATGACGCTGGCCGGCACGACGTGGTAGGTCAGGATGGCGACGAGTTTGGCCTTGTTCTCAGGCAGGAGCAGCGATTCGACCGTGCCCGCGGGGAGCTTGGCGAAAGCGGCGTTGGTCGGGGCGAAGATCGTGAACGGACCGGCGCCGCTCAGCGTTTCGACGAGGCCGGCGGCTTTCACCGCGGCGACGAGGGTGGTGAAATCGGGCGAGCCGGCCGCGAGGTCGACCAGGGTCTTGGCCGAGGTCATCGAAACGAAACCGGTGCTGAGCACGAGGGAGGCGAACAGGGAGCGAAGCTTCATGGGAACAGGTGTTGGAACTATTTGGATTTAAGGCGGCCGTTTGGTCGAAGGACCGGGGTCGCGCTCTTAGAACGCGCCACGTTCCTCCGCGGATGCATCCGCACCGCCTTCTTCCCGGCTACGGCGCGTTGGGGGCCGGTTTGACGGGCATGACCAGCACCTGGTGCCGGTCCAGGTCGGGCACCTCAAAGACTTACCCTTGCGTCTCGATCGTCTCGCCTTCCGGCGGCACGCGGCCGAGGGGCTTCACGACAAAACCCGCGAGCGTTCGGGATTCGGGATAGGCATCGCCGCCGAACCGGAAACCGGGCCGGGCCCGCTCCGCCGCCGCCAACGCGATCATCGCGTCGATCAGCAGGAGCCGTCCCCGCGCATTCTGGCGGCGGGCTGGGCACGTTCGCCCTGGGAGGGGAACTCGCCCACGTCACTTCCATCACATCGTTCAGCGTGATCAGGCCGACGATGCCGCCAAACTCATCCGTCACCGGCGCGAGGTGTTTCCCGCGTAATTGATGCGTCTACGTTGCGAATTGTGCCGGAAGCCGCAGCGTAGATGCGTATCCATGAAAACCAATCCCCTGCCACTTTGCCTGCTGCTGCTGACGGGCTGCAGCACGGCCCTTCCTCCGTTGCAGACCGTCGAGCGCGTCGACCTCCCGCGCTACATGGGGCCCTGGTATGTCATCGCCTGCATCCCGACTTTCATCGAGACGGAAGCCTACAACGCGATTGAAGATTATCGGCTCCGGCCCGACGGCACCATCGACACGGTCTTCACCTTCAATCAGGGCGGCTTCGACGGTCCGCCGAAGCGTTACAATCCCCGCGGTTTCGTCGTCGATCCGGTGAACCGTTCCACTTGGGGGATGCAGTTCATCTGGCCCTTCAAGGCCGAATTCCTCATCACCCATTTGAGTCCGGATTACAGTCAGACCGTGATCGGCCGGAACAAGCGGGACTACGTCTGGATCATGGCGCGCACGCCGCAGATGCCCGAGGCCGACTACCAGCGACTGCTCGTGGAACTGGCCGCCCAAGGGTATGACTTGACCAAACTGCGGAAGGTCCCCCAGCGCTGGCCGGACAAGCCATAGAAGAGCCGCGCCACCGTGCGGGCAGTCCGGTGCCGCGAGTGCGACGGCGGTCCGCGTGCTTCCATCGTTGCCGGGCCAGCATGAACTTTGCGATCAACTCGTGATCAGCCGCCACCGTCTCCAGTTCTGGTCCGGGGAGCGCACCTGTCTCGGGTGCTGGTTGCGGCGTCTCGCCGCAGCCTCCGATGCCCTCGGCGGGACGCCGAGGGCTGCCCGGCGGAACCGCGTCAGCAAAAGGCCCTGCGACGTCGGCGTCTTCGCCCACCACAATCTGATCGGCGATCCCCCGTTCTTGCGCATGGACCTCATCAGCTGCCGCAACCTTCTCATCCACCTCGAACCCGCGTTGCCGAAAAGGAGCGGCGCCCTCAAGGCGGGAGGGCGCGCCGCGGCCTTGCCCGCAGAACTCACCGCCCAGCGCGAAGCCGATCGCGTCGCGTTGAGCCACGCTCAAGGGCGGGCATCGCTTTGGCGGCCTCGGCCTGGGCCTGGCCATCGCCCGCGCCGTGGTCGAGCTGCACGGCGGCCGGATCACCGCCTTGAGCGCCGGCGTGAATCGCGGCGCCACGTTCGTCCTCGAACTGCCTGGCGCCGTCGCCCTCGAAGCCGGCGTCCACGATACCGCCTCGCCATTCGTTGCCGCCCCGCCGGGATCGGCCTCCCCGCTACCGCCTGCCTCCCCACCCGTCGCGGCGCTCCGGCTCCTCCTCGTGGAAGATCATGTCAGCCCACTCCAAACGATTTCCCGCCTGCTGCGTCGCGACGGCCACCACGTCGTCACCGCCACCACGATTGCCGCGGCGCTGGCGGCTGCCGTCCGCGGCACGCTAAGCCGTAACGATTCAATCGGAGTGCGTTTCAGCCGGGAGAAGGAAACCACTGAACGGTGGGGCGCGTTGACCCCAACGCGCCTCCGTGCGTTCGCTCTCACGTCGAGCGTCTTGGGGTCAAGCCGCTCCACCGCGACTGAATTTTTACGGCTAAGGCTGCAGTCACTGGCGCGCCGGGTGAGGTCAGCCCGACGAGGCAGGTTCCAAAGTCGTTCGCTCGTCTCGTGGTCTCTCTCCTACTGTTTCTCTCCCGCGGATGAGCTCTGACGAAAGAGTAGCGGCGCAGCGACATCAGCCAGAATAAAGAGGTGCGAGAAAGCTTGGCCACTCGCCTTTGACCCTGCCCTGCAGCCAACCACCCGACCCACCACGCCACGACCGCCATGCCGAAGGGAAAGGTTCAGGGTGGACTGGGCGGCCTATCTGGATCGAAAACTCCTCCTGTGCCCACCGACTCTGCCGGCAATTCCGCCCATTTCGATCCCCGTGACTTCACCGGCCGGATGGAGTCCGCCGGCCGCGCGGCCGGATTCCGGCCCGAGATCTTTGGCGAGGTGGCGGGTTTCCCTCTCCTCGCACTGACCAAACGCACCCCGGGTCCCCGACCTCGCATCTATTTTTCCGCCGGCATCCATGGCGACGAACCCGCCCCCCCGCAGGCCCTGCTGGCGTTGCTGGAGCAAGGCGCGTTCGACCCGCGCGCGGTGTGGTTTCTCTGCCCTTTGCTCAATCCGCTCGGATTCCTCCGTCGCACCCGCGAAAACCCCGACGGGGTCGACTTGAACCGCGACTATAAGTCCCTGCGCACGCTCGAAATCCGGGCCCATACCCGCTGGCTCCAAAACCAGCCGCCTTTCGACCTCGCGATCTGCCTGCACGAGGACTGGGAGTCCCGCGGTTTCTACCTCTACGAACTCAACCCCGCGGGCGCAGTCAGCCTGGCCCGTCTCATGATTGCGGCCGTGGCCCCCGTGTGTCCCATCGAAACCGCCCCGGTCATCGACGATCGCCCCATTGCCGAACCCGGCATCATCCGCCCGGCGTCCGATCCCGCCCTGCGCGAGCTCTGGCCCGAGTCGATCTACCTCCAGGCCAACCACTGCCGCCTGGGCTACACCATCGAGTCCCCTTCCTCCCTCCCTTTGGCCCAACGCCTCTCCGCCCTCGCGGCCGCCGTCATCTGCGCCGTTGACGCCGCCTGTCGGCCACGGGAGTCTGGCCGTTCGACCATCGCGAACGAAAGCCCCTGATGTCCCGTCCCCGGCACCGACAGAGGCCGGATCGCCTTTCCGCCTGCGCAGCGCGAACGGCCTGGCGCCCACGGCGGAGTTTTGCACGGCGAACTGGCCCGAAAATGACTTGGGAAATCTCGCTTGTAGGAGCGGCATTAGGCCGCGATTCAGCGCGGGCGAATTTCCCTCGCGGCAAAAAGCCGCTCCTACAGCGCGACCGACCGGGCAAAATCCAGCGCGACCCCGCTGCCCGTTTCGTCTATCTCGCGTTTTCACTTGTCGGACTGCACTCTTTGGTGAACCCGTGTTGGGTTCGACATGAAGACTTTAAAGATTGTGGGGTTCGTCATCGGTGGGCTGGCCGCGGTGGCCGTGCTTGCCCTCGCCGCGGCGCTGAGTTCCGGCGTGCAAACCTGGGCGGTGCGCCGGGCCATCGCGAACCAACCGGGCATGACCATCGAGGTCGCCCGCGTTGAAGCCGGTTTTTCCTCCGCCCATATTTCCGGCCTGCGCGTCACACAGCCGGGCCTGGTCGCTGCCATCGACTCGATTACCGCGCGTTATTCCGTCTGGGACTACGTGACCAGCCGGCGGATCAACGTCGACGATCTCACCCTCAAGGACGTCGTCCTCAACCTGCGGCCGGAAGCGCAGCCTGCCGGGGCCGCCACCCCTGCTGGTGCCAACTCGGGCCAGTCCGCGGCCACCCCGCCCGCGCCCGCCACCGGGAAGGAAGCCCCGCAGCCCCCCTTTGCGGGTCTGCTCAAGCCGGCCCGACTTCCGCTCGATCTGCGGGTCGCCAAAATCACCGCCAACGGCAAGGCGTCACTGCCGGAGCAACGGCAGGTCGTCTTCGCCGTCACCGGATCCGGCATCGAAGCCGGCCAGCGCGGACGTATCGAGTGGACCGTCGATTTCTCCGATGCCACCCCCGGGGCCCCTCTCCAAGCCCTACGTTCCACCGGCACCCTGCAGGTGAGCCTGACCGCCGATCGCCGTGTGCATGCCGCCGACCTCGACACGATCGCCGCCGCCATGGGCCCGAACCTCCCTCCCGATCAGATTCAAGTCGCAGCCAAGGTGGCCCAGCCCACGGACGGCGGCGACGAGGAGTACTCCGTTGGCCTGAGCCTGATCCGGGGGGGCAAGACCGAATCGCTCCTCACCTCGCGCGCCCGCTTCGCCGGTGCCCTGCGCGAAATCTCCGGCACCTGGGAGATCGCCCTGCGCAGCGAACAACTCGCCGCCCTGCTCGCCGGTTTTGGCCTCCCGGAAATCGCCGCGACCGGCACCGGCACTTTCAGCCTTAAACCCGACTCCGGCACCGCCGCCGCGAGCGGCAGCCTGAGCGCCACCGCCTCCCAGCTCCAAAAGCTCTCCCCCGCCCTCGCCGCGGTCGGTTCCGTGCAATTGCAGTCCACGTTCGATGGGGCGATGGCCGATCAGTCCGTCCACCTGACTTCGTTTGCCCTCGATCTCACCGATGGATCCGGCCGGCGTTTCGCCCAAATCAACCTGCTGCAAAAGGTGAGCTACCGCCTCGCCGATCGGCGGGTCACCCTCGCCGATCCCAAGACCGAGGCTGCCCGCATCACCCTGCAGTCCGTCCCACTCGCGTGGGCCCAGCCCGTCGTGAAACCCTTCGTCATCGACCAGGGTGATCTGTCGCTCTCCCTGGCGGTGGAAGCCGAACTCGATGGCAGCCATATCCGCGCCCGCGCCCTGCAGCCGCTCGCCCTGCGCAACGTGACCGTGCGCGATGCCGGGAAGAAGGTCCTCGTCGACCATGTCTCCCTCACACTCCTTCCCGCCTTCGACTACACCCCCACCCAGCTCAGCGCCCGGCTTACCGACCTGAAGCTGGCGATGACCACCGGCGACTCGCTGTCGGGCACCCTTTCCGCCGATGTCACGAATCTCGCGACCAAGCCCATCACTGTGTTTCGGGCCCAATTGGAGGCGAAACTCGTCACCCTGTTGCAGCCTTTCCTCGCCTTCGATCCCGGCGCGCTCACCGCCACCGTGGAGACCGCGGGCCGCCACGAAGGCACCAGCCTGCGCCTGGAAAAGCTCGGCGCGCTCGTGAATCGCAACGGCGGGACCCTGCTGGCCGCCATCGACCTGGCCCAACCCGTGCAGGTGGACACCAAGGCAGCGACCTTCGCCGCGGCGAATCCCGCCGTCACCGCCGCCCGCGTCCGCCTCGGGGAAATACCCCTCGCCTGGGCTGAATCTTATGTTCCGAAGTCGAAACTCGCCGGCACCCTCACCGGCGCCACCGTCGAGGTCACGCTGCGATCGGTCGACGATCTCACCGTGAACACGTCGGGACCGATCGCGTTGCGCGGCGTCTCCGCCAGCCTCGACGGCCAGGCGCTGGTCGAGGCCCTGGATTTGACCGCGGATTTCTCCGCCACGAAGCGCCAGGACACGATCGCCTGCGACGTGCGTCGCCTGGAGGTGAAGCAGGGCGCCACCGCCCTGGCTGCGCTCACGGTGGCGGGAGAAGCCCACCTGGGAAAGAAGACAACCCTCACCGCCAAGGGCACCCTCGAGGCCGATGCCGCCGCCCTGATGAAGCAGCCCGCGCTCGTCCCCTTCGCCACCCTCTCCCGCGGTCGCCTGACCACCGCCTTCGAAGCCAGCATCGGCGACGCCATCGAGGCCAAGGTGGTCCTCTCGGCCAAGGACCTGATTGCGAAACCGGGCAACCGCCCGCTGGGCGAGATCGGTCTGGCGTTGACGGCCAGCCTGCAGCCCGACGGCAGCGGCAGCCTGAACCTGCCGCTCACCGTGACGACCGCCGGCGGCAAATCCGATCTGCTGATCAACGGCACGTTTGGCACCGCCGCGGACAAGACGACCCGCCTCTTCAACGGCAAGATCGCCAGCGCCAACCTGATCGTCGACGATCTGCAGGCGTTCTCGAGCCTGGCCCCTGCCAGCGGTCCGGCCCCGACCACCCCGCCGGCCTCCGCTCCCGCCTCCCCTCGCCCGACGACCGTCGTGGCCGCGTCTCCGGCCCGCCCCGCCTTGGATGCCGCCCCGTTTTGGCAGGGAATCAGCGGCCATGCCGAGGTGGACCTCAAGCGGGTGCTTTATGGCAAGGACTACACGATTCGCGCGATTCGCGGTGCGGCGACGATCGTCCCCTCCCGCCTCGCCCTCGAAAATCTCGAAGGCAGTTTCCGCGACAAGCCCTTCAAGCTGTCCACCGCCATCACGTTTGCCGCGGGACAGGCGCAGCCCTACGGTCTCACCGGTCTGGTCGACATCTCCGGCTTTGACGTCGGCGAGTTCCTCCGCGCCGCCACTCCCAACGAAAAGCCCATGCTCGAAACCACCGTGAAGGTGGCGGCCAAGCTCAAAGGCAGCGGCCGGACGCTGCCCGAGCTCGTCGAGCGCGCCTACGGCACCTTCGATGTCTCCGGGAGCAAGGGCGTCTTACGCGCGCTCGGCCGCAAAGGGGAAACCGTCAGCACGGCCTCGACCCTCCTCGGGCTGGCGGGCGCGCTCACCGGTTCGGCCAACACCGTTTCCCTCGGCCGGCTGGGCCAGGAATTGGAGGAAATGCAATTCGACTCCATTATCCTCAAGGTGGAGCGCGACGCCGCGTTGAACATGAAGTTCACCTCGATCGATTTTCTCTCCCCCACCAAGCGCCTCAGCGGCACGGGGACCGTGAACTACGTGGCGAACTCCTCCTTCGAGAACTGGCCCTTCCAGTTCGAGTTCAAACTGGCGGGCAAGGACTACATGGCGAACTTGCTCAACGAGGCGCGCGTGCTCTCCGGCCAGCAGGACGACAAAGGCTATTATCCGATGGCCGCCTCGTTTCCCGTGAAAGGCACCGCCGCCAACGTGAGCAACGGCCTCTGGAAGATCCTCGCCGGCTCCGCGGTGAGCGCCGGCCTCGAGGGCCTGCTGCGGCGCTGAGCGGCCGCCGGTAGGAGCGGGTTTACCCCGCGATTGCACCGTGACTGATCGCTTGTAGGAGCGGGTTTATCCCGCGATTGCACCGTGACTGATCGCTTGTAGGAGCGGGTTTATCCCGCGATTGCACCGTGACTGATCGCTTGTAG
>JBBRWR010000070.1:0-46058 GCA_038249085.1 Opitutales bacterium
GATTCGCGCCCACGGCCCACGGTGAGATTGGCCTGCTGCAACCGGTTCTTCGTGACCTCCGCCAGACAGGGGACCTCGACCTCCACCGCACCGAAGTCGGCCAGTCGTTTCCGGGCATTGCTCTGGCTAAAAAGATCGAGATTTCCGCCGTCGCGCAGGTTGCGGACGACCAACCAGCGGACGCGGGGGCCGTGGGAGTCGAGTAGCTCCGCGATCTGTGAATTCGCGTCCTTGTCGTCGGTCGCGATCACCGCGAACACCAGCGCGCAGCCGAAGTCCGCCTGCAACTCCGGCAGCCGCGTCTCATCGAGATAGGCGATGACCTTGCTGCCGCCGGTCGCGCGGTTGTCCACCAAGACGACATCGGCTTCCGGCAGCACGTGGACGATCCGGTCGAGCACTCCGAGCTTGTCGGCGTCCACATCGGTGTCGATGAACTCGGCCTCGGGCACCAACCGGTTGAACGTGGAATTGGCGTGGTCGAGGTCGAACGCCTTCACGCGGATGCCGGCGTCCGTGAGATAGTCGTGGAGCAAGGTGGCGACAAAGCTCTTGCCGATCCCGCCTTTGTCCTGGGGAAAGAGAATGATGCGTTTGGTGGGCATGGCCGGGTTGAGTCGTTCAGTAGTTGTCGCGGGCAATTTTTGGCCCGCGTCGGTTGGGTGCGGATTCAGCGGGTCTCAGACTGGCGACCGGCACGGTGGCGGCGGCATCCCGGCCCGGCGCGGTCGAGCGGTTCGCCTCGCGCGTCTCACGACGGGCGCGTTCGATTTCAGCCTTGGTGAAGTTGCCTCGGCAATAGACCCCGACGCCGGCCGGCGAGACCCTGATCCCGTGCGAGTTGAGCGTCGCCGCGATCTGCTCGTAGCTCATGAACTTCGCCCGCCACAGGAGCAGCACGTCGCGGTAAGGCGCGAGCAGGCCCCGGTGGTGCGCGGCCGGATCGTAATTCCGGGCGTCCTCCATGAGGCGGGTGTGAAGTTCGGCGGGTTCTGCCATGGGTCGAAAGCTAGCACGGTATGGCTTTAAGTAAATCGAAAAATAATTTCGTATGGCCGCTTGCGAGTAGTGGTGAAGTAGTGGCCGAGTAGTGGCGGAGTAGCGACGTAGTGGTGGCGGCGGGAGGTTTTCCTAACGGCAGTTAGGGGTGGCGTGTTCCGACTTGTATAGGTAAAAGGTGCGGCTGGTGCCGCTCTTGAGAGGTCAGCATCATACTGGTTCGTGAGGATGATTGTGTTGTGCCGGCTGGGTCACTCATTTCGGTTTTGCGGGTCTTTGAGTGGACTAATATGGCTTTTAGACTCGCAACGGTATGGGTTTTGGGCAGGGTCGTAATCATGGTCAGATTCGATAAACCCTGTGTCGTGGTAAAAGGTGCCGTGGAGTATTTCCGCGAGCACATGGTCGTGGGCGATTACCTGACTGAAGAAGGTAAGGCGGAAATGACCTGGGTGGGTTTGGGCGCGGAAAGGCTGGGCCTTTCCGGTCGCTGTCAGTTGGAGCATTTTGAAAACCTCTGCCGGGGTTTGCATCCGGTGACCGGAGAGAAACTGATGGTGCGGGACAAAGGGGCTCAGCGGCGGGTCTGTTTCTTCGGCCAGATCTCCCCGCCGAAGGATGTCTCCCTGCTCCATCTCGTCGGAGGTGACCAACGCATCGGCGGCTGGTGGCGGGAAGCCGTCAAGGAAACCGTGCAAGAGATCGAGGCCGTCACCGCGACCCGCGTCCGGCGCGGTGGCGCCAACGACGACCGGGTCACGGGAAACCTGGTCGCCGCCATCGTTACCCACGACGCCAGCCGGTCGCTCGACCCGCAACTGCACACCCACGTGTGCATCATGAACGTGACCTACGACCAGACGGAGGACCGGTGGAAGAGCGTCCAACCGTCCGCGTTCTACCGGCATCAGGGCTATTTCCGCGAGGTCTGCTACAACAAGCTCGCCCGGCGGATGCTCGCAGCCGGCTATGGCTTGGATTCCGTCCGCTCGCTGGGCTTCAATGTGCGGGGAGTGCCGGCGGAATTGCGCGAGCGTTTTAGTAAGAGACGTCGGGCGATTTTGGCGCAGGCCAAGGAACTCGGCGTCGTAACTCAGGACGCCTTGCAGGCGGTGACGGGAGAAAGCCGCGCGGCCAAGACGGCCGCGACCGCGACCGAACTGCGCGCGAAGTGGGTCACGGAAGCCGGCGACGGGATGGTCTCCTTGCGAGATGCCATCGCCCGCGCCGACGGTCGGGCCGTTTCAAGCGACGAACTTTCGCCTGCGCAGGCCATCGTCTCGGCCGAAGCGCACGTCTTCGAGCGCAAGTCCGTGGTCGAGGATCGTTTGTTGTTGCGCGAAGCGCTGATCGCCGGGCGCGGTCAGGTCGACCTTGCCGCCTTGAAACGTGCGCTCGCCGCGCGCGAACGCTCCGGGGCGCTCCTCCGCGTGGAGGATGAGATTGCGTCACGCGATGGTCTGGCGGCCGAAGCGGAGTTTACCGGTTGGGCCAACGGGCAGCTGAAGTGCAGCCGGCCGTTCGGCAAAGTGCCCGCCGGCATGAAACTGGCGGCCGACCAAAGCGCCGCTGTCCGCGACCTGCTGGGCTCGTGCTCCGGCGTAGTCATCTTGCAGGGTGACGCTGGAACCGGAAAGACGACTTGTTTGAAAACGGTGGTGGCCGGCATTGAAAAAGCCGGCGGCCAGGTGTTTGGCTGCGCGCCTTCCTCGGGCGCCACGGACGTGCTGCGACAACAACTGACGACGGATGCCGATACGCTCCAACAACTGTTGGTGAGCGAAGCCCTCCAGCGAGCCAACCGTGGCCGGGTCTTGCTCGTGGACGAGGCCGGACTCGTTTCCGTGCGCGAGATGCGCGACCTGTGCCGGCTGGCGGCCCGTAACGACAACCGGCTGTTACTGGTGGGCGATATCAAGCAGCATAGTTCCGTCGAGGCGGGCGATGCCCTGCGCTGCTTGCAGGAGTTTGCCCGGGTGCCGGTGTTTCGCCTGACCGAAATCCGCCGGCAACTGGACCCGGCCTATCGTCAAGCGGTGGCTCGGCTGGCGCGGGGCGACGCGTTCGGCGCGTTCACCCGGTTCGACCGACTCGGCGCCGTCAAGGAGGTCCGTGACCTGCCCGCCCTGTTCGCCGCCGCGGCCCACGACTACGTTCGCACGGTGCGTGCCGGGAAATCGTGTCTGGCGATTTCGCCGGTCTGGTCGGAAATCCACGATTTTACCGACGCGGTCCGCCGGCAAATGCGGACGGCCTCGTTGATCGCCGGGGAGGAACGCATCTTCACCACCGTCGATTCCCTGAAATGGACGCAGGAGGAGCGCCGTCGCATTCAGAATTACCAGCCCGGCGACGTGCTCAGTTTCCACCGGGCCTTCGGAGCATTTTCGAAATACGACGCCGTGACCGTGATTCGCCGTGAGGATCGTCTTCTGATCGTGCGCGAAGCTGATGGCAATGAACGCCGGATCGAGCCACGTCATGCCAGCGGATTCAACGTCGGGCTTGCCAAAGAGACGCCCGTTGCCGTCGGGGATCGCTTGCTCCTGCGCGCCAACCTTAAACCAGTGGGCTTGCGGAACGGCGACTTGGCCGAGGTGGCAGGGTTCGCGCCGGATGGCGGGATTGTGCTGAAAGACGGTCGCGTTTTGCCGGAGTGGTTTCGCGAGTTTTCCCATGGCTACGCGACCACGTCGCACGCCGCGCAGGGAAAAACCGTGGACCGCGGCATCTTGCTGATGGCCGATGAGGGCATTGCGGCCGGCAGTCTGAAACAAGCCTACGTCTCGAATTCCCGCTTCCGCGAAAGCCAGATGATCTACACCTCCGACAAAGACGCCGCGCGCGATGCCATGATGCGGCCTTCCGACCGGAAGCTCGCGCTCGAAATGGTCGGCCCGGAGCAAACCGACCACGCGTCGCCTCGCCGCTCCTGGCGCGCGCGTTGGGCGGCGCGTCTCGTCCCATCTGTCCGCGCCAACGCCGCATGAGCATCGAAATCTTCCCCGGAACCAAGCCGCTGATGCGGCCGGCGCCCCCGAGCTGGGGCGAAATCTCGGCCATCGGTCAGACGGCGGTCGTCGTGCGTTTCGCGCTCGTGGACCGCTGGGTGTCTTTCCCGGCCGATCAATTCAAGCGTTGGGAGCACGCAATGGGCGAACCGGAGCTGCTCACCATCAAGACCGACAAAGAGGAAATTGTGATCGAGGGCCGCGAGTTGGCGGAGGTCCGCGCGGCGCTCGACCTCGGTCGGCTCTGCGAACTGCGGGTCAACTTCCCGCGTCCAACGGGAGCGAGGCCCGGCCCGCAGGTTCGTCGAATCACGATTGAAACGGCATGAAGCATGGCGCAAAAACGAATCAACGATCCGTCGCAATTCGACCTCTTCGCGCCCTCGCAACATGAGCGGACTCCTCAACTACGGCCGGATGGCGGAAACCCACTGGCGCCAGCATCGGCCGCGGATGGTGCTCCAGCTGACGCGGCTGGGCCGGCTGCAAGCCGCCCTGCTGGACGCGCAGGAACGGACGACGGACGAAATGGAGACATTGATGCGGACGTTGCGGCGACAGGGGCTGAACCCGCAGCAGGCGCACGATCAGGCGTGGGAACTGGTGAGGGAGAGATACATCCTCCTGAAGCCGGAACGGGGGAAGTAGGACCGCTCAACGCGGGTAACTACCGAATCACCGATACCGACCGTATCGGCGAAGGCGGTCCGAAGCAGAAATATCGCCAGAATCTCGCGGCGATCCGCACGCTCCGCCAGATTCACGCGGAGGCCCGGCCGGCGTCGCCGGAAGAAAAAGCCGTCATCGCGAAATACGTCGGCTGGGGTGGTCTGCCGCAGGTGTTCGCTACGCCGGCGGATGCCCCGCAGTGGAGCGCGGAGCAGGAGGAACTGGCCCGTTTGCTGGAGCCGGACGAATTGAGTTCCGCGCGTGCCACCGTGCTCAATGCGCACTACACCTCGCCCACCGTCATCCGGGCGATGTATGCGGCGCTGGACCGTCTCGGCTTCAAGCACGGTCGCATCCTCGAGCCCGCGTGCGGACTCGGACATTTTTTCGGCGTGATGCCGGAGGCGATGGCCGCGCGCTCGCACCTGACCGGCGTGGAAATCGACCCGCTCACCGCCCGGCTCGCGAAGGCACTCTATCCGGACACCGACATCCGGTCGCAGGCTTTTGAAAACGTCACGCTTCCGACCAACCGTTTCGACCTCGCGGTTTCCAACGTCCCGTTCGGCGACTACGCGCCCTTCGATCCGAAGTTCAATCCGCAGAAGTTCCACATCCACGACTACTTCTTCGTCGCGGCGGCCGAGCGCGTGCGTCCCGGGGGCTTGGTCGCGTTCATCACTTCGCGCGGGACGCTGGACAAACAGTATCCGCATCTGCGCGAAGCGGTGGCGAAGTCCTGTGATTTCATCGGCGCGATCCGGTTGCCGAACACCGCCTTCAAGAAGAACGCCAACACCGAAGTCACGACGGACATCGTGTTCCTTCGCAAACGCGCGCCGGGCGAAAAGCCCGGCGGTCAGCCGTGGAGGGAAAGCCGCCCGTTGGGCACGGAGACGAATGCCATTTTCCTCAACGAGTATTACCACGCGCATCCCGAAATGATGCTCGGCCGGCTGGAACGGGTGGAGCACGGCATGTATGGACGCGAAGAAGTCCGGCTCTCGTCAGATGGGCGCGACTTGGAAGAGGCATTGGCGGGTGCGGTGGCCACGCTGCCGGCCGGCATTTTCAAACCGCTGTCGGCAGCGCAGGCGGCGGCGATGCGCCAGACCATCCCGGCGCCGCCGGGCGTGAAACCCAACGCCTACGTCCTGACCGAGGACGGTGGCGGCGGGATCGCCGTGCGCGACGGCGAGGAGCTGCGGCTGTTGACCGATTTGCCCGCAGCGGTGGCGCGGCGCATTCGGCGGTTAATCTACGTGCGCGATGCCGCGCGCGATTGTCTGCGCACGCAGGTCGAGAATCGGCCGGACCCGGAGGTGGAAGCCGCGCGCTTCCGGCTCAATCAGGACTACGATTATTTTGTCGGTCAATTCGGGCCGGTCTCGCAGTCGGCCAATGTTCGCGCCTTCGTGGGCGACCCCGATTTGCCGCTGCTCCTTTCGTTGGAGAACTACGACGACGACACCGACAAGGCGACGAAGACTGCCATCTTCCGTGAACGCACGATCCAGCGTCGCCAGCCGGTGCTGGCCGCCAGCGGCGCGAAGGAGGCCCTCGTCATCACGCTCAGCGAAATGGGCAAAGTGGATCTGGCGCACATCGGAAAACTCCTCGGCAAATCCGAGGCCGAATTTCTCCCGGAATTACAGGGCGCGCTTTTTCTGAACCCGGAGACCCGGCGGTGGGAGACGGATGACGACTATCTCTCGGGCAACGTCCGGCATAAACTGGCCGTGTCCGAGCAGGCGGCAAAGACCGACGTCCGCTATCGTCACAATGTCGAGGCGCTGGCGGGCGTGCAGCCGACCGATCTCACCGCCACGGAAATCGACGTCCGACTCGGCTCCGCCTGGATTCCAGCGAATGACGTCGCAGCCTTCGCCATCGAACTCCTGCGCGGCCACCGCCCTGACGATGTGCGCGTGCATCACGCGGCGCAGGTCGGTTTGTGGACGGTCGAAGTCAACGCGGCCGTCAAGTCCGGCGTCGCCGACCGCAGCGAATGGGGCACCGCGCGCGCCGCGGGTCACGCCCTGATCGAGGATGCGCTCAATCTCCGCACTCCGACGATTTTGGACTATGACGACGAGGGCAAAGCCACCGTCAACGTGACGGCCACGGAGTCGGCCCGCGACAAGCAGCAAAAGATCAAAGACCGCTTCGGCGAATGGATCTGGGAGGACGACGCCCGACGCGAGCGGCTCGTGGGTTTCTACAACCGGGAATTCAATCACCTCCGGCTCCGCACGTTCAACGGCGACCACCTCACGCTGCCGGGGGCGAGTCCGACCATTACACTCCGTCCCCACCAAAAAGCGGCCGTGTGGCGCATCCTGCAAACGCCCAATTCGCTGTTGGCGCACGTGGTCGGCTCCGGGAAGACCTACACGATGGCGGCGGCGGCGATGGAGCTGAAGCGGCTCGGACTCGCCCGGAAGCCGATGTTCGTCGTCCCGAATCACATGCTTGGCCAGTTCAGCTCCGAGCTGCTCACGCTTTACCCGGGCGCCAATATCCTCGCCGCCGGGCGCGACGATTTCGCGAGCCTGCGCCGCCGCGAATTGATGAGCCGGATCGCGACCAACAATTGGGACGCGATCATCGTGACCCACTCGGGCTTCGAGCGGTTGCCGATCTCGACCAAGGCCCGCAAGGAGTTCCTCGACGGGCAGCACGCGGAGCTGGCCGAGTGCATTTTGGAGCACAAAAACCGGGTCGGTTCATCGTCGTCCGGCACCCGGATCGTGAAGGAATTGGAGCGGGCGAAAAAGAAACTCGAAGCCCGCATCAAAACACTCGGGGCCGAGCATCGCAAAGACGACACCCTCACGTTCGAGGAACTCGGCGTGGACCGGTTGTTCGTGGACGAGGCGCAGGCGTTCAAGAACCTGTTTTACATTTCCAAAATGACGCGGGTGGCCGGGCTGCCGCAGACCGCTTCCGAGCGGGCCTTCGACATGTTCCTCAAGGTTCAGCACGTCCAAAAACAAAACGACGGCGCGGGGGTGGTCTTCGCCACCGGCACGCCCGTCACCAACACGATGGCGGAAATGTTCACGATGCAGCGCTACCTGCAAATGGACATGCTGCGGCGTCAGCAACTCCAACACTTCGATGCGTGGGCGGGCACGTTCGGCGAGACCGTGACGGCGATGGAACTGGCCCCGGACGGTGCGGGCTACCGGTTGCACACGCGGTTCGCCCGGTTCGTGAACGTCCCGGAGTTGATGCAGATGTTCCGGTCAATGGCCGACGTGCAAACGGCGGACATGCTCAAACTTCCGATTCCCGCGCTCGACGGCGGCAAGGCGCGCATCGTCCGCGCGCCGACGACGCCGGAATTAAAGGCGTTCGTCGCCTCGTTGGCGCAGCGGGCCGAAAAACTCAAGCGCGAGAAGGTCGATCCCTCGGTGGACAACATGCTCAAAATTACCGGCGAGGGCCGGAAGGCGGCGCTCGACATGCGATTGGTTCGGAGCGGGGCGGCGGATGCGCCCGAGGGCAAGGTCAACCAAGCCGTGAAAGAAATCTTCTCGATCTGGCAGGAGACGCGAGCGGACCGCCTGACGCAGATGGTATTTTGCGATCTCTCCACGCCGAAGGCCGAAGGCCGCGGCTTCTCCGTGTATCAGGATGTCAAAGCCAAGCTGGTCGCGCGCGGCGTGCCCGCCGACGAAATTGCGTTCATCCAAGACTTCGACGCCGATGCCGCGAAACTCGCGCTCTTCAAAGATGTGCGCTCCGGCAAAGTGCGCGTCCTCATGGGGTCTTCGCAAAAGATGGGCGCCGGCACAAACGCGCAAACGAAGCTGGTGGCCTTGCATCACCTCGATGCCCCGTGGCGTCCGGCGGACATCGAACAGCGGGAGGGCCGGATTCTTCGGCAAGGCAACCAAAACGCCGTCGTCCGGGTGAACCGCTATGTTACCGAGGGCAGCTTCGATGCCTACATGTGGCAGACGCTGGAAACCAAGGCGAAGTTCATCGCGCAGGTGATGACCGGCCGGACGGTGGCCCGCCGGCTTGAGGATTTGGATTCGCCCGCGCTCACGTATGCGGAAGTGAAGGCCATCGCTTCGGGCAATCCGCTCGTCATCGAAAAGGCCAAGGTGGATGTCGAGGTGATGCGCCTGTCACGGCTGCGCTCCGAGCACAGCGAATCGCAGTATGGCACGCGCAGCCGGTTGCGCATGGCCGGCGAGGACGTGGCGCGGTTGGAACGACAGGTAGCGGCGATGGAACGGGACTTGAGCGCACGGGTGGACACGCACGGCGAAAAATTCAAAATGATCGTCGGGCAAAAAACCTACACCGAGCGTGCGGAGGCCGGCACCGCGCTCGTGTATCTGGCCGCCGAGCATCGCGACGACCATCTTGCGGGGCGCGCCGGCACGGTCGTGCTCGGAGAGCTGGCCGGATTCAAACTCGAATACCGTTCAACGTGGCCCGACAAGGTGACGCTGCGCGGTGCGGCGGAATACACCGCCAATATTTCGCCGTCACCCGTCGGCTCGATCAGCTCGCTGGAACATGCCGCGCGTTCGATCGACGAGCAGGCATCGCGGTGCCGAGACGAACTCGCGCGGTGCCGGACAAACCTCGCGGAATTGACCGCCCTCACTGGAAAGATTTTCGAGCACGAGGAGCGTTACCGCGAACTCATCAAGCGGCAGGGCGAACTCGTTGACCTCCTCGACATCACCAAGAATCAGGCGTCGGCGCAGCAGGCCACCGAATCGACCGATGACGTCGAATCGGTGGTTGCGGTGGTGCCGGAGGCGAGCGCGCCCAACGAGGAGGAAAGCCCCGAAGAAACACCTGAACCGGTCATCGCAACCAAACCGGCGACGCCAAAAACAACGAAGATCAGGTCGATCAAGTCCCGCCGGCTGGAGAAGATGAAGCCGCCGCAATCGACCGCGCCCACGGTGCGTTTAGCTTCGGGCAACGCCGGGCGAATGAGGATTGCCGTATGACTACGGCTGTTCCCGCCCTGGTATCTCGCGGCAGCGCGGAGCGCATGCTTCTTACGCTTCCGCAGGCTGCGCATGAGCTCTCCATTTCGAAGCGAACCCTCGAACGATTGATCGCAGCGGGCGAGTTTCCCGCCCCGGTCAGAATCGGGCGCTCCGCCCGAGTCCTATCAACCGATCTAGTGGCGTATCTGGAGAAACTGCTTGTCCAGCGCGGGATGAAACCGGGCAACTCATGATTTGCTACGTGTTCAAACCTGCTCGATGGGCGGATGGCCGTCGTCAGGAGCGAGACTGCTATTCGGGCAAACTGAAGCTCGATAGCTGGGCCAAGCCCCGGATCTTCGCCCTTCAGACGCCGGATCGGCGCATCGCCGAAATGAAACTCAACGAATTGGCCAAAGACTTCGAAAAGGAGGCGTTGGGACTGATGCCCGCCCGGTCGATTCGCGAGGCGTTGAACACACCGCTGACCGAACATCTCACCGAGTTCGTCGCCGACCTGCAGGCCAAAGGGAGGACAAAGGGCACGCTGCGAAAATATTCCGGCACGCTGCGCGTGTTGTTTGACCGGCTGGGTTGGCGCGATCTGCGTGCGATCAATCCCAAAGAATTCGTGCACTGGCGCACGAAATCCGAACTCAGCGCCAAATCGGTCAATGATGTTTTGGCCAACGCGCAGGGGTTCTTTCGCTGGCTGCGCAACCAACGCCAGCTTCAGGAAGACCCGCTCAAATATATCCAGCGGATCGACACCCGGGGACGGCTGCCGTGTCGGCGAGCCCTCTCACCCGATGAATTTGCGAACCTGTTGAGAACGGCGCCGTTCATGCGGACCGCGGTTTATTGCACCGCACTCTACACCGGGCTTCGTCGGAAGGAGTTGAATGAGATTCGTTGGATGGATTTCTTACTCGACGATGCAAAGCCGCGTGTGCGCGTGCCGGCTTCAATCAGCAAGAATCGGAAGGAGGCGATTCTTCCCTTGCACCCGGAACTCGCGAACACCTTGCGCGGGCTCCGTCCGCCAGATTTCGACCCGATGGAAAAACCGTTCCGGCATCGCGTCCCCCGAATCGAAACGGTGAGGAAGGATCTGGAGCGGGCCGGCATCCCGCTGAAAGACGAGCAGGGACGGCGGGTTGATTTCCACTCTCTCCGCATGACCTTCGGAACGACGATGCTGGCCAATGGCGTCCATCCCATCGTGGTGAAGGAACTGATGCGCCACAGCGATCTGAAGCTGACGACGAACCTCTACACCGACTCCTCCCAGCTCCCGCTGGCAGGCGGCGTCGCGGCGCTGCCGGGCTTCCCTAATTTACCTACCGAGGCGGCCACAAAAAAATTGGCCGAAATCGCACGCACACAAATACGCACACAAACGGGGGTCGCAGAGGGTCGTAGCCTGTCATTGTCTGTCGTCGCCAGTCATCAAACACCTATTTCCCAACCCACTGTGAGTGTCGCAGTTAGACGTGAACAGACGCGACAAGGTGTGAAAATTAGTGGGGGTTGACCTAAGTTGGTCAGTTCGTGGAGCGCATGTGGTGGATTTCAATCACTTGCTCAACGTGATCGGAGCACAGGCTCGATGAACTTTCGGATCACGGCGACGACTTCGCCAAATTGATCGGTGGTCCCGCTGAGGCCGTTGCGCCGCAGGAATGCGGCCCACTGAGCCTGTTTGGTCGGATCGTTGGCGAAAGCATCGGTGAATACTTCGGGCGAGTGAGACAAGTTCGTTTGCCGGCAGGCAAACGTCGCCTCGATTGCTTTCCGAAGGGTCGGGCCATCGAACTCAAACCGATGCGCCAGGAACCAGACGTCGTGGAAATCTTTCATCCGGGTGTTAGGGATCCCGAGCTTCACCATGGCCTCGAACTTCTCGGCGACGACGGTGTAAACGGGATACATACGAATCCGCGGAGCCGGGAAATCCAAGAGTGCCGGGAACGTCGCTGTTTCGGGCGCGGGCGTGACGGCATCTCCGACGCCCACGTCGATTTGAACCGGAATCTCCGCTGTGCCGAGTTTACCCATCAGCCGGACGCGGACGCCGCCATAAGCGTTGTCCTCCCTGATTTCGTCAGCCCGCACAGACTTTGGATTGAAGACGATTCCGTCGTCTACCACTGGCGTTGCCGCGACCTCTTGGAATACCTGGGTCAAATCCATTTTTTCCGAAGGACCGAATCCCATGAGATCGACATCGCGCGTGGGGCGATGGGTTTTCTCATCCCAAACGACAAACAGCATCGCCCCCTTGAGCAGGAACCCGTCGGCGTAGGGCGATTGGCTCAGTCGGAATAACAGGCGTTCGATGCCGTAGCGTAGGAGCAGCAGGTTAAAATCTTCACCGCGTTTGCCAGCGACGTTTTGAAGGCGGGCCTTTACCGACGCTGAGATATTTTTCGGTGCGCTCATGTCAGCATCTCAAGATAAGGTTGGAGAACTCGGCTCACCCGGCAGACGGCAGCCGCTTTGGACAGTTCATTCATCGTGAATTTTTTCTCCCGCCAGCCCTCACGCAGCGCTTCGAGCGCCACATCGAGACCATACTTGTGCCGATACTTGAAACAGTCGGCCACGGTCTTTGCGGGAGAGTAAATGCGCACGATGCCACCCGGCAGTGAGTGCTCCTGAACTCCGAAGGAATAGGAAGCCGTAGAAAACTTACAGAACCGAAACGGCAGATTCCCGCTGCTTGGGCAATTGGTGTCGCGCGGGAGCGCCAGCCAGACTTGATGCGGCGACTGCGTCCCGATCTGGTGAAACTGGAGAGCAGAGATCAGGCAGACTACGCCGCGCGGCACGCGTTTGGCGGCCTCGACAAGAGAAAGATTGTGGTCGCCATCGAAGTTCATCGAGGCGTAGAGCCCGCGTCCGAGTTGACGCACTTGCTCTTGTCCGACGAGGCGGCGAAGGTATTCCCGCGAGTAACCGGCTGCGACCATGTCACGGGCACGGAAAACCCCGAGGCTGCGGACGTAGTTGCCAGCCTTCACGAGTTGGGTGCCTGTGTTACGTTTTGTGCTCACTTCTTAATTTACGGTATGATAACGTAACACCGTTTCAAGACCTATATGAATGGTAATTTTCACGTTTTCGTGTGCAGGGCGGACACCGTGAACCCTATGCCTAAACCTTCCACGGGAAATATTCCGGGCCAGCTCGGCCGAATGATGGATGAGGCTATCGTTCGTGATGAGCTGAATATCGCTCAGGGCACCGCGCTTCCGCAGCACGACGCTCTTCACAGACGGCACGCCGTCGTTAGGGCGGGACCGGCAATGGTCAAGTTCGTTGAGGGTGCTGAGCGCCTGATCGTTACCCGTATTGCGCTGCTTTCAGAGGCGACAACGCCGCCCGCAATCGGTCGTTAATCAGCCGGTATTCGGTTCGCGGCAAACCTTCGCTTGCTAAAAAATTCATGCGTTGAAGCGGCAGGTCAGAAATTTAGCCGAAATCGCACGCACACAGAAACGCACACAAATACGCACACAAATGGGGGGCGCAGAGGGTCGTCGCCTGTCATCACGTGTCGTCTCGGGTCATCAAACACTTATTTCGCAACCCAGTGTGAGTGTCGCAGTTAGACGCGAACAGACGCGACAAGACGTGAAAATTCGCGGGGGTTTAAATGGTCGGGCTGGTGAGATTCGAACTCACGACCTCTTGCACCCCATGCAAGCGCGCTACCAGGCTACGCTACAGCCCGAAACCTTGGACCGGCCACAAAGCGCCATGCCCCCGGCCAACGCAAGAGCTTTTTCCACCCAAGGCATCGTCTCGACACCCGCCGCCTCCGCCCGCACCGTTACCCCATCATGAAAATCGGCTTCTGCACCGACCCCGCCACCCTCGCCTCTCTGCCAGCCCGCCCCGCCTGCGACTTCATCGAGGGCCACGTCGTCAATTTCCTGATGCCCGAAGCGCCCGATGCCGCCTTCGCCCCCCACGCCGCCGCCGTGCGCGCCTGCGGCTTGCCCATGCCGGCGGCCAACGTCCTGCTGCCGGCCACCCTCAAGTGCAGCGGCCCCAACATCGACTACGCCCGGCTCGACCGCTACGCCCACACCGTCTTCCGCCGCGCCCAGGAAATCGGCATGACCCTCGTCGTCTTCGGCAGCGCCGGTGCCCGCATGGTGCCCGAAGGGTTTCCGATCGCGAAAGGGTTTGAGCAATATGTCGACCTGCTCAAGCAATTCGGGCCGCTCGCAGAGGAGAACGGGGTGACCCTCGTGGTCGAGCCGCTCAACCGTGGCGAATGCAACCTCGTCAACACCGTGCTCGAGGGCGCCGAAGCTGTCCGCCGCGCCAACACCAACGGGGTCAGGCTGCTCGTCGATCTCTTCCACATGCTGCGCAACGGCGAATCGCCCGACGACCTGCTCAAGGTCGGCCCGCTCATTCGCCATGCCCACCTGGCGGAGAACAAGGACCGCGCCGCCCCCGGCGTGAACGGCGAGAACTTCCGGCCTTATCTTCGCGCCCTGCGCCGCGCCGGGTACAACGACCGCCTCGCCCTCGAACCCATCTGGACCGATCTCCCCAACCAACTCGGACCTGCCCTCCAGGAACTACGCCAGCAGCTCGCCGACTCCGGGTATTGACCTGTCCCATCCACTCCCCGGTGGGCGCCAACGGCAGATTGCGGGCAAGGGTATCTCCCGATGGCGCGCACGGCCTCGCGGCGTAAAGCCGCTCCGACAAGTCCAGCGACGCGAGAATCCCGGCGGCCCCACTTTCGCATCGCCAGCGACACGGGTCCGCGTTTTATGCAAACGCCCCCCGCCGAACCCTCTTGCCATGATCACTTCGCCTCAGATTCGCGCCCTGTTCGTCGTTCTGTTGAGCGGTGCCACCCCGGCCGCGCTCCCCGCCGCCGAGGTGGACTGGGACAGCGTTCCCGTGATCCTCGCCCGGATCCAGGCGCCGCAATTCCCCGCCCGCGAGTTCCCGATCACGGATCACGGGGCCGTGGCCGGCGGAGCCGACTGCACCGCGGCCATCGCACAGGCGATTGCAGCGGCCCACGCGGCGGGCGGCGGTCGCGTCGTCGTGCCCCCCGGCGTCTTCCACACCGGCGCCATTCACCTGAAGAGCAACGTCAACCTCCATGTCGCCGAGGGTGCCACCCTGCAGTTCATCCCCGATCCGGCCAAGTACCCGATCGTCTTCACGCGCTGGGAGGGAGTCGAATGCATGAATTATTCCCCGCTCATCTACGCGTTTGAGCAGGAAAACATCGCGATCACCGGCCGGGGCACGCTCGACGGCGGCGCCGACTGGGACACGTGGTGGGCCTGGAACGACAAGCGCAAGGGGGCCAAAAAACAACAGCCGGCGCGCGACCGCCTGATCGAAATGGGTGAGACGGGCGTACCCGTGGCCCAGCGCGTTTTTGGCGAAGGCGGTTTCCTCCGGCCCAATTTCATCCAGCCCTATCGTTGCAAGAATGTCCTCATCGAGGGCGTCACCATCGTGCGTTCGCCGATGTGGGAGGTCCACCCGGCGCTCTCGACCAATGTCACCGTGCGCGGCCTGCGCATCAACAGCCACGGGCCCAACAACGACGGCTGCGATCCCGAGTCGTGCCGCGACGTGCTGATCGAAAACTGCACCTTCGACACCGGCGACGACTGCATCGCGATCAAGTCGGGCCGCAACAACGACGGGCGGCGCGTCGCCACTCCCTCAGAAAACCTCATCGTCCGCGGCTGCACCATGAAGGACGGCCACGGCGGTGTCGTCATCGGGAGCGAGATCTCCGGCAATTGCCGCAACGTCTTCGTGGAAGACTGCAAGATGGACAGCCCCAACCTCGACCGGGCCCTGCGCTTCAAGTCCAACGCCCAGCGCGGCGGCGTGATCGAAAACGTGTTCATGCGCCGGGTCGAAATCGGTCGCGTAGCCGAGGCCGTCCTGACCATCGACTTGATGTACGAGGAGGGGGCGAAAGGCCCGCACCGGCCGGTGGTGCGCAACGTGGTGATCGAGCACGTCACGAGCAAGGCGAGTCCCCGCGTGATGTGGATCGCCGGCTTCCCGGCGGCCACGATCGACGGCGTGCGTTTTGCCGACTGCACCTTTCGCGGCGTGGAAAGTGCCGAGGTGCTTTCCCATGCGGGATCCATTGCGTTCCGCAATGTGACCATCGAACCCGCCACCAAGGCCCGCAGCAAGAATTCGACCGAGGCGTCGACCAAGTTGCCCGCCCCCAAGAAAAAATAGGCTGACCCGCGCTCGCCCGCGACTACGCTTGGGTGGTGTTCGACCACCGCGATTACGGCGAGGGCCCCACGCTGCGCAACGCCGACTGGGCCGCCTGGCTCGACTTCGCGGTTCGGCACCTCCTGGGCAAGAAGGTCGACCGGGCATTTGATCATATCCCCTCGGAGGCCGAACTCGACGCCGCTCCTCGCGCGCACCGCCGCCGCCGCACCGAAGCGTTGACCGGCGACCGCTCCGGCGGACCACGTTCCGTTCGCGTCCGGAACGAATCGGATCACCGCTCCTCGCGGCCTTCCTCCCTCCCGGGAAGACGTGGGGCGAGGGCTAAAGGGCAGATGTCACGTAATACGTGACATACAAGCCGGCGCGTTTTCGGCGAAAAACTTGGCGGAGCCGGACTACTTTCCGGCGGCGTACTCGGCGTAGCGCGCGGCGATGCCCGCGGCCTTTTCGTCCCCCAGGTGGAAATAGAACCGGTAGCGCAGGGTCAGGGTCCCGCCGGCGGCAATGGGGTAGTCGCCCTTGCCCGGTGGATGTTTCGCCGTGGGCTCAAAGTCCCTTTGGCCAAACGGATTCGCCGCAAACAAACCGTAGTCGCGCGCCATCCACCATGTGGGGTGGCGGAGGTTCTGCGGGTGGTCGAAGATGGCGACGCCGTAGACGGTGCCGTTGTGCTCAGCATGATAGTCGCACCAGTCGGCGCGCTTGCCCCAGGCCGCGGCATCGCGGTCGCCACCGGCCGTGACAATGTGGCCGACGCCGGGGATGTCCTTCTTCTGCATCTTGTGCGGCATCGTCATCCACTGGGCAACGCGGATGGCCATCGTGCCATCCTTGTTGTCGCCCAGGAGCAGGGGCTGGCCGGGCAGCGCGTGGATTGTGACCTCGTAATCGATCATCCGCGCCTCTGCGTTGCCGCAGAAACGCAGCGTCGTCTCGTCGGTGGCAATCAGTTTCTCCCCTGGATCCACCCAGCGGTTGCGCACCTGGATCACACCGACGTCACCACCCGAGGTCGCGAGCAAACCGTCGTGCACCGTGCGGCCCTTCGGGAAACGCGTGCCGGAGGTGCCTTCGTTCCAAAAGTCGACCTGGTTGACGTTGCTGTGCGCAAACATCAGCGCGCGATGATGCGCGTGATCGCGATCTTCGCCCGGCGTGTCCTTCATCGGGTAGTCGCGCACCAGCGACGTGCCGTCCGGGGCGAGGACCGGATAACAGTACGGCCGCGTGGCGCCCGTGAAGACGTATTCGGTAAACAATTGCCCGCCGACCTCAACCCGCACGCGGTCATTCAGCCGCGAGAGTTTGACCGCTTGCGCGGGAGCAGCGGCGGAAATTGCCGCGGAGACAAGGAGCAACGCGAGGACGGGAGATAGTTTCTTCATGGCAGCGGGGTTCGAGGTCACTCCTTCGGGGTCAGGGGAGTGTAATAGTACGTCACGATATAGGTGGCCGGCCCGTCGCCGGCGTTGCGCAGGCGCGTGACCGCGTTGGCGGCAAAGAAGATGACGGAGCCCGGGCCCAGGATCTGGGTTCGGCCGTCGACGTACGCTTCCACCAGACCTTCCTTCACGATGATTACCTCCTCCTGCAGGTGTCGGCGTGGCTCGCCCGAATTCTGGCCGCGATTGAGCGTGGTGATGTGCACATGCAGCTTGTCGAGCGTGCTGGTCGCCCCATCCAGCACGGCCCGCCGCACGCCGGTGGGTGTCGTTGTCACCGGGAGTTTATCCCAGTCAAAGAGGGTCGAGCGCAGCTGGGCGGGAGTTGGGGTCGGGGCGGAGTCGGCGGCAGTCATGGTCAGAGCCAAACCGGCGGCGAAGAGAGCCGCGAGGACGATTCCGGGGCAGCGTGCGGCGCTCCCACCGGTCCGGCGGCGCAGCGAGGAACGAGAGGAGAGAGTTCGAGGGGGCACAGCGGAAATAACGCGCGACGACCCGCGGCGAGGCGAGCCTTTACCTCCGGGCCCCGGCCAACCGCCGGCGCCCCCTCCGACCCCAGTTCAGGCCGCGGCGACGGCCTTCTTCATCGGTGGCACCATGACCACCGGACAACCCGCGGTTTTCAACACGCCGCTGGCCGTGCCCCCCACCACCAGTTGGCGCAGGGCGCTGTGCCGCTGGGCGCCGAGCACGATGTAACGCGCCGCCTGATTTTCCGCCTGTTCCACGATGCAGCGGATCGGCGAACCAGTCGCACAGACCGTCTCGACCGAGATGCCCCGTTTCATCAATCGACGTTGCATCAGATGCAATTGGACCCGGGCCACCCGCTCGACCTCCGCCGTCATCTGCACCGCCCGGCTCGCCAGGGGCGCCATCTCCGAGGCCAGTACCGACGGTTTGACCACGTGCATCACGACCACCCTCCCCTGCACGCTGCGGGCGAGCCGGATCGCCTCATCCACCACCCCGCCGCTGATGCGGGAGAAGTCGATGGGGGCGATGACGGTGTTCATGGAGGTGAGGTCCCGCTGGCGGCAGGGCCTGGGCGGGTGACGTGCATGCTAGCAACGGCTCCCGAAGGGGGCTGCGCAGGCGTTGCGGAGAAATGTGCACGATTTGCGGACTTGGTGGGGCCGGCTTCGGGGACCGGCCAGCCGGCGGCCGGGGTTGCACCTCGGCGGTACGCCCGGCACGGTGCCAGGCCAAGGCGACCCCGACTTGCCCCCTCCCACGGCATCGTTTGGTCTCCCTGCTCCTCGGCCTCATCACCACCGCCCTCACCCAAGCGGCGCCGGCCCAAGGGACGTTCCACGAAGCCCGGTTAGTCTTTCCGCCTGAAACCTGGCACAACCATGCCTCCGGCATCGTCGAGCGGTCCAACGGTGATTTGCTCGCCTGTTGGTTCCACGGCTCGGGCGGACGCACGGCCGATCACGGTTAGCGCCAGAAAAGGCGGGCATTTCAAAAGTGCAGGATCGAGTTGGGGTGGCGCGGGGTCGCCGGCGCGTTTACGGCTGCACGAACCAGCGCCGGGGGCCTTCGGTCGTCTTGAAGAAATTCAGCAGCAGCGCGGTGGTCTTGCGGCAACCGGCCGGACTCGGATGCAGCTGATCCTCCCGCACGTCGTTGCGCGTCCAGGTGAGTCCGTCGATCTTTCGCGGCGTGTCACCCTGGGCCCAGAGGTAAGGCCCCCATAGCACGAGGGGCGCCTTCACGGCGCCCCGCGCGGGGTCGAAGTTGAGCTGAGCGTCGCCGTTGATTTGGCTTTGCACCACCCAGCGCGTGCCGAACCCCGACTCGTAGGCAAAGGGCTCCGGGCTGCCGCTCGCGCGCCCCGACCAGCCGCCAAAGGTCCGGCTCGAGCAGTACACCACGCGCAGGTTGGGGTAATGATGCCGCGCAATCTGGAGGATGGCGGTGATGTCGGCCTGCAATTGCCGGGCATGCGCGGCCGGCGGGGTGTTCTCGCCCCGGCCGTAAAGACCGCCGTCCTCCCCTTTATACGGTGCGGTCATGTCGGTGAGCGGAATGAGGCTCACCCAATCCTTCGGATCCACCGGGGCCGCGGGGGGATCTGCCTTGGTCTTGGCGCCCGATTGCTTCCCGCCTTGCCGGGCGCGAATCGCCTGCTTCACGCGCTCGAGGTAGGCCGCCTCGTCGGCAGTGAGCGCTTCGCCGTGGTTCGACTTCTCCATCAATTGCCGGCCTCGCACCGGATCGATCGGCGCCTCGGCAGCGGTCGCGCATTGCGGCGCGAACGCCGCCCAAAAACCAGCCGCCATGACGAAAATCGAGCGCTTGGAGGATGAATTCACGGGGGGCATCATTTGGTTCGTTCCGGGAGCAACCAGCGCGGCGCAATCTGGTCGGTCTCCGAGCTGTTGATGAGCCAGTCGAGGAGGCGTCGCCGCAGGTCCTCCTCCACCGCCCGAAGCTCCGCGCGACCGGCCAGGTTGGTGTGCTCCTGCGGGTCGGCCTGGAGGTCGTAGAGCTCCGCCACGCCGTCGCCGTAGTGGCAGTACTTCCAGCGCTCCGTGCGCACCATCTTCGCATCCGGATGGCGGATGCCGTCGACCCCTTTGCCCTTGGCAAAAAACAAATTGAGGTTGCCGCCGGTAATCACCTCCGGAATCACGTTCTCGCTGAACACCGTGTCGTGCGGGGTGTAGGCGCGGCCGAGATTGGCGATGAGCGGAGCAAAACTGCGCCCCTGGCACTCGAGCGGTTCCGGCAGACCGATCAACTCGCACAACGTCGGCAGCAGATCCACCGTCTCGATGAGTTGATCGTAGCGCCGCGCCGGCACGCGACCGGGCAGGCAGAGCATGAAGGGCACGCGCACCGCCGCCTCGAAAAAGCAATTCTTCCCCATGATGCCGTGTTCGAGCAATTGGTCGCCATGATCCGAGCTGAAGACGATGAGCGCGTTGTCCGCCCGGCCGCTGGCCTCGAGCGCATCGAGAATGAGACCGATCTCGTGATCGACGTGGCTGATGGCGCCGTAGTAGCTGCGGTAAATCCACTGCAGCTTGGCCTGGTCGATCTGCAGCGCCTTGCCACTGCCGCGCGTCGCGAGCTTCTGCAACGGCAGCGGCAGGTTCTTCAAGTCGTCCTCGGTGAACCGCGCCGGGATGGGAATCTCGATCTTGTCGTACATCGCATCGTACGGCTCGGCGACCTCGAAAGGCGAATGCGGTTTCCAAAACGACACGTGGAGGAAGAACGGCTGGTCCCCGTGCGCCAGTTCGTTGAGCCAATGCCGCGCCAGCGTGCCGGTCCAGCCGGTCTCGGTGTACGGAGCCGCCAGCGCGGAGCGATACGGGTTCCTGCCCGCCGGGATCTTTTTCGCAATGGCACGGTAATTGAGTTGCTTCAGGGGATCGTTGGTCTGCCGCCACTTCGCGTACGCCGACCAGCGGTCGAGCTGTGGCTGCCCATCGTGCAGCTCCACGATGTCAAAACCCGTCCGTTGCGCCTCCTCCGGCGTCGGCGGCGTGTAGTGCAGCTTGCCGACGACCGCCGTGCGGTAGCCCGCCTGCTTGAGCCGCGCCTGCAGCAGCACCTCGCCGCGATCGAGCGGGGTGTAGTTGACGCGGTTGCGGTGGCTGTGCGCGTAACGGCCCGTGAAGAAACTGATGCGCGACGGCACGCAGACCGGCGAGGCGACGAAGGCCCGCGAAAAGTTGGCGCTGCGCGCGGCCAGCCGATCCAGGTTGGGTGTCTGGATGAGGCGGTTGCCGTTGGCGCCCACGCAGTCCCACCGCTGCTGATCCGTCATCAGGAACAGGATACTGGGCGGACTCCCGGCCGCCGCGAAAATTGGAATGGCGCCGGCCAGCGCGAACAGGCCGACCAGGACTTCGATTCGTTTCATGGGTGAGGGTGTGCCTTGGTTTGTTGTCTCATCTCCTGCCCCGACCGCTGCCATCGACTTCGCCGGGCTTCGAGGGTCTGGCGTCAATCCCGCGCCGAGGCGAGATTCTTCAATCCCGGCACCTCCGTCCGCCAGGGCGGTGTCGTGCTGCAGGGCCCACCTCCGTGGGGGCCGCGATCGACTCGCCGGTCGATCCCGCCAACCCATCCCGCTGCGGGGCAATCCTGCTCGTTCCGAGTCGCCCTCAAATTGAGCCGCAGCGCAGGCGACGCGCGTTGTCCGCACCGCGCTGAACCTCCGCCCCACCAGCGACCCCGCGCGCCGTCATACAGATTAATGTCACACCTGTGACAGAATTCCGTACTTCGAAAGGAGAGGCGGGCGGCGAGCTCCAAGGCCGGCCGACGACGCGGAGGCGACGGCGTCCAAGGATCCTCACTTCGTTTCCTGCAGCAATTGGTCGAGACGGGCGCGCAGGGTGTCGAGCGTCTGCCGGTGCTCCGCCGCCCGGGCGAGATTCTGCATCTCGTGCGGGTCGGTCTGCAGGTCGTAGAGCTCGTCCACGTTTTCCGGGACCAGGTAATGCACATATTTCCAGCGCTCGGTGCGCACGGCCTGCCAGCTCGGTACCCGCGCGCTGACCTTTTCGAGAAAATATTCCGCGAGGAACGCCTCCCGCCACGGGGCCCCCGCGTCGCGCAGCAGCGGTACGAACGATCGCCCATGCATTGGCACCACCGACTTGACGCCGGCGATTTCCAGCAGGGTCGGAGCGAGGTCGATGTTGAGCACCATCGCATCGCGCCGGGTGCCCGGGGCGATCAGCTTCGGGTAACGCACCAGCAGGGGCACGCGCAACGCCTCCTCCCAGGGCCAGCGCTTGTTGTCCATCTGCCCGTGCTCCCCCATGAGGTAGCCGTTGTCGCTGGTGAAGATGAAGACGGTGTGGTCGAGCTGCCCGGTGCGCTCCAGCGCCGCGAACAACTCGCCCACGCCCTCGTCGACCGCCGCGAGGCAGCGCAGCTGGTCCCGGGTGATTGATGCCGGATCCTGGGGCCGCCCGCGCCGCGGCTCGGCGGGCTCGGGGGCCACGCCTTCCAGTTCCAGGGGATTCACCCGTGGAATCTTGCGCTGCAAGACGGGCTTGCCGGCGAGATCGGCCTGGTCTTTCGGCGGCGGCTTGAAGGCGTAGTCGGGGTAGAGGGGTTCGTGCCGCGGGGCCGGGAGGTACGGAATGTGCACCGCCTTGTGCGAGAGATAGAGGCAGAAGGGCTTCGTGTGCGCCTTCTGCACGAACTCGACCGCCCAGCGGTTGAGCCAGTCGGTCATGTAGCCGTCGAGTTGGCGCCGCACGCCGTTGTCGTTGACGACCCCGTCAATGTAAACGCCCTGGCCCTTGAAACTGATCCAGGTGTCGAAGCCGGGCCGGCGGGAGTCATCCAGCCCCATGTGCCATTTGCCGATAAAGGCGGTCTCGTAACCCGACTCGCGCAGCTGCCGCGGAAACGTCATCAGCGCGTGGCTGACGGCGTCGAGACCGAGCTTGTCGTTGTTGATGACCTTGTGCCGGTGCGGATAGAGCCCGGTGAGAAAACTCGCCCGGCTGGGCGAACACAGCGGGGTGGCCACAAAGAAGTTCCTGAACAACGCCCCCTCCCGGGCAATGCGATCGATGTTGGGCGTCTTGGCGGCGGGATGCCCGACGCAGCCGAGTTCGTCCCATCGTTGATCGTCGGTGATCACGAACACGATGTTCGGCCGCAGCTCTGCCGCGCGCAGGACCGCCAGGCCGCCGGACAGCACGCCCAGCAGCAGGGTGGGAACGACGCGACGGAGAAGCCGGCCGGCGCCAGCCCGCGGTCCACTGCGGGTGCGAACGCCGGCCGCGATCGGTTGGGCACGGTGAGAACAGGGAGGGGAGAGGTTCATTGCGGGGGGCTTCCGGGCGACGCCGCGGAGGTACTCCGGGGGCAACACGTAGGCGGACGGTGTCGACCTCCGAGCAGAAACGATTCCACCCCGGGAAGCGACAGCCAAGCGGCATTATGCCGCGATGATCCCACGAATCGCGGCGTAAAGCCGCTCCTGCGCCGCACCAGGCCGGAGCAAGCTCCCGGGTAGCGGACCCATTGCGAATGAGCAGACCGACCGCGGCCGGTTCGCCCTCCGGCGAGGGCCCACGGAAAACCACCACCAGTCCGGTGTGCATCTATTGGCACATGCATTGGAAGCCTTATACGGAGCGTCACCATGGATAGGCTTATCGACCGGTAAAAGAAGCCGATTTTTCATAACGACTACTACTTTCAGCCGCCCGACGACGCAGAATTGCGCTCCACCGCGTAAGATTTCAGGGAAGTGCTGCCATGACCGCCTGCCTTGCCCCGCGATGACGCACCTCTCAACGAACCCGACCTCCCAGGCTGTGCCTTCCGCAGCGGTTCGTTGCCCGCTGGGGAGACGATGCGAGTTGCAACTGCTGTGGGTGACGACGAAAGAACGGCTGGTCAGCTGTGTTCGTGAAAAGTCGCGACAATGTCCGAATGCCCTGGCGTTTGGCGAAGGGGCTTATTGCCGCGCGCTCTGGAACAACGAGCCGGCGGCCGGCTGACTTTGGGCCAACGGTCCGGTGGCCGGGGTTCGCCGCGATCTCCCCGTAACTCGTTGTGGTGCCCGGGACAGGACTCGAACCTGCACACCTTGCGGCAACGGCTTCTAAGACCGTCGTGTCTGCCATTCCACCACCCGGGCCAGCCTCCTTTTCGCGCCGAAGCTCGCCCGCCCCGACGCGATGGGCAAGCGCCTAGTTGCGCCCGCCGTCAGGGCGCAACGCCCATCCGATCACCCATGCGCGCGTAGGTCTCGCGGTGCTCGACGCTCTGCGCGACCAAATCGGCGTCGAAGCGAATCCGGCCGCGCGCAAACAGCGTGATCACGCACGATCCGCCGAAAGCAAAGAGCCCCTTCTCGTCGCCCTTGCGCACCGCCCGGCCCGGCACAAAGGCCTGCCGGATACTGCCGACGTTGGTCGCGCCGACTTCCACGACGGCCAGGCGGCCAAATACCTCGTTCTCCAGGAGCGTGATCGCGCGCTTGTTCTCGATCAGGTAGCGCAGGCGGACGCGCAGGGCGACCGGGCTCACCGAATACAGCCACCCGTTGATCAGCCGGGCCTCGGCCGGAACGCCACTCACAGGAAAATGAAACCGATGGTAGTCCACCGGGCAGAGGCGCGAAATCACCATCGCCCCACCCGCAAATCCTTCCGCCAGCACCGCGTCGCCCAGCAGCTCCGCCGGCGTAAACTTCATGCCCTTGACGTAAAACCCCGGAACGGCGGCGACGTCCGGGAAGACGAGGTGACGCCCATCCGCGGGAAACACGGCGACGTTGTCCCCCTCTGCGATCGGCCGCGCCTCCGGCTTGAGGGCGCGATAGAAAAACTCGTTGAAAGTCTTGTAGTCGAAGGGCGACTTGGCGAATTCGTCGACGTCGAGGTCGTACCGCGAGATGAACGGCAGCACCCGCAGAGCGCTCGACTTCCGGTTCATCCGGTGGCCGTACCACTGCGAAAAAAAAGCGCGCCGCGCCAGCAGCCACACGAAGAACCGCCCGGCCGGATTCTCGTAGGCAAACCGCAGCCAACCTTCGCCGTAGATTTTTTCGACCTCCATCGTGCGCGTGTAGCGGTGGAAGAACTGGATCGGTGTGGCGGACATGCAGCGACAGCCTCCGCCGCCCCCGCCGCGGGCGCAAAGCAGAAAACCGCCCTGTTCGCGCCTCCCCGGCGTTCAGCCCCCAGCGGCGGCGGCCCGGCGGGCGCGCAGCGCCTCGTAAATCGGGGCGTTGCCCAGCCACTCGGCCACCCCGTAGGCCATCATGCAGCTGACGAGCAGCGGCAGCATGAAGTCATAGACTCCCGTCAGCTCGATCAGCAGCACAATGCCGGTGAGCGGCGCCCGCACGATGGCCGTGAACATCGCGCCCATGCCGAGCACGGCAAAGACCTGCGGAGTCAGGGAGTGGGAGCTCTGAAAGAGCAAATGCAGGCACGCGCCAAATCCGACGCCGCCCAGCGCCCCGAGCACCAGCAACGGCGCAAATATCCCGCCCGCCGCGCCCGAGCCGTAGCTCACCATCGTCAGCGAAAACCGCGCGAGGATGAAGAGGGGCAGCAGCGTCAGCGCGATCTTGCCCGACAGCGCCATCTGCACGAGCGGCCCCCCCGAACCGGCGAGGCCCGGCACCGTCCAGCCGACAAAGCCCACAAACGCGCCGGCGGTCGCGCCCACGGCAAAGGCCGGCCAGCGCATCAGGCGCTCCCTCAGGTCGAGCGTGGCCAGCAAGCCGCGGTTGAACGCCACCCCGAACACGCCCGCCGCCGCCCCGAGCAGCGCGGCCCACGGCAGGGTCACCACTCCCGGTGCGCTCATGCCGGTGAGATGGAAAACCGGCAACTCGCCCAGGGCCAGGCGCGAGACCACGTCGCCCGCGACCGACGCGAGAAACGCCGCCACGAACATCACCGGCGTGAAGTTGCCGTGCAATTCCTCCAGCACGAACACGAGGCCCGACAGGGGCGCATTGAACGCCGCCGCCAACCCGGCCCCGGCCCCGGCGCTGATCAGCGCCCGCCGCTCCCCCTCACCCACGCGAACCCGAAACGCATCCGAAACCATGTGACCCACGGCGCTGCCCATCTGGACGGTCGGTCCCTCGCGCCCCAAGGCCAGCCCACCGCCGATGGCGGTCACGCCGCCCAGGAATTTGATCGGCAACAGTCGCTTCCATTCCGGTTCCGCCTGGTGGATCAGAACCGCCTTCAGGTGTGGGATCCCGCTCCCCGCGGCGTGCGGGGCAAACCGCCGCACCAGCCAGACGCCCACCCCGCCGCCCAGCGCCCCGAGCACCAGCGCCGCCGGCAGCCCAAACCAGCCGGAAAAGCCTTCGACGAGGTGCTCGCGGACGTGCTCGATTCGCTCCAGCGACCACCGGAACGCCGAAGCCAGCAGGCCGGCCAGGATGCCCACGATCACGGCCTTTACCACGATGTGGCGACGACGGACCTCACCGGTGCCGAGGCCCGAGTCGTTGGTGGAAGGCACAGTTTGCACGCTTCACTTAACCGTCCCGCCGATAACCCTTACAAGCGAATGTTTCGCGAGCCGTGGCGGGCCGGTCGATTGACGGTGATGCCTCCGGACGTAGCTATGCCGGAAGCGTTCGGGCGTACGCGCGCCGAAAACCCGGGCGTAGCCGCGCTCCGCCGCCCAGGACTTCGCCTTCCGTTCGGGCGCCACGATCACGCGCCGGTCCGCCAAGCGCCGGTTCAGATCTCCATCAGATATTGAATGACTGCTCCGCGCCGCCGCGAGCTCACGCCCCGAACCATTGCCCGCTGCTCGACCACGCAGGGCAACGTCGCGACCCTGCAACAGCGGGGGCCGCCATCCAACCGCAGCAAGCTGCGGGGTATTGGTGCCGTCCTTAATAGACCAAATTCCGATTCTGCGGAAGAAAGTCGGTGGATCGCCGTCTTACGTTGATGTTCAGCTTCGTCGTCCTGCCCACCGTGACGTTCAGGCGTTGGTTGGACGACCGCGAGAATTCCAAAAAACTCATGACCCAGCAATCCCGGGGAGGACGAATGTAACCGCCCGCAGCACCGGCCGCCACTGGGCGAACCATGCCGAGGCGGTGAAGCTGCCCAACCCGAGAGCAAGCGAAAGCAGCAGTTCGATGCAGCAGAGCGAAGCGGCGAGTCCGGCGACAACGCCGCCCAAAACGCCAACTGCCCCCGCGATCTTGCCGTCCATGCCGGACAGAAAGTCTCTCCCAGCGTTGGAATATCCAAGACTACCGATCGTTCACAACCTGGGAAAAGAAATATGACTACATCAAAAACCTTTCTGCCATTGTTCGCCGTCGCACTCAGTTGCTCGGCGTTGGCCTCCCGAATGGCCGCCGCCTTCGACCAATCACACGTCATCTTCGATGGCGTGCTCAAGCAATACGTCAAAAATGCCCGCGTGGATTATGCGGGGCTGAAAGAGCATCCCCAAGACTTGAACCGCTATCTCGACCAGGTCGCCGCCGTCAGCAAGACCGGGTTTAAACAGTGGAGCGAGCCTCAGCAAATCGCCTTTCTAAGCAACGTCTATAATGCCTACACGCTCCGGCTCATCATTGACCATGACCCGCTCAAGAGCATCAAAGCCATCGGCGGGTGGTTCAGCGGACCGTGGGATCAACCGGTCGTCAAGTTGTTCGGCGAAACCATCGATTTGAACACCGTGGAGCATACAATCCTCCGCGTGGACTACGCCGAGCCGCGCCTGCACTTCGTGTTGGTGTGTGCGGCGAAAGGTTGTCCGCCCTTGCGCGGCGAGGCTTACGTGGCCACGCGGCTTGAAGAACAATTCGTGGATCAGGCGAAACAATTTCTCGCGGAAGCCACCAAGAACCGCGTGGATGCCGCCAATCGCACCGTCTATCTCTCGCCCATTTTCAAATGGTATGGCGGCGATTTCGAGAAGAAGTCTGGCTCGGTGCTCGCGGCTTTGCAGCCTTACTGGCCGGGTAAAGTGGTGACCACGGAAGGTTTCAAAATCGATTACACCGAATACGACTGGTCGTTGAACGAACAGGGCAAGTGACGACTCGCCTCCATCACCCCAAATTAATGAACGCAGACCCCGCATCAATCCCCGTGACTCAATCTAAAAAATCCGCCGGCAAATCCGGCTTCAATTGGAAATGGCTGGTGTATCCCGCCATCGCCATTGTCCTTTTCGTCGTCGCCAAAGAACTGCATTTGCAGGACCGGCTCAAACAAGGTCTCGACTGGGTCGGCCAACTTGGTCCCTGGGGGCCGGTCATTTTCATCGGCCTCTACATTGTGGCCACCGTGCTGTTCATCCCCGGCTCGGCGCTGACGCTGGGGGCGGGCGCACTCTTCGGCGTGGCGTGGGGTTCGGTTTATGTTTCCGCCGGATCAACCCTCGGTGCCACCGCCGCGTTTCTCGTGGGCCGCTATGTGGCCCGCAACGCCATTGCCCGAAAGATCGAAGGCGACGAGCGTTTCGCCGCCATCGATAAAGCCGTGGCAAACGAAGGCTGGAAAATTGTCGGGCTGACGCGGCTCTCACCGGTGTTTCCGTTCACTCTATTAAATTACGCGTTCGGTTTGACGCAGGTAAAGCTGCGGGATTTCGTCCTTGCCTCGTGGATCGGCATGATGCCGGGCACCGTGATGTATGTGTATCTCGGTTCGCTGGCCAAGGCCGCCACCGGCGACCATGTGCGCACCACCGGCGAAGGGGTGCTCTACGGCGTCGGCCTTCTCGCCACCGTGGTCGTCACCGTTTTTGTCACGCGCATCGCCCAGAAAGCGCTCGCCAGGAAAATGGCCTGATCCGGTTCCCCTAAAAACAATTCATGAACGAACAACAACAACCGCCCGTCCTCCCGTGGGACGCGCCCAATCAAAAACTCGTCTCCAACGTCCATCCACCGGACTGGAAAAATCCGACGCCAGCCAAGCGCTACAATCTTGTCGTCATCGGCGGCGGCACCGCGGGGCTGGTGTCGGCCATTGGTGCGGCGGGACTCGGCGCCAAAGTCGCGCTCATCGAGAAACACTTTCTCGGCGGTGATTGCCTGAACGTCGGCTGCGTGCCGTCCAAGGCCATCATCCGCGCCGCGCGCGCCGCGGCAGCGGTGCGCGATGCGGCCGATTTCGGCGTCAAGGTCCCCGCTGGTGTGACGGTGGATTTTGGCAAGGCGATGGAGCGGATGCGCCAGCGGCGTGCCGACATCAGCCCGCACGATTCGGCGAAACGCTGCGCTGAACTCGGCGTGGATGTTTTTCTCGGCGGCGGACAATTCACCGGTCCGGACAGCGTGGAAGTCGCGGGGCAGACGCTGCGCTTTTCCAAGGCCGTCATCGCCACCGGCGCACGTGCCTCCGCTCCGCCGATTCCGGGACTCAAGGACGTGCCCTATCTGACCAACGAAACGCTGTTCTCACTGACGGAATTGCCGAAACGTCTCGGTGTCATCGGCGCTGGTCCGATTGGCTGTGAAATGGCGCAAAGTTTCGCCCGTTTCGGTTCGAAAGTTTTCCTCGTGGAGGCGGAGCATGGCATTCTCCCGAAGGAGGATCGTGACGCGGCCGACATTGTCTGGGCCCAGATGGAGCGCGACGGGGTGACGCTGCTCTGCTGCGGCAAAGATCTCAAACTTGCCCGAGACCCGGGCGGCGTGCGTCTGCAAGTCGGATCGCACGGCCAAGACTACGACGTGCTCGTGGATCAACTGCTCGTCGCCGTGGGGCGCGCACCCAACGTCGAAGGACTCGGACTTGAAGCCGTCGGCGTCGAATTCGACAAAAAGGGGGTGCAGGTGAACGACCGGTTGCAAACGAGCCACCCGCGCATCTACGCCTGCGGCGACATTTGCTCGCCGTATCAGTTCACGCACGCGGCGGATTTCATGGCGCGCATCGTCATTCAGAACGCGCTGTTCAAGGGCCGCGCCAAGGCCAGCTCACTCATCATCCCGTGGGCCACGTATACCTCGCCGGAGATCGCGCACGTCGGCCTTTACGAAAAGGACGCGAAGGAAAAGGGCATCGAGATGGACACCTACACGCAGGAACTCGCGAAGGTGGACCGCGCCATCCTCGACGGCGAAACTGCCGGCTTTGTGCGTATTCACGTGCGCAAGGGCACGGACGAAATCGTGGGCGCCACGGTGGTGGCCGCGCATGCCGGCGATTTGATCGGCGAACTCACTCTGGCCATGAAAGGCAAACTCGGCCTCAAGACGATCGGCGCGACGATCCATCCTTATCCGACGCAGGCCGAAGCCATCCGCAAGGTAGGCGACCTCTACAACCGCACGCGCCTGACGCCATTCGTCAAACGACTGTTTGCGAAGTGGCTGTCATGGCAGCGCCGGTAAAAGAACGCCGAAGCCCATTCAGGTTATGACCCTTAGTCAGAGGGCCTGCCCAAACCAAAGACATGATCTTGCGGTGCGCGAGTAGATTGGGCTGCTGGATTCAGCCATGCCGCGGCAAAACTTTGCGGATTTCTGTTTTCACCTCGCTCCTCTTCTTTTCGGCAACCAACGCGTTGGCCGAGATGTGGACATTCCTCTACAAGGCTGACGGCCTTGAGGTTTTCTCCAATGGCGCGTCACCACCCACGTTCAAGGCCGAGGGCATCCTGGCCGTCGATGTCGTGGACATCTTGGCCGTTTTCGCAGATGTTCCGCGTCGAACCGAATGGATTAGGAATCTTGGCGAATCTCGGATCGTCCGTGATAATCATGTCGACCGGGTTTTGATTTACAGCCGGTATCAACTTCCCTGGCCGGCCAGTGACCGGGATTCGTTGATCGAAACCAAATACTCGAATGACTACCAAAACGGCGAGGCCGTGATTCGCTTTAAGACGGTCGAAGCCGCGGGAGAGCCGCCAAGAAACAATGTCATCCGTATTCCAAAGGCGGACGGGGTCCTGCGGCTAAAAGTCCTGGGCGCTGGCAAAACGTTTGTGCGCTACGAAGTGAACCTTGATCCCGGTGGCCGGCTGCCCCAATGGATTTGCAATTTCTTCGTCCGGGATGCGCCAATCGAAATGCTGCAGGCGATGAAGCGTCGGATCATGGACAAGAGGTATCTTTACCGGGACTTCAAAGACGCGCAAATGCGGCGGTGGCATCCCGAACGCGTTAAATAAGTTCGTTCTTTAAGTTCGCGGAAACGCCGTCTGCGATTGAGCGTTCTACGGGTCATGCCGGTCCTATTGTCCGTATGCGCGCCAATGCCCGGCGCGGTTTTGCCCTGACCCTCCTCCGTCACCCCGACGCCAAATTTCATGCCATCATCTGCGGTCTCCACTAAGAATCTTCCCGAGCCCACGCTGCCTGATTGCCCGGTCTTGCCGCTGCTCAAGGGTCAGACCGCACTCGTTACCGGCGCCAGCTCCGGCATCGGCAAAGCCATCGCCATCGCGCTTGGGCGCGCTGGCGCCGATGTCGTCGTCAATTATGTCTCCGGGCCCGATGATGCCGAGGCGGTGGCCGCGGAAATCCGTCGGGGTGGCTCGCGGTCCCTCGCCCTGCGCGCCGACATCAGCAAGGAGGATCAGGTGCAGGCCATGTTCCGCACCATGCTCGCCGAGTGGGGCACCATCGATATTCTCGTCAACAACGCCGGCATCCAACAGGACGCGCCTTTCGACCAACTTTCGCTGGCGCAGTGGCAGCGGGTGATCGATGTGAACCTCACCGGCCAGTTCTTGTGTTCGCGCGAGGCCGTGCGCGAATTCAAGCGCCGCGGTGTTCGCCCGGATGTTTCGTGCGCGGCCGGGAAGATCATCTGCGTCAGCTCGGTCCACGAAGTTATCCCCTGGGCGGGTCATGTGAATTACGCGGCTTCCAAGGGCGGCGTCATGCTCATGATGAAGAGCATCGCGCAGGAGGTCGCCCCGTGGCGCATCCGGGTCAACAGCATCGGTCCCGGTGCCGTGCGCACGCCCATCAACACGTCCGCCTGGAACACCCCGGAGGCCTACGCCGAGCTGATGAAGCTCATTCCTTACAAACGCATCGGCGAGCCCGACGATATCGGCCGCGCCGCCGTCTGGCTGGCCTCCGACGAATCAGACTACGTTAACGGTATCACCCTCTTTATTGATGGCGGCATGACCCTCCATCCCGGTTTTTCCACCGGTGGCTGAGCACGCTGCCCAACAACCAGACCTCTGCAATATACCCCTCATGAACTCAGAAAATGAATGGTTGGAAACCGACGGCTTGGGTGGATTTGCCTCCGGCACGGTATCCGCTCCGCGCAGCCGGCGCTATCACGCTCTGTTGATGCGCACGGTCGGTTCGCCGGCCCATCGCTTCGTGCTCGTCAATGGCATGGATGTCCATGTCCGCACCCCTGATAATTCCTACGCGCTCAGCAGCCAGCGTTACCAGCCCGGCGTGGTCGCACCCGACGGCTCCACGCGCTTGGAATCCTTCGAGCGGGCGCCCTGGCCCACCTGGACATTCCGACTGCCGTGCGGACGTGCGGTGCGACAGGAGCTTTGCGTGCCGCACGGGCGCGCCGCCACCGTGCTCACTTGGACGATCGAGGGCGATCCGGCGGGATGTACCCTGACCGTGCGGCCGTTTCTTTCCGGCCGTAATCCGCATGCGCTCCAGCACGAGAATAATGCGTTCCGGTTTGCCACGGAGACCAGCAACCGGGCCCTCATCTGGCGCCCCTACGACGGCGTGCCCGCCATCGCGATCAGCGCGACCGGGGCCTACACACACGCGCCGACATGGTATCGGCACTTTTTCTATGAGGCGGAGCACAAGCGCGGTCTCGATGATACCGAGGACCTCGCTTCGCCGGGGACATTTGCCCTGGACTTCGTCGCCGGTGAGGCGGTGCTGCTCTTTACGTCGCCCGAAAATGAGGATGAACTGGTCGCCTTTGGTGCAGAGACTCCCCGCGAAGTGGCGGCGCGCTGGCGGGCGGCGGAGCTGAAACGCCGCGAGGCCTTGGGCTCCGCACTACACCGGGCGGCTGACGCCTATATCGTCCGTCGCGGGGCCGGTCGCACGATCATCGCTGGCTATCCGTGGTTCACCGATTGGGGACGCGATACCTTCATCGCCCTGCGTGGCCTGTGCCTCGCGACGGGGCGGTTGGACGACGCCCGTGCCATTTTGCTCGAATGGGCCGGGTTGGTCTCGGAGGGCATGCTGCCCAATTATTTTCCCGATGGCGGGGCGGTGCCGGAATACAACTCGGTGGATGCTTCGCTCTGGTATATCGTCGCGGTGTGGGACTATCTCGCAGCCTGCAAGGCGGTCCGGCGCCGTATTATCAGGAAGGATCTCGAACGCCTGCATGCCGCCGTTGACGCCATTCTCACCGGCTACGCACGCGGCACGCGCTTCGGCATCCATGCCGACGAGGACGGCCTGCTCTTCGCCGGCCAGCACGGGGTCCAGTTGACCTGGATGGATGCCAAGGTGGGCGACTGGGTTGTCACCCCGCGCATCGGCAAGCCCGTGGAGGTGCAGGCCCTCTGGATCAACGCGCTTCGCATCGGCACCGAATTCAATCCGGCCTGGCGCAAATTGGCGGACCTCGCGCAGACCTCGTTTAACCGCCGCTTCTGGAACGCCGAGAACGACAATCTCTATGATATCATCGACGTTGAGTTTCAACCGGATCGGGTCGATGGCAGTCTGCGACCGAACCAGATTTTTGCGGTCGGCGGCCTGCCGTTTCTGCTGCTGGGCCGCGAGCGGGCTTCGAGCGTGGTGCGGGCCGTCGAACAGGAGCTGTTGACACCTCTTGGTCTCCGCACCCTGTCTCCGGTCGATCCCAATTACCAGCCGCGCTATGTAGGCGGCGTGCGGGAGCGGGACGGAGCTTATCATCAAGGCACGGCATGGCCGTGGCTCATCGGCCCGTTTGTCGAAGCTTGGTTGCGGGTGAACGGCGCCACGGCCGAAAATATGGTCGAGGCCCGCAGACGCTTCCTGGAGCCGTTGCACGCCCATCTCGAAGTGGCGGGCCTGGGGCACGTCTCAGAAATTGCCGACGCCGAGGCGCCGCACACGCCACGCGGCTGTCCTTTCCAGGCCTGGTCGCTGGGTGAACTTATCCGGATCGAATCCCTCCTCGCGTGAAAACGGAACTCCAGGCCATCCGCCAGCGCATCGAGCATGAGGACAATCTCATCAGCCAGCTCCTGTCCGCGCTGCTGGGTTCCCAGGCCTTTCTTGTGACCGCCTTCGCCGTCTCGCTCAACGCGCCCCCAACCTTCGTGCGCGAGGGTTATGCCCGGGCCAATCACCTGCTGACGTGGTGCATTCCCTGCGGCGGCATCGCCATCGTGCTCACCTTCTGGCTGACGACCATCGCGGCGGTCTGGTCGCTCGTGCGTCTGCGCCGCGCCGCGGAAAAAATATTCCAGTCCGGAGGGGTTTTCCGTGCATAGCCCAACGGCGATCCGCTGGCTCGGGTTGAGTGCGCCAATCCTTGTCCCGGTGGTCCTGCTGGCCCTGTGGATTCCTCTTCTGCCGTGCTGTCGTTGAACCCATCCAGTCCCTCTCTTTCATGAATAAACCCACCGCCGAACACCAACGCCTCGAAGCCGACCGCACGCGCCAGAAGAACTGGAAACGCTGGGGCCCCTATCTCGCGGAACGGCAGTGGGCCACCGTGCGCGAGGACTATTCGGAGCACGGCAACTGCTGGGATTATTTTCCCCATGAGCATGCCCGCAGCCGGGCTTACCGCTGGGGCGAGGACGGTCTGCTCGGCATCGCCGACCGCGAATGCCGCCTCTGTTTCGGGCTCGCCCTGTGGAACGGCCGCGACCCCATCCTCAAGGAACGTCTCTTCGGTCTCACCGGTCCTGAGGGCAATCACGGCGAGGACGTAAAGGAGCTCTACTATTACCTCGACTCCACGCCGACGCATTCGTGGATGCGCGGCCTCTACAAATATCCACAGGCCGAGTTTCCCTATGCGCAGCTCGTGGAAGAAAACCGCCGGCGCGGACTGGCCGGCGGCGAGTTCGAGGTCGCCGACACGGGGGTGTTCGACGACGACCGCTACTTCGATGTGTTCGCCGACTACGCCAAGGCCGGTCCGGACCACCAACTCATCCGCCTCACCGTGGCCAACCGCGGTCCCGAGGCCGCGACGCTTCATCTGCTGCCGTCCCTCTGGTTCCGCAATATGTGGAACTGGGGCTGCACGCTGGAGGGGGTCAGCCACAAACCGGAACTCCGCCTGATTCGCGATGGCGTCATTGCCGCCGACCACGAGACGCTCGGCGCGTTCGAGTTCCACTTCGCCGCCGCCTCCGACGGCACGCCAGCCGAACCGCTCTTTACGGAAAACGAGTCCAATCACGAACGCCTTTGGGGCACGCCCAACCCGTCCCCCTACGTGAAGGACGCTTTTCACCGCCACGTGATTCAGGGCGAAACTGGAGCGATCAATCCTGCCCAGACAGGCACCAAGGCGGCGCTGCACTACCGCCTCGAAGTTCCGGCCGGCGGCGAGCGCGCGGTCGAGTTACAACTCTTCGCTCCGGCCGATTCAAAACCGGTGGCCTTCGGAAGAGGACCATGAACAGCCATGACTTGGCGCGGTCTTTGTCTCTCAGCGTGTGTCCTTTCTCCGCCCAGCGGGCGAAAGTCTGCTGCGTCAAATCGAGCGCGTCGTCGCCGTTTCGCGCCAAGCTGAGCGCAAAGCGGTAGAGCGGGTCATACCACGCATCAATCAGTTGCTGGAATGTGGAAGGTTCCATCTGAGAGTTGGGACGGAGAATCCGAACTCTTATTCCCGTCGATTATCGGGGCGGCGTCGACGGCGGTGTCTACTATCTGGTGGCGTCGGAGAGGTTCCGTTTTAGCGACTCCAAAAAATTCGCATTCGAGAGGCGGATTGACGGGGCAGTTCGATCTCAAATGCGAACTTTCCCCGCGGCGTTAAAATGGATTTCGACTTAACGATGGATCGTCAGGAACTTACGCATCCGTTTTAACGCCCGGCGAGAAGTTCGTATTTTCAACCCCACTGGCAGCCCGGCGTGGACGCGAACCGTTGCCAGCCAACCACGCTCATTTCTTTGCGGCAGGCGCGCCTTGAACCGGCACCAGTTCGCAGTTCTGAACGGTGAAGGTGAAGTCGGAACTCTCACCCACTTCGCCTCCGATCAGCGCACGGGCCAGCTTGGTTTCAAGGTGGCGCTGGAGAAAACGCTTCAACAGCCGCGCGCCGAAGACCGGGTCGTAGCCGCGCTCCGCCGCCCAGGACTTCGCCTTCCGGTCGAGCACCACGGTCACGCGCCGGTCCGCCAGGCGCCGGTTAAAATCGGCGAGCAGCAGGTCCACCATGCGCTCGATTTCCTCGAGCGTGAGCGGCCTGAACAGGATCGTCTCGTCGATGCGGTTCAGAAACTCCGGTCGGAAAGATTGGCGCAGCTCCGCCATCACGCCCTCCCGCAGACTTTCGGGGATCGTATCCCCGGTCACACCTTCGAGCAGAAAGCGGGAACCGATAGTGAATACTCGCCCTTCGCCTGGCCACCCCGAGGCAAGCCTCGGGGCCTCATGGCCAGGCGACCGCTGCGCGGACGGGCTCGTGGAATCGCAGGAAGGAACGTAGCAAGCTCCGAAGAATGGACCCGCCTGCGATTCAATCCCGATACGACCGGCGGACACCTGGACCAATCCTCCCTCCCCGTTGGATCACGGTCTTTTCCGAACCAAAGACCAAAAGACTCGAAGTCCGCCCGTTACTATTGTGTCTTGGTCCGTTCGTCCCTTGGTCCTCAGTCCCATCGTCCCTCTTCCCACCCATGATTCGCATCAACGAAAACTTCACCAAGCTCAAGGCGTCCTACCTCTTCAGCGACATCGCCAAGCGCGTCAGCGCCTACGTCGCAGCTCACCCCGACCAGCCGGTGATCCGGCTCGGCATCGGCGACGTGACCGAGCCGCTCCCGCCGGTGTGCGTCGAGGCGCTGCATGCCGCGACCGACGAGATGGGCCAGCGGGCCACGTTCAAGGGCTACGGGCCGGAGCAGGGCTACGCCTTTCTCCGCGAGGCCATCGCCCAGCACGACTACGCGGCCCGCGGCTGCAAAATCGAGGCCGACGAAATCTTTGTCTCCGACGGGGCGAAATGCGATTGCGGCAACATCCAGGAAATCTTCGGTCACGACATCCGCCTCGCCATCCCCGATCCGGTTTACCCCGTTTACATCGACACCAACGTCATGGCCGGTCGCACCGGCGCCAACGTCGACGGCCGCTACGCCGGGGTCACCTACCTCGAGAGCACGCCCGCCAACGGCTATATTCCCGCAATCCCGTCCGTCGCGACCGACCTGATTTACCTCTGCTTCCCCAACAACCCCACCGGCGCCGTCGCGACGAAAGCCCAGCTCGCCGCGTGGGTTGATTACGCGAAGCGGAACAAAGCCATCATCCTCTTCGACTCCGCCTACGAAGCCTACATCCGCGATCCGGCGATCCCCCACTCCATCTACGAAATCCCCGGTGCGCGCGACGTCGCGCTCGAGTTCCGCAGCTTCTCGAAGACCGCCGGTTTCACCGGCACGCGCTGCGCCTACCTCGTCGTGCCGAAGACTGTCGTCGCCTACGATGCCGCCGGCAACGCGCACCCCGTCCATGCGCTCTGGAACCGCCGCCACTCGACGAAGTTCAACGGGGTGGCCTATCCGATCCAGCAGGCCGCCGCCGCGATCTACACTGCCGCCGGCAAGCAGCAGACCGGCGCCCTGATCGATTTCTATCTCGGCAACGCCAAGCTCATCCGCGAGGCGATGACGAAGCTCGGCTTCTCCTGCATCGGCGGCGACAACGCCCCGTACATCTGGATCAACACCGGCCGCGACTCGTGGGAGTTCTTTGATCTCCTGCTGAACCAGGCCCAGGTCGTCTGCACCCCCGGTGCCGGTTTTGGCCAATGCGGCGAGGGTCACGTGCGCATCAGCGCGTTCAACTCCCGGACCAACGTCGAGACCGCCCTTACCCGTATCGCGGCGGCACTGAAGTAAAGCATCCCGGGGCCTTTGACCGAACCACCATGAGAGTATTCTCACCACCCTTCGTAGGAGCGGGTTTACCCCGCGAAAATCCCGCGAATCGCGGCCTAAAGCCGCTCCTACGCCAATCCAAGCCGGAGCAAGCTCCGAGGTACCGGACCCATCGCAAATGAAAATCCCAGCCTGGTCCGCGTGGCGGCTCGCACCGGTGCTCGCGCTGGCGATGGCACCGGCCTTACCGGCCGGCGAGGGGGAGGCCGGGGCGCTCAACACGCTGGCCGGCCTGCGCGCCGCCGGGGCCGAGGTGGGCGCGGGCGTCACGGCAGCGTCCGGACCGGCCGGCCGGCCGGCGCTGCTCTTCTCCGGCCGGGAGGGTGTGACCCTGCCCGCCGCGGGGCGCCTCACGGGCCGCAGCGGCGGCATCGAACTTTGGATACAGCTTCCCCGCCTCTGGCCCGCGGCGGAAGAATCGACGCTGTTCCACCTCGGCGAGACCGCGCACACCCATATCACGCTCTTCTTCCGGCACGGGGTCTTGATGGCACCCTACAAGCCCGACGAGGCGCATTACGTGGCCATGAGCGATCCCAAGTCGCAGACGTGGGCCCCGGAATCCTGGCATCGGATTCTGTTGACGTGGCGCCCGGCCGGCGAACGCGACGTGACGCTCACGCTCCGCGTGGACGATGAGACGGTCGGCTTCGCCAACAATCTGGCCCTGGGTGAACTGCCCGGGCGTCTTCATCTCGGGCAGCGCGGCCCCGCACGCCAGCCGTGGCAGGGTCGGATGGAAATCGTGAGCCTCTCACCCGAGCCGCGGGCGGTTCCCGAGTTGCAGGGACACCGGGTGGAGGTCGCGATCGATGCCGGCCGCGTGGAGGGGACCTGCAACAATTTCTGGTCCATCGCGAACACGACTTCGCAATATCCCTTTGATGAACCCGGCTATGCCGCCACCTTCAAGGAGCAGAAGCCCCACACCCGCATGGTCAATTGCGTGCGGTTGCTGGGCGGCCGGAGCGATGGCAAACAGGAATGGTTTCAGGGGGTCGACGCGACGGGCCGGCCGATCTGCGATTTCAGCGGGATGATCGCGGCGCTGCGGGGCATCCAGAATGCAGGTTACACGCCGCGCATCGTGCTCGACAATGTGCCGACCGCGATGAGCGCACCCGGCCCGATGCACACCTACGGCAACACGCGCCCGCCGCAGGACTTCGGCCTGTATCATGCCTACATTCGGGCGGCGACGGAGGCCATGATCACGGCGTTTGGCCGCGGCGTCGTCGGCGCCTGGCGTTTCCGCGTGATGACGGAACCCGATCTAAAGCCAGGCCATTGGGACGGCACGAAGGCGGAATGGCTGCGATCCTACGACACCGCCGTCGACGCCGTCACCCAGCTGTTGCCCGAGGCCGACATCGGTCCGGGCAACATTCTCAATCCCGCCCAAGCCGGCGGGAAAGCGACCGTGGACGAAGGCGCCGGTTCGGCCAAGTGGGGCCTGGACATCATCGACCATTGCGCGACGGGGCGGAATTTTCACACCGGGGCGACGGGCACCCGGATGCGCCACTTCTCCTGTTCGTGGTATGGGCGCGTGGGAACGCCGATCACCGGCTTCGAACTGGCGATCCGGCAGATGCGGGAACGGCTCGACCGGTACCCCCAGTTCCGGACCGTCCCGGTGGAGGTGGCCGAATTCTGCGTGCTGAATGACGAGCGCGGACGGCGACTGACGGGCAACGAAGCGACGGAGTGGGGCGGGAGTTTTCTGGCGGCCATCGCCGACCGGGCCTGGCGGCTCGACGTGCGCCAGATTCATCAATGGGGCGTCAACAGCCTGGGCCTGCCGACCCCGTGGACGCACGTGATGGGGATGCTGGAACAGATGGCGGGAGGCGAACGCCTGGCCGTGACGCCGCCCGCGGAATCGCCCGGCGACGAGAGCGGCGCCGTGGCCTGCCGGCAGGCGGATTCCATTTTGATCCTCGCCTATCATCACCGCCCCGCCCGTGAGGCCCAGGTGGTCAATCACTTCGTCCTGCACCTCCAACATGCAGCGGGAAGCTGGACGCAAACGGAACGCGTGACGGACGCGGATCACGGCGTGTTCATGCGCGAGCTCTACCGCGACTGTGAGGCGGCCGGGTTGAAGCCGAACGAAAAGGAATCCCTCTACAACGCGAATCCCTTCGCCCGTTACGGCTCCGGCGCGGCCCGCAAGATCTTCGCCACGCACCGCGAGAAGTACGCGCGGCTGGCGTCGCTTGCGCCCGGAGCGGAGGTTGCGGTGCAGGCCGGGCCCGACGGTACGGTGACGCTGGAGTTCGACGCTCCGGCGCACAGCGTGCGGCTGATCGAATTGCGGCGGGTGAATCGAACTCGAGCTTCGTCCCCAGATCGCAAGTAGGGCTTGCCACCAGGATTCCGTCGGCCGCCTTTTTTTGGAGCTGGGGCCCTGCTCCGCCGGATGATCCAAAGAAAATCGGCACGATGACGGGAGCGGCCCGGTAGCGCGGCGCGACGCCAGGCAGCGGGGGTCTGCGAGAATCTTGCGGTTGAAGAACTGGTTGCTGCTGGTCGATTCCGATTTCGTATGGAGACAGGCGAGACAGTGGCGTCCGAGCCACTTGAGCAGGCGGCTCTGCTTCTCGAAGAGCCGGCCGGCGTCGATCTCGTAGGAGAGCGTGGCGCGCCCGTCTTCGTTGCCGAAAAAATAGATCTGATTGCAGGAGCCGCCTGGATAAAAATACTCCCCGACATGGGAATTGGGAGTCGTGGTGGTCGCATCGGGCGACATCCCGGTTACGAACCCTCCAACATCGCAGGAGTGAAGATCACCCACGCAGACTGAACACCCCACCGGCTTCCCCGCCTCGTGCCACTTGTCCTTGCTCAACGGCGGCCACCCCCATCGCCGCTTTCATCCGCGATGAGCCGGAGTCAGTCTGGCTCTAGACTCCCTGGGCTTGGCGCCGCGGACCGCGGGGCGGCAAAAAAAGCCGGCCCGGCAAAGGCCGGGCCGGCTTGGCAGATTAATTTATCTCGTGGACTCAGCCTTTCGGTTTGCTCTTCGCGCCGGGGTTGCCGGGTGTGAACCCCGGATCGTCGTTGCCGCCGTTGTGCAGGTGGCCCGGTGTGTTGCCGTCCACGCCATTGCCGACGCCTTCGTTGGCCTTTGGCTTATTGGGCGGCGATCCGACATTGTTACAGACCGAGACAGCGGTGCCAGTCAACGTCACGGCGAGCGTCGCCAAGGCCTGGCCGTTGAAGCTCCCATTGGTTACAGTGATGGACGTGCCCGCAAGAATACTGCCGATGAAGACCGAATCCGTCAGGGTCGCGGCTTGGGCGGTCCACCAATAGACGTTGCTGTTGCACGTCTCCCCGCTGGACATGACCACATTGAAGTTGGTGCCCGTCAGGGCGCCGACGCCGCTGGTCCCGATTTTAAAAATCCAGGTATCGGTGGAGGATCCGACGAGCGTCAGCGTGCCGCCCGTCGTCGTCGATCCCGCGGCGACGCAGTAGACTCCGGGCGTAAGAAACAGGCCCGCGAGGCTGCCTGACAGGGTCGTTTCGCATGGCGTTTGCCCGAGCGCGACATAGGCGAGGAGAAAATCCTCATAGGCCTGCTGGGCCACAAGGTCGCCCACATGGAGCGTCCCCGAGATCGTGGACGTGGTATTGGTGAATGCGCCGCCGAGGTCGACGCCGACGTCGCCAACGACCGCGGCGTTGGTCAAGGTCACCGCCGAGCCCCCCAGGACCGCAAAGCCCTGGGCAGAATTCAACATTGTCTTGGGTTTGGCATTCGCGGTGCCAGTGAGTAAAAGCGCAGCGGATACCGCGCTTGCCACGAGGGCTAGATATTTGAACTTCATTTTGATTGCTTGTTTTTCTGTCGTTGTGGGTGGGTTACTGGGCAGTGCTGACTGTGGAAAGATGCCGTTCGGATCAGTTGGCTGCTTGAGAAAATGAATGGTTTTTTGCTTCTTCGCAGGCGCGAGCCCGGAGCTGCGCTGCCGGAGTTATTATTTTTTTCAAAAGCATTCCGTTTCTTCTGGGGCATACGGTAACCGAAACCGCCTGGACCGCGCTATGGGGTGTTTACAGACGGAGGTGTTAACCCTACGGGAAACCTCATGAATCCAGGGGTTGCGCGCCAGGGAACGCCGCTGCCAGCGGCGGCCCTCAGGGCGGTATCCCTCCCCTTCGGCCGCTGATTAGGACTGCCCCCCCAGCCAGTAACTGCCGCACCGGGGGGAGATCCTGGCGCAGGACGGCCGCCCCCAGGGCGGTGGTGTCCCCACGACACGCATCCGGCCCGAGGCCCCCCGCCAATAGCAGCGCGACTATCCGATGCCGAACCTGATGCCAGGGTTACGGCTTGGCGCCGCCGGCCTGCTCCGCCACCGCGCCGGCGATCTCCGCGGCCAGTCCCGCGACCGCCTCACTCAGGCGCGCGGCGAGCGTGGCCTCCGCCTTTCCGTCCCATTGCAATCCCCCGGCTCGAAACTCGCCGCCCGCGACCCGCCCGCCATCGGCGCCGGCCCGGGTCAGTTCCCATGCCGCCCGAAAATCCACCAGCCCACCCGCCGTGCCCTCGCACGCCCGCACGCGCACCGCCAACTGCAGGCCCGCCCCCGGGACCGCGCCGCGGCCGGCCTCGCCCGCCACCACGAGGCCGCGCGCCCGCAACTCTTCGCCCAACACCCGGGCAATGCCCTGCTCCAACGGCTCGCCCCAAAGGGCAAAGTCGCGCGGATCAATCTCGTTGTCGCCCCGCCGCACGATCATCGGTCGGTTGCGCAAGTAAGCCGCGAGGTCAATCGGGCGAAGCTGCACTGCGGGCGCACCCGTCGGCGCCGGCACGGCCATCGCCCGCGACGTCAGGACATAGTACCGGGTGGGATCGGGCTTGGCCACGGGCAGAAGCGAACAACCGCCGACGGCCAGCACGGCGCTGCCGAAGCTCAGGTTGCGGAGAAGGCGCGCCAGATTTGGTTTCATCGAATAGTTTTCCGGCTGCGCCCGCTTCATTGGGGTTGCTTCCGCCCCGTGAGGATCGCGTTCGGGTTGCGCTCGAGAAAGTCCGCCAGGCGCGTCACGGCATCCGCCGCCTCATTGAGGCGTCCGAGCGTGGTGCCCAAGTCGGACCCGACCCCGGCATGGGCCGTGATGAAGCCCTGCGCCGCCCCGGCGGCCTCGGCAAACGCCTGCAGGCTCCGCCGGGCCTCGGCCAACGTCGCGGCCAGTTCCTTGCCGGCGGGATCAACCTGGGCGTCGAGGCGGGCGATCGTCCCGCGCAGCTCCGTCACGGTCGCGTTGAGATTTCCGATGGTCTGCTTGATCTCGGGGTTGGTCGCCAGGGCCTCGACCGCGGCGCCGGATCGCTTCCACTGGTCCACCACGCCCCGCACATCGATCCCCGCCACCTGCTTGCGCGTCTGCGCCACCAATTGCTTCAGCTCGTTGGAGAGGCCGGCAAAGTCGATCCGCTTCATCTTCGACAGGATTTCCGAGGCGCTCGCCTGAAACTCCGAGATGGCCGACGGCAGGGCGGGCACGACGACGTAACGCGCATCCTCGCTGTTCCGGACCGGCGGAAAATCCTTCGGGTTCACGATGTCGAGTTCCACGTAGAGGAGGCCCGTGGCGAGCCCCAGCACCCCCAATTGGGCCCGCAACCCGCGATCCACCAGCGCCTGCAACTCCTCCCGGTTGCCCATGTCGATGCCCGCGCCTTTCGGGTCGGTCAGCATGTCCTTCGAGAATTCGCACACCACCGCGACCACCGAGCGGTTGCTGCGCTCGTCGAAGCGAATATTGAGGTCCACCACCCGGCCCACCCGCACCCCGCGCAGCTTCACCGGCGAACCGAGGTCGAGGCCATGGATCGATTCATTGAACAGCACGATGAACCGCTGCGGCTTGGAAAAAAAGCTGACCCCGCCAAACGCCATCAACGCGAGAAAGAGCAACGCAAAGCCCCCGATCACAAACGCACCGACGATGGCTGGGCTGACCTTGGTTTTCACGTGACTGCTGGTTTAACGGGAATGGACGCGAGGGACAGAAATAACTCAGGCGACCTGCCGGCGGGCGCCGTCCCGCGGCTCCGGCCGGGATTCCCGCCGCCGCCGCGGGGTGGGGGCATCGCCTGGATCGTCGCGCCGATCATCGTTCGCCCCGGCTCAGAAATTCGCGCACCCGCGGATCGCGGCTGTGCTCGAGCAGATCCCGGGGGCTCCCTTCCGCGACGACGCCCTTTTCCGCCCGATCGAGCATGATGACCCGGTCGGCGAGCGCGAAAATCGACGCCAGTTCGTGCGACACGACGACGATGGTGGTGCCAAAGGTGTCGCGGATGTGTTTCACGAGTTCGTCCAGCTTGCGCGAGGTGATCGGGTCCAGCCCGGCGGAGGGCTCGTCGAACAACACGATGGCCGGATCGAGCGCGAGCGCCCGCGCCAGCCCGGCGCGCTTCCGCATCCCGCCGCTGATTTCCACCGGATAATAGTCCTCGAAGCCGCGCAGCCCCACCTGCGCCAGCTTCAGCGTGGCGACCTCCTGGATCTCGCGCGTCGTGAGCGTGGTGTATTCCTCAAGCGGGAGCGCCACGTTCTCCCGGATCGTCAGCGAGGTCCACAACGCCCCGCCCTGATACAGCAGCCCGAAAGTCTTCAACATTTCCCGGCGCTCCGCCCTCCCCGCGTGGGTGAACGAACGCCCCAGGAACTTCACGGTCCCCCGCGTCGGCGTATGCAGGCCCACCATGTGCCGCAACAACGTGCTCTTGCCGCAACCCGAGCCGCCGATGACGAAAAAGATCTCTTCGCGCGCGACCGTAAACGTCACACTCTTGAGCACAATCTCGCCACTGTAGCCGCACTCGAGGCCGGTCACCTCGATCGCGGGCCCCTCGCCGTCGCCGCTCGGATTATGCGTGCTCATGCGGCTTTCAGATTCCCAGGACGTTGAAGATGACCGCGAACAGCGCGTCCGCCACCACCAGGATCAGCAACGCGGTGACGACGGCAGAGGTCGCCGCGCGGCCCACGCCCGCGGCGCTGCGTTCCGCCTGCAGCCCCCGCAGACAGCCCGAGAGCCCCACGATCAACCCGAAGGTCGCGGCCTTGATCACGCCCGAAGCAATGTCGGAGAGATCGACGATGGTCAGCATCTCCACCCAGTAGGCCGTGGGGGGAATGGACAGCAACCCATAGGCAACGACCATGCCGCCGAGGATGCCCAGGGCGTTGGCATAGAGCGTGAGCAGCGGCATCATCACCCCCAGGGCCAGCAGCCGCGGCAGCACGAGAAACTGCACCGGCGGGATGCCGAGGGTCTCGAGCGCGTCGATTTCCTCGTTGGCCTTCATGTTGCCCAGCGTCGCGGCAAACGCCGCCCCGGTGCGGCCCGCCAGCACCACCGCCGTCATCACCGCGCCCATCTCGCGCACCATCGACAGGCCGATCATGTCGGCGATGAAGATGTCACCCCCGAACTGCCGCAGGACAATCGCCCCGGTGTAGGCGAGGGTCACCCCCACCAGGAAGCTGATCAGGCTGACGATGGGCAGTGCCATCGCCCCGCATTGTTGCATTTCCCCAAAACAGTCGTGCCAGCGGAATTTTCGCGGGCTGCGCACCAGCCGCACGGTGCTGAGAACGCACTCCCCCACGAAGTCGAGGATCTCGCGCGTCTTCACGCTCACGCTCTGCGTCGCCAGCCCCACGCTCGTGAGAAAACTCTCCGAACGATCGAACGGCACGCTGGTCTCGTGCGAGGCCTCGAGCTGCGCCAGCAATTCCCGGACCTTCGCCGGCAGCGCGTCGAGGTCGCAATACGCCCCCTGCGCCCGGCACCACTGCCGCGCGGCAAAGAGAAACAAGAGCAGCGAACTGTCCCAGCGGCCCAGCCCTTCCGCCCGCAGCTGCACCCGGGTGGGCGCGCGGTCCTCCAGCAGGGCGGTCCAGGACGGCCGCGCCTTGGTGATTTGCCACGTGCCGCCGAGCACCACCCCGAGCGTCCCGTCCACCAGTTCGGCGCGGGCGCTGGGCTGGAGGGTGGCGGAATCGGCGGACATCGCCCCCACTTCACCCGCGACCCGGCCTGCCGCCAAACCAATTTTCCCGGATCGGCCGTTTCCGGGCGCATCTCCAGGTTGACGGTGGCATTGAGCCCGGTCCTCCCCGTAGCGCCAGTCTTCGACTGGCGCCCGC
>JBBRWR010000071.1:0-45764 GCA_038249085.1 Opitutales bacterium
CCTGTGCCGATTGCAGCTCAACATCGAAAACCTCCTCGGTTTCGACAAACTGCTGCTGCGCGGCGTCGGCACCGATTCCAATGCGGTCTTCGGCCCGCAGTACGCCTACGTTCCGCTCCGCTGGGAACTGCGGCGTCCGCGCAATTTCAAACTCTCCGTCACCTTCGATTTATGATCGCGCGTACGCACAGACTGCCGTCGCGGAGTGGTTGGTGCCTTCGCGGTCAACCGGCCGATCCGCACCACCGGGTGACCGCGGTTCCGGACAACGGTGTGTTTCCAGCGCCAAGCCGGCGCAGCTCGCGGGGCGCTATCCGATCAAGGCCCGCCGGCCCACGTCCGACCTTATGAATAGGATCTTTCGCTGCGCATGGGTCGCCCTGCTGGGGGTCGTCTTCGCCGGCGAGGCCGGTGCGAAGACCCCCACCGTTGTCGCGGATCTCCGTTGTGAGTTTCTGAAAACGCCGCTGGGCATCGACGACCCGCGCCCGGCGCTCAGTTGGACGATTCGCGATGAGCGACGCGGCGTCGTGCAGGTGGCGTATCAGGTATGGGTGGCCACCTCCGCCGGACTGCTCGCGCAAAACCGCGGGGACCTGTGGGAGAGCGGCGAAATCGCCTCCGACCGCAGTCACCTCGTGAGCTACGCCGGCCGGGCACTGCAGTCACGGCAGCGCTGTTTTTGGAAAGTGCAGGTCAAGGTGCGTGCGCTCGGGGAGAGCCGCGCTACCGCGGTCTGGTCAGAACCAACCTGGTGGGAGATGGGTTTAATCAGCCCCGCGGATTGGCAGGGCAGCTGGATCGAATCGACCGCGTGCCGGCCGATCGATAACGAGGATACGCGGAGGTGGAGTCGCCTGAGCCTCGTGCCGCCGGAGCGCAATGAGACCAGAAACAATGCGGAGGGGAGCCGCGCGATCCGCACGGCGGCACAGCAGAAGCTCGACGCGGTGCTGCCGGCGCCAGTGTTTCACACCACGTTCGAGATTCCAGGGGTAATCAAGCGCGCCCGGATCTATCTCAGCGGATTGGGTTTTCACGAGGCGACGATCAACGGGCAGCCGGTGAGCGACCATCTGCACGATCCCAGCGTGATGCAGTACAAGTTTCGCGGGGGCTACGTGACCCACGACATCGGCTCCCTCGTGCGCCCGGGGCACAACGCGATCACGATCGCGGTGGGCGGAGGCTACTTCAATGAACCGATCGTCTGGGGTAACCCCGGCAAGGTTGACGGCCAACCGAGTTTGCGGGCGCAGGTCGAGATCGAATTGACCGACGGACGCCGCGTCGTCGTGGCCACGGACAAATCCTGGCGGACCGCGATCGGCCCGCTCCTGAAGACGCATTATTGGGCGGGCGAGGTCTATGACGCGCGAAGGACTGCCGGTCACGGTGACGCCACGTGGAGCGCGGTGACAGAGGTGGCGGCGCCCGTGCCGACGCTGGTGGCCCAGCGATGCGAGCCGGAGCGGATTATTCGCCGGCTCACCCCCGTAGCGCTGACTCAGCCCAGGCCGGGCATCTGGGTGTTTGACCTGGGCGAGATCATTGTCGGCACCTTCGAACTACGCGTGAAGTTGCCGGTCGGCACGCGGGTGGCGCTGCGCACGGCGGAGTGGACTTGGAATCCCTCGATCCAGGGCCCGAAATTCGCGGTATCGCGTTTGCACTACGACGACGATGTCTTCAGCGACCACGGGCTGATCGAGACCTGTTACGACATGATGAACGCCACCGGATTTCCGAGTTTTGCCTACCAACTGCAGTCGGGGAATCGCACGATCCCCGAAGGTCCCGCGTGGACCGACCGGTTTCCCGCCTTTGCCTCCGCTTACCAGAACGAGTGTCAGGAACCGGCGCGCTGGTTTACCCAGACGCTGTGTGGCGTATCGCCCGATCGAAATGAGCCGGGCTTCAAACACATCCTTTTGCGCCCGCGTTTTCCGGCGCGGCTGCCGTCGGCGAAGTTGGTGACCACGACGCCCTACGGGACCTTGGAGAGCAGTTGGACGCAACAGGCGGGCACCGTGACTTGGACCGTGCGGATTCCCGCCAACAGCCGGGCGACCGCGTGGATTCCCGCCACCCGGGCGGATCTCGTGCGGGAAGGCGGGCGGCCGCTGAGCGCGTGTCCCGGTGGCGAGATTCGCGAGTCAACAGCGACGGGCATCGAGTGCCGGCTGGCGGCCGGAGTGTACGAATTCCGATTTCCCGCACCGGCCAATGCGGCCTCGCGGCTAAGTGAACTCAAGTAAGCAAATGAAACCATGAAACCGATCCGCCGCCTGATCCATCTCTGGTCCGTCCAGTCGCCCGTCCCGTTGTGCGGGTTTCTTCTCGCCAGCGCCGTGTCGTGCTGCACCAGCCTGGCCTCCTCAACTCAGGCCGAACGCCCAGGTCTCAATGTCGTGCTGATCCTCGCCGATGATCTCGGCTGGGCCGACACCACGCTCTACGGCCACACCCGCTTTCACCGCACGCCGAACCTCGACCGGCTGGCGCAACGCGGCATGACGTTCAGTCGCGCATACTCCGCCAGTCCCTTGTGTTCGCCGACGCGCTCCGCGGTCCTCACCGGCCTCAGCCCTGCCCGCACCGGGATCACGACACCCAACTGCCACCTGCCGAAGGTCGTCCTGCAGGCCACGGTCGGCGCCAAGGCCGCGCCCACAAGCTGCTCGATCATGCCCGAGCCGGTCAGCCGGCTGGCGACCACTTACTCCACCCTGCCGAAATCCCTCAAGGCCGCCGGCTACGCCACCGGGCACTTTGGCAAATGGCACCTGGGGCCGGAGCCGTATTCAGCACTCCAGCACGGATTCGACGTCGACCTGCCACATTGGCCCGGTCCAGGTCCTGCCGGCAGCTACGTCGCACCGTGGAAGTTCAAGGACTTCGATCACGATCCCGGCGTGCCCGATCAGCACATCGAGGATCGCATGGCCAGGGAAGCGGTGGCCTTTCTCGAGAAAAACCAAGGTCGACCCTTCTACCTCAACTACTGGATGTTCAGCGTCCACGCGCCGTTCGACGCGAAGAAGGCCCTCATCGAGAAATATCGGGCCCGCGTGAACCCCGCCGCTCCGCAGCGCAGCCCCACCTACGCCGCGATGATCGAGAGCATGGACGATGCGGTCGGCACCCTCCTCGACACCCTCGACCGCCTGCGGCTCACCGACAATACCATCATCATTTTCGCCTCCGACAACGGCGGCAACATGTACAACACGGTGGACGGCACGACGCCCACCAGCAACGCCCCCTTGCGCGGCGGCAAGGCCACCGTGTACGAAGGCGGCGTGCGGACACCCCTCGTCGTCGTCTGGCCCGGCCTCACGCGCGCGGGCAGCCGCAGTGACGCGCTGGTCCAGAGCGAAGACTATTATCCCACGCTGCTCGCCGGTCTCGGCCTTCCCGCCGCGCCCGGGCAGAAGTTCGATGGGGTCAGCATCCTGCCGGCACTCCGCGGCGAACCCGTCACCCGCCAGGCGATCTTTACCTATTTTCCCCACGCTCCCGGCGTGCCCGATTGGTTGCCTCCCGTCGTCGCCGTGCACCAGGGCGACTGGAAACTCATCCGCATCTTCTTCGGCGGCGAAAACGGCGCTCATCGCTGGCAACTCTACAACCTTAGAGAGGATCTCGGCGAAAAGAACGACCTCGCCGCCAGGGAACCTGCCCGCGTGCAAGCGTTGGATGCGCTGATCGAGAAGTTCCTCGTCGACACCCAGGCCGTCACCCCGGCCAGGAACCCCGCTTTCAATCCCAGCGCCTACCGGCTGGAGGACGAAGGCAAACAGAAGAACGATACGAAGAAGAAGGCCAAGGCGAAGTCGGCCAAGTCATAGGTCCGCCGGGCATCACCGTTTCCCCGTCTCCCCCAAACTCCCCTTTCATGAAGCTATCAACCGGTTTACTCCCAGTCCTGTTGTCGCCATTCAGCCTGCTCCAAGCGGCCCAGCCCGCGATGCCCTCGCCAATCACTCCGGAGGAAACCATCGTCCTCTCGCCCTTCACCGTCGATGCCAGCGCGGAAAAAGGCTACCTGGCCACCCAGACCCTCAGCGGCACCCGGCTCAAGACCGACCTGAAGGACATCGGGGCCGCCCTCACCATCTTCACCGAGGAGATGCTGGACGATCTCGGGGCGACGAATCTCAACGACATCCTCGCCTTCGCGCCGAACACCGATGCCTTCGTCAACACCCTCAGCGACGTCAGCGGCAACGGCAACGATTTCATCAACCTCGACACGCAGTACGTGACGCGCGGCGGCCGCACCTCGGTGGTCGGCCAGGATTTCTTTGCCAACAACATCCCGGGGGATCGTTACAATTCCGAGGCGTTCACGTTCAGCCGCGGACCCAACGCCATCCTCTTCGGCCTCGGTAATCCCGCCGGCGCCTTTGTCTCGTCGACCAAGCGCGCGAAGAACCGCACCGCCACGGCGCTCGAGCTAAAGACCGATGACCGGGAGAGCCTGCGCACCACCGTGGATCATAATCAGGTGATCAAGAAAGACCTCCTCGCGATTCGCTATGCGGGGCTCAACGAAAAGAACCGGGGCTTCCGCCTCCCCAGCGAGAGTTTCCAGCGCCGGCATTACCTCACGGCCCGCTTCACCCCGTTCCAGATGACCGCGATTCGCGTTAACTACGAGCAGGGTTTTCTCAAGCTCCCCGCCATCCGGCCGTGGCCGGCCTACGATGCGGTTTCGCCCTGGCTCGCCTCGGGTTCGCCGTTGCTGGCAACCTACACGAATGTTGCCGCCAAACCCGCGGGCATCGCCAACTACAGCACGGCCGGACTCGTCTCGACGCAGTTTTCGACTGGCGGGGTGCAGATTCCCACCCAGAAACTGCAGAACCAGGGCATCACCCCGGTGGCGAACTACGTCAACGGGTTCCCCGCCTCCAGCGGCAAACGCTCCTTCATCAACCCCGCCATCTATCCCACGTTCGCCAGCGCCCACGGCATGACGTCGTACCGCCAGACCGACTTCAAGAATTACTCCGCCTTCATCGAGCAACAGATCACGCGCGATCTCTTTATCGAGGCTGGCGTCAACAAGGTCATCGCCGATGTCTACGCCGTGAACGGCTTCGTCGGCGACCTCGACATTCTGTATGTCGACGTCAATCAGCAGCTCCCTGGTGGGGTGCCCAACCCCAATGTGGGCAAGCTTTACACCGAATCGCGGACCACCGTGCTGGTCACGCCCAACGAGAGCCTGAGCAAACGCATCATGGCGTCCTACGAACTCGATCTCACCCGCCAGGGATCCAGCTGGCTCCGGCATCTCGGCCGCCACCGCGCCGCCGTGTTTGCCGAAGAGAGCGATCGGAAAAGCTACTCCAGCAACCTGCAGGCGTATAACACCACCCCGTTCGCCACGACTGGCGCCGCCGCCACTATCACCAATGGCGCCAACGCGATCTGGTATCGCTACTACTACGATCCGGCCGCCGGGAAGGTTGGCAATACCGGCGGGCACTTCGCGGCGTATCCGCTCATCTTTGCCAACACGCCCCTGCCGCCCCCCAACCCCAGCGGCTTCACCCCCACGTACGTCAGCCAGCAGGGTCCCAACGCCAGCGATGCCAACATTCAGACGCGCGCCTTTGCGCTGCAAAGCACCTTTTTGCAGGGGCGCCTGGTTCTCACCACCGGTCTGCGCCACGATGCGCAAAAGGCGTGGCGCGGGATCCCCGACGACTTCACCGCCAACCGCGACGCGCGGGGCTTCGCGGTAGATCCCTCGGACTTTGATCTCCGCAAGTTTCTCCCGAACAGCCTCCGCCAACGCGACGGGGGCACCTACACGCGCGGCGCCGTCGTCCACGCCACGCCGTGGTTGAGTTTCACCTACAACACCTCGAACAACTTCCAGGCGAACGACGAAGCCCGCAATGTCTACGGCGAACTCCTGCCGAATCCCGAGGGGCAGGGCAGCGATTACGGCGTCAAACTCGCGCTGTTCGACCGCCGCCTCTTTTTCGATCTCACCTACTACACGAACGCCAGCGTGAATAAGATCGACGGGGTCTCGAACACGCCGGCCGGCAATTTCAAGCAATTCGACCAACTCTGGGAGGGCGTCGCCAACTTTACCAATGATCCGAAGTACACAAACGCCCCGTATTCGAACAGCGGCACCATTTGGTCGGACAGCGCCTCGAGCAGTTCCAGCGGCTGGGAGTTCTCCGCCACCGCCAACGCCACGAAGCAGTGGCGCCTCACGCTGAACGGCAGCAAACGCAGCACCAGCACCACGACTGCCCGCGGCGTCTTTATCCGGCAGTATATGGCGGAATACCTCCCGATCATCAAATCGCACCCGGAGTGGCAGAATCTGACCACCGCTAACAATATCACAGTCGCCACGCGTGTGGCCGATCTCGAGACTGTGCTCCGCAACTTCGAGGCCATCCAGAATCTGCCCGAGGATATCTACGCACCGGCGTGGACGCTGAACATTATCCAGAGCTACTCCTTCACCCGCGAGTCGCGCCTCGCGGGCTTTTCCCTCGGCGGCAGCATGAACGCCCGCGGCCGGACAATCGACGGTTTCGCGGAGACCACCGCCAGCGTCCTCAATCCCAACCAGCCGTATTATGCGCCCACCTATGAGATCTTCGGCGCCTGGCTCACCTATCAACGCAAGCTCTTCAAGAACCGCGTCGACTGGCGCCTGCAGCTCAACGTCCGCAATGTCTTTGACGCCTACACCATCTTCCCGCTCCGCGCCGTCGATGCCCGCGACGGCAATCACACCCAGGCCACCGTCATCTACCGCCTCAGCGAGCCCCGCACCTTCACGCTCACCAGCGCGTTCAAGTTCTAGCCTTCGCCGGTCCCCGCCGTCAGGAAGGCGCAAGGGCGAGGCAACGTTGCCGCAACCCTTTCACTTCCGACTCATTTTTTGTCTCCCTCCAGACGCTCATCCGCCCGGCATGAACCGCGCCCTTCTGCTCATCCGCCATCTGCGCACGGTGGCCTGCCTTTCGCTCCTTTTCGCGATCGCCGGCGTCCTGGTGGCGCAAGAGACCACGATCGGAGGGCAACTCGTCGAACACCGCCTCGCCCCAATCGGACTTGAGGCGAAGCAGCCCCGCTTCTCCTGGCAACTGCGCGACACCGCCAACGGCCGGCGGCAGACCGCCTGGCAGATTCAGGTCGCCCGCACGGCGGACACTTTCGCCGCGGGCGGGCCGGCGCCGGTCTGGGATTCGGGTTGGGTGGACTCCGATCAAAGCCATCTCATCGCCTACGCCGGCGCACCCCTTGTCTCCAGCACTCCCTACTACTGGCGGGTGCGGATCATGAATGAGTCCGGCCAAATCTCGGCCTGGAGCGCGACGGCCCGCTGGGTGACAGGACTGCTCGACGCGGAAAACGAACTGAAGGCGGATTGGATTGGCTTCGATCAGGCGCACGCGGGTACCCCGACAGGCGACGCGTGGTTCGACATCGGAAAAGCCCGGTGGATTTGCCATCCGGAACTGCCCAAGGGCAGGGATAGCGTCGCCTTCTACCGCACCCAGATCGACCTGCCCGCCAAAACTACGCGCGTGATGATCGGCATGGAGGCCAATTTTTCCGCGCAGCTGTTCGTCAATGGTATCGAAGTGCTCCAGGGAGGACGGTTTGGTCGACTTTGGTCAGAACTTCGCCGGCTGGACGCGCCTCAAACTTTCCGGCCAACCGGGCCAGACAATCACTCTGCGTTTCGCCGAGGACGTCTATCCCGATGGCACGATCTACACGGCCAATCTGCGCGGCGCGAATCCCGCGGATCGTTACCTCTGCAAAGGCGGCGGGATGGAAACCTGGGAGCCACGCTTCACGTATCACGGCTTCCGTTACGTTCAGATCACCGGCCTCACGAACAGACCCGGGCCCGAAACCCTCACCGGGATCGTGGCGCACTCCGGCGGCCCCGTCACCAGCACATTTGCCAGTTCGTCCCCCCTGCTGGACCGGCTCTACCAAAACGTCCTCTGGAGCCAGCGCTCGAACTACTTCGAAACCATGACCGACTGCCCCCAGCGCGACGAACGGTACGGCTGGGTGGGGGATGCCCACTTCTTTCTGGCCTCCTCCGCCTACAACCAAAACGGCGCGAGCTTCTTCACCAAGTGGTTTCTCGACTGTGTGGACACCCAGAACCCGAAAACCGGCAACATCAGCAACGGTGCTCCGGGCAACCGCCCCGGCGCGGGTAATGCCCAGCTGGACTGGTCGGCCGCCATGATGATCACACCGTGGACGATCTGGCAGCGCTACGGCGACGCCGGGCCGATCCGCCAGAACTACCCCGCGCTGCGGCTCTACCTGACGCAGTGGGAGAAATTCGCCACGCAGGTGAATCAGTTTGAGGCCGCGAATCGCAAAGGCGCCCCACCGTACCGCATCATCGGCGATTGGGTTTCCATTGAGCAAGGCACGTCGAAGGAGTTTATCGGCCGCGTCCTCGGCTATTTGCTGAGCACGCAGATGGCCGCGTGCGCGGAGATCACGGGGCACGCGGATGACCTGCGCACGTTCACCGACCTCGCCGCACGTTTTCGTGCGGAGATCATCCGCCAGCACATTGGCGCCGATGGCACGGTGACAGGCGACACCCAGACCGCCTACGCCTACGTCACCCGTTACGGCCTCTACGCACCCTCCCAGGCCGCGCTCATTCGGGAAAAATTCCGGCAGCGCATGATCGCCGATCACCATGGCGTCCGCACGGGGTTCCACGGTACCGCCAACCTCCTGCAGGGCCTCAGCACCATCGGCCTTTCCGATCAGGCCGCCAGGACGGTGCTCAACGAAGAGTTCCCCGGTTGGGGCTGCATGGTGAAACGCGGGGCCACGACGATCTGGGAACATTGGGACGGAAAACATGCCGACGGCACCTTTCCCTCGGCTTGGATGAACTCATTTAATCACTACACTTTTGGCGGCTGCGGCGAGTGGCTGATGGGATATCTGGTGGGCCTGCAGAACGACTCGCCGGGTTTCAAGTGCGTCCGGGTCGAGCCGTCCATCATCCCGAGCCTGGAGTGGGTCGCGGGCAGCTTTGAGTCGCCCTACGGCACGGTTTCGAACCGCTGGGAGCGGAAGAATGGACGCCTCACCATGCGCCTCGTCATCCCACCCAACAGCACCGGCCGGGTCATTCTCCCCGCCACCGTGCGGAACCTTCGGTTGGAGCAAAAGCCGATCAGCGCTCCCACCGGCACTGGCATCATGGTCACCTCCGGCACCCATCATTTCTCGTGGGACGAATAGTCACCGCCCCCGCCGGTCTCGTTCGCACGATCTGCTTTTCCCGTGACACAATGAACTTCCGCCACCTCCTCGCCCTTGTCGCGTTTGGCCTGTCCGGCTTTGCCTTGCGCGGCGCGGGTCCCACGACGGCGAAGCCCAACATCGTCTATTTCTTGATCGATGACATGGGTTACGCAGATGTCGGCTTCAATGGCTGCACGGATTTCAAGACCCCGAATTTAGACAAGTTTGCGCGGCAGGGCACCGTGCTGGAGTGCCTCTATGGCCAGCCGGTTTGCTCGCCCACGCGGGCGGCCTTGCTGACGGGGCGCTATCCGACGCGCACCGGAGTCTACAACGTGGTGGAGTACCGCGCGTTTCCCCAGCCGCTGCCGCTGAACGAACGCACGCTGGCACAAACGTTGCAGGCGGCCGGTTACACCACGGCGATTAGCGGCAAATGGCATCTGGGGGTGGACCTTCCGGCCTACCTGCCGACCAGGCGCGGCTTCGATCACCAGTACGGCTTCATGAGCGGCAGCATCAACTCCTTCACCCATTTCGAGGGCGGACGTCGTGAGGCCCAAGGCGCCGATTGGTATCGTAATGATGAAAAGTCCGAGGACACCGGTTACTCCACGCACCTCATCGCGAAGGAGGCGTGCCGCCTGATTCGCGCGCAGCCGGTGGACAAGCCGCTGTTCCTTCACGTCGCGCCCAATGCGGTGCACACGCCGTGGCTGTCGCCCGAGGAATATCAGCAGCCGTATGCCCAACTGCGCAGGGGCCGCAAAGAACTGGCCGGCATGACTGCCGCCGCCGACGAGGCGTTCGGCCAGATCATGGCCGCACTCAAAGAGCAGGGGATGGACCAGAATACGCTCGTGATATTCTCGAGCGACAACGGCGGTCCGAGTTGGGACGACGTCTCCAGCAACGGGGCATTGCGCGGCGGCAAGTCGGACATCTATGAAGGCGGAATGCGGCTTGGGGCGTTCGTCTGGTGGCCCGGCCGAATTCCGGCCGGCGTGCGGCGCACTGAGCCACTACACGTGGTGGATTGGTATCCCACCCTGGCAAAACTGGCCGGCGCGACGGTGGACCACCAATTGCCGATCGACGGCCGGGATATCTGGCCAGTGCTGACGCAGGGTGCGAAGTCACCGCACGAAGCGATCCTGCTGATGGGTTCTCGTCCCGGCCAGTCGGCCCTCCGCGTGGGCGATTGGAAATTGCTCGTGAACCCGATGGAGTTTCGGCGCCCCGCCAAGTCCGCCCCGGTGGAGCTTTACGATCTCGGCCAGGATCCGGGCGAGCGGCACAACCTCGCCGCCGCCCAACCCGCGCGGGTGAAAGCCATGCAGGCGCGGCTTCAGACTCTAACCGCCAACGCGGCCAACGCAGAATTTCACCAACTGAAAACGACCGAACGATGAAAAGAACCTTTCCCCTCAGCCTCGCCTTGTTCGCCGGTACGCTCTTCGCTGCCGCTCCCGCCCCGACCAGACCGAACGTCATCATCATCCTGTCGGACGACCATGGTTACACGGACCTCGGCATCCACGGCATCGATCCCAACGTGCAGACGCCGGCCCTGGACCAGTTGGCCGCCAACGGCGCCCTGATGCGTTTCGGCTACTCCACCGCGCCGCAGTGCGTGCCCTCGCGGGCGGGCCTCATGTCGGGCCGCGTCCAAAATACCTTCGGCCTGCGCGGCAACGGCGATAGCGATGAACCGATTCCCAAGGCGGTTCCGACCATCGCGGAGCGCCTGAAGCAACTGGGCGGCTATCGCACCGGCTTCGTCGGCAAGTGGCACCTCGGCAATGGGCCGTACTCGCCGGAGAATCGCGGCTTCGACGATTTCCAGAACGGCACGATGCGCAGTTACGTGGCCAACTACGACCTCGATGGCAAGGCGACGCCACGAAAGTCATTCACCATCCCGGGCAATCGCGTGCTTCACCAGGGCCAGGCCGGCGCCGCGTTTATCGAGAAGAATCACGCCCAACCCTTTTTCCTCTACCTCGCACTCTACGGCCCGCACCTGCCGCGCATCGACAAGGACGATCCCTACTACCTGAATTTCCCCAAGGTGAGTTACCCTAATTCCACACCGGAGTTGGACGACATTCGCCGTCAGGGCTTGGGCTTGATCAAGGCCGTGGATGATGCAGTGGCGGGCGTCGTCAAGAAACTGCGGGAACACGGCATTGAGGAAAATACCCTCATCTTCTTCGCCGGTGACAACGGCGCTCAGCCGAAATACGCCACCACCCTCAAGGGCCGGGAAACCCTCGCGAAATGGGATGGCTCCGAAAACATCCCCCTGCGCGGCGAAAAGGGTTCGCTGTGGGAAGGCGGGATGAAGGTGCCCATGCTCGTCTACTGGAAGGGCCACATCCCCGCCGGCCAGGTCATCAACACGCCGATCAGCACGCTCGATTTCACCGCGACTGCGCTCAAATTGGCTGGGGGTGAGATCCCGGCCGAGTTCGACGGCATCGACCTGCTTCCCTTCCTCACCAGAAAGACGAGCACGCTTACCCGGACCAAGGATCTTTTCTGGGATTGGGGTGACGGCATCGCCCTCCAACGCGATGGTTGGAAGATCCACCGCTACGGCAGTAAGCTGGCCCTCTTCAATATCACTGCGGATCCCAATAAGTTCTTTGATCTGCGGGCACAGCGGCCGGATAAGTTCAAGGAACTCGAGGCCGCGTTAATGGCGCGCCATCGCGCCTTGCCCGAGGAGGGAAGGTCGAAACTGCGCGGCGACCGGGAGAGCTTGTATGTGATCGGCGCGCCCGCCCAGACGCCGGTCGAGTCCCGCTACCGCTATCCCTATCAGGACGGCAAGCCCATCGCCTACCCGGCACCGCTTAGGCTGCTCTCATCCTCCTCGGACTAATCCGCTGTCCCGCCAACACGCAACGCGCGCGAATGATCCTCTGGGAGATTGCCCGAACCGGCGACCGACTCACGGCGGTCAGTCGACTTCCCGCTTAGGTGCTGCGCTTCGTCAGTTGTCAGGCGGTGCCCCGCAGCCACGCACCGTTGTCGTGCGCCCGCTGTCCCAAGGGGCCCCGTTCCAGACGCCGTACCTTTCTGGAACGGTCCACTTCATCGCTGGCCTCGTCGATCACTTGAAGGGCAAGGCGCGTCACCCAAGACGTTGATCTTCGATCCGTGCCGGAATTGGTCCCATTAGAAACGCGCCAGATTGGCGCAGTGGCCGCAGGCCGCGAGCCATCGAGCCTCTCAAAACAGCGGCGCGTTTTTCAGCGCGTCGGTGATCCGCGGGCGCGACGCGGACGTGCGCGGCGGTTTCCGCACCTGGCCGGTGACGATGATTCGGAAGGGTGATTGGAAGCTGCACCTGTTCCACGAGGAATGGCATTGGAGCCATCGGAATCGGAAACGGAGAGGGGTAGCGCGCACGCGCCGGGGTGTGTGGCTGGCACGACGTTGCCTGCAGCGTGCTGCACGGCGGTGGCTGGGTTGGCGGCAATGCCGCCGTGAGTCGCGAGTAGACGACGTATTTCGCCCGCCGCGGCGCGGTCGGCATCAGCGTCGAATATGCGTCGAATACCGGCAAACGCTTTTTTGCTCGAAGCCGGCGTGAAGTCCCGGAGGATGCTGCACTCTTTCCGTGTTTCGACTCAGCTACATCGTAAGCTGGCTCTTTCTCGCGCCGCTGGCGGTGCTGGCAGTTCCAACCGCGCTCCACGTACCGCGCGAGTACTTGGTGAACGTGTGGCGGACTGACGAGGGCCTGCCGCAGAACTGGGTCTCGAGCATCGCGCAAACCCCCGACGGCTATCTGTGGATTGGCACACGCTACGGCGGTCTCGCGCGGTTCGACGGGGTCCGCTTTGTCACCTTCGGTCCGCAGAATACCCCCCAGTTGCAGGACGTACAGGTCGAGCATCTATCGGTTGATGCGCATGGGCGTCTTTGGGTCATCATGGGCAACGAGTCCGTGACCTGCGTGGAGCACAACCGTTTCACGCTGCACCGCCAGCCCCGCGCCGAGCCGCAGGTGCGCGTCGATCGTGTGCTCAGGCTCTCAGGCGACGATGTGCTGTTCGCGGGTGAGCGCGACTACATTGCGAAACTGCACCTGCCGGACAACCGCTGGAGCGTCTCCGACCCGCGGCCCGACCTCCAGGTGGATGCCAAGACTCTCCTTCGCGACGCGGAGGGGACAGTGTGGTGCGTCACCGAGCAGCATCAACTCGCGCGCTACCAAAGCGGACGCTTCGAACTCGTCGCGGGGCCGCGCGAGCCGATCGTCGGCGCCGTAGTCAGCGGTCCCGGACAGCACCTGTGGGTTGCCACGGCTCATCAGATTTTGGAGTACGTTTCTGGCACCGACTTTGTGGACCGCACGCCCGTGGACGGCCCTCTACCCGAAGCGATTCTGCAACTCGCATCGTGTCCGGACGGCAGCCTATGGGTTCTGGAAAGGGCGCGCCTGCGGAAGTATAGACATGGCCGCTGGGACGTCACGGCCGCACCCATGGACCTCCTCGTCGGGCCGAACCCCGCGGCGCCAAGACTGTACGGAGACGGCCGGGGCGACCTGTGGGCAATCAGCGAAGGCCGTGGACTCTGGCACGTAGAGGCGGACGGGGCGGTCAGTAAACTCACCCAGGAAACCGGTCTGCCGAGTTTTTCCGTCACCTGCTGGTTTGAGGACGCCGAGGGCAATATCTGGGTGGGCACCAACGGCAATGGGCTCGCCCGGATCCGCAAAAGCTATTTTCACGTGTTCGGCCAAAACCAAGGACTGCCCGGCACCGCGGTCAGTTCGGTGTGCGTGACCGATGAAGGCGACGTGTTGGCCGGCACCGTGTCAGGCAGTTTCGCCCGACTGCACAATGGACGCTACACGGCGGTCGCACTTCCGGTGATGGGTGGAAAGCCCCCGACGAACGTGGCGGTATTGCCGGCTGTTGGCGGAGGGGCCTGGGTCGGCTCGATCAACCAGGGATTGCTCCGTTGGAAGAATGGGGCCTTTGCTCGCATGACCTCGTCACGCGATAACATTCGGGTGTTGTTCGGTGACAGTCGTGGCCGGTTGTGGGGCGGGGGATTGGTGGGCGCATTTTATATAGAGGACGGGCGGATGAGGCGGTTCAGTCCCGGGGACCGATCTTTACGCCCGCATGCGATCGGCGCGATTGCGGAAGGGGGCGACGGCGCGATCTGGATTGGCACCGGTCCCGGAGATCTTTGGAAGTACGCGGGAGGCGCGTTCACCCGCTTCACGCCGCCGGCGGAATGGTCGTCCGTACGGTTTTCCGCCGTGCTACCCGACCGGAACGGCGTCGTTTGGATCGGCACGCTGGGCGGCGGCCTGCTGCGTTTCGAAGCTGGCCGATTCACCCGCTGCACGCGGGCAGACGGGTTGCCCAATGATAACATCTCCCAGTTGCTCGACAGCGAGGATGGCTACCTCTGGGCGGGCACCTACGGCGGCATCTTCCGCGTGGCAAAGGACGACCTGGCAAATTTCGCACAAGGGCGGAGCGAGAACGTGCCGGTCCAGGTTTACGGTCGGTTCGACGGCTTGCACGCGCTGGAATGCTCAAGTGGATCGCAGCCGGCGTGCTGGCGATCTGCCGACGGCCGACTGTATTTTTCGACGGCCGAAGGCGTGGTGATCGTCAATCCGAAGGAAGTCCCCGCAAACAAAGTTCCGCCGCGCGCCATCATCGAAGAACTCCTGATCGACGGGAAGCAGGTCGACATGCGCCGCGCGGCAGACGCGGCGGGAGTGACTCCGCCGGGTCCGCTCGAGATCGGGCCGGGACGACACTACGTGCAGTTTCGTTTCACGGGCCTGAATTTCACGGCGCCCGACGCGGTTCGGTTCCGGGTAAAGCTCGCGGGTGCCGAACGGCAATGGCAGAGCATCGGTGACCAGCGACTCATCGGCTACGGTCCGCTCCCTCCCGGCGACTTTCGTTTCGAGGTGCTCGCGTGTAACAATGGTGGGGTGTGGAGCGCGAAGCCCGACACCCTGAGCATTCGCGTGCTACCCTCGTTCTGGGAAACCTGGTGGTTCAAGGCCGGCGTGGCGGTCCTCGCGCTCGCCGTGCTGGCCGTGGCGCAGCGGCGGCGTTATCAACGCCGTTTGCAGGCGCTCGAGCGTCAAGGCGAGATCGAGCGCGAACGCGCGCGCATCGCACGCGATCTGCACGACGATCTCGGCACCAGCTTGACGCAGATCAGCTTGCTGAGTGCCGTGGCGAATCGCGAGCAGACCGCGCCCGCCGAGGCGCGGGAGCTCGTCCAACTGATGCATGGGCGCGCGCGCGCGATGGCGGCGGCGCTCGACGAGATCGTTTGGGCCGTCAATCCGAAGAACGACTCGTGGCCTGAACTCGCCAGTTATCTGGGTGCCTTCGCGCAGGAGTTCTTGCGCCCGAGCGATCTTCGCTGCCGACTCGACCTTCCGGAGCAACTCCCGTCGGATGCACTCTCGGCAGAGATTCGGCACGACTTGTTCCTCGCCTTCAAAGAGGCGTTGAACAATGCGGTCCGCCACTCGGGCGCAGCATACCTACATGTGAGCATCACTGTCACCGCCGCCGAAGTGGTGATCGCGATCAAGGACGATGGGCGCGGTTTTGATCGGTCGGCCGTGCCGACGGGGCGCACCGGCAACGGGCTGCTGAACATGCAGCGGCGGCTCGAACAGCTCGGCGGCCGCTGTGCCATCCAGTCCGACCCGGGCCGCGGCACCACCATCGCGTTGCACGTCCCGCGCTCGTAGCTTTCCGCGTACGAGGACGGTCTTGCCGCCGGCGTCAAACTTCAGGACTGCGGTGGGCGCAGCACCTTGATGATGGCCTCGGCGCGGGAGCGCACGTGGAGTTTCTCGTAGATGTGCCGCAGGTGCGTACGCACCGTGGGCACGCTGATCGCCATCTCGTTGGCAATCTCCTTGTTCGCGAAGCCCTTCGAGAGGAGTGACAGGAGTTGGCCCTCGCGATCGGTGAGCATCGCGATACCCGCCGGCGCCGCCGGTTCGCGAAAAGACGACACAACGCGTCGCGCGATCTGGCTGCTCATCGGAGCTCCGCCTTCGCGTGCCTCGGTGATCGCCGTGAGAACATCCTCCGGTTCGCACCGCTTCAGCAGGTAGCCGCATGCGCCGGCCTTCAACGCTTCGAAGATATGTGCACCATCCTCATATACCGTCAGCACCATGATTGGAGTCAGCGGCAGCACATCGCTGAGCCGACGGATGCACTCGATACCGGTCATCTGCGGCAGGTTGAGGTCCATGATGACCACTGTCGGCTTCAGCGGGGGAATGGCCGCCACGGCGTCCTCCCCGCTGGCACACGCGGCGACGCACCGAAAACCGCGGGTCTGGTTGATCAGCTGTGAAAGGGTGGTGCGTAGCACGAGGTCATCTTCGACGATCGCGACGGTCGTGTCCATTTCCGCCAGCGTCACCGCGGGTCAGGGCGACGTCAGCCTCAAACTTCAAAATCGAGCCCACCTTTCACCGCATATCATCGGTATGGACGATTGTGCGGGACGCGGGCAAAGGGCAATATCGCGGGATGATTATGAACCCCCTTTTCGCTGTCCGCGGGACTGCCGTTTCCGCGGCCCTGGCTGCGGCTCTCGCCATGTCGGCTCAAACCATCCCCGCCCCCACCCCCGCGGCGGACGACACCATCGTACTCTCGCCCTTCGTCGTCGATGCCAGCGCCCAGACCGGCTACCTGGCCAACCAGACCCTGAGCGGCACGCGGTTGAAGACCGACCTCAAGGACATCGGCTCCTCCATCACCATCTTCACCGACGAATTGATGAACGATCTCGGGGCCAATAATGTCAACGACCTCATCGCCTACGCGCCCAATACCGATCCGTTCATCACCACCCTCAACGACACCTCGGGCAACGGCAACGACCTGCTGAATACCGCGACCCAATACGTCACCCGCGGCGGCGCTACTTCCGTTGTCGGCCAGGATTTCTTCGTCAACAACATCCCGAACGACCGCTTCAACTCGGAGTCGCTCACCTTCACCCGCGGTCCCAACGCCATCCTCTTCGGTCTCGGTAATGCCTCCGGCGCCTTCGTTTCCTCGACCAAACGCGCCAAGCTGGGGAAGACCGCCACCACCGTGGAAGCCCAGATCGATGATCGCGGCAGTTACCGCTACATGCTCGATCACAATCAGGTCATCATTAAAAACAAGCTCGCGTTCCGCTACGCTGGCCTGAACACCGACTTGAACAGCTTCCGCTTTCCCGCCGAAAGCTACCAGCGTCGTCACTTTGGCACCATGACGCTGAAGCCGTTTGAAAAGACCACGATCCGCGTCAACCGCGAGTCGGGATATATCCGCCAGACCGCGGTGCGCGCATGGAGTAGCTTTGATGCCGTGACGCCCTGGCTCGATTCCGGTTCGCCCTTCATCAACACCTACTCCAACACGACCGGCGGCAAACCGGTCGGCACCACGAATTACACCACGGCAGGTCTCGTCTCCACCGAGTTCTCCCCGGCCGGTACCCCGATCCCGATCCAGAGCTTGCGCAACCAGGGACAGAGCCAGCTCGCCACCTACACCTTCAAAACGGCGGCCGCCCCGAACGGCTATCCCGCCGTCGGCGGGGACCGTCGTTCGCTCAACAACGATGCCATCTATCCCACCTTGGCCACGTCCTATGGCGGCTCGTTTCAAGACTACGACTACAACATCACCAGCGTGTTTCTGGAGCAGGAGATCACCCCGAATTTCTTCATCGAAGGGGCGATCAACAAGGTGGAAAATCAGTCGCTCGCTGGGATCAGCCCCAACGGCGCCAACGACATCCTCTACGTCGACGTCAATCGCCAGCTGCCCGGCGGCCTCCCCAACCCCAACGCCGGCATGCTCTACGTTGAGTCCCCCGTTAACCAGATTGTGCGGGACCGTGAGGCGCTCAACAAACGCCTGATGGCCTCCTACGATCTCGACTTCACCAAGCAGCAATCGAACTGGGTGCGAGCCCTCGGCAAACACCGCATCGCCGCCTTCTACGAAGAATCGCTCACGGATAACACCGCCCTCACTTTGTCTATATACAACGCGACGCCGGCCGGCGCCACACCTACCACCGTGGTCAACACCGGGGCCAACCGGATCACCTATCGCTACTACCTCGATCCCGCCGCCGGCATTGCCGGTCTGCCTTCCTTCGAGCTTCACACCCGTTACCCGATCATGTATGCCGGCAGTCCCACCCCGGCTCGCGATCCCAGCGGGATCACCCCGGCCTACATGGTCAACGCGGGCCCCACCGCCAACCGCACGGAGCTTGAAACCTACGCGGTCGCCTTGCAGAGCAACTTATGGAGCGACCGCCTCATCCTGACCAACGGCTGGCGCACCGACTCCCAACGCAGTTGGTCCGCCATCGGCGACAACTACCCGCGCGACGTCCGCAATCTCGCGCCTGACCCCTCCCTCATCGATGTCCGCGAACTCGTGCCGAACAGCTTGAAGGAAAGCTCGGGCGACACCTACTCGCGCGGCGTCGTTTTCCATGCCCTCCCGTGGCTGAGTCTCGCCTGGAACACGTCCAGTAATTTCCAGCCCATCACCGGGGGTCGCAATATCTACGGCGATGTGCTCCCCAATCCGCAAGGCAAGGGCAGCGACTACACCCTGAAGTTCGCCCTCCTCGACCGTCGCGTGTTCCTCGACGTCACTTACTACACCAACAGCACGGAGAACAAGGTTGACAACATCATGAACACCCCGGTCGGCAATTTCCGGCTCTTCGACCGCATCTGGGAAGCCATCGCCGACTACGAAGATTTGCGGCTCCCCGGCAGCGGCAATCAATACACCACGGCGCCTTATTCCTCCGCTAGCATCAACGGCGGGTGGTCCGACAGCGCTTCCACCACCTCGAAGGGCTGGGAGTTCTCCCTCACGGCCAACCCCACCAAGCAGTGGCGCATGATCATCAACGGCAGCAAACGCGGCAACGGCACCACCACCTCCCGCGGCTTGTTCGTTTCCCAATACATGGCGGAATACATCCCGATCATCCAAGCGCGCGCCGACTGGCAGAGCATCCCCACCATCGGGGGTCAGACGGTCGCCTCGGACGTCGTCAACTTGCAGCAAACGTTGGCCAACTTCAGCGCCATCCGCGACCTGCCCGCCGACGTGTTCGCGCCCAACTGGGGCCTGAACGTCATCCAGAACTACACCTTCACCTCCGGCTCCTGGCTCTCCGGCTTTTCGCTCGGTGCCACCATGAACCTGCGCGGCAAGACCATCGCTGGCTTTGCCGAGTCGAGCAACGACGTGCTCAATCCCGCGGCTCCCTACTATGCGCCGAGCACCACGCTCTTCGGTGCCTCAATCACCTACCGCCGCAAGCTCTTCAAGAACATCGACTGGCGCCTGCAGCTGAACGTCCGCAACGTCTTTGACCAAGGCACGATCAGCCCGCTGCGCATCCTCGATTCTCGCGATGGCGCGCATACTCCCAGCACCGCGATCCATTTGCTGAAGGAACCGCGCACCTACCAGATCACGAGCACCTTCAAGTTCTGATTTTCTGCCTGCGCTCCTCGCGCGCGCTTCATCACCTGACAGGAGGTGGCGGGAATAGACCAAGCTCCATTCCGGGGTCCGGCATCAAGCCCTCCACCTTCTGTCAGTTCAATCCGCCCCCCTTCTTTGCTGGGGGGTCCTTTTCCCGCCATGCTTTCCTCCCTTCTCCTCCGTTCTCTCCCGGCGCTCTGCTCCTTGGCCGTCGCCCTGCCCGCCTTAACCCGGGCGGCTGAGACCGCCGCGCCCCGACCCAACATCGTCATCATCCTCGCCGACGACATGGGCATCTCCGACATTGGTTCCTACGGCTCGGAGATCCCGACGCCCCACCTCGACGCCCTCGCGAAAAATGGCGTGCGCTTCAATCATTTCTACAACATCGGCCGTTGCTGCCCGACCCGCGCCTCGCTGCTCACTGGCCTCTACCCTCACCAGGCCGGCATCGGCCACATGACCGATCCGGGCCACGGGCCGGACGGAAAAGTTCTTCGCGGCTACCAAGGCAAGCTCGCCGACGAGACGGCCACCATCGCCGAGGTCCTGCGCGACAGCGGCTACTTCACCGCCATGGCCGGTAAATGGCATGTCGGTCAAAATGCCGGCCCCACCCCGAGTGGCGTCGTGCCGTGGGAACGCGGTTTCATGCGCTCGCTCAACGCCGCCGCCGGCGGTTTTTATTTCCCCGATGGCAGCAAAAAAGTCGCGTTGTTCCTCAACGGCGAATTCGTCGGCCAAGGCGGAAAAGCTGGCATGCCCACGGCGTGGTATTCCACCGGCCTCTGGACCGACTACGGCCTGAAGTTCATCGATGAGGCCCGCGCTGAGAAAAAACCTTTCTTCCTCTACCTCGCCCACAACGCCCCGCACTTCCCCCTCCAGGCCCCGGCCGAGGACATCGCCCGATTCCGGGGAAAATACCTGGCCGGCTGGGACAAGCTTCGCCTCGAACGCTACAACCGGCAGATAGCCACCGGATTTGTCGATCCCGCCTGGCCTCTCGCGCCGCGACCCGAGAACGTGCCGGCTTGGGCCAGCCTCACACCCGCCGAACAGGATCGCTACGATCACATGATGGCCATCTACGCCGCCACCGTTTACCGCCTGGATCAAGCCGTCGGCCGGCTCGTTGCCGGACTCAACGAACGCGGCGAACTCGACCGCACCCTCATTTTGTTCCTCAGTGACAACGGCGGCAACGCCGAGACCGAGGTGCCCGGCCGGTTCAACGGCGACAATCCCGGCGGCCCCGGCTCCGACGTGTTCGTCGGTGAATGCTGGGCTCTGCTCCAAAACACTCCGTTCCGCCGCTACAAACATTACACCCACGAAGGCGGCATCGCCACGCCCCTCATCGCCCATTGGCCCACCGGCATTCCGGCTGCCCGCCAAGGCCAGTGGACCGCCGAGCCCGGCCACCTGATCGACCTCATGGCCACCTGCGTCGATGTCGCCGGAGCCCGCTTTCCCACCACCCGCGCCGGTCACGCCGTCGTCCCAATGGAAGGCATCAGCCTGCGGCCCGCCTTCCTCGGCGAAAAACTTGACCGCCCCGTCCCGCTTTTCTGGGAGCACGAAGGCAACGTGGCCGTGCGCTCCGGCGATTGGAAACTCGTCCGCTTCGGCCCCTACGGTCCTTGGGAGCTTTACAACCTGAAGACCGATCGCACCGAGCTCCTCGATCTCGCCCAGCAGGAACCCGCCCGTGTCGCCGCCTTGACCCAGCAGTGGAACGCGTGGGCGCAACGCACCTTCGTCCTGCCCGTGCCCGTGGATTTAAAATTACTCAAGGTCGATCAGGAGCGGAATGACGCGGCGGCCGCGGCGGCCAAAAGCAAGGGCGCTGAAAGAGGCGGCAATTAAACCAAGCGTCACGCCGCTCAATCGTTAGCATCAATCCACTCAAACCCGATGATGAACGGACAAATTAACAAAGAATCCATTTCACCCCCGTGACCTCGCTCGACCTCTTCCTCGCCGCTTACGCCACCGCAGAATTTCCCGTCATCGAATTCCCTACCCGCCTTTCTCTGCTCGCCTGCGCCTTACCGCTATGAAAATGAACCCGATCATCGGACTGGTGCATTTGTTACTGGGAGCTTCGGCCCTGGCCTTTGGGGCCACCCCGGCCACCTCCGCCGAACAAAATAACGACCCTCCGTCCAAAGTACTTCATATTGGCGATTTTGGTGCGGTAGGCGACGGCCAGACCGACGACGGCCCGGCTTTTGCGAAAGCCGTGGCTGCTTTGACTGCTCTGAAAGAGGCCGCGACCCTGCAACTCGGAGATAAAAAGACCTATCGTATCGCCACCCTGCCCGACTCAGGCTACAGACGAAAAGGAGTCCCCCGCGCATACCTCTTCCCGTTCAATGGGGTGAATGACAAGACCCTCGAAGGCATGGGCAGCCATTTGATCCTTCGGTTCCCGCTCCTACTTATCAGCATCGACCAATCGGCGAATATCGTGGTCCGCGGGTTCTCTTTTACCTATGACCCGCTCCCCTTTACCCAAGGATACATTCAGGCGATCAACCTGGATACGCGCACCCTCGATGTGAAGGTGGAGCCGGGCTTTCCGCTGCCGAAGTTCGATGCCCCGGAGGTCAAGGACAACTCCCTGGCTTGGGACCACTGCTGGACATTCGATCCCCCCTGTTATGTCAAAACGAAGACGATCAAACAGATCGATGCGCAGCACACCGCCCAAGGAATTTTTCGGGTCCACGTGAAGGACATCGTTCCCCTGAGCAGTTTAATGAAAGGCTCGTGCCGCATCGTCGTGCCTACGCTGGGGATTGTTGACGGGGTGCCTCAAGGCGACAGCGGGGCCCACTCACGGATCAGCCAGAGTAAAGATATCCGGCTGGAAGACATTTATGCCGACGTCGCGCCGCAGTTCTCCTACAGCATCGGCTCCAACACCGGAAAGATCGAACTTCTGAATGTGGACATCCGGCCTCGGGAGGGCAGCGGGCGTTGGCTTTCCTCGTGGCGCGACGGGTTTCATATCAAGGCGAACACGGGCCCCATCATCGTGGAAGAGTGCGATATGGCGGGCCTGCGGGACGACTGCCTCAACATTTCCGCCAACCCCTTGACGATCGAGAAGAAGGTCGGCCCGAAGGCCTACCAGTTCCGAGTGCAAAATCGAGAGTCGTTCCCGCCCATCAAGCCCGGATTCACCGTCGAAGGTTGGAACAAAACCACCGGCAAACACTGCGGTTCCGCCCGCGTCCTCGAGGTGCGCGATGGCGCGAAGTCCGGCTACTGGACCACGATTTTGGTCCTGGACCAGGAATTGGCCAATGTGGTCGCCGACGGTGAAAGCACGAGTTTCTGGTGCCACGAATACATCAATGCCGGCTCCGTGGTCCGCAATAATCGCTTCGATGGAACCGTGCGATTCCGGTCACCCGGCACGTATGAGAACAACGAAATCACCCGATTCATGATCGTGAAACCCGGCCTCATGGAGGGTCCGCTGACCGGCGATATGATTTTCCGCGGCAACATCCTGCCCGAGACTCCCATCCCCACCGTCTTTGGCGTCTTTCGCGATGAGGCACCCACCAAGTTGCCCCCGGCTGGGGACAAACTGAATCCACCGGACCGCCTGGTGCGGCGCATTATATTCGAAAACAACATCCTCGGCCGTCCGATCTACATGCTCGACGCAGCCGACGTCACTTTCCGGGGAAACAAACTGCTGCCCTCCCTCGAGGGAAAGAAAGTCCTGATCCTGCGCAATTCAGGCCCCGTATCGACCGACGTGCCGGAAAGCGCCATCGAACGCCTCGATTAACGCCCAGCCCAGCCCATTCATGAAAAAACCAGCCATCGTACTCGCCTCGCTCTGCCTGCTGTGCACCACCCTGCTCGCCGCCCCGGCCACCAAGCCCAACGTGCTCTTCATCGTCTCCGACGACCTGCGGAATTGGCTCGGCTGCTACGGCGACGACCAGGCCCACACGCCCAACCTCGACCGGCTTGCCGCCCGGGGAACTCTCTTCAAGACCGCCTTGCCTGGCACCCCGCTGTGCAATCCCAGCCGCACCTCGTTCATGACGGGGATGCGCCCCAGCGTGACCGGCGTGTATGATAACGACGTCAAATGGATGACTGCGGTTCCCGACGCGATGACCATCCCTCTTCTTTTTAAGAACAACGGCTACTACGTCTCCGGGGCGGGAAAGATCACCCATGGAGTGTCGGTGCGTCCCTCGGACTGGAATGACTTCGGCCCGGTGAAGCTCGACAAGGTTCCGTCGAACCAGAAGCTCTATAAGTTCAAGTGGGCAATTGTTCCCGACGCGAAGGAACACGAAATGGAGGATTACGTGATCGCCAGCTACATCGCGGACCGGATCAAGCAGAAGCGCGACAAGCCGTTCTTCCTGGCTTGTGGCCTTCATCGCCCGCACACCGATTGGATGATGGCCCAGAAATATGTCGACATGTATCCGCTGGACTCAATCAAGGAACCCGTGATCAAGGCTAACGACCTGGACGATGTGCCCCCCATGGGAGTCGACATGGCGCACGGCTACTATGTTGACGCAGAAATCCGGGCCATCCCTCAGGGGCCTCAGAAGATCATCCAAGCTTACCGGGCCGCGATTTCCTCCATGGACGCGCAGGTGGGCCGGTTGTTGGACGCCTTGGACGCCAGCCCCGCCAAGAATAACACCATCATTGTTTTCATTGGCGACAACGGGTGGCAACACGGGGAGAAGGAACACTGGACGAAGGCGACTTTGTGGAAGGAATCCGACACGGTGCCCCTGATCTGTGTCGTCCCGGGTGTTACCAAGCCCGGCACGGTCTGCGAGAAGCCCGTCGATTTCCTGAGCCTCTTTCCGACCTTTTGCGATCTGACCGGGCTGCCCGTTCCCGCGCAATGCAAAGGGCCCAGTATTCGCCCGCTCCTAGCGGACCCGAAAGCCCCGTGGGATCATCCGGCCCTGAGCACCATGCGCCGCGGCAATCACTCCGTATGTGATGACCGCTACCGTTACATCCGGTATTCCGACGGCACCGAGGAACTCTACGATCACACCAAAGATCCCAACGAGTGGACCAACATCGCCAAGAATCCGGAATGCGCCCCAATTAAAGCCCGTCTGGCAAAAGTCATGCCAAATCTACAGCAAGAGGCTCAGAGGAAGGGGTGGGGGAAAAAAGGCGACGGCGGGGAAGAGTAGGGAAACGCTTCTGTAGTCCCCCCGAGATCAGGCCGATGCGCAAAGCCCAATCAGAGCGCAACTTTCCGGCAGATCCAGAGCCTCACGTAACTTAAGACAACTGAACACAATGAAAAAACCCACATTTCTCCTCGCCTCGCTCTGCCTGCTGGGCACCATGCTGCTGTCGGCCCACACCGCCGATGCCGCCCAACCCAATATCGTGTTCATCCTGGCCGATGACCTCGGCTGGGCGGACACCAGCCCCTACGGGCACACGCAGTATTACCACACCCCGAATCTAGAACGCCTGGCCAAGCGAGGGATGCTCTTCACCCGGGCCTACTCGGCCAGCCCCTTCTGCTCACCCACCCGTGCGAGCATCATGACCGGGCTCAGCCCCGCCCGCACCGGCATCACCGTTCCCAACTGCCATTTACCCGAGGTCCGTCTCCAAGCGACCCCGGGCACGAGCGCCGGCCCCGGTCAGAAGAGTGTTCAACCCACCACCGTGAGCCGCCTGAACACCACCTATTTTACGATGGCGGAGGCTTTGAAAAAAGCCGGTTACGCCACCGGTCACTTCGGCAAATGGCATCTTGGCCCGGAGCCCTACTCCCCCTTGCAGCAAGGCTTTGACGTGGATATCCCCCACTATTCGGGTCCGGGCCCCGGCGGCGGCTATATCGCCCCATGGAAGAAGATAGACAATTTCGACCCCGATCCCGGCGAGCCCGACCAGCACCTCGAAGACCGCATGGCCAAGGAAGCCGTCAAATTCATGGAGAAGAACAAGGATCAGCCGTTCTTTCTCAACTACTGGATGTTCAGCGTTCACTCTCCGTACGGTGGAAAAAAATCCCTGATCGATAAATACAAGGCCACGGTGAATCCGCAGGACCCGCAACGTTCGCCGACCTACGCGGCGATGGTCGAGAGCATGGACGACGCGGTCGGCACCCTCATTGACACCCTGGATCGCCTCAAGCTGACCGACAACACCATCATCATCTTCACCTCCGACAACGGCGGGAACATGTACGATACGATCGACGGCACCACCCCCACCAGCAATGCGCCTCTGCGCGGCGGAAAAGGCACCGTTTACGAAGGTGGTGTCCGGGTTCCCTGCATCGTGAGCATTCCTTGGCTCGTTCAGGCCCAATCGCGCAACGACACCCTCATCCAGAGCAGCGATTTTTACCCGACCTTCCTTGACTTGCTGGCCTTAAAGCCACAGGCCGGCCAGCAGTTCGACGGCATCAGCATCGTCCCGGCCCTCAAGGGCAAACCGCTGGATCGCCAAGCGATTTTCACCTTCTACCCGCACAACGGCACGGTGCCCGATTGGCAGCCACCCTCGGTCACCGCCACGGAGAAAGAGTGGAAGCTCATCCGTCTCTTCTACCAAGGCGAGAACGGCGCTCACCGCTATAAGCTCTTCAATTTGAAAGACGACTTGGGCGAGAAGCACGATCTCTCGGCCCAGGAACCCGAGCGGGTCAAAGCCATGGACGCCCGGATCGAGCAGTTCCTCGTGGACACCCAGGCGGTCCGGCCGGTCCCCAATCCCAAGTTTGATCCCTCGCAATATCAACCTGAGTTGGAGGGGATCCGTCCTCCCGACCATAAGAAAAAAAAGCGTTAAGCCCGACCAGCGACGAGCAACGGGCCCGGGGAAAACCCCGCCCACTCACCACCCGATAACCACTCTCATGAATCCACGTCTTCCATTCGCGCTTTTGTGCTTGCTGGCCGTCACCGGCCCGTTGACCGCAGCCACTCCTGCAGCCGTCCGCCCCAACATCCTGATCATCCTGGCCGACGATCTCGGATATTCCGACCTCGGATGTTACGGCGGCGAGATTCCGACACCCCACCTCGATGCGCTCGCGAAAAACGGTCTGCGGTTCACGCAGATGGGAACGTCCGCCCGTTGCTGCCCGAGCCGCGCCTCGCTGCTGACCGGGCTGCACCCCGCGCAGGCCGGCATCCCCAACTTCGCCGGCTCCCTCAATGATCAGTGCGTGACCTTGGCGGAGGTCTTGCGCGACAGCGGCTACGCGACCTATGCCGTGGGCAAGTGGCACGTCGGCACCGGCCCGGCCCTGCCGACGGCCCGCGGCTTCGACGAGTTCTACGGTTATACCAATGGCTATTCGCAGGACCAATGGACCCCCGGCTCCTACCAACGCCTCCCCGTGGGCCGCTCGCCGGAACTGACCCCGAAGGCCTCCGAATTCTACGCCACCGATGTCTTCAACGACTACGCGCTGGAATTCATCAAGCAAGGGACGGCCACGAAAAAACCCTGGCTGCTCTATCTGGCCCATTCCTCGCCGCATTTCCCGCTGCAAGCGCCGGCGAAATCGGTTGAGCCGTTCCTCGATACCTACCGCCGCGGCTGGGATGTCCTGCGCGCGGAACGTTTCGAACGCATGCAAAAGATCGGCCTGGCGGATTCGGCCGCCTGGAAACTCACCGAACGCTCGCTCGTGCCGGTGGAAGAAAACAACGCCATCGCCAACGGTTACTCCGGCCTGCCCAACCCCGCGTGGGATTCTCTGCCCAAAAACCGCCAGGAAGATCTCGCCCACCGCATGGCCGTCTACGCCGCGATGGTGCAGCACGTCGATTCCGGCGTCGGGCTCATCGTCGACCAGCTCAAAGCCACCGGCCAGCTCGAGCACACCCTCATCCTCTTTCTTTCCGACAACGGCGCCTGCTACGAATGGGGCCCCTTTGGCTTCGATGAAAAATCGCGCGACGCCATCACCACTCTCCACGAAGGCGACGCCCTGGCCTCCATGGGCGGACCCGGCACCCACATGGCCTATGGCTCGGCTTGGGCCGGCCTGAGCAACACCCCATTCAGGTTCTACAAGCATTTCACCCATCAGGGCGGCATCCTTACTCCGCTCATCGTGCATTGGCCGACCCACATCCAATCGCCCGGCCGCTGGGTGCGCGATCCCGCCCACCTCATGGACGTCATGGCCACGCTCGTGGACATCACCGCGGCGACCTATCCCTCACAACGTGCCGGCAAACCGGTGCTGCCGATGGAAGGCGTGAGCCTCACGCCGACCTTCCGTGACGGCGGCGCGCTCGCGGCCCGCTCGATTTGTTTTCAACACATCGGTGCCAAGGCCATCATCCGGGGGAACTGGAAATTGGTTGAAGGTAAAAAAATGCCCACTCCATCCCAGTGGGAATTGTACGATCTACGCACCGATCCGTGCGAAACCCTCGATCTCGCCGCCCGCCATCCCGACCTCGTCCAGTCGCTGGCGGCGGAGTGGAACGCCTGGGCCCAACGCACCGGCGTGCCCGACTCGGCCGCACAGAAGAATACCAAAAAAGCCCCCATGGCCGGTAAGGGCAAATGAGCCGAGCCCTTTGTTTTCTCCGCGATCAGAAGCGCGACGGAAACGGAACCCCAAGAAAAAAAGAGAGCCCAAATTTAAAAATATGAAGATGAGACTCGTTCAATTACTAACGCTCATTCCCTGCGTGGCGATGGCCGAGGTCTCGGTGGTGGACGCTCCGCCCGCGGCAGTGCGCAACAGCCACTACCTCTCCAATCGTGCCCCGCTACTGCCGAGTCCGTTCGCCAAATTGCCGATTGGGGCGATAAAGCCGGAGGGCTGGTTGCTCAAGCAGTTGGAATTGCAAGCCGCCGGGTTGTCCGGCCGCCTGGATGAAATCAGTGTCTACTGCAAGAAGGAGGGCAACGCCTGGCTCTCCAAGGACGGCCAGACTGGTTATTGGGAAGAGGTACCCTATTGGCTGAAGGGATTTGGTGATCTGGGCTACGTGCTGAACGATCCGCGCATCCAAAAGGAGACGCAGGAATGGATCGAGGCCGTGCTGGCGTCGCAGCGGGCCGACGGCTGGTTCGGGCCCCTGACCAACCTGACCTCGCCGAACAACAAGACCAGCATGGAGGGCGAAAACGTGCTGGGACGGCCCGACCTGTGGCCCAACGCGCTGATGATGTCCGTGCTGCGCTCCAACTATGAACGCACCCGCGATCCGCGCGTGTTGCAGTGTATGCTGCGCTATTGCGACTGGCTCATCGCCCTACCGGAAAAGGACTACCTGATCCACTGGGTGGACAAGCGTCGTGGCGTCGAGCTGCTCAAGAATATCCTCTGGGTCTACAACGTCACCGGAGAAGAGCGGTTGCTTGATCTGGCCCGCAAAAACCACCGTCGCACCAACGATTGGACCTCCGGCATCTCGCGCTACCACAACGTCGATTTTGCCGAGTGCTTCTACGAACCCGGACTTTTCTACACCCTTTCCCACAACCCTGACGACCTCGCCGCCGTCGAGCGCAACCGCGCCCTCGTCTATGATGAATACGGCCAGGTGCCGGGCGGCATGTTTGGCGGTGACGAAAAAATGCGCCCGGGTTTTACCGGCCCCCGACAAGCCGTCGAAACCTGCGGCATGGTGGAGATGATGCACTCGTGCGCCTTGCTGCTCACGCAGGTGGAGGGCCAGGTGCGCTGGGCCGACCGCAGCGAGGATGTCGCCTTCAATTCATATCCCGCCGCCCTGACGGCCAAGATGGACGCGGTCCGCTACCTCATCGCGCCGAACATGCCGGTCGCGGATCGGATCAGCAAGCGGCCCGATATCGATAACGCCAGTCCGATGTACAATTTCAACCCGCACTCGCACCGCTGTTGCCAGCACAACCACGCGCATGGCTGGCCCTATTTTGCCGAATACCTCTGGCTCGCCACGCCGGACAATGGGCTGTGCGCGATGTTCTATTCCGCGTCGGGCGTCAAAGCCCGGGTGGCCGACGGTCGCGAGGTCTCCATCCGCCAGGAAACCCGCTATCCGTTTTCCGGCGCGATCCGCTTGGAGCTAACCACCGGCGGCACGGTGGCATTTCCGCTCTATCTGCGCGTGCCGGGCTGGTGCGCCGCGCCGGTGGTCAAGGTCAACGGCACCGCCGTTCCCGTCACGTCCGCCGCCGGCCGGTATATCCGCATTGCACGAGACTGGAAAGACGGAGACGTGGTCGACTTGGACCTGCCCATGCAGATCGAAGTCCAGACATGGAAGAAGAACAAAGATAGCGTGTCGGTGACCCGCGGCCCGCTGACCTACTCGCTCCGCATTGGCGAACGGATCGTGGAGAGCGATGGGCGCGATACGATCCGGCAAAGCAAAAATTATTCGCCCACCGCCGACTTCGCGGCGTGGCCTGCCTACGAACTTTTCCCTGCCACGCCCTGGAACTACGGCTTGATGCCCGAGCAGGGCTTCGAGCTGGTGGAAAAGCCGTGGCCGGAAAACAATATGCCGTGGACGCAGGAAGGCGCCCCCATCATGCTCAAGGCCAAGGCCCGCCTCATCCCCGGCTGGCAGTTGCAGGAAAACAACATGCCGGGCGAAGTGCAGCAGAGCCCCGTGCGCTCCCGCGAACCAGTCGAAACGGTCGAACTGCTACCGATGGGCGCATGCCGCCTGCGCATCAGTGCGTTTCCCACGATAGGCACTGGTCCGAAGGCGCGCGTTTGGGCGGGGACCTCACCGGCCCTCGAAACGGCCGATAAAACGAAAGAGGGTTGGCAGGTGATTGTTTCGCACCAAAGCGAGAAGGAATCGTTCAAGGCCCTCTTCGATGGCCAGCTGCCCCGCTCCTCCCGCGATGACTCCATTCCGCGCCTGACCTTCGGGCCGCACCAGGGAACGGAGGAATTCATCAGCGTCGAGTTCGGCCAGGAACGGACGGTGAAAGGGATCGAAATCTATTGGTATGACGATGCGGTTAGCCACGGCGGCTACCGCGTTCCGGCTGCCGCGGAATTGTACTACTTTAGAGACGACGAGTGGATTCCGGCCAAGCCGGCCGCTAACGTTCCAGTGGCCAAAGACCGGATGAACCGGTTGGAGATCGCGCCTGTTTCCACGACGGCCATCGAGATGAAGATCAAGCTGCAAGAGAACCACTCGGCCGGCGTTCTGGAGATTGTTATACTATGACGAACCGCGACGCCCCGAGGGCACCGGCCCGTCCAGTGCGTGCGATCACCGACACGCTCATATTTTGCTTTTTGGACCTGTGTTACCTAACCGCGCGCCGCCCTTCAGGATGGTTTCCGCTCGGCGGTTTAAGGATAAACCGCCCTACCCCAAGGCGAAGAACCCAGCCAGTCTATTAGGCGAATCTCAATAATGAAACAAATCTCACTCCTCCTCGCCTCGCTCTGCCTGCTGGGCACCACTCTCCTCGCGGCTCCTGCTTCCAAGCCCAATGTTCTCTTCATCGACTCCGGCGCCCTGCCGGTATTCAACCGTCCGCCTTTGGCGAAGACGCCCTTCGCCAACTTGCCCCTGGGCGCGGTGCGGGCGGGCGGCTGGCTGAAGACCCAGCTCGAACTGCAACGGGATGGGCTCACCGGCAACGCCGAGACGGTCATTCCCGAACTGGGCCCGGACAGCGGTTGGCGGGGCGGCAACATGGAGAGCTGGGAAAAGGGGCCGTACTATCTAAAGGGGCTGGTGGCCCTCGCCTACACCCTCGACGACCCGGAGCTAAAGAAGAAGGCCCAGGTGTGGATCGACGCCATCTTCGCCAGCCAGCAGGCGGATGGCTTCTATGGCCCCGGCGATCGCCCCAAGCCCGGTGACGAGCGCAAGGAGGACTGCTGGTGGCCGCGCATGGTGGTGGACTGGGCGCTCAAGGATTACGGCGATGCCACCGGCGACCAGCGGGTGCCGAAGCACCTCGACAACTACTACCGTTTCATGGCCGAGCAATTACCCAAGAGTCCGCTCTACGATTGGAGCAAGGCCCGCGCCGCCGATGAGATGGACACGCTGTTCTGGCTCTACAACCGCACCGGCGACCCCAAGCTGCTGGAAGTGGCCGCGCTGCTGCGCAAGCAGGCTTGGGACTGGGTCGACATCTATTCCAATAATCGTTTCGAGCATTTCGGCACCATCTTCACCTACCACAACGTCAACATGCCCCAGGCCTTCAAGTTCCCGCTCATGAGCTGGCAGTTGAGCAGCGCCGCCAAGGACCGCGACGCGTTGACCAAGGGCTGGCAGCATCTGGAGCGGGATAACGGCCTGGCCTTCGGCATGACCGCCGGCACCGAGCTTCTCTCCGGCAACAGCCCGACCCAGGGGACCGAGATGTGCTCCTTCGTGGAGCAGATGCTGAGCTTCTATCTGAGCACCCGCATCCTCGGTGATGCGGTGTGGGCCGATCGCGCGGAGACCATCGCCTTCAACGGTATGCCTGCGGGCATCACCAAGGATTTCAAGCAGTTCCAGTACTATACCGTTCCCAACGAGGTCATCGCCAAGCCGGGCAAGCAGGGTTTCAACCAGGATTATGCCGACGGCATTACTCCCGGACCGCATTCCGGCTGCCATTGCTGCTGCTACAATCTGCACATGGGCTGGCCCATGCTCGCCCAGCACTCCTGGATGGCCTCCGCCGACCAGGGGCTGGCGGCGGTGGTCTACGCCCCGACCCGCGTCACCACCACCGTGGCCGGCACGCCGGTGACGATCAACGAGGAGACCGCCTATCCCTTCGCCGATTCCATCGCGCTCACCGTGACCAGCGGCCGGCCGGTGGAGTTCCCCCTGCATTTGCGCATCCCGGGCTGGTGCGCGGAGCCGGTGATCACCGTCAACGGCACAGCCCAGGCCGGCATGAAGGCCGGCAGTTTCTTCGTCATCAAACGAACCTGGACGAGTGGCGACACGGTAGCCCTCACCTTCCCCATGGCAGTGCGGGTGCGCGCGGGCGTGCTCAACACCCGGGTCGTCGAGCGCGGGCCGTTGGTCTATGCATTGCGCATCGGTGAACGCTTCACGCCGCTCAATAAAGAGCCCAACGGATTCCCGGAGCTTTCCTGCGAGCCCACCACACCGTGGAACTACGCTCTGGCCATCGATCAGGCCCAGCCAGCGGCGTCCTTCACCGTCAGCCAGCGGCCCATGCCCGCCAATCCCTTCATCGCCGACACGGTGCCGCTGCTGATGACCGCCAAGGCCCGGAAGCTGCCGCAGTGGACCCTAGCGGCGAGCGGACGCATGGCCCTCGATCCGCCGGTCAGCCCCGTGGCGTCCGGGGAAGCGGAGGAGACCGTCACGTTGATCCCGATCGGGGCCACCACCCTGCATATCACCAATCTGCCCTGGCTGGGCACGCCGGTCGCCCCGCCCACGTCGTTCAAGGCCGATTTCAACGATGGCACCATGACCCCATGGGTGCTCTATTCCGGCAACGCCTCGGTGCAGGACGGCCGCCTGTCGCAGGGCCCCAACAAGCAACGCCGACTGAATGCAGTGGTTCCCGCCGCATCGTTCAAGAACCTGACCCTCGCTGCGGATGTGACCATTGGCGCGGAAGGCACCGGCGGCCTCATCCTGCGCGCCAGCCAAGTGGCCAGCGGCTCGGATGCCTTTAAGGGCTATTCCGTCAGCTTGGACGCCAAACGCCGCTGCGTCGAGGTCGGCAAGTCCGATGGTACGAAATGGCGTAGCCTCGGCACGGCTCCGGTGAAGCTTGAGGCTAGCCGCACGGTGCGCCTGCAGGTGGTGGCGACTGGCAACCAGCTCCAGGTATTCGTCGGCGATCTCGAACACCCGGTCTACACCTGCAACGACGGCGACTACGCAGCCGGCACCATCAGCGTGCGCGCTCTCCGCACCGACCAGTTTACCATCGACAACTTGGTGGCCACGGCCCTGCCGTGACGCGGCAGAGGCAAAAACCCACCATTCTCCTCGTCTCGTTTCGCCTGTTGGGCACCTCCTCGCTAGGATAGCGATGCCTTGATAGGTAGATGCGTACGACATCGAGGCGACGAGTTCAGACTTCTCGGGCCGCGCCTACGAGTTCGTGCGCGTCGTACCGCGGCAGACGAGTCTGACGCTTGGCCTGGATTTCTAAACGCCGCGTAAGAGCGTGGCGCAACGCCAAGCCATCGCGATGCGGGTGGGCGTGGCCTGTGCGACCCTCTCGGGCGTGCTGATCACGCCTTGCTCGCGCCGACCGATTCAGAAGGGCGTCGGAGCGATTGAACGCGCCGCCGGCGGCGATCCGACGGCCACAATCGAGGTGAATTCGAAGGATGACGCCGGCGTGTCGAAGCTTTTTCGCCGCCTGCTAGGCTTGCGGTGGGCGCAGCACCTTGATGATCGCCTCGGCCCGGGAGCGCACGTGGAGTTTCTCGTAGATGTGCCGCAGGTGCGTACGCACCGTGGGCACGCTGATCGCCATCTCGTTGGCAATCTCCTTGTTCGCGAAGCCCTTCGAGAGGAGTGACAGGAGTTGGACCTCGCGATTGGTGAGCACCGCGATACCCGCCGCCGCCGCCGGTTCGCGAAAAGACGACACAACGCGTCGCGCGATCTGGCTGCTCATCGGCGCTCCGCCTTCGCGTGCCTCGGTGATCGCCGTGAGAACATCCTCCGGTTCGCACCGCTTCAGCAGGTAACCGCATGCGCCGGCCTTCAACGCTTCGAAGATATGTGCACCATCCTCATAGACCGTCAGCACCATGATTGGAGTCAGCGGCAGCACATCGCTGAGCCGACGGATGCACTCGATACCTGTCATCTGCGGCAGATTGAGGTCCATGATGACCACTGTCGGCTTCAGCGGGGGAATGGCCGCCACGGCGTCCTCCCCGCTGGCGCACGCGGCGACGCACTGAAAACCGCGGGTCTGGTTGATCAGCTGTGAAAGGGTGGTGCGTAGCACGAGGTCGTCTTCGACGATCGCGACGGTCGTGTCCATTCACGCCAGCATCACCGCGGGTCAGGGCGACGTCAGCCTCAAACTTCCGAATCGAGCCCACCTTCACCGCATATCATCGGTATGGACGATTGTGCGGGGCGCGGGCAAAGGGCAATATCGCGGGATGATTATGAACTCCTTTCTCGCTCTCCGCGGGACTGCCGTTTCCGCGGCTCTGGCCGCGGCTCTCGCCGTGTCGGCCCAAACCGTCCCGCCTCCATCCACCTCACCGACGGTCGCTGAGGAAGCTGTGGTCCTCTCGCCCTTCGTCGTCGATGCCGGCGCCCAGACGGGCTACCTGGCCAACCAGACCTTGAGTGGCACGCGCCTGAAGACCGACCTCAAGGACATCGCCTCCTCCATCACCATCTTCACCGAGGAATTGATGAACGATCTCGGGGCCAATAACGTCAACGACCTCATCGCCTTCGCGCCCAATACCGATCCGTTCATCACCACCCTCACCGACACCTCGGGCAACGGCAACAACCTGCTGAATACCGCGACCCAATACGTCACCCGCGGCGGCGCCACCACGGTGGTCGGCCAGGACTTCTTCGTTAACAACATCCCCAACGACCGCTTCAACTCGGAGTCGCTCACCTTCACCCGCGGCCCCAACTCCATCCTCTTCGGCCTCGGTAATGCCGCCGGTGCCTTCGTCTCCTCGACCAAACGCGCCAAGCTGACCAAGACCGCCACCACCGTGGAAGCCCAGATCGATGACCGCGGCAGCTACCGCTACATGCTCGATCACAATCAGGTCATCATTAAGAACAAACTGGCCGTCCGCTACGCCGGCCTGAACACCGACTTGAACAGCTTCCGCTTCCCGGCCGAAAGTTACCAACGCCGTCACTTCGTGACCATGACGCTGAAGCCGTTTGAAAAGACCACGTTCCGCGTCAACCACGAGACGGGCGACATCCGGCAGACCGCTGTGCGCGTATGGAGCACCTATGATGCCGTGACGCCCTGGCTCGATTCCGGTTCGCCCTTCATCAACACCTTCTCCAACACGGCCGGGGGTAAACCGGTCGGCACCACGAATTACACCACGGCAGGTCTCATCTCCACCGAGTTCTCCCCGGGCGGCACCACGATCCCGACCCAGAGCTTGCGCAACCAGGGACAGAGCCAGATCGCAACTTATACCTTCAGGACGGCGGCCGCCCCGAACGGCTATCCCGCAGTCGGCGGAGATCGTCGATCGCTCGTAAACGATGCCATCTATCCCACCTTCGCCACGGCCTTTGGCGGCTCGTTTCAAGACTACCACTACAATGTCACCAGCGTGTTTGTGGAGCAAGAGATCACCCGGAATTTCTTCGTCGAGGGCGCGATTAACAAGGTGGAAAATAACGGTATCGCGGGGATTAATTTCGTCAGCGGCCCCAACGACGTGCTCTACGTCGACGTCAACCGCCAGCTGCCCGGTGGCCTCCCCAATCCCAACGTCGGCATGCTCTACATGGAATCCGCCTCCAACCAGATTGTGCGGAACCGTGAGGCGCTCAACAAACGCCTGATGACCTCTTACGAGCTCGACTTCACCAAGAAGCAATCGAACTGGGTCCGCGCGCTTGGCAAACACCGCATCGCCGCCTTCTACGAAGAATCGCTCACGGAGAACTCCTCCACCACTTTCGGCGTGTTCAACGCGACGCCGGCCGGCGCCACGCCCACCACCCCGCTCAACGTCGGTGCCAACCGGATTACCTATCGCTACTACCTCGATCCCGCCGCCGGCATCGCCGGTCTGCCTTCGTTCGACCAACACTCCCGGTATCCGGTTCTTTACTCCAGCAGCCCCACCCCCGTTCGCGATCCCAGCGGGATCACCCCGGCCTACCTGGTCAGCGCGGGCCTCAGCGCCAACCGCACTGAGCTTGAAACCTACGCCGTCGCCTTGCAGAGCAACTTATGGCGCGACCGCCTCATCCTCACCAACGGCTGGCGCAGCGACACCCAGCAAACCTGGTTCGCCGAAAACGCCGACTTCCCGCGCGACGCCCGCAATCTCACCCCCGACCCATCCCTCTACGATCTCCGCCATTTCGTGCCGAACAGCTTGACTGAAAGCTCGGGCGATACCTACTCGCGCGGCGCCGTTTTTCATGCCCTCTCCTGGCTGAGTCTCGCCTGGAACACGTCCACCAATTTCCAGCCCATCACCGGGGGTCGCAACATCTACGGCAAACTGCTCCCCAATCCGCAAGGCAAGGGCAGCGACTACACCCTGAAGTTTGCCCTCCTCGACGGTCGCGTGTTCCTGGACGTCACTTACTACACCAACAGCACGGTGAACAAGGTTGACGATATCATGAACACCCCGGTCGGCAACTTCCGGGTCTTCGACGGCGTCTGGGGAGCTATCGCCGACTACGAAGATTCGCGGCTCCCCGGCAGCGGCAATCAATACACCAGGGCGCCTTATTCCTCCGCTGGCATCAACGGGGGGTGGTCCGACAGCGCTTCCACCACCGCGAAGGGCTGGGAATTCTCCTTCACCGCCAACCCCACCAAGCAGTGGCGCATGATCATCAACGGCAGCAAACGCGGCAACAGCACCACCACCTCCCGCGGCTTGTTTATTTCCCAATACATGGCGGAATACATTCCGATCATCCAAGGGCGCGCCGACTGGCAGACCCTTCCCACCACCGGCGGCCAAACCGTCGCTTCGAACGTCGTCACCTTGCAGCAAACGTTGGCCAACTTCGGCGTCATCCGCGACCTGCCCGCCGACGTGTTTGCGCCCAACTGGGGCCTGAACGTCATCCAGCACTACACCTTCACCTCCGGCTCCTGGCTCTCCGGCTTCTCGCTCGGTGGCACCATGAATATGCGCGGCAAGACCATCGCCGGTTTCGCCGAGACCCGCGCTGACGTGGTGAATCCCGACGCCCCCTACTACGCCCCGAGCACCACGCTCTTCGGTGCCTCAATCACCTACCGCCGCAAGCTCTTCAAGAACATCGACTGGCGCCTCCAGCTGAACGTCCGCAACGTCTTCGACCAAGGCACGATCAGCCCGCTGCGCATTCTCGATTCCCGCGACGGTGCGCACACGCCCAGCACCGCGATCTACACGCTGAAGGAACCGCGCACCTACCAGATCACGAGCACCTTCACCTTCTGAGCCGACCGCCCCAGCATCGCTCCCTCCACACCAAACTTCGTTCATTGCAGGCCGCTAATAAGCCCGATGGAGCGGCTTATGGCCGCGGCACGAGAGTCAACCAGTCGAGCCTCCTAGCTACACGCTCCTTGTTCGGCTTAAGCAATAACGCCGTACACTGCATCGCACTAATCCAGCCTACTCAACCAAAGCCAGCCTCTCATTTCAGTCACCATGGGTTTTAGATTAATAGTCGGACTTCTCACCCTTTCCACCATCGCCGGTCTGCGCGCGGCCGAGTCGATCCCACTCTCGGAAATTCGCGTGCGCGATCCGTTCATTTACGCCGACGCCGCCAGCAAGACTTACTTTCTGTATCGCCAGTGCGGCAACGCCCCCGGTGCCGACACCAGCGCCGCCCCCCCCGGCGTCGAGGTATTCACCAGTCGCGACCTCGCGACGTGGTTCGGGCCGACGCGTGTCTTCACGGTGCCGGAAGCCTTCTGGGCCGGAAAAATGGTCTGGGCCCCGGAGGTCCACGCCTACCACGGGAAGTTTTATCTGTTCGTCACGTTCACGGCCGCCGGGCTGCTTTCGGACCCGCCCGCACCCGTTCGCCAGCAGCCGTACCGCCGCGGCACGCAAATCCTGTTCGCCAACTCGCCTCGCGGCCCCTTTCAACCTTTCGCCAATCGCGCCCACACGCCGGCCGATTGGATGTCGCTCGACGGCACGCTCTGGGTCGAGGACGACCAGCCCTACCTGATTTTCTGCCACGAGTGGGTGCAGATTCACGACGGCACAATGGAATTGATGCCGCTCGCCGCTGATCTTTCCGCCCCCGCCGGCGCCCCCCGGACGCTGTTCCGCGCCACCGCGGGACCGTGGGTGAAGAACCTGAAGGACTCAGGCGGAAAATTCGACGGCTTCATCACCGACGGTCCGTTTCTCCATCGCACTCAAACCGGGAAGCTCATCATGCTGTGGTCGAGTTTTGGCGCTGAGCGCTATGCGATAGGCCAGGCCATGTCCGAGTCGGGCCTCGTCGCTGGTCCTTGGAAGCAGATTCCCGACCTGCTCGTGCGGGCCGATGGAGGACACGGCATGCTGTTCCGTACCTTCGCCGGCCGGCTCATGCTCGTATATCATCAACCCAACCACGGCGGCCTCGAACGCGCGCAAATCTTGCCGGTTGACGATTCGGCCGACACCCTTCGCCTCGCACTATGACTCGCCGATCGGCACCTAACCTGGAATCCTCCTTGCGGCACCGCGGACGCGACCTGGCTGGATCACCACTATGAAAAAATCTTCAGATCGATTGCATTGGCACGGCGCTGTTCTCCTGGTGCTCGGTGCGGTTGCGCCAGCCGCGTCGTTGAAAGCCGCGGAGGCGGTGAGACCAAACATTGTTTATCTGCTCACCGATCAGTGGCGGGCCTCCGCGACGGGCTACGCCGGCGATCCCAATGTGAAGACGCCGAATCTCGATCGTCTCGCCACGCAATCGTATAACTTCCGCAACGCCGTCTCGACGCAGCCGGTCTGCACGGCGCATCGCGCGGCGTTGCAGACGGGGCGCTTTCCCACTTCCACGGGCATGTTCCTGAACGACGCTCACCTGCCCGACGAGGAGCTGTGCATGGCGGAAATATTCAAGAGCGCGGGCTACACCACCGGCTACATTGGCAAGTGGCACCTCGACGGTCATGGCCGCAGCGCCTACATCCCGCCGGAACGCCGCCAGGGTTGGGAGTGGTGGCGGGGCAACGAGTGCACGCACGACTATAATCATTCCGCCTACTATGAGAACGATTCGAGCGTGAAAAAGTTCTGGCCCGGCTACGACTCCTACGCCCAGACCAAAGCGGCGCAGGAATATATCCGCGGGCGCCAGAACAGCTCCCAGCCTTTCGTGCTCATGCTGTGCTATGGCACGCCGCATTTCCCTTCGGCCTCGGCCCCCGCGGACCTCAAGGCGCTTTATCCCCCGGAGTCCATCCAGCTCCCCGCGAATGTCTCGGAGAACTGGATGGCCGAAGCCTGCAAACAGGCACAAGGCTACTATGCCCATTGCACCGCGGTCGATAGATGCGTCGGCGAAATCATGAAGACCTTGGATGAGACCGGACTGGCCGAGAACACCCTCCTGATTTTTACCTCCGACCACGGTGAGTCACTGGGCTCACACGGAATCAAGCCGTTCAAGAAACTGGCCTTTTGGAACGAAACCGCGGGCGTGCCGTTCCTGATGCGCTATCCCGCGGGGTTGGGCAAGGAAGGCCGCACGCTGCGCATGCCGATCACCACCACCGATATTCTTCCCACACTGCTGGGCTTTGCCGGGGTGCCGATTCCGCCCTCCATCGAGGGCGAGGATCTTTCTCCGCGGCTGCGCGCCGGCCGCGACGACGCCGATCGCACCGCACTGTTCATGGCCGTGCACACCAACGAGAGCGAGGCGGCGGAATACCGCGCCTTGCGCAACGGCCGATATACCTTCGTGCGCGCGTTGGACGGTCCGAAGTATCTTTTCGACAACGAAAAAGACCCGCTCCAGCTCACCAATCTCCTCGCCGAGCCGGAGTTTGCCCCCCTGCGCGATGATCTGAATCGACGCCTCACCGCGGAATTGGCCCGCATCAAAGACGACTTCCGTCCGGGTCCATCTTACCTCGCCGAGTGGTATCCCGGGCTCTCCAAACTGCCCATTCCTTACGACCAAGACGGCACCTTGCCGGTGGTGACTCCGAAACGCCAATCCCTCACTGCGGGGAAAAATTAACGCCGAACGCTCGCCCATGAACTCACCCTCCCGCGCCTTCTTTCTGATTCTCACCTCGCTGGTGAGCGGCCTCGCGCTCCACGCCGCGCCCGCCGCCCCCGCGACGAACCCGCCGCTCAACGTGCTGTTCATCATGTCGGACCAGCACAACGCGCGTGCGCTGGGCTGCTATGGCAACCCCGTGGTGAAGACGCCCAATCTCGATGCCCTGGCCGCCCAAGGCGCCTTGTTCGAGCGCGCAATCTGTCAGAGCGGCGTCTGCGTGCCGTCCCGCTATTCCATCTGGACCGGCCGCCATGCCCGCAGCACCGGGACGTATGGCAATTCCTCGGGCCAGAACCCCGCAGAAAACACCGTCGCCGAGTTGTTGCACGCGCAAGGTTACATCAGCGCCACGATCGGCAAGCATCACATGGAGATGACCCCCGCGAACAACAATCATGGGTGGGACGTCGTCGAGGTACTGCCGCCCACGCGCTCCTACAGCAAGTCACTCCCCTACGAGGACGCCCATCCCGGCCGCGACAAGGTCGGCGAATCGTCGGAGCCCAATGAAAAGCATAATTCCGGTCTCACCGCTCAAGCTACGATCAAGTTTATCCGGGAGCACAAAGACAAACCCTTCGTGGTGTGGTGTTCGTTTTATGGTCCTCACACCCCCATCTGTGTCTCCAAGCCCTGGTCTGATTGGTACGATCCCGCTCAGATAACTCTACCCCCGACCTGGAATCACATGGATCCCTTGGTGCCGGATATGGAGAGTTTTCGCGCCAAGTCTGGCACGTATCACAACGAGATGCTGCACCGTCAGACCATGGCGTATTACTACGGCGCCGTCTCCCAGATCGACTATAACATCGGCGAGATCCTGCGGGAATTGGACCGGCTCGGACTCTCGAAAAACACCATCGTGGTCTACACCGCCGATCACGGCGAAATGATGGGCGAACACGGGATGTGGACCAAGGGCGGGACCGGTTATGAGCCCACGATCCGCGTGCCCATGCTGCTTCGTCTGCCCGGCGTCGTCCCGGCCGGACGTCGCGTCCAGGAACTGGCGTGCTCCATCGACGTGCTGCCGACCTTGCTCGACGCCGCGAAGGTCAAGATTCCCGCTAACATCCAAGGCCGCAGCCTGATCCCGCTCACCCAGGGCAAAGCCGCTGGCTGGCGGAAATACGCAGTGAGTGAACTCGGGCCCGATGTGGCCAACCAGGTCGTAACCATCACGAACCAAGCCGGCAAATACATCACCTTTCGGAAGGACGGTAAGAGTGAGTATGAACAGCTGTTCGATCGCACAAAGGATGAATGGGAAACCACCAATCTCATCGCCGATCCGGCCTATGCTCCGCTGCGCGACCAGTTAAAAAAAGCCCTGGCCGAGTGGGAAGCGCAGACCGAAACCAGAAAACCGGTGCCGCCGCGCCGCACGGGCAAGAGAGGCGCCGATTTGGAGCAACGGGAGGGTTCCTCGCCGCCAGCGAAGACGGCCGGCGGTTCACGCCGCTCAATAATGACCAGCCCGTGATGAAACCCGCGGCATGGACTAAACAAAACCTCACCCGCGATCCGTCCATCATTTACCACGAAGGCAAGTTTCACGTGACCTGGACCACCGCTTGGAGAGGCGACGCTTTCGCCTACGCAGAATCCCGGGACTTGGCCATCTGGTCGGACCCGGTGCGCGTGGAGCCCTTCGGCGAGAGAAAGCCAACCAATTCGTGGGCGCCGGAAATCTGCTGGGATCCCCTTCGGCAGAATTTCATCATTTTGTGGAGTTCCCGCCTGGACCAGCCCGGCAACCGGATCTTCATGACGCGCACGGCGGACGGAGACAAATTCGCCGCGGCCGAGCCCGTCCTGCCGCGCGATTTCGGCTGCATCGACGCCTTTCTGCTCCGCGAGGAATCAGCCCGGCGCTGGGTTATGATCTATAAGAACGAGGAACCCGAAGAGAAAGGCGGGAAGAACCTGCGCGTCGCTACCGCTCCACTCGATTTCTCCACGCCCTGGGTCGATCTCGTGGATCGTCCCATCATTGGGCCCAGCTCCCCCGTCGCTGCCGACTCGATGACGGAAGGCCCAACCCTGTTGAAAATCAAAGACGAGTACCTGCTCTACTGGGACTCGCCGTTGAAAGGCAAAAACCCCGCGCATCTGAAGAAAGCCGGGGGCCCGGCGGTGGCGGATGATTCCTTCGGCCTCGCCACTTCCCGCGACCTGAGCACGTGGCAGGACCGCACGCCGGAACTCAGCCTCCCGCAGAATGTGCGCCACGGCACCGTCTTCCTCGCACCCCGCTCCACCGTGGGCTGGCTGAAAAAATAATCCCGCAACTCTCTCTTTAATGCGCCTCCTCCCTCTCACCTCCCTGCTCGCCGCACTCGCGGTTTCCAGCTCGTTGACCGCTGTCATGGCGGCGGCGGGCTCGCCCGCTCCCACCCAACCCAACGTCCTGTTGATCATATCCGATGATTTGCGCTGCTGGCTCGGCTGCTACGACGAGCTGAAAGAGGCGACGGCGATTAAACCATGAACCACGACCCTCAAAAATCACCAACCATACACTCAAACCCGATTATGAACCGACAAAAACTCCTCCTCTTGGCGTGGCTGCTTGGCCCCGCTTTGCTCAATGCCGCCGAACCGGCTAAACCCGCCCCGACCAAACCCAACTTCATCGTCATTCTGGCCGATGATCAGGGCTGGGGCACCACTTCGGTAGTCATTGATCCGTTGGTCCCTGACTCGAAGAGCGACTTCTTCAAGACCCCCAATATCGAGCGGTTGGCGGCGGCGGGCATGCGGTTCACGCAAGGTTACGCCTCGCACTGCAATTGCTCGCCCAGCCGGGCCTCCCTGCAAACGGGCCGTTCTCCGGCCGCCTTGCACCTGACCGATATCGTCGAGCGCAACAGCGGCCCGGGATACGAAGGCAATCGCCTGATTCCGCCCCGCCACGTCTCCGCTCTCCCTGCCAACGCACGGACCATCCCCTTGGTTCTCAAGGCCAAATTCCCTGAATACCGAACCGCTCATTTCGGCAAATGGCACCTCGGGAGCGACCCCAAAGACTTTGGCTACGATGTCAGCGACGGCCGGACCACCAACAAAGAGGGCGGCGAGAAAACGAATTTGCCGGATGACCCCAAGAAAATCTTCAGCACCACGCGCAAAGCGGTGGCGTTCCTCCAGGAGCAGACCAAAGCCGGACATCCCTTTTACCTGCAAGTCTCCCATTATGCCACTCACGCCCCCAACCAATCGCGCCCCTCAACCACCGCGCAATTCAATGCCCTCCCGAAGGGTGCGCGTCACAACAATGTCGAATATGGCGCGATGCTGTTCGATATGGACGAGGGGATCGGCACGTTGCTGGACGCCGTCAAGGCCGCCGGCATCGCCGACCACACCTATATCATCTACACCAGCGACAATGGAAGTCAGCCCAGCGATGATCCGGAGAATATCAATGGACCCATCCGCGGTTACAAAGCCTCGGTCTGGGAAGGCGGCATCCGGGTGCCGTTCATGGTCGTGGGCCCCGGGGTAAAGGCCGGCGCCATCAGCCGCACGCCGGTGGTCGGTTCCGACATTCTCCCGACCATCTGTGATCTGGCTGGCATCTCCACCTGGCCCAAACTCGTCGAAGGCGGCTCGATGAAACCGGTGCTGCTGGGCGACGGGAAGGCTCCCGTCAAGCGACCCGACGATTTCCTGGTCTTCCACTGGCCGCATTACCAGCACCAGAAGCATAGCACCCCGGACACCACGATCATCGCCAATGGCTGGAAGCTACACTACTGGTGGGAAACCGACTCCGTGCAGCTCTTCCATTTCGACCAAGACTTGGCCGAATCCAAGGACCTCGCCTCGGCCGATCCCGAGCGGGCGGCGGAAATGCGAAAAATGATGATGAATTACCTCACATCCATTCAGGCGCAGTTGCCCGTGCCCAACCCAGACTACAAACCGGGCTCCAAACCGAGCGATTACGCTCCCGAAAAGAAAAAAGCGGGCAAGCGCGGCAAAGCAAAAGATGATGAAGAATGATTTCATCAACAACGCGACTGAATACATCACCCGCGGCGGCACGACAGGCGTCGTGGCCCAAGATTTCTTCGACAACGGCATCCCCAATGATCGCTTCAACTCCGAGTCGCTCACCTTCACGCGCGGCCCCAATGCCATCCTGTTCGGCTTGGGCAACGCCTACGGAGCCTTTGTCTCCTCCACCAAGCGCGCCAAATACAAGACCACCACCACCGTCGAGGGTCAGTTCGACGACCGCGGCAGCTATCGCTACTCGCTCGATCACAATCAGGTGCGCCTTAGGATCGGTTCTTTGTGATTGTCCCACGTTGTTATTTCAGCGATACGATCGTCGGCGCTTACGGTTCCAGTAATTACGAATTTGGCCTGAGCAACTCGGCATTCGACGTGAACGCGTTTGCCGTCCCAACTCGCGCTTGCCCACACAACGCTTGGTGCCGACCAGTTGATTTCTTCCGAGACCGTTGCGACGTCGTCGAAGTCATCGAACGCTTCGAGGTTGGCAAATGGCCACAGTCCCGATTGGACGCAGACGCCAAGTTCGAAATTCTCGATCCTGAGTCCCCCTTTTCCATCTGGTCTGCCCCATGCTGCTGTGCTGAAGTTCGCCGACGTAATCAGGAGCCGATGTGAGTTGCCGCGTCGAAAATGGTAGGCTTTCGCATGGCTCCAGCGGGCGTCGCTACCGCGATGTTGTTCGTGAAAGCGAACGACGTCGTCGTCGCTCTCCGCAGGTTCGTAGCGTAGATGTGAGATCGTGCAACCGGCTTCCTCAAGCGCTCGAAGTGTTATCTTGGGAAGCACCCAGCGTTTGTCTTGAACCCAGGGATGGTCCTCATCGATCTGCAACGACAATTATTTTCCGGCGGTGACGACAATTAAAAACCGCCATTGTCTTTGAGGGCCCTCCCCCGACGCGCCGCAGCTCCTCGAAGATCGGATCCGCGCGCTCGTCGCCGAGGGGATCGAGGTCGGCGTCGCC
>JBBRWR010000072.1:0-44381 GCA_038249085.1 Opitutales bacterium
GGAGCGGCTTGACCCCAAGACGCTCGACGTGAGAGCGAACGCACGCAGGCGCGTTGGGGTCAACGCGCCCCACCGTTCAGTGGTTTCCTTCTCACGGCTGAAACGCACTCCGATTGAATCGTTACGGTTTAGAATCAGGGCTCTTCCGTCGATTCTCGCGGGTCCGGACTTGCGGCGGGGTCGTAAGTCTTCAGCGCAAGCAGGGTGGCGGACCAGGGCCGCTCCGTGGGGCGCCACACGGGGAAGACGGCGCCCTGCTCCGGCGCGGGGGCGCTGGCGGTGGCGTCGCGGCCGCGTAGATACACGCCGACCGCGGCGCTGGGCGTCGGGGTGTCAATGAAGACCTGGCATTGGTGCGTGCCCGCCGTCATGGGCACGAGGAACCACTTCCAGTTTTCCGGCGAGGGCAGGGCGGCGGCGCCGAACTGGCCCGCGCTGGCGACGGCGCGGGCCGTGACGGCGCGGCCATCGACGGCAATCGAGCACGTGGCCAGCTCGACCATGGGGTCGCTTTCGACCAGAACGCACAGCTCGGCGTTTGGCAGATTGGGAATGGTCACCTGCCCGCTCCAGAGCAGCTGCAGGTTTTCCTGCGACGTGCCGGCATCGTCGTCGGTTTCCATCAGTTCCACTGAAAGCGGGGTGCTGTTTTCCACGACGATATCGGGCGGGGCCGGGACCGTCACCGGGGGGGAATCCTCCCCGAGGGGCACGCTCTCGATCATCACCGTCTCATAGGGCCCGAGGAGCAATGAGGGATCGGGGTCGCCGGGTTGGAGGCGGGCGATGATCTCCCGGCGCGGATAGATCATGCGCAGCTCGCGCGCCTCGCTGATATTGGCGCAATGCGGCAAGGGAATGGAGTTGGTCTCGATCCAGGGATTGCGCGCGCAATAGATGTCTTTGGTGGGATGGTGAAACAGGTAGCCGTAGGGCTCGCGGGCGGCCGGATTGCCGCCGAAGGAAATCGTGTTGCCGAGGTAGCTCTTGTTGGCGCGCGCCCAGCGCACGAGTTCCGCCAGAAAGTCCCAGTTCTGCGGTGTCATCAACTCGGGCTTGAGGTAGGTCGAGATGAACCACCGGCCCCGGCCAATGGCCATCACGGCGAGGTTTTCGAACTGGCCCGGGCTTTGGACGACGATGTCGAACGTCTCCAGCGCCTGCGTGGACATGAGCCAGCGCTCCTGGTCCTGGCGGTAGGGGATGTCGCGCGCGGAGATGAGCGACTCCATCCACTCGGGACTGGGCACCCGGCCATAGGGCACATCATCACCATGCGGGCCGAGGACGTAAGGCGTCTTGGTCAACCACCAGGGGCTCGGGGGGTACCCGGTGCACAGCGGTTCCAGCACGATGTCGGGGTTGAGGGCGCGCAGGCTGTCGAGCACGTCGGCCAGGCCGGCGTCGATGGCGTAGCCGGAATCCTCCCCGACCGGATGACCGTGCGAGGCGACGTCGCAGCGGTGGACCATGAAGTCGAGCTTCACATGGCGCATGCCGTAGTCGCGCACGAGGCGCAGGAGGTTCTCCTTGAAATCGCGCTGATACTTTGTGCCGAGGGCGAAGCACGCGGCGCCGGGGAAGTCGGGCTCGGGCGGGCCGTAGGGCGAAATTTCATACCCATTGGCCACCAGCCAGTGGTTGTCGAGCCCGGTGGGGTAGGCGCTGCCCGGGGAGGCCCAGAGGCCCATCCGGGCACCCAGCCCGCGCAGGCGTTCGTCGATCGTGCGAAACCCGGTGGGGAACCGGTTGGCCGCCACTTGCCAGACGCTCTTCGGATCCGACCAGCCCAGATCGAGGGCGAACGAGTCGAAGAACATGCCCGTCCGCGCGAAGAAGCCCTGCCGGAGCGCTTCAAGGTGGCGGAGCGCATCGGTCTCGGTAAACGTCACCGGCAGGCTCCACCAGGTGTTGGTGTGCAGTTCCAGGTCGGCCGGTTTGAGGCGAATCGTATCCAAGTATTGGACAAACGCGTCGCGGATGCGGGCCTCGCCGGTGAGGAGGCTGCAGCCGTCGGGCCGCGTCCAGCCGACGACCGCCGCGGCGACGAAAAACCAGTCCCCGCCGAGTTTCAGGCGCGGGGCCTGCCAGAGATGGGCGGAGTCGCCTCCGGTCCGGCAATTGCCGGAGACATGTTCCAGGCCGACGAACAGCCCGCGGCCCAGGAGGGGAAACGAGGCCGGGGCCTCCCCGGTTTCGCGAAACTCCTCCCCGGCGAAGCGGACGTCCAGCAGGCTCACGCCGGAAAGCAGCTGCTCCGCGGCCAGGCTGCGCGCCCAAGTCTCAATCCGCGCGACCTGCGGAGCCGGCCCGAACGAGTAGATGCGGCGAACCGCCAGGTTTGCCTCGGGCACCACCTGTTCAAACACCAGGCGCTCATCGGTCTGCTCGGTGAGGAACCAGGCGGAGACGAGCATGACCTCGGTGCCGTTGACGATGACGGAGCCGGGGGTTTCGAGCACGCCCTGTTCCTCCTCCGCTTCGGGCGTGGTCAGGCCGGCCCAGCTCCAGGTGGCCTCGGTTTCGGCGGCGAAGCGCAGGGTCGCTCCGGCGGGACTCGTCAGCGTCAGTGGCACTTCTTCGCCCCACCCGCGGCAGAGGAACACCGGCAAGAGGAGCAAAGCGACCGGGAGACGGAGGAAGGAGGCGGGCATGAGCGTCACTGGGTGAGATGACGCTTTTTCGGCCGGCAAGTTGCTGGAACCGGAGGGCGGCAACCCGGACGCGCGTAAGCGGTGGTTCGGCAATGCAGTTGGGCGCGTAAGGGTGCGGCGGGCGGCGACCGGATTGAACCTATGTTCCGCAGACGAAATAAACCACAGAGGCGCAGAGCCCACGGAGGAAAGGATTTGGAGAAACTGCTTGGGGTGCATCTGGCGGTTGGCGATGCTGCCTCTGGGAGTAGCGCCGCGTCTCGGACCGGCGGGCGCCAGTCGAAGACTGGCGCTACGGGGAGGACCGAGCTCAATGCCACCGTCAACCGGAGATGTACCCAATCGCCGGTGCCGTGGCTTGACGCCGGTTTTGCGAGCGGTCCGTCTAATGGGGCTGGTTTCCCGATGATTCACTACCTTGTCGCCTTTGGCCTGTTGCTGCACGTGCTCCTGTGGGGTGCGGGGGCGGCGATGCTGGCGATGCCGCGGCCGTGGCGGCGGTTCTGGCCGGTGTTGGTCATGCCGGCCGGGCTGGCCCTGCAGTCTGCCGTGGTCTGGTTCGGGGCCCACACCGGACTGCGCGGAACGGATGCGTACGCGGGGTGGTGCGAGGTGCTTCCGGTCGTGCTCTTGGGGGCCGGCATCTGGCGGCGCACCTTCCGGCAGGTGGCGGACGACCTGAGCCGTTTCGGCGTGGTGGGGGCGACGGTGGCGGGTTGCCTGGGGCTGCTCGTGCTGCCGGTCGCGATTGCCTCGCCGATGCTCACCACGATCTCGCTCGGGAGTTGCGATGCGGCCGACTACGCGGCCGGGGCGCGGGTGTTGAAGGAATTTGCCCGCACGGATCGCGACGGCTTCATCGGTCTCGCGGAGGTGGTGCGGGTGCAGTCGGTGGACAACTTTTTTGATTTTTGGCTGCGCCTGAATCACTTCACGCCCTCGGCCTTGATGGCCTTCAACGGCACGATCCTGGGGCGGGCACCCCACGAGATCACCACCCTGTTCACGGCGATGTTGCTGGCCGGGACCCTGCCGGTGGTGTTTTGGGCCTCGCGGGCGATCATCGGCTACAGTGGAGGGGTCAGCCTGATCCTGGCGGGGCTCTTCGGGGTGAGCCCGGTGATGTGGTACGCGGTGGCCCACGTGGCTCCGGGGCAATTGCTCGCGGCCCAGGCGGTGGCGTTGCTGACGTGGCCGGCGGTGGCGTTGTGGCGGGGCCGGCTCTCGTGGCGCCGGGGCGCGCAGTTTGCCGGGGTGCTGGCGATTGGGTACTGGCTCCTGCTGGGCAGCTATAACTTCTTCATCCTCGTGTGCCTCGTGCCGGCCGTGACGTATGCGGGCGGGCTGGCGATCTGGCGGAGGCAGGGGGGGCGGTTCGCCTCCTGGCTGGCCCTGGTGCTGCTCCCGCTCGCGGGCTGTGCCCTGATCTTTCCGGGGCGGGTGGCCGGTCTCGCCGAGCGGTTCGCGCTGTTCCAGACCTACGACTTCGGCTGGCGGATTCCGGCGCTGACCGCCGAAGGCTGGCTCGGCATGGTGCAGGGGCCGGATCTGGCCCCGTGGTCGGGCTTGGGCCTGCGCTGGTTCCTCTCGGCGGCGCAGGTGGGCCTGCTGGTGTGGGCGCTCCTGCGCGCGGGCTGGCTGCGCAACCGGTCGTTATGGCTGGCGCTGGCGGTGTTGCTGCCGGTGCTCGCGGGGTACCTCTTCCTACAGGTGCGGGGGGCGCAACTCGGCACCAACGCGAGCTACGATGCCTACAAGCTCTTTGCGGTGTTCTACCCGCTCCTGCTCCCGGCGCTTTGCTGGTGGGTTACCCTGCGGCGCAGCCACCGGCTGCACGAGTGGATCTTTGTCGTCGGCGTCACCGGGGTGGTCGTCGCGTTCAACGTCGTGGCGTGCGGCATGTTCATCTGGAAAATGAGCCGCCCGCCCCTGCTCGTCGATCGCGCGCTGCGGCAACTGGGCACCATCGAGGCCATGGGCGACGTCAAGGGCGTGAATCTGTTGATCCCCGACATGTGGTCGCGGTTGTGGGCCAATGCGTTTCTGCTGCACAAGGCCCAGTACTTTCCGGCGCACACCTACGAGGGGCGGTTGAACACGCCACTGCGCGGCGACTGGGATCTCGAAGGCGGACTGACGTCGGTGCAACGGCCGGGTGAGGCGCGGCGGCAATTGTCCCCGCGGTTTGCCCTCGTGCGGGCCGACGATCCCGGGGCCCTGCGGCTGACGACGGGCGAGGGGTGGCACGGGATCGAATCCGGGCCGGGAGGAATGGATCGCTGGCAGTGGACGAATGGCGATGCGATTCTGGTCATCGACAATCCGCAGCCGGCTGCGCGGTCGATCCGCCTCACGCTCGACGCGCGCAGCCTCGGGTCGCGGACCGTGGCGATCGAGACGGAACACGGCGAGCCGGTGACGCCCGGCGTGCGGCTCGGGGAGGAGCGGGCGCGGTTGAGTTTCCCCCCGTTCATGGTTCCCGCCGGACGTTCGCGCTGGTCCCTCCACTCCACGGAGCCGCCGCAGCCCGCCGGTCCGGGCGATGCGCGCCCCATTGCGATCTGCGTGTACCACCTCGCGATCGCCGCAGGCGGGAATTGACGCGCTCCGGCATCGCCGTGTTTGCTTCCGGGTCCATGGCCGCCCCGACGAATCTCCGCCGCGTGTTTGCCGGCCAACGCGTCCTGATCACGGGCGGTCTCGGCTTCATCGGCTCCAATCTGGCCCGGACGCTCGTGGGCCTGGGTGCGCGCGTCTCGCTCGTCGACAGCCTGGTGCCGGAATACGGGGGCAACCGCCGCAATCTCGCGGGGATCGCCAGCCGCGTGAAGGTGCACATTGCCGATGTGCGGGACTGGCCGCGGCTGCCGAGCCTTGTGCACGGGCAGGATTTCCTCTTCAACCTCGCGGGCCAGACGAGCCACATGGACTCGATGACCGACCCGCAGACGGACCTCGACATCAATGGCCGCGCTCAACTCGCAATCCTGGAGGCCTGCCGGCAGCATAATCCCGCGATCCGGATCGTGTTTGCGAGCACGCGGCAGATTTACGGCAAGCCCGACTACCTGCCGGTCGACGAGGTCCATCCCCTGCGGCCGGTCGACGTCAACGGCATCAACAAGATCGCGGGCGAGTCGTACCACCTGCTCTATTCGCGGGTCTACGGGATTGCGGCGACCGCCCTGCGGCTGACCAACACCATCGGGCCGCGGATGCGGGTGCGGGATGCGCGGCAGACCTTCGTCGGGGTCTGGATTCGCCGGCTGCTGGAGGGCGAGCCGTTCGAGGTCTGGGGCGGCGGGCAATGGCGCGATTTCACGTACGTGGACGACGCGGTGGAAGCGTTTCTGCTCGCCGCGGCCCGACCGGAGGCGGTGGGGCAGGTGTTCAATCTCGGAGGGCCGCCGCGGGTCACGCTGCGGCGACTGGCCGAGTTGCTGGTGGAGATCAACGGCGGCGGATCGTTTGTGGTGCGCGATTTTCCCGGAGATCGGAAGAAGATCGACATCGGCGATTACTACGCGGACGACCGCCTCATTGGCCGCAAGCTGGGTTGGCGGCCGCGGACGGATCTGCCCACGGCGTTGCGGCACACCCTGGCGTATTACCGCCGGGAACTCCGGCACTACATCGGCTGATTTCGTCCGCCCCGCGATACGGATCCGGCGTGGCTCCCAGGGGATTGGGGGCCGCGTTTTCCGGCGTAACCCCTCGAACGAGTCCTTAGGTTCGCCCTGAAGGGTGACCCGTTCCCTCCCTTCTCTATCGCGAAGCTGAACGGGCGCGCACTTCTCCCGTCTCACGCCAACTGACGTTGGAAAATGACCGCGGATTCCGGTTTGAGCAGGTGCAGACGGCATCCACGGAGTACCTCAAGGGTGCTCGGACCTTGAGCCACCTTTCTGGAGTCATGGGTCAGTATATCATATAAGCATCTGCAATAAAACTGTTTAAGCACTCGATGTAAGCGATTCTGACGTCGCTGGAAAATTATGAGACTTGGTCTCATAAGACTTGACGCTGATTCTTAATAGGATTGGGTCTCAGTCGCGTGAATATTCCCATAAAATCACCAATCCTCTCATTCGTCTCCCGATTCAGGACTCAGGGTGCTATCGCGCTGCTGGTTTCTGCTGCTGCCGTCACCCGGGCGGATGAGAATTACTTTGGCTACACCTATGGCGCTGAAACGCTGCCCAAAGGGCGCTGGGAGGCCTACCAATGGGCCACCGCGCGCACGGGGAAAGCCGACGGCACCTACCGCGCGATGGACCTGCAAACCGAGATCGAGTACGGCTTCACCGATCGCCTGCAGGGATCGTTCTATCTCAATTTCGTGCGCCACCGCATCAACGGCGTCACCGGTTTCAGGGATCGCGACCAGTTCAGGTTTAATGGCGTCCAGGCCGCGCTAAAATATCTCCTGCGCAGCCCCTACAAGGACGGGATGGGGATCGCCGTGTATTTGGAGCCGGGCTACAAGCGCTACAGCGGTCGGAGCGGCAAGCGGGAGGATATCTTCTTTCTCGAACCGAAGCTCATTTTGCAGCGGAATTTTCTCGAGGACACGCTGATCTGGGCGACGAACCTCAGCGCCGAATTCGAACGGGAGCACGATCGGGTGGGGCGGGAATGGGGCAGCGAATTGGAACTTCAGGCGAGCTCCGGCCTCAGCTACCGTTTCGCGCCGAACTGGTTTGCGGGAGTCGAGGCGCTGGCCGTGTCCGCGTTCGAACGTATGCACCTCGATCAACTCGGGGAATACGCCCTCTTCGCCGGTCCGAACCTCCATTACGCGAATCAGCGGGGGTGGGTGACCCTGACGGTGCTGCCACAGTTGACGGGTTGGCCCGAGGTCAAGGGCGGGCGCGATCTCGTACACTTCGAAAAACTCCAGGTGCGGCTCAAGCTGGGAATCAATTTCTAAGCAGCCCGACGCGATGCGCACCACGTGGATTCTGCTGCCCGCGGCCCTGGCGGGCTCCACCTCGGGCTACGCCACGGTGTACCTGACCCCGGCGCAGGCCCTGCAGGCGCTGTTCCCGGGGGAGCGGCTCCAAGCGGTCGAAATCACGCTCACTACGGCACAGCGGCGTGCGATTGAAAAGGTGGGCGGAGCGAAGGTGCGCCAGCCGGTCCTGCGCGCGTGGCGGAGTGATCGCGGCGACTGGCTGATCATCGACCAAGTGCTGGGCAAACACGAGTTCATCACCTATGCCGTCGCGTTGTCGGCCGCTGGCGCGGTGCGCGGTGTCGAAATCATGGAGTACCGTGAGACCTACGGCGGCGAAATTCGGGACCGGCAATGGCGCGAGCAGTTCGCGGGCCGGACGGTCGCCGCCCCGCTCAAACTGGATCAGGACGTCAGGAACATCAGCGGTGCGACCCTTTCCTGCCGGCACGTCGCCGCCGGGATCAAGCGGCTGCTCGCCACCCATGAAATCGTGCTCAAGCGCCATGCGTGAGTTGCGCCGCGCCCGCCCCCTCCTCGGCACGATCGTGGAGATCACCGTGCCGGATCGAAAGTGCGCCTGCGCGGCGATCGAGCGGGCCTTTGCCGTCATCGCCCGGGTGCAGGCGCTCATGAGCGCGCACGACGAAAGCAGCGATTTGGGCCGCCTGCATCGCGCGCGAATCGGGGTGCCGGTGTCGGTGCACCCGTGGACCTGGCGGGTCCTGGCTAAGGCGCGCGCCATCGGCCGGCGCACCGGGGGTGCATTTGATCCGGTCGTGGCCGGCCGGCTGGCGGTTGCGAATGGCGGCCTGCCGCCGTGGCGTGGCAGCGCGCGAGGGGGCGACGCCCGGTTCGCGGACTTGGAATTGCTGGGGGAAGACCGGGTGCGGCTGCGCCGCCGCCTGCGGATCGATCTCGGCGGAATCGCGAAGGGTTTCGCGGTGGATCGGGCGGTGGCGGTTTTGCGGGCGGCCAGGTTGGAGTTCGGGCTCGTGAATGCCGGTGGCGACCTGCGCGCCTTTGGTCCGCGCGCCTGGCCGGTGCACGTGCGCCACCCGGGGGCGCCGGGCTGCCTGGTGTCGCTCGGCAGCCTGCGCAACGGCGCAGTCGCGACGTCGGCCCCCTATTTTTCAGAAGTTCGGGCGTCAGGTCGCAGGGTGGTGAGCGCCCTGATCGATCCGACCGATGGGCGCTGCATCACGGGCGCCATCAGCGCGACCGTGTTTGCGCGAACCTGCCTCGCCGCCGACGCGCTCGCCAAAGCGGTGCTGGTCCGGCGCCGGCTGCCGGGGCGGCGCGGCGCCCGGGCGCGGGCCATGATCCTGACGGCGCCGGAGGGAGGCTGCGATGTCATCTGATCGCTTGCGGCTCCCACCGCGGCTACGAACCGCCTTCCACGCCGTGTTCCTGATCCTGTTTCTCAGCGGGGTGGGTTGGTGGCTGGCGACGGAATTTCCGGCGGCCGAAGGTGAGACCGGGAGCTTCAGGATCGCACCGTGGCTGCTTAAGATTCACGGGGCCGCGGCGATGGTCGCGCTGGTCGTCCTGGGCATGTTGTATCCGAATCACAGTGCGCGCGGCTGGCGTTTGCATCGGAACCGCGCCTGGGGCGGCGGGCTGGTTGCCGCCTGCGTGCTGCTCGCGGCGACGGGCTACCTGCTCTATTATTCCGGCGACGAATCGCTGCGGGAAATCTCCAGCGCGCTGCACCGCTGGCTCGGGCTGGGCCTGCCGTTGATCGTGCTGGTTCACATCTGGCGTGGACGTTTGAGCCGGCCGCAGTGAACCGGCCCGCTCCCAATCCGGCGCCGGGTTCCCCCGTCGAATCCGGTACGGCTGCGTTTCCGGCTGCGGGGTGGGCGGAGCCCCTGGAGGGGCCAAACCAGTTCTTGCGCCGGGGCGGGGATATCCGGCTAATCTCACGCGATGCCCGGCCCGGCCCTCAGTTTTGTCATACCCCTCTACCGCAGCGCAGAATCCATCGCCGCGGTCGTGCGCGAGATCGAGGGTTTCACCATCGAGGGCGGCCACGAGATCATTCTGGTGCATGACGGCAGCGGTGAAGCGACCAGCGCGGTGGCACGGGAACTGGTGCGCACGGCGAAGGTGCCGATCACGCTGATCGAGCACGCCCGGAACTACGGCGAACACAACGCGGTGCTGACCGGCTGGCGGCACGCCCGTGGCGCCCATATCGTCAACCTCGACGATGATGGCCAGAATCCTCCGGCCGAGGCGGTGCGCCTCTGGCGCCACGCCCAGGCGACCGGGCTCGACGTGGTCTTTGGTCATTACGAGGAGAAGCGGCACGCCGCGTGGCGCAATCTTGGCAGCTGGTTCACCAACCGGATGACCGACTGGGCCCTCGACAAGCCGCCGGGGTTTTATCTTTCGAGCTTTCGCTGTGTGTCGGCGTTTGTCGCCACGCAGGTGGTGAGTTATGCGGGGCCCTATCCGTACATCGACGGACTCATCCTGCAGGTCACCCAGCGCATCGGTTCCATTGAGGTGCGCCACGAGGTGCGAAAAGCCGGTGCCAGCACCTACACGCTGGGGCGCCTGGTGCGTCTCTGGTTGAGCGCCTGGATCAATTTTTCTGTGCTTCCGCTGCGGGTGGCGACGCTGCTCGGCTTGACGGTGGCGACCCTGGGGGTGCTGGCCCTGGGCATGGTCGCCTGGCTCTGGCTGCGCGGGATCGGCCCGGAGTACGGCTGGGGCTGGATCATGGCGGTGATGCTGATTTTCTCGGGCGCCCAACTCGTCATGCTCGGGCTCATCGGCGAGTATGTCGGCCGGATGTTCCTCGCGGTGAACCAGCGGCCGCAGTCCGTGGTGCGCGAAGTGCTCGCTTCGCCGGTTTCGGCTCCACCCGAGCCCTAGGTTTTCGCCGCGCGCCGACCCGGCGCAAACATCGCGGTCCAGCGGCGGAATTCCTGCTGGATGCCGTGCTCCACCCCGGCGGTGGCCGCCGGCGGCGGGGTGCGGCGCCACCCGGCGAGAAAGGCCCCGACGGCGAACACCGCGGAATACTGGCGGAAGCGCGGCCCCGCGATCGCCTGCGCGAGATAGTCGTGACACCACGGCAGCAGAGCGTCGGCGGCAAATTCCCGGTGCCAGCGCACCGCCAGGCGGTGCGAGTTCTGCTCGTCGCGTTCCTTGCGCCCCGCGGACGCGCTGACGTGGTGCCGGATGACGCTGCGCAGGGCGACGACGTTGACCCGCCCGGCGGCGCGGGCGCGGTAACAAAGATCGATGTCCTCGCCGCCGTTGACGTAGCCCTCGTCAAAGCCGCCGAGCTGCTGCCAGAGCGGGCGGGCGAGCAGCAGGCAGGCGCCCGTGACGGCGGGCACGGGTCGCACCGGCTGCCGCGTGCGAATCCACCACGGCGGCAGCGCGCGGAGATGGACGGGCTTGGCCGTCGGCGTGAGCCCGAGCCCGGCATGATCGACGGCGCCGGTCGCCGCGTCGCGTTGCACGTTGCCGACGAGTCCGGCGTGATCGCGCAGTTGCTGGTGGGCCGCGAGCATGGGTTCGAGCCAGCCGGGCGTCAGCACGAGGTCGTTGTTGAGCAGCACGAGCAGGTCGCCCCGGGCGAGCGCGGCGCCGCGGTTGTTGCCCACGGCGTAGCCGAGGTTGCGTTCATTGAGTCGCACGCGGAAGGGCGGGTCCCGCCGGGTCGCCAGCCATTCCCGAGTGCCGTCGGTGCTGCCATCGTCGATCAGGATGATCTCATGCGCCAGCCCGGGCGGCAGGGTGGCCTGCAAACTCGCCAGCATCGCCTGCGTGAGCGGCAGGCAATTGTAGAGGGGAATGACGAAACTGACCAACACGCGGGCGAACTGTGGCGCGCGCGGGCCGCGGCGTAAAGCCGCGGCTACGGCTTTTCTTCGATCAGGCGCCGCAGGTAAGCCCCGTAGGAGGACTTGCCGAGCTTGGCGATGTTGGCCGCGAGCGTGGCGCGATCGATCCAGCCGCGGCTCCAGGCGATTTCCTCGAGGCAGGCGATCTTCAAGCCCTGGCGGTTTTCGATCACGGAGACGAATTGAGCCGCCTCGAGCAGCGAATCGTGCGTGCCGGTGTCGAGCCACGCGGTGCCGCGTCCGAGCACCTCGACGTGCAGGCGGCCGGCGTCGAGGTACAACCGGTTGAGGTCGGTGATTTCGAGCTCACCGCGCGGCGAGGGCCGCAGCCGGCGGGAAAAGGCGACCACCTCCGCATCGTAAAAATATATACCCGGGATCGCGTAGTTGGACTTCGGCTGGACGGGCTTCTCCTCGAGCGAGAGCACGCGGCCGTCGGGGGCAAACTCGACCACCCCGTAGCTCTTCGGGTCGGCGACGTGGTAACCGAAGATGGTCGCCCCGGCGGAGCGTGCGCTGGCGCGCTCCAGCGAGCGCACGAGGTCGTGGCCATAGAACAGATTGTCGCCGAGGACCAGGGCGGCGGGTTCGTCCCGGAGGAAGCCGGTGTCGGCGGCGATATGAAAGGCCTGGGCCAGGCCGTCGGGACTCGGTTGTTCCGCGTAGGAAAACTGGAGCCCGAGGTTGGCGCCGTCGCCCAGGAGCTTGCGGAAGAGCGGCAGGTCGGTGGGGGTGGAGATGATCAGGATCTCGCGGATGCCGGCGAGCATCAGGACCGACAGCGGATAATACACCATCGGCTTGTCGTACACCGGCATGAGCTGTTTCGAGACCGCGATGGTCAGCGGGAAAAGCCGGGTGCCGGAACCCCCGGCGAGGATGATGCCTTTGCGTTTCATAGGGAGGGGAAGGGGGAGGCTCAGCCCGTGCCGAGGCGCTCGCGCTGGTACTTTTGCGCCGTGATGTCGGCGGCCCAGGCGCGGTGTTGGAGATACCAGTCGACCGTCTTCGCGATGCCGGTGGCGAAGGACTCGCGCGGGGCCCAGCCCAGCTCCCGCTGGAGTTTGGAGCAATCGATCGCATAGCGGCGGTCGTGACCAGGACGGTCGGCGACGTACGTGACCTGCTTGACGTAGGGCTGCCCGTCCGCGCGGGGCGACTGGCGGTCGAGCAGGGCGCAGATGGTTTTCACGATCTCGATGTTGGGCTGCTCGTTCAGTCCACCGATGTTGTAGGTCTCGCCGACCCGGCCGCGTTGGAGCACCAGCCAGATGGCGGCGGCGTGATCCTCGACATAGAGCCAGTCGCGAATCTGCATGCCGTCGCCGTAGACCGGCAGGGGTTTGCCCTCGAGGGCATTGAGGATGATGAGTGGAATCAACTTTTCGGGGAAGTGATACGGCCCGTAGTTGTTCGAGCAATTCGTCGTGAGGGTGGGCAGCTTGAACGTGTGCTGGTAGCTGCGGACGAAGTGATCGCTGGCGGCTTTCGAGGCGGCGTAGGGCGAGTTCGGCGCGAAGGGGGTCTCCTCGGTGAAGGCCGGATCGGTGGGTGACAGGGTGCCGTACACCTCGTCGGTGGAAACGTGCAGGAAGCGGAACGCGGCCTTCTTCGCCTCGGGAAGCTTCGTCCAGTACAGGCGCGCGGCGTTGAGCAGGCGCAGGGTGCCGACGACGTTGGTCTGCACGAAGGGCTCGGGCGAGTCGATCGAGCGGTCGACGTGGGATTCGGCAGCGAAGTTGACCACCGCATCGATCTGGTGCTCGGCGAGCAGGCGCGGGACGAGGTCGGTGTCACCGATGCCGCCGTGGGCAAAGACATAACGGGGATCGCCGGCGAGGTCGGCCAGGTTGGCGGGATTGCCGGCGTAGGTCAGCGCGTCGAGATTGACGAGCCGGGTCAGCGGGGAGCCGGTTTCGAGCAGACGCTGGCGGATGAAGTTGCTGCCGATGAAGCCGCAGCCGCCGGTGACGAGGAGATTCATGAATTTTGGTGAATTTGCAGGATGAGGACAAGGCGCACTGCGTGGTCGACGTGGTACGCGATCGAGTATCGCTCAAGGAATAGGTGGCAGACTGCTTCGCCCTCCGAATCATGTTCGACGAACGACGGCTCGGCAAACGGGTGATCTCTGAGCAAGTTGAATGTCTGCTCGAGCTTTCTCTGGTCCCGCCCGCTCAACGTGCACAAATGCACATACGCGTCCTGATCGAGCATCCAGCGGTAGTTCCGGCTCACTTGGCGACGTTCGGCTTTCGCCTCGGTGTTGCCCTCGTGCGCCGACGATAATCCTCCTCGGTAATCCCGCGGCCGGCCTGCATTTGTCGCCGGCGCCTCGCCATCTCCGCTTTCCACTCTGGATCGCTGGCTCGCTCTTTGGCCTGCAGATATGCCTTCAGCCACGTCCGCTCGCTGGTGGTGAGTTTGTCAGCGGTTTCCTTGAGTTCGGCAATCGACATGGCGGGAAGGTGCCTCCGGGGTGTCGTTTTTTCCAGCAATTCTTTGCTCACGCCTCCACCACCTGGCGGAGGCTGTCGTGCCAGTCCGGGAGGCGCAGGCCAAATGCCCGCTCCAATTTGGCGGCGGACATCACGGAGTAGGCGGGACGTTTTGTCGGCGTGGGATATTCCGCCGAGGTGATGCCTTCGACTTCGCGGCATTTGCGGGTGTCCGCGGGCATGTGGTCGATGATGGCCTGGGCAAAACCGTGCCAGCTGGTCTGGCCGGAGGCGCAGAGGTGATAGGTGCCGCTGAGGGAGCGGGCTTCCGCGGGAGTGCGCACCCGGCGCAGGGCGTGCGCCGTGGTCTCGGCGATCATCCGCGACCAAGTGGGGCAACCAATCTGATCGCTGACCACCCGGAGTTTCTCCCGTTCGCGGGCGAGGCGCTGCATGGTGAGCATGAAGTTGGCCCCGCGGGCGCCGTACACCCAGCACAGCCGGAAGATCAGATGGTTGCAGCCCGACTGGAGGATCGCCGCATCGCCGGCGAGTTTGGTGCGTCCGTACGCGCCGAGGGGGTTGGGTTGATCGTCCTCGGTGTAGGGCGCGGTCTTGCTGCCGTCGAAAACGTAGTCGGTCGAATAATGCACGAGCAGGGCGCCGCGCTGCGCGGCCTCCGTCGCCATGATCCCGGGCGCCTCGGCGTTGATCTGCGTCGCCAGGGCCGTCTCGGTTTCGGCCTTGTCGACCGCCGTGTAGGCGGCGGCGTTGACGATGATGTCCGGCGCCGTGGCGGCGATGTGGCGGCGGATCGAATCCGGCGCGGTGAAGTCGACCTCCGGAAAATCGACGCACACGACCGGGCCCAGCGGCGCGAGGGTGCGCCGCAGTTCCCAGCCGACCTGGCCAACCCGGCCGAAGAGAAGAATTTTCGGAAGCGGCATGAAGCAGGGGATCAGAACAGACGATCGGGCGGCAGGTCGCGCAGCAACGGTGCCTGGGCGTCACGGGTGGAGAGTATGGGGTGGTCGACCGGCCAGGAGATGCCGACGGCGGGGTCGTTCCAACGGAAGCCCACCTCATGCTTGGGCGCGTAGAGCTCCGTGCACTTGTAATGAAAGAGCGCGGTGTCGCTCGTCACCACAAAGCCATGACCGAAGCCGGGCGGCACCCAGAACTGGCGCTTGTTTTCCGCCGACAGGGTCACCCCGAACCAACGGCCGAACGTGGGCGATTGCCGGCGGATATCGACCACCACATCCCAGACCTCACCCTGCCAGACCGAAACAAGTTTGCCCTGGGGACTCGGATTCTGGCAATGGAGCCCGCGCAGGGTGTGGCGGCAGGACAACGAGAAATTGTCCTGGACGAAATCAAAGGCGATGCCGGCCTGGCGGTACCGTTCGCGGTTCCACGATTCCAGGAAGAACCCCCGGGTGTCGCCAAAGACCTTGGGCTCGATGATGAGCGGCCCGTCGAGTTCGCAGGGGATGACATTCATGCAGAGTGCGTCCTGCGCGAGGCCCGGCTGGGGCGGCGGAGCAAGGGAGGGAGGACGAAGGATGAAGGCAGGTGAAAAATCATCGATAAACCGGTGGGACGGGGGGCCATCACGACCGGGCGACTGGCGGAGGACAAGAAATTTTGCGGCGTCGAAGTGAAGCAGGGCGCATCGGTCGTTTGCCGGTAATGCCTCTGGGAGTAGCGCCGCGTCTCTGACCGGCGGGCGCCAGTCGGAGACTGGCGCTACGGGGAGGACCGGGTTCGAAGCCACCGTCAACCTGCAGATGCGCCGCGCCGCGCCGCTCACTTGCGCCGGTAGTCGCCGCGGCTGAAATATTTCTCCAGCCAGACATAGGCGCAGATGAAGAAGTAGCGGCTGCCCATTTCCTTGATCTTCAATTTGGCCACCCCGTGCCGTCGGTTGCGCCATGAGATTGGGGTGACGACGTAGCTGAATCCGCGGACAATGGCCTTGAGGGGCAATTCGACCGTAAGGTTGAAGTGGGCGGCGAGGAAGGGACGGCAGCCGTCGATGACCGGGCGGCGGTAGGCCTTGAAGGCGTTCGTCGTGTCGTTGAGCGGGATGTTGAAGCCGACGCGCACGAGGAAATTCGCGATCCGGTTGACGAGCAGTTTGACGCGAGGGTAGTCGATGACCTCGCCCCCGGCGACAAAGCGGCTGCCAAAGACACAGTCGTGCCCCGCGTTGAGCAGGCGCCAGTAGGTGACGGCATCCTGCGGCGCGTCGGAGGCGTCGGCCATCATCACGACGACCGCATCGCCGCGACTGTGGTCGAGCCCCCAGATGATCGCGCGGCCAAAACCGTGGGCGCCGCTCTCGTTGCGGGACGGGATTAACGTGGGGAACCTGGCCTGGAGTTCCTGCAGGACGGCCCACGTGCGATCCTGGCTGCCGTCGTCCACCACGACGATTTCATGCGGAATGCCCGCGGTCGTGAAGGTCGTGGCGATGTCCGCGATCGTCGCCGGCAGCGACTCCTCCTCGTCGCGGGCGGGAATAACGACGGAAAACAGCGTGAGGGGAGCGGAGCTGGCGGGCATGACGGGGCGGCAGCTCACAACGGCGCCGAGACCTCGAGCCACTGCGGATTCGCCCGCGCGTGGGCGGCGATCTCGTCGAGGATGGTCGCGACGGGCGTGGCCGGTTGCCACTGCCAGAGCCGGGCGGCGCGGGTCGAATCGAGCACCAGCCACGGGATGTCAAACGCGCGCGGGGTGGAGTCGACGCCCACGCTTCCGGGAGCCAGGTTGGCGGCGCACCAGTCGCTGAGCTGGCGCAACGACCGGGCCGAGGCCGTGCCGCCGGAGAAATTGGCGAGGCGATCACCGGCGGCGAGGGTGGGGGCGGCCAGTTGTTGGGTCAGCACGGACAGGAGATCGCGCGGATGGAGGCAGTCGCGCACCTGGTGGCCGTGGCCGCCGAAACCGATGTATTTCAGCGGGCGCTGGCGCAGCCAGGCGTTGATCCAGTAGGCGAAGATGCCCTGGTCCGCGCGGCCGAATTGCCCCGCGCCGGCCAGCACGCCGCAGCGGTTGACAAACACCGGCAGATTGAAGGTCGCCCCGTACTCGAGCGCGAGGGCCTCGCTGGCGAGCTTGGTCGCACCGTAAAGCGAGACGGGGGCGGAGGTCGAAAACGTTTCAGCGATCCCGGCCGGACTGGCTCCGGGGGTCGGCGATGACGCGGAGGGCGGGGCGAGTCTGTACGCGTGGGACTTCACCTCCATCGGCAGTGCTGCGAGCGCGGCGATGGAGTAAACGCGGCTGGTGCTCAGGAGGATGAAGCCGGCCTGGTGCTGCTTGCAGTATTCGAGCATGTTCACCGTGCCGCCGAGATTGTGCTCCACGAGCTGGCGCGAACTGGTGCGGCCGTCGACGCCGGCCAGCACGCTCGGGTTGGCCGCCGCATCGATCACCCAGTCGACGGCGGGCAGCGTTTCGAGATCACTCGCGGCGCGGAGATCACCGTGGAAGAGCTTGACCCCGGCGCGCTTGAGCTCCGCCCGGTTGGTTTCGCTGCCAGGCCGGATGAAGTTGTCGAAACCGACGAGCTGGTGAGCCGCGCCGGACTCCGCGAAGGCGCGCGCGAGCGTGCTGCCCACGAAGCCGCAGACGCCGGAGATGAGGATGCGCATCGTCGGGAGCATGCGAAGATCCGCCGCGCCGGGAAGTGCAAATCGTGCCAGCGAAAGTGAGAGTGAGAGTGAAGTTGTGGCCAAGGGTGAGGCGGCCGTGAGCGCCTCCCGCCCTGGCGAATTTGTCACTTAATACGTGACATCCTTTCCCGCGGGAGTATTGGGCGATGTCACGTATTAAGTGACAATCTCGCTGCCGGGGAAGGGGGCGGAGGTTGGTTCGGAGGCTCATCTGGCGGTTGACGGTGATACTTCTGCGAGTAGCGCCGCGTCTCTGACCGGCGGGTGCCAGTCGAAGACTGGCGCAACGGGGAGGACCGGGCTCAATGCCACCGTCAACCGGCAGATGCGCCCGTTGGTTCGGCGGCGGAGGCGCGGCACTTGACGGGCTTGGGGGGGTGGCGTTGGCTGGGCCGCATGAGCAAACTGCGCGGTGACTACAAGTCGGTCTGGAACTCGCTTTCGGGTTCGAAAGCGGATGCCTACCTGTACGTCTCGGGCTACACCGACGAGGACAAGTTTCACGCCGATGGCGAGGACACGGTCGAGATTCTGCGCGAGACGGTGGGGGTGAAGCCTGAGGATGTGTTTCTGGAGATCGGCTGCGGCGTGGGTCGGGTGGGTCGCGTGCTGTCGCCGTTTGTGCAGGAGTGGATCGGGTGCGATGTGTCCGCCAACATGCTGCGCCTGGCCGGCCGCCGGCTGTTGGGGTTGGACAACATCCGCCTGCAGGAGGTTTCGGGTTACGACCTGCAGCCGATTGCCGACGCCTCGGTCGACGTGGTCTACACCACCGTGGTGTTCATGCACCTCGAGGAATGGGATCGCTACAATTACGTGCTGGAGGCGAAGCGCGTGCTCAAGCCGGGCGGGCGGTTCTATTGCGACAATGTCGACCTCGCTTCGCCGGCCGGCTGGGCAGTGTTCGAGGAGAGCCGGCTACGGTTCGGGCCGGGCGAGCGGCCGGCACAGATTTCCAAGTGCTCCACGCAGCCGGAGCTGGAGACCTACCTGAAACGCGCCGGCTTTGCGGACGTGCACGTTGCGGGCCGGCTTGATTTCTGGGCGTACGCGTGGGGAATTTGTCCGGCGCGGAGCGGGAGCGCGGGGTAGGGTGAACGGCGTGGGGGCAGACGGACAGGCGGGGGCCGACAAATTTCCCGCAGCGAACAATCGCAGATCCATCGTTACACTCTGCCTGGTTTTTCCGAAATGTAGGCGGGGTGCCCTCACCCCGCTGCGATTGGCTTTCCCAAGAAACGCGGGGTGAGGGCACCCCGCCCACACGGACGGATCACCTTCAGAGCTCCGCCGCAGTGCGGCGAATAAGGAATGGGTCGGCGCGGCCAGGTGGCCACGCGAAAGAATTCCCGAACCAACCGCTGACCAAGGAACGCGATCCCGACCCATTCCTACGGCGTCGGCGGTGCGGTTTCCGGTGCGGTTCCGGGAGTGCCGTCGGCCGACTTGCGCTGCGCTTCCTCGTAAGCCCGGCGCTGCGCCATGCCGATCTCGAGCAGGTCGCTGACCAGCATGCGCGCCTCGGTTTCCTGCTTCAGCTGGGTTTCCGGAACAGGCGGACCTTCCGGCTTCGGCGCGAGGGGCACCGGGCTTTCCACGATTGGTACGCTGGCCACGGGCTCGATCATCGGAGCCGGGATGGGGAGCGGGGCCGGCATCATCATCGGCATGCTGCCGGCGGGCGATTTGCTGGTACCGGAGCCCTTGCGCAGCGTCAGGATCTTTTGGACGCCGTTCAACTTGATCACGGCCTGCTCGCGCCGGTTGTCGTAGTTGAGCACGGTGATTCCTTCTTTGGTTTCGCCCAGCCCGATCCAGTGGCTCTTCTTGGTGCTCTTGTCATGGAAGATCAGATCGGTGTGTTTGCCCACGGAACTCACGCCGGCAAACTCGATGGTTTCGCTGGCGGCGGCCGTGGGCGCCCCCGCGGCGGCCGGCGGCAGGAACGGTGAATTTTTGGGCAACGCCATCGGCTGCGCCCCGCCGCTGGCACAGGCCACCGCGATCGCAAGGATCGCGGAGGCAAAGCGGAGACTGGAAAGCAGGCGTGGCATCAGGTGCAAAGACGATGGCGCGGGACCTGGGCTACGTCAAACCGGAGAGGGGGCGACGGCCCTAGCCCTTGCGGGCGGCGAGCATGAGGGCGCTGCCATGGACGTTGGGCTGCTGCTCGTGGCGAAAGTCCGTGAAGCCGAATTGCCGGAGCGCGCCGATGATCTGCTTCTTTTCCATCCAGTAGCTGAAGACCTCGCCGCCGCCACAGAAGCCCTTCCAGTCGAGCGAGGGGCCATAGTTGAAGCGGTGCACCGTGTGCTTGAAGCCGGCGGTCTCCATCTCGATCACGTCGGTAAACTTGGCGCCGGGCACCGGGTTGTGCGCGACAAACTCCGGGTCGTAAAACACCGTCCAGAGGAAGATCGCGTCGCAGTGCCGCGCGAGCAGTTCCAGCAATTCCACGGGATTGGTCAGGTGGTAGAGGATGCCGCAGGCGACGCCGAGGTCGAAGTGCCGATCGGTGGTGCGCAGGTACTCGAGGCAGTCGCCCAGCAGGAAACGCGCGCGGGGCATGCCGAAAATTTCCTTGGCGATCAGGCACTTCAGGTAGGCGCGGGCGTTGGCCTCGATCGCGGTGACGGACGCGGCCTCGAGCCGGTCGATCAGGTAGGTGTGGCCACCCTCGAGCGGCCCCAACTCGAGCACCTCGCGGGCGCGGAAGCCGCCGTCGAGCCCCATCTCCATCAGGCGATGATGCGCCCAGGCGATGCGCGGGTCGTCGAACAGCGGCGTGACGCCGGCCTTGAGGTCCGGGCGATCCGCCGGCGGCTGCGACGACCATTCACCGGCGAAGAGATCGAGGGCGTTCTGGTCGGAGGGCGCGATCCCGAAGTAGGGCTTGAAGTCGGACATGTTTTTGGCGGGGCGAAAAAACAAACGGGCCTTTGGCCCGAAGGCCAAGGTTTTCGCGCCGCGAAAACCTACGGTAGTTCGTAGATCTCGATCAGGCCGATCCCGGTCGTCCCCAGGAAGCCGCTGAGTTTAGCCGTGTAGCTGCCGGGCGGCAACGTGATGAGCATGGCCGCATCGAGTCCGGAATTGGTGACCCGGTTCCGCGTCTCCATCAGGGCGAAGGCGCCCACCTGGGTGGCGGCAGCGCGGAGGGCAGCCATGCCGTTGGAGGGCGAATCCCAGTCGTCGTTTTCACGCAACAGCGTTTCGCCGCGGTAGATTTCCAGGAAGGGATCGAGCAGGGCGCCGTCGACGTTGAAGGAACGCGCCAGGGTGGGGCCGACGCCGCGGATCAGGTAGGTGCGGGGACCGGGCCCCGCGACCACGAGTCCGGCAATCAGCACACTCTCCCCGGAGATGACCTGCCCGCGGGTGGCGATGTTGACGAGCTTGCGGGTGCGGGCCGACGCCGCGTCGGGGTCGGCGTCGTACACCTCCACCAGTGCAATACCGGTGAGGTCGCCCACGCCGTTGACGACGGCAGTGTAGCTTCCGGCGGGCAGGGTGGCGAGGATGGCCGCGTCGCGGCTGCCCCGTCGAAATTGAAACGCCCCGAGGCGGGTCGCGGCCGCTTCCATGGCGACCAGGTTGCCGCCGGAATCCCAGTCGTCGTTTTCCGCGATGGTGCGGCCGGCGGCATCGACGATGCGCAGGCCCGGATCCAGCAGGACTCCGCCCACCCCGAATTCCATCAGGGCCGGGCCGGCGGCGCGGATCAGCACCTGCTTGGGGGTGGTGCCGCCAATCACGATCCCGGCGATGAGCACGCCATTGCCGCCTACAACCAGGCCGCGGGTGGAGATGTTGGCGAGCAGGGTGTCGGCCGAGGTGGAGGCCGGGGTGACCGTGAGTCGGGCCGTGCTGCTGGCGACGGAGCCCCCCGGACCGCGCACGACGGCCGTGTAGGTGCCGGCGTCCATCGGCTGCACCGAGCCGATGGTGTAACTGGGGCCGGTCGCGAGCAGGTACGTTTCCGTGAGGTTGGAGCCGTCCGGCCGGAAACCCCAGGCGTAGGTGAAGGGACCGGTGCCGTTGACGGTCACGCTGAAAGTGTAGCTGTCGCCGACCGTCACGGTGCGGCTTTGGGGACTGGCGACGATGACGGGCAGCGGGCTCCCCGATCCGCCCCCGCCGTTGCCGGTATCGTAGAGCGTCTTCACGCCGGTGGTGTCATCCTCCATCAGCATGTCAAAGTTGCCGACGACGCTGTTCATGATCGCGACGACGTTTTGCCGCGGGGTGGCTTCGTCGGGATGGTCGAGGCCGAGGACATGACCAAACTCGTGCAGGGCGACGCGCCGTAGGTCGCGGGTGCTGCCGCGCAGGGCGCCCCGGTAGGAGTTCCACGTGAGGTTGGAGTTGAACACGACATCCTGCTCGGAGTAGCGGGCGGTCTGGCGGTTGGTGAAGCCGGCCGTGACGGCGAGGGTGCGCGAGTCGAAGGCCGTGCCGAAGACGTCGGGCTTGAACACGACGTTGTTGAGGCGGTTGCCGTTGGTGATCGCGGCCGAGGAATTGCGCACCACCGTCAATTTGCAGCGCGCGATCTGCTGGTTCCAATCGCCGAGCGCGGACTCGGCCACGGTGTTCCAGTCGGTGGCACCGTCGAGCAGCGGAGCGGCGGGCTGGCCGAGTTGCAGTTGCATCACGATGTTGCCATCGGCCCAGGAGCTCCCGGTGAGGTCAAATGCGCGGGCGGCTCCGGTCGCGGCGGCGAGGGCCGCCAGGCCAGCGATGCAGTGAGCGGCCAAATCGAAGCGTGATTGCGGGGTGGGGGCACCCCGCCCACAGGGGTGCGGCGGGGTCGAAGGAGACGACGGCTTTCCGCCCCTCCCGGCGCTGGTGACGAGCCGAATCGTGGCGGCGAGGTTCACGCGAAGGGCTTAATCCTAAAAGGCGCAGTTGGAACCACGGAGGCACAGAGGGCACAGAGAGGAATCAGGTCGCCAATCCGATTCACCTGCGGGGTGATGCAGCACTTGAGGCGGAGTTTTCCCAACTGCCTTTCTCGGTGAACTCTGGGTCTCTGTGGTCAATTTCATCTGCGGAATTTAGGTTAATGCGGCCGTGCGCTCAGGGTCGGACGCTGCACCTCGGCGATGACGCCGGCCTCAAACGCCGCGGGGCTGAGCGCGCGCGTCACCGCCGCAGCGGCGCGGGCGGCTCGCACGGGCGCCGGCAGCGTGGTCGTCAGGTCGACCGCCACTTCGGCCAGATCCGTGAGCGGAATGCCGTTGTCGCGCGCGATGTAGTCACGCTGGGCCGCGGTGTCATGCAGGAGGCGGTAGCGGCCGTGCCCCATCGCGACCAGCGGACAGAATTGCACGCCGTTGCGCTGCACAAACACGTATTCGGCGGCCCCCAGGTTGAACTTGGGCATGCCGGCCACCCTGAGGCTTTCGTCGCCGATCGTGCCCCCGAGGAACTCGAGGGTGATCTCCGCCTTGGCCGCTCCCTTCAGGGTGCGTTCGACGACGAGGGTCACGAAGGTCTTGATGATGGCCGTGCCGTCGGGGGAGGTGGCGCGGCGGGCCTGGATGGCGGTGACCTTGCCGCGATAGACGCCATCAGCCTCCTGCACGAGTTCGGGAAAGGTCGGCGGGATGACGCTGGTGGCGCGCCCGAGGGAGGCCAGCGCGAGCAGAAGGAGGAGGAGACATGAGCGCATCGAGTACAAGAGACGCGGGAGGGCCGCGGCGGCAAGCAGTGTGCTGCTATTCGACGCGCGGTTCCCCGAAGTGTTTCACGGTTTCTGCCGGAGCCGCCACGACTCCACGATTTGGCGGATGGTTTCCTCCAGGGATTGGGTGAGGTCCCAGGCCGGGTAGTGGGTCCGCATCTTGCGCAGGTCGCTGTAGTAGCAAATGTGGTCGCCCGCCCGGTTTTGGTCGACGTAGGTCTGAACCTGGGCGCGCCCGGAGAATTTCTCGACCAGTCGGAACGCCTCGAGAATGGAACAGGAGTTGGCCTTGCCGCCGCCGAGGTTGTACACCTCTCCGGCCCGGGGCGCGGCGACAAACGCCGCCATGAAGCGCGCGACGTCGAGGGAGTGGATGTTGTCGCGCACCTGCTTGCCCTTGTAACCGAAAATCCGGTACTCCCGGCCCTCGAGGTTGCACTTCACGAGGTAGCTGAGGAAACCGTGGAGTTCGACGCCGCTGTGGTTCGGGCCAGTCAGGCACCCGCCGCGCAGGGCGCAGGTGGGCAGGCCGAAATAGCGGCCGTATTCCTGCACCATCACGTCGGCGGCCACCTTGGAGGCGCCGAAGAGCGAGTGTTTCGACTGGTCGATGCTGAAGGTCTCGGGGATGCCGTGCGCGTAGGCGGGGTCCGCGTAATCCCAGCGGGTCTCCAGTTCGCGGAGCGCGATGCGGTTGGGGGCGTCGCCGTACACCTTGTTCGTGCTCATGTGCACGAAGGGCGCCTCGGGGCACGCCTGGCGGGCGGCTTCGAGGAGGTTGAGGGTGCCGACGGCGTTGGTGTCGAAATCGTCGAAGGGGATGGCGGCGGCGCGGTCGTGGCTGGGTTGGGCGGCGGTGTGCACGATCACATCCGGTTTCACCTCCCGCACGAGCGCCAGCACCCCGGCGCGGTCGCGGATGTCGAGCTCGTGGTGGACGAAGCCGGCCAAATCGCGCGCGAGGCGCTGCTGGTTCCAGCGGGTGTCGCCCTGCGGCCCGAAAAACACCGCCCGCTGGTTGTTGTCGACCCCGTGGAGCGTGTAGCCGAGTTCGCGCGCGAAATAGACGCAGACTTCCGAGCCGATGAGGCCGGAGGAACCGGTGACGAGGAGCTTTTTGGGCATGGCGGGAAAGGTGAAGGTCAAACCTGCGCATCGGCGGGCGGGACGCCAGCTTTTGTGCGGGCTCGCCGGCGCAACGGCAGCGCCCCCTCGCACCTCGGATCGCCCTCTCCCCATCCCCCTCCATATCCATTTTCCCATCCATCTACCCAGGCCGGGCGCCCGACTTCATTTTCACGTAATACGTGATAATTCCTCGGGTGAGCGCGGGCCAGGCGGGCGGGATTCAAAGGGGAAAAGGATGGGATGGGGGTACCGGGAGGTGACGGGGCCAATTTCACGTATTACGTGAAAATGGGCCGGAGGAAGGCGATGGAAGAGGAGGGGAGAGAGGGGGAGTCGCGGAGTGGGACGAGGCGCCGCCGGGAGGGCGTGGGGAGGGGTGGTGCGGCCAGTGCGGGTGGCCCGGTCGCCGTTCACGATCGCGGGGGCGGCGCGGGCGGGGAGCGGTGTTCGCGCCAGACGAGGACGAGGATGACCGCCGCGGCGACGGCGGCCAGCAGCGCGGCGGTCGGGTCCAGGGGGCCGTCGACACGGGGATTACCGGCGGTCCACGTGTGGTAGAAGGTGGTGGCCTGCAGCCCGGCGACGACGCCGAGCAGCCAGGGGCTGGCGAGTTCGCACCACGCGGAGAGCAGGACGAAGAGCGCCAGCATCGTTGCATAGGAACCCTGGTGAATCATCGCCGAACCGGGGATGAACATCAGCAGGCACCACAGGGTGATGGTGGCCACGGTCCAAAGGCCGAGGGAGAGATGCCGTCGCCAAGGCACGGCCTTCCTCCGCCGCCAGAGCGCCACGGGTAGGGCGGCGAAGCCAAGGAGCCACCAGGTGAGGGCGCGGCCGGAGTGGAAGAACTCATCGTCGCGCCGACCCTTGACGCCGACGGGCGTGGCGTCGGGCCGCCAATGCCAGCCGCCCTCGAATTGATAGACGAAGTTCTTGAGTTTGTTGGCGGCGATGGTGCGGGCGGGGAGCGCCGCGTAGGCTTCGCGAATCGTCTGCCAGGTGCCGCGCGCCTCCTTGTCGATTTGACCGCCGAGGTGCCACTTGAGCAGCCGGTTGCCCGGGGGATCGTAGAATTTCTGGTAGGCCAGCCAGGGCAGCGCCAGGACTGCGAAGGTTGCCGCGGCCAGCAGCCACGGACGCGGGGCCCGGAGGGCCGGACGCACGAGCCAGGGAACCAGCGCGAGGAAGGAGAACGCCACGCCGCCATGCGCCAGCCAGGCCAGTCCGGCGAGGGCGGCGCCGAGGAGGACGGGGACCAAGGGATCAAGGGACGAAGGGACCAAGGGACTGTTCGCAGCGGAGGGCGTCTTTTGGTCCTTTGGACCCTTGGTCCCTTGGTCGGGAGGATCCCGCACCACCCAGAGTGCGAACGCCGCCAGGGCAAACGCTGCGGCGGAGAGCTTGGGCCAGGTGAAGAGCGTGTTGAGGATGAAGAAACCGGAAAAGGCGAGCAGCGCAGTCCAGGCGAGGGCGCGCGCCCGGATCAGGCCGAGCGTCCGCAGCAGGCCGTAGGCGGCCAGAATCCAGAGGGACTCAAACCACAGGGCGGCCGTGCCGTGGGCGGTGCGGTCGTCGAGATCCAGCAGCGCCGTCGCCGGCCGGGCCAGGAGCAGCCAGCCCGCCTGGAGCGGGGGGCGGTCGCTCGAGAGCCAGTCGGCTCCGGGAACCTTCAGCGGTTGGCCCAGCCAAAGTGCCCGGGCGGCGTTGTACGGCAGCGTGTTGTCGCCGGGCAGGGCGCGAAAGCGATGGGCGGCGAGCGTGTGGAAGTCGACCGGCACCGGGAACAGGTGCAGCCAGGCGAGATAGAACACGCCCACCGCGACCAGCAACCGGGGGGCGGCGAACCATTCCAGATTTGCCGTCGGGGCGGCGGGGCCGCGGCGCAGCGCGCCGTATCCACCCAGGGCGATCAAGGCCCCGGAAAGGATCTTCCCGGTCACGGGGCCCCACCAAGAGGCCCAGAACACGGCATACGCGCCCGCGGCGACCGCCCCGGCTGCGACCAGCGGAAGCCAATGGGGCGCGACCCAGGCGCGGGCCCGCAGCCAGCGCAGGGCGCCGTACCACAGCAGGCCCAGCAGGGTCCCGTTCAGGAGCCACGCGGACAGCGAGGCGAAGAGTTGGGCGTCGCCCTCGCGGTGGCCACCCCGCATCGGTTCGGAGAGGGCCAGCCAGCCACCGGGCATCTTCGCCGCGTCTCGGGCCACCAATTGCACCGATCGCCCGCGCCAGTCCTCGGGCAGGGGAAAGTCCTCGAGGCGCCAGCGTTCGCCGATGTCGGTCGCCGGCTTGAGCGGCAGGCGGGCGCCGGTGTCGGGGCGTACGAGGTGGATTTCATTGCCCGCGCGGTTGGGATAACCACTGAGCGCGAGGCGCAGCACGGTCGGCGCGACAAAGGGGCCCAGGGTGAGCGTGCCGGTGTTGGCATCGGAGCCCGCCCACGAGCCCCAGAGGCGCACGTTCAGCGCGTAGGGGAGAGGTTCGCCGGGGAAGTGGCCGTCGGGCTTGAAGGCGCCTTCGAGTTGTGCCTCCGCGCGGGGGGCGGCGGAAAAAACGAACCGGCCCGGCCACGTCGCCGCATAACACAGCAGCCCGGCGGTCAGCATGAGCAGCCAGGGCCGGAATTGGCGGAAGGGGCCCGCCGCCGGGCTCGTGGTGATGGCAGGGGACGGGATCGCAGGGATCGGCACGGTCGCGCGCTGACGCGCGAGCAACCACGCCATGGCGCCGAGGGCAATAAGGTTGAGCGTGAGCGCCGCGGGATCGAGCCAGGCCTGGTCGACCACCGGCGGCCGGGGATTCAGCAGGGTGGTCAGCCACAACATCAGGAGGGTTTCGGGGAGTTGCAGCCAGGGAATGGCGCGATGGGCGAGTACGCGCGCGAGCCGTCCGCCGTCGCGCGCGGCGACCGTGCAGAGGATCGCGATGACGGCGATGAAGAAAGGGTGGCCGCACTCCCGCATCAGACCGAGCGGATCCATGCCCCAGTATAGGATGAGGAGTGCCGCCGGCCCCAACACGAAGAGCAGGATGGCCGCGCGGTGCGTCCGCCAGCCCCGGGTGAGGCCGGCGAGGCTCAAAGCCCACAAGCCCAGCCCCAGCGCGAACGGCAGGGTGTTCCACCAGACAAACGCGAACTTCACGAGGGTTCCGGAAGGCTCGTAGGCGGAGTTGAGACGGAAGTGGTTGAAGCTGTAATCGGAAAGCGGGAGATGCAGGGGAAGAAACGTGTTGGCGAAATTCATCCACCGCGCGTGGAGCCACTGGGCTCCGCTGCCGAGGTTGGAGTCAGCCAGCTGCCAGTAGCGGAGGAAGCCGCCCTGGCCGGCGAACACTGCGTCCGGCAGGTGCGGCATCCACCTGCCGAGCATCATCCATGGCAGGACGAGCGCGCCGGCACCGGCGGCAAAACGGGCGAGTGTGGCCAGCAGATGCCCGGGATTGCGCCCGCCCCGGCCGGCCGCCCAGAGGGCCAGCCACGGGATCCACAACAGGACCAGCGGATGACAGAGGAACCCGATTCCGAGCGCCACACCCGCCGGCCACGGTCGGCGCGCGTGCGCCAGCCCAAAGCTCGTCACGATCCAGGCGGTGGCGATCCACTTGGGCCAGGTGAACATCACCTCGTGCACGCCGAAGGGCGCAAGGGCCACGAGCCCGCTGGCGACGAGCGCCCACGGTTCACCGATCAGCGGGGCCAGCATCAGGAAGCAGGCGAGGATGATCCCGCCTGCCAGCACGATCAGCGTGATGCGATAGGCGGCAAAACCTTCGCGATCGAAGGGAGCCCAGGCTTGATCAGGGAGATCGACCGGCGGCTGGCCGCCCGTCGCCCACACCAGGGGCAGGGCGGTGAGGCCGCTGAGCGGACCACGGCTGAAGAACGTCCAGGGATGGTAATACCGCTCGGCGGCGGGGTCGCCGGGCGCGAGATGTTGCGCGGCGATCTGGACGAGGTAGTAGGGGAAACGGGAGTCGATGCGGTCGCCGACCGCGAGGTTGCGGGAGATCGTGCCGCGATAGGTTTCGCCCTCGGGGCCGGCGGAATAGGTGGACTTCGCGGTGGCGGCCACGACCAGCAACGCCGCGACGCCGAGCGCGCAGCGCGTGGGAGCGCTCAGTGGGAGATCGAAGCCACCGCGCTCTCCGGCCACCCCCAAACCGGCCCAGAGGGCGGTCACGAGCAGCCGGCCGAGAATTTCCGGTGCGACCCAGCCGCCTGCGCACCACAAGCCAACGCCGAGCGCGGCCAGCGTGAGCGGCCCCGCCGCGAGGAGCACAAAGGCGCGCAGTTCGGGTGGCACCGGGCGGCGGAGGAGAAGCAGGCCCGGCCCCCAGATCAGGGTCAACGCGAGCGCCACCGTGGTGTAGACCTGCGCATGCTGGTACACGGTGATGGGCGGGGTGGGCGACCCGCGGTAAGGGTGGGAGAACGCGACCCAGCCGTACATCTCCGCGCTGCGGTCTTCCGCCACGAGGCGCACCGCTGCGGCGCCGGCCGGCCGGGAGATCGTCCACGTCGTCCACTCCTCGCGTGGATCGTCGAGGGGACAGTCGACGCGGGTGATCGCGCCATCCGCCGCGCGAAACTCCGCCCAGAGCCGGAGGCCGGGTCGTTGCGGGTAACCGGCGACCCCGGCGTGGAGGACGGGGCGCGAGGTGCGGAACCAGGCGGTCTCCACCCGGCCCTGCGCCTCATCTTCGCCCCGCCACGTGGTGGCCTGTTGGATACCGGGCGGCAGCGATCCGGTCACGATTTCCTGGATACCCGGTACCGGCAGGAAGTCGCCGGTGACCCAGGGGAGGCCGGTGCCACCATCCTGGCGCGGCAATTCCCGCGGCCGGGGCAGCCGGCCGGGAAACGAGTCCCGCCCCAGGCCGAGCAGGAGGGCCAGTCCGCCCGCGATCCAGATCACGCGAAGTGTCGACGACAGTCTCACGGTGGCTTCGGCCGTCCGACATATTCGATATAGTAGTCCTCGGGGAGGGTGGAGATGTTGGCGGGCACGCCACGGCGAATGGGATCGCAATGTTCCGCCCAGTGGTAATCGGGCAGGGCGGGAATCATGAAGTGCGGGACGTGCAGGATGACGCCGAGGAGGCAGAGCCCGCGGGCGGCCCACGCGACGAGGCGGGGCGTGGTGTCCCACTCGAGGATCAGCAGCCAGGCGAAGAGCACGCGGGGGATGTAGAAATAGCGGTCGCCGTTGACGAGGTTGTCATCCTGCCACGTGTCGGCCCGCACCCGCAGCGTGGTGGCGACGGTCACGAGGCAGAAGATCGTGACGATGACGGCGCGAATCGGCCGCCGCGGGGCGGCGCGCAGCGCCCAGCCGAGGACGAGCAGGATGGCGGCCGTGCCAAAGACGGCGTGCACCCACACCGGCGCAAAGCGCACCGCCGCGGGCCCGAACAGGGTCCACGTGACGACCCGGCTGCCGAGGATGGAGAAAAACATCAGGGGACGGATGGGTTCGGCGGCCGCGTAGAGCGTCGATCCCGTCCGCAGCACGAACCAGCCCTGGAGCAGCGCGCACCCGGCGATGACGGCGAGGGCGAGGAAGTGGTCGGGGTGCCGGTCGCGCCAGGCCCGCCAGGCGAAGAGGGGCGTGAACACGAGGGCAAACGGGCCGTTCAAGCCGACGACGGCCAGGAGGGCGAGGTCGCCGAGGCGCTGGGCCGGCGTGGTCGGGCGGGCGAGGAACAGGTGCAACACCAGGAAAAACGCCGCGACCCACTGCAGGTTGGTCATGTTGATGAACACCTCGCCGGTGCCGACCACGAGGACGAACGCGAGCATCAGTGCCGGCTTCGCCGGCAGGACGACGCGGGGCGAAGCCAGCCGGGCGAAGAGGGCGACGGTGATGACGTAGGCGAAGCCGTTGTAGATGGCCGGCCACCACGCGACGTCGGCGGAGTGGCTGGCGATCCAGGCCACGAGCCGGGGGAGCAGGTGCAGGTAACCGTTGTAGGGTTCGAAAAAGGCCCGCAGCCCGATTTGATCGTCCCGCACCATGAAGATGGCGCCATCCTCGGCCCAGAACTGCGGGGTGTGCAGCGCCCAGGGCTTGCGCAGCGCGAGCAGGAAGGCGGAGGCGAGGACGCACCACCAGAGAGGGCGGGAGGCAGGGGCTGGCGCGACGGGATTCACGGTTTGGCTTGCGGTCGCCCAGGGTAGTCGAGCGTCCAGCCCTCGGGCAGGATCGGAATGACGGCCGGGACTCCGCGCCGGATGGGATCGCAGTGCTCCGCCCAATCGTAGTTCATGGGCGCCGGCAGCGAATAGTCGGGCAATTGAGTGAGCGCCATGGCGAGCGCGACGATCCGCGCGCTCCACGCGACGGCCCGCGGCACCGCGTCGATTTCCAGGAGGATGAGCCAGGCCAGCAGCACACGCGGGAGAAAAAAATAGCGGTCGCTGAAGCTGAGGTTGTCGAGGCTCCAGGTGTCGGGCCGCATGCGGGCCAGGCCGGCGACCAGCAGGAGCATGAACGCGGCGATGAGCTGGGCGCGCACCTCGCGCCGGGGATGCGGCCGCAGCGCCCAGAGGAAGAGCGCGGTGATGGCGGTGACGCCGACGAGTCCCACCACCGCCGAGGGGAGGCTGAGGGCCAGCTCCGGCCCGAGGGCCGGCCAGATGAGCAGGCGGCGGGAGACAACGATGAGCGTGTTGAAGAGCTGGAACGGATCGTTCTGGTAATCGAAGACGATGTGGGCGCGGTGAATCAGCCACGCCTGCGTCGCGGCGCAGATCGCCGTGACGAGCAGGGCGGCGGAGTTGTCGGCGTGGCGATCGCGCCACCAGCGCCACGCGATCAAGGGCAGCAGGGCGATGACGAACGGTCCGGTGAGGCCGACGACCGCCAGCAGCGCGAGATCGCCGAACCGCTGGGTCCGCGTTTGCGGTCGGGCGATGAGGGCCTGCTGCACGAAGACGAACGCCGCGATCCACTGGATGTTGGTGACGTTGAAAAGGATTTCACCCGTCTGCGGCCCCAGGAAGAAAGCAAGGGCCAGCCATGGTTTGTGCGGCAGCGCCAGCCGCGGCGAGAAGGTGCGCGCGATCACCGCGAGCCAGACCGCAAACGCGATGCCGTTGTAGAACGCGGGCCACCACGCGGGATCGAGGAGGTGCGCGGCGAGGGCCGCGACCAGCCGCGGAATCGTGTGGAGGTAACCCATGTACGGTGTCGCCAAGGCGGCGAGGCCGAGTTGGTCCTGCTCGAGGAGAAAGACGCTGCCGTCCTCGGCCCAGAGTTGCGGGGTGAGCAGGGCGCTCGGCTTGCGCGCGGCGAGCAGGAGGGCGAAGGCGGCGAGCACCCACCAGGTGATCCGCGGCTGGCGCCACCAGCGTTGCAGCGCGGCGAGGAGGCGGTTTCCGGAGGTGACGGGCGCGGGAAGGTCGGAGGCCGGCGCCGGAGAGACCACGTCCGCCGGGGCGATGGCGGAAACGGATGAATCTTCTTTGCGCCAGCCGGCGGCGGCGACCAAGGCCGCGAGGGCGGCGCCGCCGAGCAGGACGAAGGGCAGGCCGACCGGCTCGCCCGCGATGATTTCGTTGGGCCGGGCGTACGTGGTCGCGAGGGTGGCGATTTGAAGCAACGCCACGACGATCAGCCAGCCCCGTCCGGCGGCTTCGATCCAGGCGCTCAGCAGGGCGAAGAGCACGATCATTACGGCGTACGATCCCTGGTGGATGACGGCCTGGCCGCCGCCAAACATGAGCCCGCACCAGATGACCACGGTGAGGAACGTCCAGCCGGCCAGGCCCGCCTGGGCCGCGCCGGCCGCGAGGAGCCCCGCGCGGGATCGCCGGCGCAGCAGGGCGACGCCCAGCAGGCCGAAACCGCCGACCCACCAGGTGAGCGCGCGACCGGTGAGGAAGAACTCGTCGGTGCGCCGGCCCTTGGCGAATTCAGCCGAGAAATCCCCCAGCGCGAGCCAGTTGCCGTCCCGTTGCAGGCGAAGGTTGGTGACGCGACGCGCGACGATTTCCTCCCAGCTCAAAGCGCGGTAGCCGTCGCGGAACGTCTCCCACGTGCCGCGATCGTCGCGCGCCTCCTGCCCGCCGATGTGCCATTTCACGAGCCGGTTGGCCGGCGGTTCGTAACAGTGCTGGTAGGTCAGCCACGGGCCGGCGAGGCCGAGAAAAACGCCCGCCGCGAGGAGCCAGCCACGCCACTCGCCCCGCAGGGATCGCCAGGCCACCCAGGGCCCGAGCGCGAGCAGCGAAAAGGCCGCGCCGCCGTGGGCAAGCCAGGCGAGCGCCGCCAGCGCCGCGCCGCTGGCGTAGTCGCGCCGCTGGCGCACGCCGCCGGGCGGGCAGGCCCATTGGGCCCACGCGCCGCACAGCAACGCGCCCGAGGCGAGTTTGGGCCAGGTGAAGACCGTGTGCTGCACGAAGAAACCGCTGAGGGTCATCACCGCGGTCCAGGCCGCGGCGCGCGGAGGGGTGAGTCGGAGGCTGCGCAGCAGACCGTAGACGGCGGGAATCCAGAGCAATTGAAACCACATCGCCGCCGTCCCGCTCGCTGTCCGCGGATCGAGGCCCAGCGCGGCCGTGGTGCCCCAGGTCAGCAATTCCCAGCCGACCTGCAACGGGGGGCGGTCGCTGGACTGCCATTCGGCGTCCGCGGGCGTGGGGGGCATTCCGGCGTAGAGGCGGCTGGCGACGTCGAAGGGCAGCACGTTGTCGGAGGGCAGTTGTTCGCGGAAGCGGTTGGCCGCGAGATCGTCGAAGCTCAGCGCCGTCGGGAACAGATGGAGCAGCGCGAGCAGGAAGAAGCCGCCGGCGGCGAGCAGGCGGGAGACCTGGCGGACCTCGGGATCGGGGGAGCCGGGGCGGGGCGCGCGCCAGACCTGGACGCCGGCGGACGCGAGCAGGGCGAGCGCCGTGAGCAGGCCGAGGGGCGCGCTGGCGAAGGTGCACCAGAAAACCAGATACGCGGCGGCGGCGACCACGCCGGCGGCGGCGAGGGGCCGCCACGGCGGGGCGATCCACGCGCGGCGCGCCAGCCCGAGCAGGGCCGCCTGCCAGACGAGGAACAACAGGAGACCGTTGGTGGCGAAGGCCGCGAGCGAGGTGTAAAACGCGTGGTTGCCCTCGCCGCGGCCGCCGCGCAGGGGCTCCGTGACGGCGACCCAGCCGCCGAAACCCGCGGCCTGGTCGCGGGCGACGAGTTTGATCGGCCGGCCCACCCAGGCGGCGGGCAGATCGCATTCGGCGATGGTCCAGCGCTCGCCGACATCGCGGGCCACCGGGACGGGATGCTGTTCGCCCGATTCGGCGAGTTCGACGGCGAGCGTGATGCCCGGTTTCGTGGGATAGCCGCCGAGGCCGAAGCGCAGCCGGGCCGGCGCGGGGAAGGGCCCGAGGGACAGGGTGCCCTGATGGGCGTCGTCGCCCGTCCAGGAGCCCCACGCCCGCACCGGCGCGGCGGTGATGAACGGTTCGCCCTCGAACCAGCCTCCGCCCTCGGTGAAGTCGCCGGTGGTGGTGGCGACCAGGGCGGAGTGGGCGGGGTGGATCAGACCCGTGCGCCAGACGAGGAGGTGCAGGGCGGCGCAGAGCACGCCGGCGAGTAGAAGCCGGACGCGCATGTTCAGGCCCTTCGCGTCGGTACGGGTAGGGCGCGGACTCCGTTCCGCGCCGTGGAAGCAGCGGCGAAGGAACTAACCGCCCTACCGGTCGGAAGACGATGTTTGCTACCGGGAGCCACGGGACCTGGGGGTCACACGCGTTGAAACCGGAAGCGGGCGAGAGCCCACAGCCAGGTGATCGGATCGCGGAGCATGGAGATCTTTTTCCCCTCCTTGAACGAGCGCGACTTGTAGCTGATCGGGATCTCGATCGGGCGGTGTCCGCGGCGGATGAGCTTGATCAGCAGCTCCCAGTCAAAATCGAAGCGGTTGCACTCGAAGGTGAGCCCCTCGAGGCAGTCGCGCCGGAAGACCTTGTACATGGTGAAGGGATCGCGCAGCCAGATGCCGAGGGAGCCGTTGATGAGCAGGGTGAAACCCCAATGGGCGCAGTTGAGGATGAGGGCCTGCAGCGGCTGGTCGGCGAATTGGCGGATGGCCCAGCCGCTGGTGCCGTGGCGCGAGCCGAGGACAAACGACTGCCGCCCGGCGGCGAGCGGGGCGAGGAGGATGGCGTAGTCGTTGAGATCGTATTCGAGGTCGGCGTCCTGGATCAGGATGACGTCGCCGGTGGCCACGGTGAACCCGGCGCGCACGGCGTGGCCCTTGCCGCGGGGCCGATCCTCCAGGAGGAGTTTGACGCGCGGGTGGGAGCGGTAGGTGAGGACGATGTCCCGGGTGCCGTCGGTCGAATTGCTCTCGACGAGGATGATCTCGAGGGTCCAGCCGGCGACCGCTTTCGCGAGGATCGCATCCAGCGCTGTGCGCACGGTCGCCGCCTCGTTGTAGATCGGGACGACGACGGAGAGGATGCCGTCGACAATGGGCGGGAAAGGGGAGGTGAGCATGGGGGCGGCGGGGCGGAAGCGGGCGGCGTCAGACCTCAACGTTCCCAAGGCGGCCGGGAGTCGCGACCAATGAAATTGGGGCGCGAACGACGGCCTTTCGGGCGGCCCGGCGACGGCGGAAGGGTTGGGGCGGAACAGGCTGGTTCATGAAGAATGGGGAGTGTGCGGGCGGGCAGGGTGGATTCAATCTCCGTGTGGAGCGGGGGGGGGTTCGGGTGCAGCTGCAGGTTGACGGTGGCATTGAGCCCGGTCCTTTCCGTAGCGCCAGTCTCCGACTGGCGCCCGCCGGTCAGAGACGCGGCGCTACTCCCAGAGGCTTCACCGGCAAACGACAGATACGCCCGGGGCGTTCCTCATCTCCCAAGTGGATTAACCGATGCGGGAGTTGCCATGGTCCGGCGCGTTATGGCACGGTCCCATTCTTCATGACGCGAATGGGTGCAAGTCGCTGGTTGGCGGGATTGGCCGTGGCAGGCGGCGGCGCGGTGGTTCGGCCAGCCTGGCTCCAGCCCGTGATCTCGTTGTCAGGTCGCGCGTTTTTTCAGCCGACGCCGCCTGCGACCGCCGGGATCCTATTTTCACGTAATACGTGAAAATCAAACCCCCGGTTTGACCGCGCACGGCATGGCGGAGACGCCGTAGGCGTGGTCGATGAGGCGCACGACCGGAGGGAAGGCGAGCGCGAGGCGGGCGAGGGCGCGGGCGGCGGGGCGGTGGCGGAGCGTTTTCAGGACCTTGAACTTCACCGCGCCGTGGTAGCGCACCGGCCACGGCTCCAGCCCCACGCGACGGTAGAGTTGCGCGAGGCAGCCCGGATTGAAGAGGCTCACGTGAATCTCCGGGGCGCAGTAGCGGTAGTGGATGCCGCGCCGCCGGGCGACGGGCGAGTCGAGGTTGCCGGTGGTGAGGAGCAGGAGGCCGCCGGGCTTGAGCAGGCGCGCCACGAACTGGAGTGGATCAAGCGGCGCCGGCAGATGCTCGAGGACCTCAATGAGGCTGATGACGTCGAAGGAGGCCTCCGGCTCCCGCGCGAGTTCGGCGAGGTCGAGGATGCGAAAGCCATCCCGCTCCTTGAGCAGGTTGGCGTAGGAGCCGACATCGTGGCCGGTGAGTTCGAGGGGACGGCCGGCCAGGCGGCCGCGCGCGCGCAGGTACTTCAGGAAGGCGCCGGCCCCGCAGCCGAAGTCGAGCCAGTGCAAGGGGACCAAGGGACCAAGGGACGAAGGGACCAAGGCACCGTGAGAGATATGGGGTTGGCGGTCCTTTGGTCTCTTGGTCTCTTGGCCTCTCAGTCTCGCTTCCGCGATCCGCACCATGTCGTCGAATTCGAGGACACGATCGCTGCGCTGCCAGTCGCGGTATTCGGCTTCGTAGTCGACGTAGGGGTCCGGGCCTTCGCCGCGGTAATAGGCGTCGTCGTAGATCGCCCAACCCGAGAACGGTTCGACGAACATGAAGCCGCAGTCGCGGCACCGGTGAAACTCGAATTCCCGCCGGATGAATCCGCCGGATTTGCGGCCCCGCGACTCGAGGCGCGGGGAGCCGCAGGCGGGGCAGGTGGGCGCGCTCATGCGGCGCGCGCGGGGCGGAGCGCAAGCCAGACTGAGGCCGCCAGGAGCAGACCTCCGATCAAACAGACCGTGAGATAGAGCGTGAACTGGCGGGGCCAGTAGCGGAAGGTGACGCGGTATTCGCCCGCCGCCTCGACCACCACGCCCATGAACGCGTGATTCAGGCGCAGGATCGGCGCGTCGCGGCCGTTGAGTGCCGCGCGAAAATCACCGGGCCAGAAAGCCTCGTCGAGGAGGACCACTCCGGGGCCGGAGGCCCGGATGGTGAAGGCGGTGGTGTTTTCCGTGAGGTGGTAATTCGTGGCCGGGGTGGTGGTGGGAGCATCGGCCCCGCGGGCGATTTTGGCGAGGGCCTCCTGGGCGTTCCGGTCGGAGGCTTGCGCGGCGGCGAAGGGCCGGCCGAGGGCGGCCCGCATCTTCGGCACCAGGTCGCCGGTGTCCGTGTACGAGTCGACGCGGTCGGTGAAGAACGCGCGCGGCCAGACGGTGGGACTCTCGTAGACGTCGAGATCCGCCGTCTGCACCAACCGGAGGGACTGACCGAGCACGCCCTGATCGCTGGCGAGGTCGAAATAATACCGCACGTTGAGGGCGTCGAAGAACGGCCGGGCGTTCGCGATGTCCTTGGCTTCGGCATAAATCCGCCAGTCCCACAGGCGTTGGACCCCGGAATTGCTCATCAACGCGCGCACATAGGGGTTCACCAGGGCGTCGGGCCCGTGGATCGTCTCGAGGCCGTAAACGCCCGTCCAGCCGGGAAAGAAATTGCCGTGCAGGCCGAAGCCGCGGGCCGGTTCGCGGGCCTGTCCGGCGCGCGCGATTTCCATGGCCCCCGACTTGGCGTGAAAGTTGGTCCGCACCGTGGGTCGGCTGGTGAAGTTTTCGAAGCCGACCGTGCCGGCGTGCATGCCGTGGCGCCAGAGGAGCAGCCCGACGCAACCGGCGAGCAAGAGGCCGCGGGCGGCCGTGAACCGGCGCCGGGCGAGCGTCGTGTGCACCACCACCGCGAGCACGACGAGGGCGATCAGCAGCGAGGCGAGATAGTCCCAAATGAACGGCGAGATCGGAAGGACATGGCCGGGTTGATGCACGGAGAAGGTGGGCCCGAAGATCGGGCGGTGCACGGCCTGGCGAAAGGCAATCCAACCGAACACGAGGGCGAAGAGGAGGAGGCCGGCGATGACGAGATCGTGCCGGCCCTCCCGGGTGCCGAGCCGCCGGGCGGCGGTGGCAAAGCCGAGACCGGCCAGCACCGACCACAAGACGATGAGCGCGCAGGAGAAGGTGTTGTCGAGGTGGGCGATGTTGCTGAGGAAGGGCACCGTCACGATCCAGAGGGGGGAGATCAGGCCGAAGGCGAGGGCCAGGGGGAGGAGGGAACTGGCGGCGAGTGCGATGGCGGCGCGGTGGGCGAAGTGCGTCCGCAGCGTCGCGAGAAAGTAGAGCAGCCCGGCGAGGAGCAGGAAGTTAAGCGAGGGGCTGAAGACCTGGTCCTTGGTGAGCAGCGGCCGGTAGAAAATTTCGTCGAAGGCGCCGAGCAGCAGCGAGGGTTGAATCTGGTACGCGCTCGCGTCGTTATAGCCGGTGTACGCGTGTTTCAGGGTGGAGAGGAAGGTCGCCCAGATGGGCGTGGTGAGCAGCACGAAGAGGAGCCCGAACCAGAGCAGCGTGCCGAACTTGGCGAGACGTTCGCGCCCCGGCATCGTGCGGGCGAGCAGCACGCAAGCCCCCGAAAAATTCATGCAGACCAGCAGCATGTAGGCTTCCTTCACGGTGCCGCTGTTCATCAACGCGAGATTGGCGACCATCAGGGCGATGGACCAAAGGCTGGTGGCCCGACGGGTCGCAGCCTGCGCGACGCGCACCAGGCAATAGAGCGGCCATGGGGCGTAACAGAGGCTGAAGTAGGCGGGGTGATTGACGCGGTAGAGGAAGAAACCGATGAACGGCGCGGCCGCCGCCACGATCGCGGCGGAGACCAAGGGACTGGTGGAGACCACGGGACCAAGAGACCAAGGGACCAAGGGACTGCGCTGATTGGCCGGGGTCTGTTGGTCCTTTGGTCCCTTGGTCCCTTGGTCCCACCCGCTCTTGGTCCCGTGGTCCTTCCCGAGCGCGAGCACGGTCAGGCCGAGGCCGGCGGCGAAGAGCCACTTGGCCAGGAGGTATTTGAAGTCCCAGGCCCACGCCGCGCCGTTGGCGGCGATCACGATCAGATGGAGCGGGTCGCCGAACATCGACTGGCCCTGCCCGAGCAGTGGGACGCCGACGGCGTTGTAGCGATTCCACAGGGGCAGCTCACCCTGACTCAACGCCCGGTGCTGCAGCATCGAGAAGGGCACATGCTGCCACATCACGGCGCCGACGTCGGAGAGTTTCACATCGGTGGTCGTGGTCGACTTGTAGCCGGGCAAGGTGGGAAAGGCGTCGTAGAGCAGGACCGTGCCGAGATTGGGGGAGACGAAGCTCTTGCCGAGGAACACCACCGGATAGGCGCTGAGGATGACGGCGACGGCGGCGACGCCCGCCACCGTGCGGGCGGGATGGCGAAACCCGGCGGCCAGCCAGCGCCGGAGCGCGTCCCCCCGGCCCGGAACGCGGTCCGCGAGGAACAGCAGCGCGATCAGGGCCGCGAGGATGGGCAGGGCGTAGCGCGGGAGATCGCGGGCGAAGTCCCGCGGAGACTGCCGGACCACCATGGGTTCCTTCAGCTCAAGGGCGAGTTGCGGATCGTCGCTCGCGGGGGTGGAGGTGATTTCGAGGCCGCCCTCGCGGGGCCGGAGAGTTTGGATTTGCTGGACCGGCTTGATGCGCTCCAGGGGTAAATCCGCCAGGACTCCCCCGTTGCTCGAGATGATCCGGAGGGACCAGAGCGTGATGGTCCGGCCGTCTTCCGGCGGATCGATCCGAAACGTGAGGTAGGTACCGGTGGGAATGGGTAATTCGTAGGTCACGGGGTCGGGGCTGGCGCGCAGCGGCACCTGCCCCGAATACTCCTGCCGAAATCCCGCCCCGTCGTCATAGAATAGCTGCAGGCTCGTTTCCTTTCCGCTGGTGAGCCGGGCTTCCACGACGTAGCGATCGGCGTCCGACTTGGCGGCGGGCAAGAACGGCAGCGCGACGACGGCGCTGAGGAGCGTCGCCACCACTACGGCCATGGGCGTAAAAACCTTCATTGGTGGTGGCGAGTGTCGGCGAAGGCGCGGCGGGCCGACAAGAAATTATCCGGGCTGCCCCGGGCGGGGCCGCCCGCGCCACGCGGCGAGGGCGAGCAGGACGGTGGCCGCCGCGCTCAGGTAAAGCAGGAGGAGCGCCTGTTTGGTCGCCTGCCAGGCCCAGTAGGAAAGCGGGCCCATTTCCACCGGGCCGGTGAAGGCGAGCCAGCGCGCCGGGTCGTGGTCACGGGCGACCACGACAAAGGGCACCCGGGGGGCGCGCACCGTGGCGGTCCGCCAATTGTCTCCGGGTACCTTGGACGGCCGGATGGTGGCGAGCAGCGCGTCGGTGGCGGCGTCGCGCAACTCCAACGCCACGCCCGGCTCGCCGAGCTGGCCGGCGGTCTCGAAACGCAGCCAGCCGTCGGTGCGCGCGAGGGTGAGGGGCTGGCTTTTCCATTCCCCCTGCGCGGCGGCGCCCGGACCGTCCGGCCGGTAGCTGCCCCAAAAGCGCGTGTAGTCGAGGGGGGGGGTGGCGGGCGACAGGCCCAGGGGGACCACGGCGTCGGGGGCCGCCTGGCGGAGGTCGGTGGCGAGAAAGGGGCTGCCGGAGGTCGCCTGGGGTGCGAGGGCCAGGGGCGGACGAATCGGCGAGGGCATCATGGCGCGCAGGCGCGGCGGCTCCAGGCGCTCAATCAGCGAGCCGGCGCCCGGGTAGGGAATATCAGGATACGCGAGGGCGGCGGGGTCGTTCGTGCTCAGGTAATGGAGCATGTGGCCCTCGGCCTTGACGTAGTATTTTTTGGCGTCCGGGAGCTCGATGTCGAAGGTGCCTTTGAGCTGATCTTGCAGGCCGAGCGCGAGCGTGAGCACCCAGGTGAGACCGAGCAGGTGGTGACCGATGCGCCCCGCCCGGCGGGCGGCGGGGTGGGTGAAGAGCCAGCCGAGGGCGAGGCCGTTGATCGCGGTGCCGAAGGTCAGGGTGTCCATGTAGCGCGAGGCCGGGTAGTCGGCGCCGGCGCCGCGGGCGTAGCCGGTGGCGGCCAGTTGCAACAGCACCCAGCCGCCCAGCGCGACCAGCGCGGGACCGGCGTGCCGGCGCAGCGGATCGGGCGTGGCGCCGTCGGGCGGTTCCGGTTTCGCAGCGAGCACCCGCCACGCGACCAGCGCCCACGGCAGCCAGAAGAGCGCGGCGGCCCACTCCTGGTCGCGCCACGGCCACTCCATGCTGTGAATGATGGTGAAGACGAAATCATGCACGTTTTGCGCCTTCATCTCCTGGTGGTAGGGGACCTCCACCCGGGTCAGGAGGCCCAGGGCCACCAGGGCCAGCGCAAGCGCGATGGCGGGCCCGGCCGCGCGAAGGTTGATTTCGTGCCGCGCCCAGCGCCAGACGACGACCACCAGCACCGCCGCGGCGGCGAGCAGGCCGGAGCCCATCGAACCCATCACGAGGATCGCGGCCAGCACCCCGATCCACCAGGAGGCCGACCACGTGGGTCGGAATGGCAGCAGGAGGATGGCGACGAAGGAGAGGGCGACCAGCCAGTATTGTTGGGAGTGAAAACCGCCCAGGACGTTCTGCCAGGCGACCGGCGGGGCAAACAGGGCCAGGAGCAGGAGAAAGAGCGGAACTTGCCAGCGGCCCGCCAGCCAGCGCCGGCCCGCCACCCAGAGTCCGACGGCGATGAGCGCGTGCAGCATGGCGTTGGTGACCGCCTCCAGCCGCGCGTCCCATTGCCCGTTGAGCAGGCTCAAGGTGAGGTTCTGGAGCTTGGTGAGGAGGACCCGGTGCTCGTTGTGCGGCTCGAAAAAGTGTTCGAGGAAATGGTCGTGGGTCAGCCACGGGGTCAGGAGGTGCACGGCCTCCGCATCCCATTGGTCCCAATCCGGCATCGCCGAGCCGTACCGGTCGTACGTCGCCCACTTGGCGGTGACGATCAACAGGAACAGGCAGGCGGCGAATGCAGCGGTGAGGGTGCGGGACGACACAGGAATCCGTGAGAGGAGACGATCCGCTCCCCGGCTCAAGCTTTCTATCAGACGCCCCGCGGGGTGCACCCCGCGGGATCGGGTGCATCGCCAGGTTGACGGTGGCGTTGCACCCGGTCCTTCCCGTCGCGCCCGTCTTCGCCTGGCGCCCGCCGGTCAGAGACGCGGCGCTACTCCCAGCGGCATCACCGCCAACCGACAGATGTGCCCGGTGGGGTCCGAGCGCGTCGGGCCCCGCCGGCCCGCCGGTCGCCGCCCCGGCGCACCCGGGGTTGCCGGCGCGCCTTTCCGGCCGGCGTTTCGCCTCAGGTCCCAACGGGGAGGAGCGACCGGGAGAAGCCCGTTGTCACGTAATACGTGACAAATCTCCGAGTGAGTTTCACCCCTGAAAATCGACTCTTGGGGGTGCCATTGTCACGTAATACGTGACAAAAAAGATGGGGTGCGTTGTCCCCCAACGCGCCTTCCTGGCTTCACCTCACGTTGAGCGCCTTGAGGTCAAGCCGCTTGGAGCCACAGAATTTCTACGGCTCAACGCACGCCGCCGAGGCCCGAGGTGCGCGCCGCCCAGACCTCGAACGGTTCGGCGTCGGCGCGCAGGACGGCGCGCGGGTCGCCGTGCGTGCGGAGGCGGAACCCCTCGGCTTCGGCGCGGGCCAGCCAGCCCTTGCGCACCCGCAGGACGGCGAGGATGCCGTTGGGGCAGGCGGCGGGAAAGTCCGCCGCGAAATCCACGAGCTCCCAATCCAGGCGGCGCCCGGTCCAGCGCGGGAGGGTGACCAGGAGTTCCCGGAGGTTCGAAGGCTCGAACGTGTGAAAATGAATATTGATGTCCTCGCCGCGGGCGACGGCTTCGTGCATGCCGCGCGCGAGTTCGGCCCGGGCGGCGGGCACCTCCGCTGGCGGCGTGGCGGGGTTGAACCGGGTCCAGTCGATCCCCTGGGCGAATTCGTCGACATGCGTCGCGTCGCAGGCGGTGGTGCCGCGTTCATAGTCGTCGAGCAAGTGGGCCACGGGGGTGAGGGCGCGCGGCTGGTCCCAGGTGGTCCGCCGATCCGGAACCACCAGGTAAAGGATGCCGCCGGGGCGGACGACGCGATGCCACTCCGCGAGCGCGGCGACGGGATTGGCGACGTGTTCGAGCACGTGCGAGGCGATGACGTAGTCGAGGGAGTGGTCGTGAAACGGCAGGCGGCAGGCGTGGCCGTAATAGTCGGCGAGGTTGGGTTCGGCGCCGAACGACTTGAAGCAGTCGAGGTAGATGGGCCGCGGCTCGAGGCCGGGGAGGGGCGAGGTGCCGGGGCCGATCTCGGTGCCGATGCCTCCCCGGGGGAGCCACGCCGCGACTTTTTCCGCCTGGGTCATGGCGGGGTGGTGGCGATGGCGAGGAGGTTGTAGTGCAGCGGGGTCCCCTCGATGGTGCGGAGCGGGTAGGCGGTGTGGAAGCGCAGCTCGACGTGCGGATAGAACTCGCGCAGGAGGGAGGCCAGGCTCCAGCGGGTGAAGAAATTCACGTGCGTGGCCTCGAGCATGTGCCACGGGGTGGCGAGATGATCCCAGAGGTAGCCGAGCAACTCGCAATTGGGTACGGAGACGATGAGTTGGCGGGGCGCGACGCGGTGCACCTCGCGGAGAAAGGCGCGCGGGTCCTCGATGTGCTCCAGGACCTCGATGCAGAGGGCGCTGTCGAACGAGGCCTCGGGGAAGGGCAGGGAGTGGCCATCGACGTGATGGTGCGGCAGACCGAGCCGCGCAAGTTCGGCGCAGTCGCTGGCGCTGACCTCGACCCCGAACCAATCATAACCCGCCGCGAGGAGGCCGCGGCCGTAGGAGCCGAAACCACAACCGACGTCGATAATCCGCCGGGGCGGTGGCCCCAGGTAGCGGCGCAGGAGCGAGGCGACTTCGCCGCTGCCGGTGGCTTGCGACGGCCCGACGGCAAAGAGGTTGTCGTGGCGCTGTATCGCGGTGGTCTGGCGGTCGAGCAGCACGCCAAAGTGGTTGGTGCGGTAGTCGCGGGCGATGGGCGTGGCGGTGCTGCGGGCGAGTGTGGGGGTACGGGTGCCGTCCTGCAGCCGGGCGCAAATCTTGAGGGCAAAGGCCTCCCCCACCGGACCCGGATGATGGGCGAACAGTTCAAAGCCCGTGAGGGTGCCGGCGGGGAAACCGTGCGCCGCGTTCACGTCGGGGCGTTCGTAAAGCACCAGGGTCTCGCCCAGCGGCACGGACCCCGACCAGGCCTCGACGGCCACGATGGCACGGTGGTCGCCCTCAAGCCAGAGCCAGCCCCGGATGGCGAAGCAAAGGGGATCAACCGCGATGCCGGCGGCGGGTTCGTCGAGATGGGCGGGCATGGATCAGGCGAGGCCGAGCCAGAGTCGGACCGCGGCTTCAACGGCGGGCCGGGTTTTTGCGGCGTAGCCGAGGTCAATCAACCAGATTTCTCGGCGACGCGCGACCGACATGTGGCCTCCTCTTCGTCATACAGATGAAAGAGCGACTCCGACGAAACGGCCAAGTACTGGCGTTCCTCGAGCCAGGTCGCCAACTCGAGCATCTCGGCGGCCGAGAGTTTCTCATTGGCGGCTTCGATTTCGGCCACATTGGACATGCAGCAAGGTTAGGTCGGGGGCAGTGGGGCGCAAGCCCGGCGTCGTGCGGCGGGCAAAGGGGGGTGCATCTCCGAGTTGACGGTGACCTCCCTGTGGGCGCGGTGCCCTCACCGCGCAGCCCGGCGGGGACGACCTATCGCGGGGTGGGGGCACCC
>JBBRWR010000073.1:0-41704 GCA_038249085.1 Opitutales bacterium
ACGAATGCCGAAATTCGAAACAAACTCGAAGGGCAAAAGCAGAAAACTCCAAACGCAGAGCCGGCGTTGCACCGGTTTTCGGTTCCTCGGGTTTGGGATTTGTTTCGAACTTCGAGCTTCGGATTTCGAGTTTCCCGGTGAGGCGCTTGGTTCCGGCTTCGCCGGGTTGGGAGAGCGGGTTTACCCCGCGATTTCGCCCTTACCCTCGCGGCCTAAAGCCGCTCCTGCATCGGCGCCGCCAAGTCCCTGCTACTTCGTAAACTGCAGCCGCACGAGGCGCAGTTTCACGGGTCCGCCCACGCTTCCCCGCCCGCCCGTCGGGCCCGTGCCGCCTCCCGGGCGGAAGCCGCGGCCCGGCCCCGCCCTCCCGCCAACGCCCGCGCCACTCCGCCCCGGTCCACTCAGGCCACCCCGGCCGGCCAGGCCCGGCATCCCGGGCATCGGTCCGCCGCCCCCGCCGCCGGGACCCGCCATCGCCGGTGCGTCAATCTCCGCGATGCTGTGGTAGTCGTCGCCTTCGGGGAGGGCGAAGTCGACGGCCTCGATCGAACGGGTGAACCAATACACCGGCCTGTCGCCGGCCCACGCCCTGAGATCGGCCCACACCCGGGCGCGGCGTGCCTCAGTCCCCAAGCCAGCGTAACGTTCCTGTTGGGCCCGGTTCTTTCCCCGCTGCATCGGCATGGGGTTGTCGTCGGCCTCACCCGCCCCGGGCCCACCCGGCCCGCCCGGCGGGAAGGGAAACCCTCCCCCCCGCCCGCCCGGGAAGCCCATGCCACCCGGCCCCGCACGTCCGCCTTCGCCAAATCCCGCGACCATCGTTTCCTCCACCAGCTTCCACCGGCCGACCGCATCCAGGCTTTCGGCGAGTTGCCGGTCGACGATGATCACACTGCCGGCAGGAATCTCCTTTTCCGCCACCGCCCGCGCCCGCGCCGCCCCGGCCAGCGAGGTCTGGGTCGAAGCCAGCGTCGACCCGGAGGCACCCATTCCCACCCCCAATTGCAGGAGGGCGATCACCGCCACCGCCGCCCGCCCACCCGCGCCCAGGTGTTCGGCCAGGCGCGCCAGCAGCCACACTCCGGCGACGGCAAAGAAAGGAAACGTTGGAATGAGGAAGCGCAGGTTGCCCGCCGCGCCGCCGGCCCCGCCGCTCGCGCCGAAATAATACGCCATGTAGACCAAGATAATCGGCGTCACGATGCCGGCGAACAACACCCCTTCGTCGCGGCGACGGGCATCAAACGCCAGCGCGACGATCCCCGCGACGCCAAACGCAAACATCAGCGCGACCCCCTGCCCGCTCAGGGCCTGGAGATACGGGATCACGTGCGAGGAAAAATAGCCCAGGCCAAATCCCGTCTGCTCGTGGGTAAGGGCGTATCCGGTTCTCCAAAACGCCCCGTAGGCCGCCGCGTTGTGCATCCCGAGGACCGCGATCGGCAGCAGCGCCCCGAGCACCGCCGGCCAGACCCGCCCGACCGGCCGCACGCGCCACAGCAACCACCCGCCCACGGCGAGCCCGACCACCGCCTCCGGGTAACGTATCGTCGGCACCGCCCCGAGCAGGAGTCCCGCGATCAATCCCATTCGCGGCGTCGGGCTCTCCCCAAACCGCAGGAGCGCGACCAACCCCGCCACCAGAAAGAACGCCGCCGCCACATGCGCATCCGCATCAAGCGCGTGCTGGTTGGTCACCGGCACGGTCGCCACGACCGCCGCCGCCAACAGCGCATAAGGCGCCGACACCAGCCGCCGCGCGAGGAAGAAGACCAGCAGCACGGTCGCGCTCGCCAGCAGCGGATTGATCAACACCGCCGCGTCCAGGCCGCCGATCTTCCAGGCCGCCGCCATGAACACCGGCAACCCGGCCGGATAACGACTGTGAAAGACCCCCGGCGCCGTCTCCAGCCAGTGCATACCGACGTATTGCACCGGCGACGCCGTGGCGAACCACGTGCGCCCCTCCTCCGCCAGCAGTCGCGCCTGCACCACGTAGCCGTTGGCGTCCGGACTCATGATCGCCGGGGCGAGGTGCGCGGTGAGCCAGAGGAAATGCAACCCCGCGAGAGCGAGGGCCCCCAGGAGCCAGGCGGTCGATCGTCCCACGCGCCGCGCCCCGGGCGCCTCCGCGCGCGGAAGGGGCAGGCCGGATTGATGTTCGCTCTCGCTCACGGGGCTGACAAGACGCAGGGCCGGCGGCGCTTGTTGCAGAAAAGGGCGGAGGGATCATTGCCCTCCCGGGCGTGTTTCCACCCGGGGCGCAGCCGATCGGGGCGCCGGCTTAATTTCACGTATTACGTGAAATCAGTCCGGGATAACCGCTACGCATGGTATTCGTGCCAGAGGTAGTTTCACCGCGGCCGGCGGCAGGCCGCCCAATGGGCCTTTTCACGTAATACGTGAAAATGGAATTCTGTCCGTGGGGCCGGGGGGTGGCGGCAAGAAAGGCGTTCCCCCTCGCCGGGATTGCTGCTTCGCTGGACCCGAAAAATGAAAACCGGACCGGGCGAGGTGTGCTCCACCGCCGCGGCCAGCCGCCGCGATTTTCTCAAAATGACCGGCGTGGCCGCCTCCGTGCTGGCGGGCGCGCCCTTCCGCGGTTTCGCCGCCGCGGCCGCGCTGCCCCAACCCGGGGCGTCGACGCCCTGGTACCGCCGGGTGCGGCGCTGGGGGCAGACCAACATCACCGAGGCCGATCCCGCGCGCTACGATCTCGCGTGGTGGCGCGACTACTGGAAACGCACGCAGGTGCAGGGCGTGATCATCAATGCCGGCGGCATCGTCGCCTACTACCCCAGCGCCGTGCCGCTGCATCATCGCGCCGAAGCGCTCGGTGATCGCGACCTCTTCGGCGATCTCTGCCGGGCCGCCCATGAGGACGGACTCGCGGTCTTCGCGCGCATGGACTCGAACAGCGCCCACGAGGATTTTTTCCGGGCGCACCCCGACTGGTTCGCCCGCGACGCCGGCGGCCGCCCGTACCGCAACCGCCAGCTCTACGTCTCGTGCGTCAACAGCCCGTACTACGACGAGCACATCACCGCCATCCTCCGGGAGATCGCCACGCGCTACCATCCCGAGGGTTTCACCGACAACAGTTGGAGCGGGCTGGGCCGCGGGAGCATTTGTTACTGCGACAATTGCGCGAAGAAATTTAGGGACCGCACCGGCCATGACCTGCCGCGCCGGGCCGACTGGAACCACCCCGCGTATCGCTCCTGGATCGAGTGGAATTATGCCCGGCGCCTGGAGATTTGGGATCAGAACAATCTCGTCACCCGCGCCGCCGGTGGTCCGCATTGCCTGTGGGTGGGCATGAACGGCGGCTCGATCACCGGTCAGGCGGCGCGCTTTCGCGACTGCCGGGAGATCTTTTCCCGCGCTGAAATTCTCATGCTCGACGATCAGCGCCGGCAGGACGACAGCGGCTTCCAGCGCAACGGCGAACTCGGCAAACTCGTCCACGGCCTGCTCGGCTGGGAGAAGCTCGCGCCGGAGAGCATGGCGCTGTACCAGACCTCCAGTCCCACCTACCGCCTCGGCGCGAAACCCGCCCCCGAGGCGCGGCTCTGGATGCTCGAGGGCTTCGCCGGCGGCATCGCGCCCTGGTGGCACCACGTCGGCGCCTGGCAGGAGGATCGGCGGCAGTTCCACACCGCGGAACCGGTGCTGCGATGGCACGCGGCGAACGAACGCTTTCTTTTCGACCGCACGCCCGTCGCACCCATCGGCCTCGTCTGGTCGCAGCGGCACACCGACTTCTTCGGCCGCGACGCCGCCGAACTCCTCGTCGACCAACCCGCCCGCGGCTGGACCAACGCCCTCAGCCGGGCCCGCCTGCCCTACCTGCCAGTCCACCTCGACCACGTCGCACGCGACGCCGCGCTTTTCCGCGTGCTGATCCTTCCCGGCCTCGCCGCGATGACGGAGGCTCAGACGGCCAGCCTCCGCCGCTTTGTGGCCGGCGGCGGAGCGTTAATTGCCACCGGTCCGGCCTCGCTCTGCGACGAATGGGGCGACCCGCGGGCCGACTTCGCCCTCGCCGATCTTTTCGGCGCGCACCTGCCGGAGAAGCACGGCTGGCGCGATGAAACCACGCGGCGGAGCTGGGCGAACGAAAACGGCCACACCTACCTGCGGCTCCATCCTTCGCTCGCCGCCCGCCAACCCGGCCCGCATGGCCCGGGCGAGGTGCCCGTCACCGGTCCGCGCCACGTGGTGCTCCGCGGGTTCGACGAGACCGACATCCTCGGCTTCGGCTCCACGCTCGAGCCGCTGCGCCTCGATGCGACCGCCCAGGTCGTCGCAACGTTCGTGCCGGCTTTTCCCGCCTTTCCCCCGGAGACCTCCTGGATGCGCATCCCCGCCACCGCGATCCCGGCGCTGGTGTTGCACGAAAAACCCGGCGCGGGCCGCGTGGCCTTCCTCCCCGCCGATCTCGATCGCCGCTACGCCCGCGACCTGCTGCCCGACCACGGCGATCTCCTGGCCAATCTCGTCCGCTGGGCGGCGCGTGACGACCTTCCGCTGCGCGTCGAGGGCCCCGGCTGGATCGACTGCCACCTCTATCGCCAGCCCGGCCGGACGATCCTGCACCTCGTCAATCTCACCAGCGCCGGCACGTGGCGCGCTCCGGTGGAAGAGTTGATTCCCGTCGGCCCGTTGCACGTGAGCCTGCGTCTGCCGGACGATGTCCGCGGTCGCACCCTGCGCCTGCTGGTCTCCGGGGAAAAGCCGCGGTTTAAGGCGGCGGCGGGCTGGCACCGGTTCACGGTGACGTCGGTCCTCGACCACGAGGTTGCGGTCATCGAATAGCGGAAGTGTTCCCGGCGCGGAGCGGAGTCCGCGCCCTACCCTCACCGAGACGCGTGACGGGGAGGGCGGGGAGTCTCTTCCCCGCCGCCTGTCCCTTCCGTCTCGCTTGAGCGCCGCCTGGCCGCCCTCTCAGAGTTTCCCGCGAAGCAATCCCGCCACGACCGCCTGGCCCTGCGGGCTGAAGTGCGTGCCATCCTCGACAAACAACTCGGGCCGCGGCTGGCCCTTGGCGTCGAGGAACGCCGGGAAAAGATCGATAAACTCCAGGTTCTTCTCAGCGCGGGCGAGGTCCGCAATCAGCCCGTTCATGCGGCGGATGGTTGCGAGGCCTTCGGGAACTCTCGCCGCGCGCAGCACGGGCGGGAGCGAAACGTACAAGATTCGCGTCGCGGGGAAGGCCGCCCGCACCTTTGCCGCGAAGGCCTTCGCCGCGTCCCGAATGGACTCGGGCGACTTGCCGGAACTCAGGTCGTTGCCGCCCGCGTTGAGCAGGATCACCTTCGGCGCATACGGCAGCACAATCCGGTCGAAGAAATGGAGCACGTCGCTCAGGTGCGCACCGCCAAAACCGCGGTTGATCACCAGCTGGCCCGGAAAATAATCGCCGACATCGGTCCAGCGCCGGGCGTTGGATCCGCCGACGAGCAACACGGCCCCCTGGGGCGGCGGATTGGCCTGATCGGCCGCTTCGAATTTGCGGATCGTCTCCTCCCAGCGCGCCGGCCCCGCCGCTCCCGGCTTCTTCGCCTTCGCCTTTTTCTCCGCCGCCGGCAGGGCGGCCAGCGCGAGGCCGGCGCCTAACACCCCCAGCCACCACCGGCACCCGCGCCCCGTTTTCATCGGCCCGTTTATTTTGACTCGTCGACCGCGAGGTAGCGCGTCCGGCCGGCCCGCCAGATCAACACGAGCACCTTGGGGCCCTTGATCTCCTCGCTGAGCTTCACGGCTTCCTCGGCGTTGGTGCAGGGGCGCCGATCAAGTTCCAAAATGATGTCTCCTTCCTGCAAGCCCTGCTTGGCCGAGGGGCTGTCGGCCTCGATCCCGGTGATGATGGCCCCTTTGATGCGGGCGGGAATCTGCAATTGGCCGCGCAACTCCGCGGTGATGTCACCCACGCCGACGCCGTTGAGCACGCCCTCCTCCTTCTTCGCCGGGGTGCCGTCGTCGCGCGCGAGCGCCTCGTCGTCGCGCCGCGCCAGCTTCACCTGCAGGTGTTCGGTCTTGCCGTCGCGCAACACATCCACCGCGATCTCGGTGCCCGGCGCCATCTGGCTGACAGTGAGCAGGAGATGGCGGGCGTCGCGGATCTCCGTCGCGTTGATCTTCATCACCACGTCCCCGGCCTTGATGCCCGCCTTCTCAGCCGGGCTGTCTTCCGTGACTTCGCTGATCAGGGCGCCCTTCTCGGTGCCAAACTGGGCGGTAAGATCCTCCGTGAGCTCCTGCGGTCGCACGCCGAGGAAACCGCGCTCCACCTTGCCGGTGTTGACGATTTGCTCGGTCACGGACCGCGCGAGATTGATCGGAATCGCAAAACCGACGCCGGCAAAGCCGCCGCTGCGGCTGAGGATCGCGCTGTTGATGCCGACGATGCGGCCGTCGGTGTCGAGCAGGGCGCCGCCCGAATTGCCGGGATTGATCGCAGCATCCGTCTGGATGAAGTCCTCGAACGGGCCGATGCCCACCCCGCGGCTGAGCGCGCTCACGATGCCGCGGCTCACGCTTTGCCCGACGCCGAAGGGATTGCCAATCGCGAGCACGACATCGCCCACCTGCAATTGGTCGCTGTCGCCAAACGTGGCGGGCGAGAGCTTCGTCGCCTCGATCTTCAACACCGCGAGATCGCTCAGGGGATCGCGGCCGACAATCTTCGCCTCGTAGCGTTTGTTCGACTCGCCGATCGAGACCTTCACGTCGTCGGCGTCTTCGACCACATGATTGTTGGTGAGGATGTAGCCGTCGCTGGTGATGACGACGCCGGAGCCGAGGCCCTGCTGGGTCTGGTCGGGGGTGCGGCTGCGGGGCGTGGGCGCGGGGCTGCCGCCGCGGTTGCGGCTATTGCCCTTGGGGGCGGTGCGTCCCCGGCCGCCCGGGGCCGCGTTTTCGTCCTGCTCGCCCTGCAGGCCGGGCAGATCAAAGAAGCGGCGGAAGCGCGGGTCGTTGAAGAAGGGCGAGAGGTCCTGACCCTTCACCGTCTTGCTGGAGTACACGTAAACCACGCTGGCCGCGGTGCGTTTCACGACCGAGGCGTAGCTGACGCGCTCCGCCGCGTCGCGGTTGATGGGCTGGGTGTCGACCTGGATGGAAAGGGGAGCGCTTTTTTCCTCCGCCTTCTTGTCCGCCGTCGCGGACTTGGCGGCCGGGGCCTTGCGCTCGGCCCGGCGGCCCGCCTTGCCCTCGGCCGCCCAAAGCGTGAGCCCCGAGGTGCTGGCAAAGGCCAAAATGAAAGCGAGCAACGGCAGCAGCGTCGCACGGGAAAAGAGAGGAAATTTCATGGATCAGGAAGGAAAGAGACGGGAGAGCCGAACGATCGGCATGGGACTTGACGTTGCAAGACTGGTTCCGTCCCGGGCAATCCGCAAATCTCAACCGAGGGTTTGCAAGTCTTTCCCGGCGCGGAGCGGAGTCCGCGCCCTACCCGGCCGGAATTCGTGAGCGGTAGGGCGGCGCGTTCCTTCGCCGCCCTCAACCCTGCATCGACATCGCCGCGAAAATCGCCGGAAATTCACGGTTCAAACCCTGATCCAACATGAAGCCTTCCCGCCTGCTCCTCGGACTCCTCTCCCTGCTCGCCCTCGGCCCGCGCGCTTTCGTCACCCCCGTCGCGGCGGCGGTCGATCGACCCAACCTGCTGGTCATTCAAACCGATGAGCACAATTTTCGCACCCTCGGCTGCTACCGCGCGCTCATGACGGAGGAGCAGGCGTTCATGTGGGGCAAAGGCGTCGCGGTCGAAACCCCCAACCTCGACTGGATCGCGAAGAACGGCGCCATCGCCGACCGTTACTACGCGACCTCCCCGGTCTGCACCCCGTCCCGCGCCTCGTTCATGACCGGCCACTACCCGCAAAACACGGGCGCGATTCAGAACGATCTGCCGATGAGTGACACGATGGTGACGTTTGCCGAGGTGCTCCGGCGCAATGGCTATGCCACCGGCTACGCGGGCAAGTGGCACCTCGACGGTGAGGGCAAACCGCAGTTCGGGCCCACGCGCAAATTCGGCTGGGAGGACAACCGCTACATGTTCAACCGCGGCCACTGGAAGAAACTCGAGGAGACCGCCGCGGGCCCGCGCGTCGCCGCGACCGACGCCAAGGGCAACCCGAGCTACGCCGTGGCCGGGGCGGACGCGAAGTCGTTCACCACCGATTTCCTCGCCGATCGCACCATCGCGTTCATCCGGGCCAACAAGGAAAAGACCTTCTGCTACATGGTGGCGTTCCCTGATCCCCACGGGCCCAACACGGTCCGGGCGCCCTACAACGCGCAGTTCATGGACCTCAAGTTCCAGCAGCCCAAGAGCGCGCTGGCGGCCAACACCCATCTGCCGAGCTACGCCTCGATCATCGCCGACAAGTTCAACCTCGCGCAGATGGCCCAGTATTTCGGCATGGTAAAGTGCGTCGATGACAACGTGGGCCGCATCCTCGCCGCCCTGCGCGAGGCGGGCGTGATGGACAAGACGTTCATCGTCTTCACCTCCGATCACGGCGACATGTGCGGCGAACACGGCCGCTACAACAAAGGCATCCCGCTCGAGGCGTCGGCACGCATCTCCTTCCTCCTGCGCGCGCCCGGCCGCGTGGCTCCCGGCACCGTGGTGCACCAGGCCCTCGGCACCGTCGACTTCAAGCCCACCATTCTCGGACTGCTGGGCGTGCCCAACCCGTCCGGCGACGAGGGCCGCGACGCTTCGAAACTCTTCACCGCGCCGGCCACGGCCAAGGACTGGAATGACATCACGTTTATCCGCATCGGCGGCGGCCCGAAGCGGACGACCCCGGGGGAGGAAGTGGAAGGCCCGGGCTGGTTGGGCGCGTTCACCCGGCAATACAAGTTCGTGGTCGCCCCCTCGGCGGAGCCGAGCCTCTTCGATCTCGAGCAGGATCCGAACGAGTTGAACAATCTCCTCAACTCGCCCGCCCACCGCGAAACCGTGCGTCGATTGGCGCGCGCGTTGTCCGACTACGCGCAACAGGCCCACGACCCGCATTTCAATTCCAAGAAAGTGAAGGCCGATCTGGCCTGGGCCATCGACGGCACCGGCGAGTATCGCATCCCCGAGAGCACCGCCGCCAAGGGCGGCAAAGCCGATCGCCGCGGGAAGAAAAAGGCCGGCAAAGCGCCCTGAGCCGGAGAGGCGCAGTTGGAACCACGGAAGTCGTTTGGCCAATCTTTCTCTTTCGTCAGGGTTTGCCCGCAGGAGAGAAATATTAAGAGAAAGAAGAAAGAGAAAGACTACGAGGCGAGAGAACGACTTTGACCCTGCCCTGAGGCAGCGCTCGGGGGCCGGACTTGACCAAGTGACATCATAATGGCAGCAAGTGATGTCGTGGTCAGAACTCAAATCCAACTCGAAGAGGAGCAGCACCGGCAATTGCTGGCCCGCGGCGCGCGCGACGGACTGGGACTGGCCGAGCAGGTGCGTGAGGCCGTGCAACTCTACCTGGCGCACCGGGCCGTAACACCAGCGCCCCTCGCCGACGTCTTGGGCAAATTTCGCCCGCGTTCGCCCCGCGGGCTCAAGGCGCACGACCGCGATTATGCCGATACCCTGCGGTGAAGACCGTTTTCGTCGACACCTCGGGCTTCTACGCGGCCCTCAACGCCGCTGATCCTTTCCACCGCCGCGCCCGCGATCTGCTGCTGCGGGCCGAGGCGGAGAGTTGGCGCCTGCTCACGACGAATTATGTCCTGCAGGAAGCCTGGGCGCTGATCCAGGCCCGGCTGGGCTGGGACGCTGTCGAGGCCTGGCAGCGGGCGGTGTTGCCGCGGTGTGAAATCGTCTGGGTGGATGCGGAATTGCACCGCCTCGGTGCCGCGCGCTGCCGGCAGGCGCGCGCGCGGCGGCTGAGCCTGACGGATTGCATCTCCTTCGAGGTGATGCACCGCGAGCACCTGCGGGAGGCCGTGGCGGACGACGAGCATTTCGCCGCGGAAGGCTTCGCCCTGCCGCGCTGACTAGCGCGCCCACGGGAGCGCTCACACCGGGGCAGTCTCCGAGTGGCTGAATCCACGCCACCCGCGAAAACGGCGATCCACGAAGCGGGTGCATAACTTGCGGACCGCGCCTCCGGCACCCGGCTACTTCGTTCGGGGTGGCGGAGCAAAACCGAAAGGCAGCGTCACCCGCACATCGACCGGCTTTCCCTGCACGAGCGGCGGTTCGTAAAACCATTGCTGGACGGCGGTCGCCGCCGCCCACCCAAATTCTTCGTGGGTGGCTGAAACGATCTGGGGGGCGCGCGCCCGGCCTTTCCGGTCGATGATAAATTTGATCTCGGCTTCCCCGCTCACACCCTGCTCGTCGAGCACCGGCGGATAGGTGGGTGCAACTCGAAAAAAGGCCCGCGGCTGGTGGTCGAGCGCGGCGAGTGTTGCGATCTTTTCGGACCCGGCGCGCAACTGTCGCACAATTCGGGCAGTGTCGTCGTCGGCCGCCAGTTCCCGACTGTGGGGGAAAAAACGGAACGCCTTGGATAAAATGGCCCTCGTGCGCCGGCCCTCGAAGGTCGGCGGCGTGAAATGCCACGTTTGGACGGCCGCGAGCAGGGCCGCGCCAAATTCCGGCCGCGAGGCGGAGAGCACTTTTCCTGCGACGCACCGGCCACCCGGATCCACCACAAACCGGACTTCCGCTTCGCCGCGCACACCTTCGAGCAACAGCGGGAAAGGATAGACCGGTTCGCACAGCGTCACCAACCGAGGGGCGACATCATAGCGAAACTCCGGCGCCGTCCCCGGGGCCGATACCTGAGGCACGGTAAAGGGTTCCCGCGAAACCCGGTGACCGTAGCGCTCGACCCCGAATTCAAAGAGAGTGGTCATCCCCGCGCTGACCGGCGCACCCCCGATTCGCCCCGGAGCGAATTTTGACCGGAGCAGCGCATCGATGGCCGGCGGCACAAAGGCCGGATGAGAGACCTGGGTCACGCGCGGCGACACGATGTCACCTCTTTCCGTGAGGACAAATTCGACGACGGCCGTACCTCCGATCTCCTGATCGGCCAGAAAGTCCGGATAGTAAAGGATCGCTTCGCGCAGCACCCGGGGTGGGGTGTCAAGGACCCGGCCGTCCAGCGATTTCAGCGGATCCCCCCGGCCGGTGCTCAGCGCCAACCAGGCGACGCCCAAGAATAACGCTATACGTAACGCCATACCCCGCATTACAGCGCGCGGAGACGCCCGCCAACCCCGGAATTGACCGCGCTCCCCCACCCGGCTTACTCTCAACCCTTATGTCCGCCGAATCCGCCACGCCCGCCGTCTCCATGGATGCCATTGTCGCCCTCGCCAAACGCCGCGGCTTCATCTTCCCGTCCTCCGAAATCTACGGCGGCTTCAACGGCTTCTTCGACTACGGCCCCCTCGGTTCCGAACTGAAGAAGAACATCCGCGACTGCTGGTGGGACGACATGGTGCGCCGCCGCGACGACATCGTCGGCCTCGAGAGCTCGATCATCATGCACCCCAAGGTGTGGGAGGCCTCGGGCCACGTCGCCGGCTTCACCGACCCGCTGGTCGACTGCAAAGTGAGCAAACAGCGCTACCGGGCGGATCAGTTGTTCTTCGCCCCGGTCGTGGTCGACGGCCAGACGGTCGGCTACGTGTGTGCCCTCGAAAGCGAGAAGACCACCGCGCATCTGCAGGATCTCGCGGAGACCTTCAAGCGCCGGAAGGCCATCCAGGGCACGCTCGCGCCCGTCGTGATCCGCGATTTCACCGAAGCGAAGCCCGAAGAGGTCCCACTGATCCCTTCCCCCGCCACCAACAACCCCGGCGATCTCACCGAGGCGCGCTCCTTCAACATGATGTTCCAGACGAACGTCGGCGCCATGACCGATGGCGCGTCCGTCGCCTACCTGCGCCCCGAGACGGCGCAGGGCATGTTCGTCGACTTCAAGAACGTCGTCGACACCGGCCGGGTGAAGCTGCCGTTCGGCATCGCCCAAATCGGGAAGTCGTTTCGCAACGAGATCACCCCGCGCAACTTCATCTTCCGCTCGCGCGAGTTCGAGCAGATGGAGATGGAGTATTTCATCCACGAGGACGCCGACTGGTCGCAGTGCCACCAGGAGTGGATCGAGTGGTGCCGCCAATGGCTGCTTTCGATCGGCCTGCCGGAGTCACACCTCTCGCTCTACGCCCACCCCAAGGAGAAGCTCGCGTTCTACTCCAAGGGCACGGTCGACATCATGTTCAAGTATCCCTTCGGCGTGCAGGAGCTCTGGGGTATCGCCGCGCGCGGCAACTACGACCTCGGCCAGCACGCCCAGGCCAGCGGCAAGCCGCAGGACATCTTCGACGAGGCCACCAAGAAAAAATTCGTGCCGCACGTGATCGAGCCCGCCGTGGGCGTCGATCGCATTCTCCTCGCCGTGCTCTGCGCCGGCTACGCCGAGGAGGAGGTGAAGGACGAGAAGGGCAACGTGGAGAAACGCACCGTGCTCCGCCTCTCGCCCCGCCTCGCGCCGGTCAAGGTCGCCGTGCTCCCGCTCCTCAAGAACAAGGAGGCGCTGACCGCCCGCGCCCGGGAACTCCACCGCAAACTCCAGCGCCGCTACGCGGTGTTCTACGACGACGGCGGCGCCATCGGCCGCCGCTACCGCCGCCAGGACGAGATCGGCACCCCCTGGTGCGTGACCATCGACTTCGACACGATCGAAAAGGATGGCTCCTTCACCCTGCGCGAGCGCGACAGCATGCAGCAGACCCGCATCCACGAGGCGGAGCTTTTCGCCCTGCTGGACGCAAAGGTATATTGAGCCCGCGCTCCGAGGCCGGCGATCCCGCCGGCACCTGATGGCCCGCAAACTTCCATCTTCCCCCGGCCTGGCGGTCCGGAGCAGCGAGGCCGTGGCCGCGCTCGACAAGTGGCTCGCCACGCTGCGCGACGAGACCTACGCCCGCGGCGTGGTCTGCTTCACCGAAGGCCGGGTGCGGGAGACCCATGCCCACGCCGATCACTTCGTCGAAGCCAGGGTCGACGACCCAAAGCCCTGCGACGTCACGCTCTTTCTCACCCGCGGCAAATGGACCTCCACCTGCAACTGCCCGCTGGGGCGCGACTGCCAGCATGTCGTCGCCGCGGGCCTGACTTGGGTCGCCAACCTGGGGGCCGACTCCGGCCGCGTTCTCGAACCGGTCATCAGTCCGGAACGGGTTGCGCCGGTCCAGCTGCCGGCGGTGGTTTTTGATCCTCCCGAGGTATCCGTGTCCAAGGCTCGCGCCAAAAAAGCGACCTTCCGGGACGAGTGGGGCCCGGTGATCGCCGCCAAGCTGGAACGTCCCCTGACCGCCCCGGAGAGCCGGCGGCTGGGGCAGCTCGCCGATCTGTTCAGCGACTTTCTCCAGTCCCATCACAGCATCTACGAGCAGGCGCTGCGCCGTCATGGCTTCGTCGAGGTCATCCCGCCCGGCACCTATTCCTGGACGCCTCTCTTTCCGGGTTGGTGGAACTACGACGACGCCCCGGCCGATCCGTGGGCCCTCTGGCAGTATCTCGCCTACAGCCTGCAATTGCGCGGCCTGCCGATCCCGGAGGTCTTTCAGCCGCTCACCGACACCTCCCGCGTCCACGCGTCGCTCGACACCCTGCTCGCCCAGCAGCAACTGCAAGCCTGGCGCCAGGCCCTGGCCACACCGGCCACTCCCGATCCGGGTGCGACCAACACCCTGTACGTTGATGGGATCACGGCCCTGCGGGCGCGCATCGATGCGGAGGGCGGCGTGTACATCGAGGGTCGGACCGGACCGAACAAACCCTGGAAACCCCCGACCCAGAAATGGACCGCCGCCCTCACGCGCGCCCGCCCCGCGGATTTCGATGGCTTCAGTCCGGCGGAGAGCGCGCTCGCGCTCACCCTCGCCATGGCCAACCGCTACGGGTTTCGCGGCCAGTTGAAGCGGTGGTTGGCGCCCGATGTCGCCGAGGCCGTCCTCTCGGCCCGCGCCGCCCACCCCGCCATCATTCTGCCGGACGGCCGACCCTTTGCCGTCGAAACCGAGCCCCTCGTGCCCGAGGCCGTGGTTTCCTCCAGCCAGCGGGGCCGCCTCGAGGTGCACCTCGTCACCCCCGACGGTGCCAGCGCCGCCGGCGCCCGCCTGCTCGTGCAACGGCCCATCCCGCTCTACCTGCACCACGGGCGGGTGTGGCGCGGCCCGCCCCCGCTGCCCGCGATGCCCCTGCCCACCCAGGCACTCGGCGACGCCCAGATCATGACGCAGCTCCGCGCCCGCGGCGTGCGGCTGCCGGTCGCCCTCGAGGCCAAGGTCCGCCACGTCCCCCTGCGCCCGCAGCTCAAGTGCTGGCTCGCCGAGCCCACGCAAACCTTTGGCCGCGCCGGCACCCAGTTTCACGCCCAGCTCTTCGCCTATTCGGACGACCCGCCGTGCAGCCAGCACTGGAGCGGCCACGGCGGCTGGCAATGGACGCGCCATGGCGCTCCGCCGGCCGGCCGGCCGGATGATCCGCTGCTCGAATTCGACTTCACCGCCGCCAACGCGGTCGGGGCCCTTTTTGCCGACTTCCGCTTCGGCTGGGCCGAGTGGGTGGGCGCCTGGTCCCGCCACGTCACGAAGAATTTCCCGGAGGAGTTTCTCGCGTGGCACGCCACCCTGCCGCCCGGCCTCGAAATCGACGCCTCGCCCGAGGTCACCGCCTTCTTTGAGCCCCCGCTGCACGCCAGCGTGGATTTCTCCGCGATTCCTTCCGACTCCAGTCACGACTGGTTCGATCTCACCGTCGCCCTCCGCGTCGAGGACACCACGCTCTCGGCCGAGGAAATTGCCTTGCTGCTCAAGGCCCGCGGCAAATGGGTCCGCCTCCCCAAGGGCGGCTGGCGGCGCCTGGAACTCACCGGCGCCGAGCCCGACGGACCCGCCGCCGCCACCCTCGACCGCCTCGGCCTGACCACGAGCGACGTGTTGGCGTCGGGCAAGTCGGCCACTCATCGCCTGCACGCTCTCCAACTCGCCGGTGAGGCCGCCACCCTTGAATCGCGCGACGCCCGGCTCGCCGCCGCCCTGCGGACCCGGATCGACGCGATTGCGACCCTGCCCCCGCCGCCCCTGCCGGCCGGACTCACCGCCACGCTCCGGCCGTATCAGCTCGAGGGATTTCACTTTCTCGCCCACCTCTCCGCCCAAGGTTTTGGCGGAGTGCTCGCGGACGACATGGGGCTCGGCAAGACGGTGCAAACCCTGGCCTGGCTTCTCCACCTGGCGGGCGCAGCGGACGCCAGCGCTCCGTTCCGCTCCCTCGTGGTCTGCCCGAAGAGCGTGACGCACGGCTGGCTCGCCGAATCCGCGCGTTTTTCACCCTCGCTCACGATTGCCGCCTTCACCCCCGACCTGACCGAGGCCTGGGCCACGGCGCCCAGCACCCAGCTGCTCATCGCCAATTACACGCAGCTCCGGCTGCACGCCGCCTGGTTTCGCGCGACGGCCTGGAATGCCGTCGTGCTCGACGAGGGCCAGTTCATCAAGAACCCCTCGAGCCAGATGGCCGCCGCCGCCCGCGCCCTGCCTGCGCGCCACCGCCTCGTGCTCACCGGCACCCCGGTCGAAAATCGCCTCACCGATTTGTGGAGCCTGTTTGCGTTTGCCCAGCCCGGCCTCCTCGGGGCCCAAGCCGCCTTCCGCCGCCAATACGACGAGAAGGATCCGGCGGCACTCGCCCGCCTGCACCGCCGCGTGCGCCACTTCCTGCTCCGCCGCACCAAGGCCCAGGCCGCCCCCGATCTGCCCCCGCGCACCGAGGACGATCTGATCGTCGAGCTCGAACCCGGTCAGCGCAAACTCTACGACGCCGAACTCAAGCGCGCCCGCGCCCAACTCCTCGGCATCGAGACCACCCGCGCCCTCGACCGGGTGCGCTTCAACATCCTCGCCAGCCTCCTGCGCCTCCGCCAAATCTGCTGCCACCCCGCCCTCGTCGATCCCGCCCATGCCGGATTGCCCAGCGCCAAACTCGTCGCCCTCCTCGAGCGCCTCGAGGAACTGCAGGAGGAAGGCCATCAGGTGCTCGTCTTCAGCCAGTTCGTCCAGATGCTGGAAATCATCCGGGGCCACCTCGTCACCGCCGGCATCGGCCACTTGATGCTCACCGGCCAGACGGAGAATCGCGCCGAGCTCGTCGAGTCCTTCCAGAGCGATCGCACCAAGACGGTCTTCCTGCTCTCCCTGAAGGCCGCCGGCTTCGGCCTCAACCTCACCGCCGCCAGCTATGTCATCCTGTACGATCCCTGGTGGAATCCCGCGGTGGAGGCCCAGGCCATCGACCGCACCCACCGCATCGGCCAGACGCGCCCGGTCATCGCCTATCGCCTCCTCGCCGAGCATTCCGTCGAGGAGAAAATCCGCGCCCTCCAGCAGGAAAAGGCCGCCCTCGCCGCCGCCGTCGTGCAGGAGGAGTCGCTCGCCAGCGTCCTCGACCTCGACAGCCTGCGCCGGATCCTGGCGTGAGGGCACCCCCTGGCCACGGCGGATTTTTGCACGGCGAACCGGCCCGAAAATGACTCGTCGGATCCCTCTTGTAGGAGCGGCTTGATGCCGCGATTCAGCGCGGGCGGATTTCCATCGCGGCATCAAGCCGCTCCTACCGCGCGACCGACCGTGCAAAAATCCGCCCTGCCACTTGACCGGCGCTCGGAGATTACCCTTTTCAAAACTTCCGCCCCTGGCGCACTGTTGCCTCATGACCCACTACGAAGCCTACATCGACACGGACTGGCGCGACTACGGCCTCGCCCACCTGCTCGTTGTCCGCCGGCGCGACCACGGCTCGGCCGACTTGGCTGTCTTCCTCGTCGATGTCTGGTGCCTCGGCATCAAGGATGCCTACGGCGAATTCGACGTCACGGAGGCTTTCGTCAAAGAGCTGGTCGAGGAGCGTCTGCCTGAAGACCAACGCGAGGCCATCCATCCCACGTGCGCCAAGAAACTGATCGACGGCGCCCTCGCCTACGCCGAACAATTCGGCTTCGCCCCGCACCGCGACTTTCGCAAGGCGCGCAAAGTCCTCTCGGGTCTGGACGCCTCGCATTGCCCGACGGAATTCACCTACGGGCGCGATGGCAGACCCTGCTTCATGCGCGGACCGGATGATTCCGACGAGCGGGTGGACCGCATCCTCGCCATTCTGACCGCGCGCTGCGGCGAGGGCGGATACGATTTTATGGCTGCGTCCGGCATGGAAGCGGGCGAGGAAGATCCCGTCGGCGACTTGCGCACCGCCCTCACCGAGTGGTTCAACGACGAGCCGGATGAAGTGCCGGGATTTTACTGTTTCAGCGGCATGGTGACGGCGCTGCTGGTCTGCCCGGGCGTCGTCATGCCGACCAAGTTGATGGAAAAATTCTGGGGCCCGGGGGGCCGGGAATGGAAAGACCGGGCCGAGGGCCAGTATTTTGCCTCAATGCTGATGTCATATTGGAACTACGTGGGCGATCTGGTGCAGACCGTCGTCGCCCCGGAGGCCACGATTGACGATCAGATGATCGATGTCTGGCTCGACGATTTTCCCGAAGACGGCAAGATCTCGTTCCTGCTGGCGACCGTCGAATGGGCCGGCGGCTTCATGCAAGCCACCGCCCTCTGGCCGGAAGCTTGGGCGGATGCGCTGACGCGTCCCGACATCGCGGAGCACTGGGAAAAGGTGCGCTGGTGGGCGGAGTTCAGGGAGCCGGAGCAGAACGGTCGGTTGGCGAAGATCTCCGTCGACAACCCGCCCAACCTCGCGCTTTCGGTCCAGGCCCTCGCCCGTGCGCTGCGGCCGCGACCCCCGGGCTGAAGGACTCACTGTGGGCGGGGTGTCCTCACCCCGCGGAACGGCGACCCTGTCCCCGTCCGCCACCTTTTTCCCTCCTTTCCGTGGACAACGCCTGCCACTTCTCTCCGGACCGTCGCCACCGCTACAGCCTCGTGCACCGGTGGAACCCCCTGCTCGGCGACCGCCTGATCCTGTGGATCGGGCTCAACCCCAGCACCGCGGACGAGGCGCAGCTTGATCCCACGCTCACCCGGATCGCGGCGTTTTCCCAGCGCGAGGGCTTCGACGGTTTCTGGATGGCCAACCTCTTCGCCCTGCGCACGCCCTACCCAAAGGAAATGATGGCCGCGCGAGATCCCGTCGGCCCGGACAACGACACCTCCCTCCTCGCCGCGGCCGACCGCTGTGAACGCCTCGTCGCGGCCTGGGGCGTGAGTGGCGCGTATCAGGCGCGGGCAGACGCCGTGGTGCGGCTCTTCGCCGGTCGCCCGCTCTGGTGCCTTGGCACCACGCAGGGCGGCCACCCGCGGCATCCCCTCTACGTCGCCGGCCGCCAGCCCCTCGTGCCCTGGTCGCCCGCGCCCGCCCACCCCCGGAAAACCTCTCCGCTCTCGATGCAGCCCTCGAATCCCTTGTCACGTATTACGTGACAAACGCGGATTTCACCTCTGCACCGATTGTCACGTATTACGTGACATTGGGATCGGGGATCGGGGATCGCGGATCGGGGATCGGGGATCGGCGGGGCGCGGATCGGCGGAGCGGGGATAGGGGAGCGGCGGGGCGGACGTTGCCGCGCGCCGCGGCCCGGTCAGCCATGACCGCCCCCCTCCGCACGGCGTCCCTCCCATTCCTCCTCAGTCGAAGCCGGGGCGGCGGAACGCGCGGGCGGCGGGAAAATCACCTTCGACCGCGCGGCGCAGACGTTCGAGTTGCACAAGCAGATCGAGGATCGCATCCGCCTCGGAGGCAAATTGGCGCCGCAGGCGGGCCCACGCCCCAATCGAGCGGTCGATCGCCACCAGCGCGATTTTCGCCGAACCGTCGGCATCGTTCGGCAGGCCATCGTCGCCCTCGCGCACCCGGTCGACCCGGGAGGCGCTGGCGCGCTGCAATTTCACATCGATGAAATACAGGTACCATTGCACGACTTCGAGCGCGTCGCCGATGTCGGCGGCGATCTCCTCCGGATGGCCCGCCCCCAGCCGGGCCTGGGCCTGCAACTCCGCCGCGGTGTCGGATAGATCCGGGCGCAGGCGCTCGAGCGCGGTCCGGGCGGATTGCCAATAGGCGGTGGCCACCTGATGCAATGCGTTGCCCGCCCGGGCCGCCGCCCGGCGGCGGCGCCGTTCCTCGCGCTCCGCCTCGACCAGGGCGCCGGCCGAATCGAGATCAATGCCCTGCTTGCGCGCCTCCCGCTCCACCAGCCGTCGGGCCAGCGCAAAGCTGCGCGCCAGATCATCCCAGAACGACTGCCGATCCGAACCGGCGGGCGCGCCGTCCGCCCCGCGCTGCCGGGCCGTGGCATCATCCATCCGGAAGGAGAGGCAACGGGCGGTGAGCGCGCACCGTTCACACCAGCGATCACAATAATTATAGACGCCCGGAATCAGGTTGGGATCACCCGACAGCCGGTCGAGCGTGTCGGCGTCGACATCAATCTCGGCCGGGGTGGGCTCGCGACGGCGGGAAGGCGATCGGCGTGGGGAGGGCATGCGGCGCGGGGGGCACTTCCACCGTGCCCGCCCCGTCCCGCGTCGGCAATCCAAACGATCGCGCGATCACCATCAAGGGAGCCTCTGCGCGTTGGCGGTGACTTCCATGTGGGCGCGGTGCCCTCACCGCGCGGCCCGGTGGGGACGACCTGTCGCGGGGTGGGGACACCCGCCTACAACCTGATGCCACGGCGCACGAGGAGGGTGGCCCCCTCTTCGTGCGCACGCGCCGGACTAACCTCAGAATTCGAGCGTCGTCGTCAGCCGGAAGCTGCGCGGCTCGACCAGATAGACCCGGCGCACCCCCGTGTAGTTGTCGTTGTAGCGTCCCGTGTTCGCCCGGTAGGAATTCGAGACGTTCTTCACGTTGAGCTGCACCGTGGCGTTGATCCCGGAGTGCGGCACCTTGAAACGATAGCCGGAAAACACGTCGCCGAGCAGGGTCTCATTGCCCCAGTAGATCTGTCCGGTCGTACGGTCCCAGCTCATGAAGCTCTTGCCATTGTAGCGGACCGAGCCGCCGACAAAGAGACCACGGAGTTTACCCTCGCTGAAACGGTAGCGCGCCGTGCCGTTCAGCTTGTGCGGGCGGCTGCCGAAGGGGGAGTTCTGGCGGTCAACCTGGTAATCGAGCTCGCTGTAGAGACTGGCCGCCGCTTCTTCGAGCGAGGCGAGTTCGGCGGGGTTGCCGGCGAGGAGCTGGCGCCATTGCGGCACCCGCGTGTCGAAGAATTCAAAGACCTCCGTGAAGAAGTGCTGCCGCTTGCGCTCCGAGTGCGAGTAACTCGCCCGCAGAGTGAGGTTCTTGGTCGGGTTGGCCACGACCTCGACCTCGATGCCCTTGGTCAGCACGTCGATCGAGGCGGAGGTCCAGGTGATGGCCTGCTGATCGTATTCCGCCTGGGTTATTTTTCCGGCGGTACGGAGGGCGGTGAGCATCGTCGTCAGGTTGTCGACCCCGAGCGCGTTGCTGCCGGGCAGGATGGGGGTGTCGTTGAGCTGCTCCGTCTGATACCAGGTCGTGCGGATGAAGAGCCGATCGTCGCCCAAGACGTCGAACATGATGCCGAGATCGCGCCCCCGACCCTCCGTGGGCTCGGGCACATCGCCCGTCGGCAACACGGTGCGGTCGAAGCGCGGCTGGCCGCTGTTGCGCGACAGGTTGTAGAAGAACGAGAGACGGTTCGTCGCGTGCAGCACCGCGCCGGCGGTAAAGGTCGTCGGGCGGTAGGCGTGTTTCACCTGCGTGCCGTCGAAGTACCACTCACCCGCAGAGAGCAGGCCGGATGTGACGCGCGGGTCGGCGGGATCGAGGACGCGCGCCTCCTGGGCGTTGCGGAACTTGATCGCGTCGCGCCGGGCGCCGAGCGTGGTGACGAGGCGGTCTTTGAACCAGAAACTCTGGTTGGCGAACATCATGGTATCGATGTCCTTCACGGTCTGGGTATTGGCCCGGGCGCGCGAGGCATAGGCGGAATGGTACACCTTGCCGTTCCAGGTGAACGGTGCGATCGGGAGGCTGGGATCGCTGCCGTAATAGGTTTCGAATTTGCCTTCGGTGATGTAATTGCGGCGCGTGACCTTGTTCTGGTTCCCCTCGGCGTTGGTGGCATTCGTGATGGGCGAGTTGTTCTCGTCGACCAGGATCTCGTCGCGCCAGCGGCGGAGGCGATCCTGCGACGCGTTCTCCAGCAGACCGGCGATGCGGTGGCGGCCGAACCAACGCTTGGAACTCCCACCCTCCCACGCCAGGCTGAGGCGGTAGATTTCGTTTTCGGTGACGATCCAGTCCTTGAACCAATTCGACTCGAAATACATCTGACCGGCATAGGGGTTGGGGATGGTGCCCGCGGCGCCATCGGGCCGCGGCAAGGTAAGGTTGGGGTCGGCGCGGAGATTGGCGCCTGCGATCGCCATGCCGTTGGCTTCGACGTCGGTCTTGTTCTTGAAATACGCCAGCTCGAGCGCGAACCCCTGGGGCAACCGCTGCTGCACGGTGACCTGGTGGGAGCGGAAGGTCTGATGCCGCACGCCCCCGGGGCCGGTGAGATTGTAGTCGTAGGGCGAAACGGACGGCGGGAGGAGGGTTTCCGCGCCGTAGCGATTGTTGCTCTGAAACTCGCCTTTGTAATTGTAGACGACGCCGTCCTGCTGGACGAACGTGAAGAGGTTGTTGCTGGCGCTGAAGCGGGCGGTGCCGGAGCCGGCCGGGACGGAAGTGCCGTCGAAGATCCGGTTGCCGCCGTCCTGCCACGCCGTGATCTGGTCCTGGCCATTCCAGCCCAGCGTGAGGTTGTTGTCGGTGCGGCCCTTCTCGAAGGAAACGTGCACCGTGGTGGCCTGGAAGGGCTGGTAGGCCACGGCGATGGTCCCGCGGGCCTGGTCATTGAAATCCCAATACCGCCACCCCTGGTTGTTCTGGTAAAGGCCGAGGAGGCGCAGGGACAGTTTCCGCGGGATGATCACGCGGTTGTGGTCGACCTCGTAGCGCTCGTAGTGCCAGGAGCCCAACATGCTCTTCACCGTGGAACGGGTGCGGCTGAGGTTGGCCTTCTTGCCGGAGAGCGACACCAGGCCGCCGGCCTGGCCCAACCCGAACAGGATCGAGTTGGGGCCGCTCGCGACCTCGGCGCGCTCCACGTTGTAGAGATCGACCGGGATGCTCGACTCGACGAAATCGCGCGAGGCGCCCGCGGGTGAACCGCGCATGCGAAACTGGTAGTCATTGCCGTCGGCCCCGCGGCCCTGCGGGTTGTTGAAGCCGGCGTTGGAGTCCTCCACATCCAGTTCGACGTTCGTGGCGAAGCCGAGCATCTCCTCAAGGTTGGTCGCGGCGATGTCGGCCAGAAATTCCGGAGTGAAGGCGGAGACCGAGGCCGGGGTGTCCTTGAGCCGCGAGTTGAGCCGGCTGCCGCTCGTGGTGTTGCCGGCCTGATAGCCGGCGTCATCCTCCGCCCGGACTTCGAAGGGCGAAAGCTCGACGACCGGGCTGGCCGTCGTCTCTGCGGGTTTGACGGCGGGGCCGGGCGTATCAGCAGCGCACAGACGGGCCAGGCTGGGGAACAGAGCAAGAAGGCAGGCCATCAGCAAGCGGCCACGGGGCAGGGCGGAGTTCATGAGGACGGGGGACGATGGTTTGAGAACGAACAGCGAAACACAGACCTCATCACGAAATCAGGCCCACGCCTGCGCGGCAAGAAAACGCGTCCACCCCCGGAAGCCCCGCCCGGATCCGGGCACCGGCGCCGGATCAGAACTCGACCGTCGTCGTCAGTCGGTAGGTGCGCGGGGGATTGAGGTAGACGCGCAGCAGACCGTCGTAGGCCGTGTTGTAACGGCCGACCCCGGTCCGATACGAGTTGGTCAGGTTGGAGACGTTGAGCTGGATCGTAACCGGAAGGTGCAGCACCGGCAGGCGGGCGCGCCTCCCGGCGAACGCGTCGCAAAACAACGTCGGCGTGCCCCAATAGTCCGTGTTGGTATCGGAGTTGGTGCTGACAAAGTTGCGGCTTTGGTAGCGCACCGCCCCACCGACGAACGCGCCCTTCAGGCGGCCTTCGTTGAAGCGGTAGCGGCCGGTGAGGTTGGCCTTGTGCGGCCGCGTGGCAAAGGGAGCCGATTGGCGGCTGGTCTGCGCGGCGAGTTCGCTTTCGATGGTCGCGATCTCGCTGTTGACGCTCGCGAGCAGGGTGTTGTCGCCCGCGGCCAGCGCCCGCCACTCGGGAAACTTCACGTCGAAGTAAGCGTAAATTTCCTTGTAGTGGCTGCCGCGCCGGCGATCGGTGTACGAGTAGCCGAGGCGCAGGGTGAGATTCGGGGTGGGGTTGGCCACGAATTCCGCCTCGTAGCCCTTGGTGAAGAGATCGATGATGCCGGCGTTGTAGGTCACGGCCTGGGCATCGTACTGGGCGGAGGTAAGCTTCCCGGCATCCCGGAGATCCCCGAGGATGTTCAACAGATTGTCGCCGCCGAGGGAGCCGGAAGTCGACACGGTGAGTCCGTTGGGGATGACACTCGCGTCGTTCAACTGGTCCGATTTGTAGTACGTCGCGCGCAGGAAGTAGCGGTTGTCGCCGAGAAAATCGACCATCACGCCCATGTCCTTGCCCGAGCCGGTGACCGGCGGGGGCACCCCGCCGTCGGGCAGCACGGTGCGATCGAAGCGCGGCGGACCGTTGCTCTCGGAAGTGTTGTAGAACACCGACAGGCGCTTCGTGAGATGGAGCACGGCACCGGCGGTGATGGTCTTCGGCTGGTAGGTGTTCACCGTGTAGCTGCCGTCGAAGTCCCATTCGTTGAGCACGAACGCGCGGGAGGTGACCCGCGGATCGGCCGGGTTGGCGATCCGGCCCTCGTTCTCATTGCGGAACGTGACGTCGTCGAGGCGGTAGCCCACGGTGGTGACGAGGCGCTCGTTGAACCAGAAGCTCTGGCCCGCGAACATGTAGGAATCGATTTCCTTGAACGAATGGGTGTTGGCTTTCGTGCGGGAGACGAAGTTGGAGATCAGCTGCCGGCCGTTGTAGGTCAGGGGGGCGATCGGGGCGCGCGGGTCGCCGACGTAGTAGGTGGTGAAGTCACCTTCGTTCACATATTGGCGGCGCGTGAGCTGGTTCTGGCCGCCCTCGGGATTGGCGGCGTTGGTGATGGGTACATTCTTCTCGTCGACCAGAATTTCATCCCGCCAGCGCCGGGTTCGCTCCTGCTTGGAATGCTCCGCCAGGCCCGCGACGCGGTGGCGGCCGAACCATTTTCCAAGGCTGAATTCATAGGCCGCGCTGAGGCGCGCGACATCGTTGGTCGTGACGAGATTGTCCTTGAACCACGTCGTCTCCATGTAGAGCTGGCCGCGATACGGATTGGGCACCGTCGCCGTGCCGCCGGCGGGCGCCGGGAGGTTGGGGTTGGGATCGCCGCGCAACTGCGGCAGGCTGACGTTGGCCCCATTGGTTTTGACGATGCCTTTGTTGTGGAAGAGCGACGCCACGACCGTGAGGTCCTTGATCACGCGTTGCTCGAAATTGACATTATAGTTGTCGAAATCCTGCCGGCGCAGCCCGCCGGGCCCGATGTAATTGTATTCGTTCGGGGCCATGGCGACATCGGCGAGCGTGGCCGACGCATACGTGCTGGTGCTCTGCAGTTCGCCCTTCATGTTGGTGATGACACCCGTGTTGTCGTTCAGCGTGAAGAGGTTGTTGTTCTGGTTGAACCGGGCCGTGCCGGGGACCGCCGCGCCATCGGCGGTCGGCCGGTTGTTGGCGAGCCACAGCGACACCTGGTCGACCGCGTTGCCGGTGACCGCCAGGCTGTTGGAGCGGCTGCCTTTTTCATAGGAAGCTTCGAGGGTCGTCGTCTTGAAAGGTTTCACCGTCACCGCCCCGGTGAACCGATCCTGGTCGTCGCGCGTCCACTTGCGCCAGCCTTCGGAGGTGTGATGCAGGCCGAGCAGGCGGAAGCCCACCTTGTCGCGAATGAGCGCCTGATTGTAGTCGGCTTCGTAGCGCTGGTAATCGTATTCGGAAAAGACGGTCTTCACGCTGCCGCGCGTGCGGCGGACGTTGGCCTTCTTGCCCGTGATCGAAACCAGCCCCCCCGCCGGCCCAAGGCCGAAGAGGATGGAGTTGGGTCCGCTGGAGACCTCGGCCCGCTCGACGTTGTAGAGATCATTGGGGGCCGAGGAGTCGACGAAGTCGCGCGAGACGCCGCCCACGATGCCGCGCACGCGGAAAGAGTAATCGCCCCCCGTTGAGTCGCGCCCGGGCGGGTTGTTGAAGCCGGCCTGCGAGTCCTCGAGTTCCACCTCGACGTTGGTGGCGTAGGAAAGCATCTCCTGGAGGTTGGTTGCGGCGATGTCCGAGAGGAACTCCGGCGTGAACGGCGAGACCGAGGCCGGGGTGTCCTTGAGCCGCGAGTTGAGCCGGCTGCCGCTCGTGGTGTTGCCGGCCTGATAGCCGGCGTCATCCTCCGCCCGGACTTCGAAAGGCGAAAGCTCGACGACCGTTTGGGCGGCGGCCGCGGTTGGGTTGGCGGGCGCGATCGCCTGGGCGCGGCTCAGGCCGGCGGTGGCGGTGCACGCGGTTACGGCCGCAACGGCGCGCACGAGCGCGCTACGCAGGAAGGGGGTCATGGTGGTAGGATTGGTGGTTTGCTGCAGTCGCCGCGAAACGCCGGCTGCGCTCGGAGCCAAAACTCTTGGTGATCCGAAGGCAAGGCTGGGCAGGGCGATCGATCGGGTGCCGGCTTGCGACTCCGGCGTGCGCCCGTTCGAATCACCGCCGCATGGATCCCCACGCCCGCGCCCGCGAACTCGTCGATACCGCCCACGCCGCCGATCCCGCCCGCGCGCCGGATGGTCGCGGGGCCGAACTCGTCTATGCCGAGCGCATGGAGGCCTGGGTCTCCCGGCTCGCGCCGGACGCGTCCCCGCTCCTGCGGCTCGCCGCCCGCTGTCAGCACCTGGAACGTTGGCAGCTGCCGCGGGCCGCTTTCCCCGCCGGCAAGGCCGGCTACCTCGCCTGGCGCCGCGCCCTCTACACCCTGCAGGCCGATCGCGCCCGCACCCTCCTCCTCGCCGCCGGCGTGCCGGCCGCCGCGGCGGCCGACGTGGCGACCTGGGTCTCGAAGACGGGGTTGAAAACCAACGCCGGCACGCAGGCCCTCGAGGACGCCGCCTGCCTGGTTTTTCTCGAGAACGAGATCGGCGCCTTCGCCGCGCAACACGCCGACTACCCGCGGGAAAAATTTATCGAGATCCTGCGCAAGACCTGGCGCAAGATGAGCCCCACCGCGCAACAGGCGGCCCGAGGCCTGGATCTGCCGCCGACGATCGCGGACCTCGTGCGCGACGCCCTGGCCGGTTAACCGCCGCGGTGGCGGGTCGACCCGGGCGCGGTCGCCGTTCAGGGCCGCGCGACCGGAGGCGGGACCAACTGCAGGTCGAGCCGGGCGGCGGCGAGGGCGAGGTTCATGTCGCGGATGAAGGCCAGCATGCACGCGATCAACGCCCCCAGGGCCACCGAGAACAACAAGATCACCAGCAAGGCGACCTTGAGTTGCCACAGCGCACCCAGAAACAACACGAGGATCAGCACCGCCACCAGGAGCACGGTGATGGCCCCGAGCGTGATGGACCGCTGCAGGATGGCCGCCCGCCGGCTCAGGATCGCGACCTGCGCGTGCAGGTTGTCGGCCCACTCGCCGGCCGGCGCGGCCACCAGTTCCCGCACCAGCACCCGGGAGCGGTCCACCATCCGCCCAAACCGGTTGGTCAGCGTCAGCAGGAGCAGGCCCACCCCGGAAATCAGGATGACGGGACCGATGGCGAGTTGGAGGATCGGCACAAGTTGGTCGAGCGACGTCGAATTCATCGCGACGAGCTTGGCCGGGAGCCGGCCCAAGCCCAGTATTTTGTAAATGGAAGGCGCCACCGGGGCCCCACGCCCTTGTCCCCACCCGCCCCGGGCTTGTGGAAGACCACGCGGCTTGCATCCTGGGCGGACCTTTGCCCGTCTCGCTTCCCACTATGGTAAGAAAAATCAGCCTCGGTTTCCTCATCATTCTGGTTGGTCTCCAGTTTTTCCGGCCCGCCAAGAACCTTTCCCCCACCCCGGCCAAAACCGATCTACTGGTGCTCCACCCCGCCCCGCCCGCGGTGAAACAATTGCTCCACACCGCGTGCTACGATTGCCACTCCGACCACACGCGGTATCCTTGGTACGCGGAGATCCAGCCGGTGGCCTGGTGGCTGGCGCAACACATCGAGGACGGCAAACGCGAACTCAACCTGTCGTCGTTCGGCGACTGGAAGGCCGGGCGCAAGGTCGACCGACTCGAGGAGATGATCGACCATATCGCCAGCCGCTCGATGCCCCTGAGTTCGTACACGCTGGTACATCGCGACGCCAAGTTCACCGACCCCCAGATCAAGTTGCTCAACGACTGGCTCGCGGCCGTGCGCGACCAACTGGAGCCCTGATGGCCAAACCGGCGCTCACCCCGCAGCCTCCCGCCGTCTTCGGCACCTTCCGCCTGGTCGCCCGCCCGCCGCGGGTCGACGACGGCCCGGCCGTGCTGGCCGCTTACGCCGGCGATCCCGAGGTGACACGCTACCTCGCCTGGCGGGCCTACGAGCGAATCGGCCCGCTGAACGCTTTCCTGCGCGAGTGCATCGCCAATTGGGAGAAAGGGCAGGGGCATCGCGCGTGGCTGCTCTGCCTGAAAGGCACGGATGCCCCCATCGGATCGATCGGGGTCACGCTCGAGGGCGACGGCCGCGCCCTGTTCGGCTACGCGCTGGGTCGAAAATTCTGGGGCCACGGTTTTGCCGCCGAGGCCCTCAAGCACCTCGTCGACTGGTCGCTCGCCCGACCGGAAATTTTTCGCGCGTGGGCGTACTGCGACGTGGAGAATCCCGCGTCGGTGCGGGTGATGGAGAAAGCCGGCATGGTCCGCGAGGGGGTGCTGCGGCGCTGGCACGCGTGCCCGACCCTCGGCCCGGAATTGCGCGACTGCATCGTGTGCGCCCGCGTGAAGTAGGCCGGCGCGGGGCCGGTACGCCGATCGGGGACGACTCCCCAGGGCGGATTTTTGCACGGTCGGTCGCGCAGGAGGAGCGGGTTTACCCCGCGATGGTAATCCGCCCGCGCTGAATCGCGGGATAGACCTGCTTGTCTCCTGCAAGAGGGATCCGAACCGTCATTTTCGGGCCTGTTCACCGTGCAAAAATCCGCCCTGCCTCTCCCGTCCGCCCGCAATCCCGAGGCTCGCCAGCGGTGCCGTGATCGTTAACCTCGGCGCCATGATCACCGCGACCACCTGCTCGAATCAGGCCGAGGCCGAGTTGCTGCACTCGCTGCTGGTGCAAAACGGCATCGAGGCCTTTGTCCTCGACGACGCCTTCGGCGGGGCGATTCGCCTCCAGGTCGCCGACGAACAGGCCGAAGAGGCCAAACGCATCCTGGCCGAGGCCGAGCAGGCCCTGGCCGCGGACGAAGACGACGACGAAGACGAGGACAAGGCTTCGCCGGGCGAGTGATCCGGCGCGGAGCGGAGTCCGCGCCCTGCCTACCGAAATTCGCACCAGGTAGGGCGGGGAGTCCCTTCCCCGCCGTGGCAGGTGGCAGCCCAACGCCATGATCCGCTTCCAGGTGGTGCGAACCTCGGAGATGAAGGCGAAGGGATAGCCCCCTCAGCTCTCGTGCTTCAGGGCACCGCGAGCTTCGCCAGATAGATCGCGGTCCGGCCCTCGTGGCTCGAATAATAACTCACCCACAGGCGGCCGTCATCGTTCCACGCGAGCCCGGCATAACTGCAGTCGCCGCCGCTGGGCAGGGTGGCAAGCGGGATGAGACGGCCGTTTTCGCCGAGGCGTGCGATCAAGGTCGTCACTCCGGTCCTGGCGCCGGGCGGTGGGGTGGTGTAATCGCGCGTGCAGACGATCCAGGTGCCGTCGGGGGCGCGGATGAAATTGGGGCCCCCGAAGCGCTGGCTGCTCTCGGTCCACTGCCAGCGGGCGTATGGAGGCGAAGCCAGGCCGAACATGCCGTTCTGGTTGCCCCCTTCGCGGCGCACCATGGCAATCAGGTCGCCGTTGGGGAGGAAGCGCAGCGTGGTTTCGTTGGGCCGGCCCGTCACGGCGAGGGGTGCCACCGGCTCCCATGCGAGGCCATCGCGGCTGGCGTAGAGCGTGAGGCGCCACTCCGGGGACAGGTTGTCGCCGGGTTGGTTGACGCCATTGCCATAGGCGGCGCCGTAGGCGACCCCTTCGTGCCAGGTCACGCGCCAAAGCCACTCGCCCTCGTGCAGAATGCGGGCGGGTGGCGTCCAGGCCCGGCCATCGGCGGAGAATAACACCCGCGACTGCCGGCCCTGGAGTTGTTTGGTGCCGCGATAGACGGAGCCACCGCAATTGATCATGAGGCGATTGTCCGGCGTGAGGGAGAGCTTGGGATCGCGCAGATCGACGTCTCGCTCGGTCAGGCGGGCCGCCGCGGTCCACGCGATGCCGTCGGCGGACTCAAGCACCCGGAGGGCCCCGTCACCGCCGATGTGCGCCGCGGATTCGCGGAAGGCACACCACCAGCGCTCGCGCCAGCGGATGAGATCGGTGAAGGCGTTGTGTTCGCCCTGAGCCCAAATTTTCTGCACCTCGAGCCCGCGGGGGGCGGTGGGCGCGGGCGGGGCGGCGGGGCAGCAGGCGATGCTGACGAGCAGCAGGAGGCCGTGTCGGAGGGTGGGGAAAGGTGGGTACATGCGGGGGTTGCGAACACGCAGGGAGGCGCGCGCGGTCACTTTTTTCCCGGCCAATCCCAGGTTTGCAAGTCGGGGCTCCACGCGAGAAGCACGTGGCAATTGGCGTTGGTGTTGGCGTCGGTCTTGATCCGGCCCGGGCCCATGGTGTGAAACACCATCACATGGCGGGCCACGCCGGGCACGGCGCGCAGGTCCTCCACGTAGCCGGCCGTGAGCCGCGCTTCCGCCCACGGCCAGTCCTTCTGCCCGAAGGTGAGCGGCGGCGTTTCCTCGCGCCAATGGATGAGATCGGGCGAGCGTTTCACTCCCACGCCGTTGGCGGGCGCGTAGAAGAGCACGTAATCGGCGCCATCAACGATCACGCAGGGGTTTTCGCCGCGGGTGATATTAACCTGTCCCTTCTTCCAGGTGGCGAGGTCGCGGGACCACGCCAGTTGGACGCGACCGTCCTGTTTGTAGAAGCCCCACCACTTGCCCGGCTCGTCCTTGTCGCGCAGGAGGAACGGGTCGATCATCTTACCCATTTCCTGCTGACCGATGTCGGGGCCCTTTATCCGGATCAACTCGGGTTCGCTCCAGGTTTCGAGATCCCGGCTGCGCATCAGGAAGAGGCGCGCCCGCTCGTCGGCAAAGCGCAAGCGATCGCCGCGGCGGAAGTTCGCGATGGGGTAGGTTTGCAGGCAGAGGATCCATTCGTCACCCACGCGCACGATGTTGCCGGGGCTCGAGTAGTTCAGGTTTTGGTTCTTGGCGGTGAGCACACGCGGGGCCGACCAGTCGCGAAGGTTGGAAGACGTACTCACCGCCACATACCAATAGATGAGCCGATCCTCCTCCTCCCGGACCAAGGAGTGGAACAACCGAAAGGTGCCGCCTGCGTGGATGAGAAGCGGATCGCGATAGGCGATCCGATCGTTGCCCCGGAGCAAGATGGGGGTATCCAGCGCCGTCAGCAGGGAAGCATCGGCGATCGGGGCGGCCGCCAGGATCGACTGCAGGAAAGTGAGCACAACCAGTACGACAAGCATTCGGCACATGGCCATGGGGCATGATGCAGGATTTGCGCCGCGCGCCAGTCGCAATTCATGCCGGTCGCCGGTGCGGTCTTCCCAAAGGGACAGGTTGCTGGAATTTTGATTCCTGGAAGGAAAAGGAGCCGGTCAAACAACGGGACCGTCGTGAAATCTTCTGATCGCACGGATTTCTCAAGTTCTGCGCAGCGTCAATCCTACCCGCCGTCGTCGCGCAGGCCTGAATCTGCAACTCCTCTTGCAGGGCCAGCCTCAACCTTCCTCCAGTTGGGCCACTCGCAGCAGCGAATAGCAGCAAGCCTTTCCCTTTTGTTGCCGGTGCCGGGCGATAACCCGCGGCCGCTTGAGTTGCTACTTCATCCGATTGCCGGCTGCCGCAATCGACGAAGGGTAGCCCAATCTCCCCAGTTCGCCCAGGCTGGTAAAGCTCGGGGCGAGGTACGTACGCCTCGAAGATTCTTCTGCCGATATCTCGTCACCTGCACTTGCACGAAGGCCGTGCTGCCCAGCACGGCCCCCGCGGTAAAATACCGGATACGACAGCGCAACAGGGTGGCCAGCGGCAACCTGCCTCCCTCTGAAATGACGCGTTGCAACTCCCCGGCCGGGATGCTCGCCGCGTCCTGCCGCGCCCCGGCACCCGCGCCGAAAAGCACCTGCCGGTATTGCGCCTGCGCCTCACTCCAACTGTCGCCACCCACGACCGAGCGAAGGCCCAGTTGGGCGGTTTCATTTCCCGCGACCGCCTCCGCGTATCCACAGAAACGGTAGTCTTTCGGATCGGTCGTGAGTCCCGCCCGCACACAATTCAAGTCGACATAGGCGGCGATGGTGCGGACAACCTCCGACCGGGGCTCGACCAGGACACTCGTGAATCGTTCCGCCCACAGCGTACCGAAACGCCCGTGCGCCTTGTTAAACCAAATTGAGAACCGCTGTTTCAGCAGCTTCATAAAAGGTGATAAGTCTCCCATCAACGCGAGTTGCTGACGACGCCAAGCGACCGCCTGCGGTCCGTTTCGGACGAGGTCAGCCTCGATAACTTCAAGCCGCGCCATTTGATACTTGGTGGGCTTCGGGTACAAAATCCGGAATCTCCGCAGCAGTTCGCCATCGGACACTTCTTGCCGTTGCGGCACTCTAACCACCACGTGAAAGTGATTCGAAAGAAGCACATAGGTGACGACACTGACGCCGCAATAGTCGGCCACCTGCCAGAGTTGCTGACGCAGCGTTTCCTTGGCGATATCTCCGAATAAACGCTCTCCGTTCACGGAGCGGCTCATGCAGTGATAAACCGCCTCGCCCTCCGTTGCCGGGATCTTTATCCGCGCCTGTCTCATGCCCCACAAAGATCTCTTCTCTTAACTTTCTGGCCAGCACTCCCCATACCCAAAACAGGGTATAGCTGACCTGTCCCTTTCCCGTGCGGTCAAATCACGCTCGACCTCGGCGACCGGCGGCCTCAGCCAAGTGTCATGAGCGTCCTCAAGGCCCTGCGTCAGCGGATTGCACCGGAACTCAACTTCCTGTTCACCATCCCCCCCGCCGAGACGCCCCTGGGCTGGGATTGCGGCTGGCGCGGCCACGAGCACGCCCTGGCGGCCTATCTCGTGGCCCAGGCATTCGGCTCCCCCGCCGAGTTGTGCATCGGAGACTTCGCGGTTCTATCCCGCTCCCTGCCCCCTCTCACCACGCTCGAACGCGAGGCCAAACACGCCTGGTGCACCGTCGGCGGACTCGCCCCCGTCGACTTGAGTATGACCTTTGCCCACTTCGGCCCCGTGCCCCAGTTGCATAGCGCCATCACGGGCGAGGGGCCCAACGGCGACTGGCACATCCGCTACGCTGAAGACGAGTCGATCCTCGATGAGGGCATCGAAAGCACCCACGAACTGCTCTTCATCGAGCGGCAGATCGTCTCGGTATCCGCAGCGGCGTTGCTGGAGGATCCCTTTTTGTTCCTGCCGCCTCCGGCGGTCGGTGCGGTCGATAACTGGGCGGCCACGTACGGTCCGGACATCCACGCCAAGATTGCCCTCCACTGTTATCGTTGCGCCGCCGGCGGGGGCCGGAGCATCCGGAGCCGAACATCACGCGAAGAGGCAGCCGAGTGGATCGCCTCAACTTACCCCGAGGCCCGCGCGGAGGTCCTCAAACTGCTCCAGGCCGAACCCTCCCAAGGGTAAAAAGCGCTCCCGGTGAAATAACCTGTCCCTTCAAGCGAAGCGCAGGCTCGCACTCCGTAATATCCTGTCCCTTTCGGCGGGGCCGAGGCCAAACAACCTGTCCCTTTGCGCGTTTCCCTTTGCGCGTTTTGCCGCCGGGATGGGCGTTGACCCTTCCCCGCGGCGGCGGCATGGCTTCGCCATGGCGAATCGGCTTCCCCCGGCACTCCGGGACAAAGCCACCGGGCCGGATACCGGCTCCGGGCTCCCCGCGATCCCCCGCCCCGCGTTCCCCCGCCCGTCACTCCCACGTCGCCTCAAACCACCATGAGCACGAAGAAAAAACTCCCCCAACCCGCCGCCCCGCCCCCGCGCTCCGCCCGGGCCGCCCCGCGGGTCCCGGCCACCCGGCTCACCTCGCCCTCCTCCCCCACCCACCCCACCGCCCCCATCGTCGGCATTGGCGCCTCCGCCGGCTGCCTCGAGGCGCTCGAACCATTCCTCAAAGGCGTGCCACCCCGGAGCGGCCTGGCCCTCGTCATCGTCCAGCACCTGGATCCCACGCACCAGGATATCCTGCCCGAATTGCTCCAGCGGGCCACCCCGATGAAGGTCCTCCTGCACCCTTCCCAACCGGAGCCGGCTTCGTCAGATCGGACCCTTTGCCGATGAAAGACTCCCCCTCCCAAGATCCCGCGGCCCTGCGCCGCGCCGCGGAAGCCCGCCTGGCCGCCCGCACCCCCACCGCCTTAGCCCGCACCGAGACCGATCTGCGCCGGTTGCAGCAGGAACTCGAAGTGCACCAGATCGAATTGGAATTGCAGAACGAGGAGTTGTGCGCGTCCCAGGCCGAGCTCGCCGCCGAGCTCGCGCGTTTTTCTGACCTCTACGATTTCGCGCCGGTGGGTTATTTCAACCTCTCGGCGGACGGTCTCATCCAGCAAGTCAACCTCACCGGCTCCACGCTCGTGGGCATCGCGCGCGCCAGACTCGTCGGCACCCTCTTCCTCCTGCTGATCCACCCCGCCGACCGCCCGGCCTGCGCCGCCTGGCTCGAGCGAGTCTTTGCCGGCCCAGACCGGCAATCCGGCGAATTTCGCCTCGACCCGGTCGCCCCGCCACTGCGCCACATGCGGCTGGAGGGCACGCGCTCTCCCGACGATCGGAAAGGTCGCGTCGTCATGGTGGACATCACCGCGCTCCGGGAATCCAAGCGGTTAGCCGCTGCCACGATCGACGCCCTCGCCACCCATCTTTGCGTGCTGGACGAGTCGGGCCAAATCCTCGCCGTCAACCAGGCGTGGCGGGACTTCGCGACGGCCAACCCGTCCACTCCGCCCGTCCCGGTCAACGTGGCCGAGGGCGCCGATTATCTCGCGGTGTGCGATGCTGCCACGGGACCGGACGCCGCCACTGCCGCCGCTTTTGCCGCCGGCATCCGCGCCGTCCTCCTCGGCAAGCAGGACAAATTCACCCAGGAGTATCCGTGCCACTCCCCGACCGAGCAGCGCTGGTTTTCCGGCCGGGTCACCCGCTTCCCCGGCGAAGGCCCCACCCGCGTCGTCGTGACCCACGAAACCATCACCGCGCGCAAGGCTGGGGAGGCCAAGACCGCCACTCAACTCGAAGAGCTCCGCCGGTGGTACCAGGTGACGCTGGGCCGCGAACAGCGCGTGATGCAGCTGAAGAAACAGGTGAACCAATTGCACCAACGCCTCGGCGAACCCCCGCCCTACGCGAGCCAGGAGTAACCCATCCTCCGCCCCGCATGAGTCCGAATCCGAGCCCGACGGTCGGTGCCCAGCCGACGCCAATCCCGACGCGACTCGCGGTTGTCCTCCATCGGCTGGCGCTGAGCGGGGCGGTCGCGGCGGGTCTCATCGCCGCGCTCTCGGGACTGACCTGGATCGTCGGCCACTGGCACCTCGTCGCCTTCGGCGCGGACTACGTCCCCATGGCGCCCAGCACAGTACTGCTGATGATACTCCTGAGCGGGGCCCTCGTGCTGCGCACGTGCTGGCCCGCCCGGGTGGGGGTGCAGCGCCTGGCCGGTGCGGCGGTGGCGAGCGTGGTCGCAGGCAGCGCGATCCTCGGCGCCCAATTCATCTTCGGACGGGCACTGCCCTTGGAAGACTTGCTGGTCGACCCGACGGAAACGGCGCTCGGCATCATGGTGGGTCGGATGTCACCGCTCACGGCGTCCAGTTTCCTCCTGGCCGCACTGGGGTGGACGTGCCTCCAGCCGCGTCGGGCGGACCGCCGCAGTTTTCAAGCCGCGGGCACCGGCGCCAGCGCGGCGGTGGGGCTGATCGGGTTGATCATTGTCCTGGGTTATGCCTCCGGCACGCCGCTGCAATACACCGGGGAGACGATCCCGATGGCCGGATCGACCGCCCTGGCTTTTCTCTTCCTGGGCGGGGGTCTGCTCGCTGGAAGTCGCCCGTTGGCGGCCTGGATTAGCCGGAACCGTGACGTCATCGACCCGGCGCCGCGAGGGGACAGGTCGGAGACGTTCGGAGTTGGCTCGCTGGCGTTCGCCCTCCTCCTCGCCCTGATTGCGACCGGCGGTCTCTTTTACCTGCGCAACCAACAGACCCAGACCCGGCGGGCCATGCATTTGGAATTGGTTGCCATCGCCGAGGCCAAGGTGACGCAGCTGACGCAATGGAGGCAGGAACGCCTGGCCGATGCCCAGACCGTCCGCGCGGAGCGGGTGGCGACGGATCTGCTGCGGGAGATCGTCGAGGCTCCCTCCGCGCCCCGGGCCGCGGCCGCCACCGCGAAACTACAGCGCTGGATGACCGCGTGGCGGGACCACTCCCGCTATTCGCGGGTGCAACTCCTCGACGCCAACCTGCTACTGCGGATCGCGATCCCCGCAGAGCACGACACGGTCGGAGCCGATGCGCGCGCCGTGGCGGCCCAAGTGCTTCGCACCCACCAGCCGATCCTGTCCGATCTGCAATTCGCCGACCAGGAACCGGCAAGGCCCAGCCTGAGCCTGGTGATTCCCCTGACCAGCGACGACCGGGATCCCCCGCGGCCGGTGGGCGTGCTGATCCTGCAGCTTGATCCCCACGACTTCCTTTACCCGTTGCTGCGGTCCTGGCCCGTGCCAAGTCGCACCGCCGAGGCGCTCATCGTGCGGCGCGAGGGCGACGAGGTGCTTTTTTTAAACGATCTGCGCCACCGCGCCGACTCGGCGCTGCGCCTCCGGCTGCCGCTGAACCAGCTCGACCTGCCGGCGGCGCTGGCGCTGCGGGGCCACGAGGACGTTAGCCAGGGACGGGACTACCGTGCCATGCCGGTGGTGGCGGTGGCGCGGGCGGTGCCCTACTCGCGCTGGGTTCTGGTCGCCAAAATCGATCAGGAGGAGATCTATCTCCCGCTGCGCCGGCAGGCTTGGGCGGTGTTCCTCGCGACCAGCGCCCTGCTGCTGCTCGCCCTCCAGGGAGGGATCCTGTGGCGGCGCCATCACCGCGTCGCCCGGTTCCGGCGGCAGAACGCGGAGTTGGAGCAGCGGGTGCAGGGGCGCACCGAAGCGCTGGCCACGGCCAACGTGACCCTGCAAACGGAAATCTCCGACCGGCAACGGGCAGAGGAGGCGCTGCTTGAGGCGCACCGGAAACTGGAGCACCTGGTGCAGGAGCGCACCGGTGCGCTGATCACGGCCAAGGTCAGGTTGGAGCAGGAGATCGTCGATCGAAAGCGGGCGATGGTCGAGGTGCGTCGGCTGCTGGAGGAAGGCGAAACCGCCCGGCAGGCGCTGCTGGGCATCATGGAGGATGAGAAGCAGGCCGCGGAGGAGTTGCGCGAATCCCGCGAGGGCCTTCGCGCCCTGGCCGGTCGCCTGCAAACCGTGCGCGAAGAGGAACGCACCCGCATCGCCCGCGAGATTCACGACGAGCTGGGCCAGCAACTGACCGGGCTCAAGATGGATCTCCGCTGGGTGGAGCAGGGCCTGGAGGATCTCGACGGCGCCGCGGTCGGCAGCCTGCTCGACAAGGTGGTGACGGCGACCGAATTGGTGAACGCCACGATCGGAACCGTGCAGCGGATTTCCGCCGAGCTGCGGTCGGGCCTGCTCGACAAGCTGGGGTTGGTCCCCGCCCTGCGCCACGAGGCGCGCGTGTTCGCCGAGCGCACCGGCCTGCCCTGCCGGATGCGGGCGCCGGATACCGAACCCCTCCTGACCCCCGCAGCCACCACCGCCTGCTTCCGCGTCGTCCAGGAGGCCCTCACCAACGTCATCCGCCACGCCCAGGCCACCGCCGTCGACCTCGAGATCACATTCCAGGGCGCATGGCTGAGCGTAGTCGTGCGCGACAACGGCGGCGGGATCGATGAAACCAAGATCACGGCGCCCCACTCCCTGGGCCTGCTGGGCATGCAGGAGCGGGCCCACCAAGCCGGGGCGGAAATCTCGATCCGGCGGGGTGCCACCGGCGGCACCGTGCTCTCCCTGCTCGTGCCCTGCACCCCGCCAGAGGCCCCGACCACCCCCTCTCTCCCTCCCTGAGGGCCGCGACCTGCGCATGAAAATCCTGATTGTTGACGACCACGCGATTGTCCGGCTGGGCCTGCGCGACCTGCTTCAGGCCCATTACCCCGAGGCACAAATCGTCGACGCGCAGGAAGCCCGCGCCGCGACCCACCGGCTCGCCGCGGAAGCCTGGGACTTGCTGCTGCTCGATATCAACCTGCCCGGCCGGAGCGGACTGGAGGTGCTGCAGGATGCCCGCCGCCTGTGCCCCCACACGCCCGTGCTGGTGTTGAGCGCGTATGCGGAGGAGGAGTTCGCGGTGCGGGCCCTGCAATTGGGGGCCGCGGGTTATCTCTGCAAGCAGGGCGCCTTCGAGGAATTGATCGCCGCGGTGAGGAAGATCCTCGCAGGGGGACGATATGTGACGATCACCCTGGCCGAGCGCCTGGCTTCCCTCTTGGGGGGAGACATCCACGCCGCGCCGCACGAGGCCCTTTCCGGGCGCGAACTGCAGGTCCTGCAAAAAATCGCGCAAGGCCGGACCCTGAAGGAGATCGCGGGGGACCTGTCGGTGAGCGAAAAGACGGTGAGCACCTATCGCGCGCGCATCTCGGCCAAGCTCGGCCTCGGCCGCAAGGTCGAGCTAACCCGCTACGCCCTCCAGCACAAGCTGGTGGAGTAGGGTTTGGCGGGGTTTGGCGCAGCGCCAAACCCAAAGGCGCGGAACGGAGTCCGCGCCCTACCCGGACCGATCCTCCCACCCGGTAGGGCGGGGAGTCCCTTCCCCGCCGGTTCTTCCTCACGATCCTCCTTCCGCCTTCCCGGCGCGGAGCGGAGTCCGCACCCCTTCCCTGTCGGGCAAACACCCGACACGCGCCTTCCCATATGGCTGACACGGATACAGGGATCTTGTGACGTGGCGCCCAGCCCGCCCCGGGAGTATGCTCTCCCCGACATGAACTCCCCAGTCCAACCGGGCCCAAACGGCAACTCCGCCTTGAAGTCCCAGGTTTCGGCGGAGGCCCCGCCTGCTCCCAGTCTCCCGCCCGGGTCGGTTCCTCCGCGGCGCGTCCTGATCGTGGAAGACTCGCCCATCGTGAGCGAGCGCCTGGTGGCCCTGATCAATCGCGAACGCCTGGGCTTCATCGTCTCGACGGCGGCCGAAGGCCATGAAGCCCTGCGGATCTTCCGCGCCGAACGGCCGGAGGCGGTGGTGCTCGACATCGCCCTGCCGGGTTTGAACGGCTTCGACCTGTTGCGGGAGTTCAAGCAACGCCAACCCGGCTGTGTCGTGATCATCCTGACCACCTACGCCTACACCGAATTTCGGGAAAACGCGGCCCGTCTCGGTGCGGATTATTTCTTCAGCAAGGCCATGGAATTTGAAATGGTGAGCAAGGTGCTGAGGACCCTCGTCGCCCCGCCGCGCCCGCTGCCGTCATGAGCGTACCTTCGCTTCCTTACCCCCGCCGGATTCTGCCCTGGGCGCTGTTGCTGCTCGGCGGCGCCGCCATCGCGGTGGGCTACCGTTACCAGCGGCAGCGCCAGGACAGCCTCATCCACAAGACCCACGAGGAACTCTCCGCCGTCGCCGACCTGAAGATCGCCCAGATCACGCGCTGGCGGGAGGAGCGGCTCAGCGACGGGCGCTTCCTGCAACAAGCTCCCGCCATATCACGGGATCTCGCCGCCCTGTTCGCCCAACCGGGATCTCCCGCCGCCCGGGATCAGGTCGCCGGCTGGCTCGCGCCGATGCGACGCGAAATGGGCTACGAAATGGCCCTGGTCTTCGATGCCGGGTTCCGACTGCGACTGTCCCTGCCCGACTCCCCGGCGGTCGCGATTTCCAGCTCGATCCTCCAGTCCGCTTTCACCACCGCCCGGCAAAGCCGGGAAGTCTTCCTCGCCGACCTGCACCGATCCGATCACGACGGCGCGATTCACCTCTACCTCGTAATCCCGGTTTTCGCCCCGGCAACTCAGGGTCCCGAGCCGGCCCCTCCCCTGCTGGCCGTCATCCTGCTGCGAATCGATCCGCGGAAATTCCTCTTTCCCATGATGCAGACCTGGCCGACGCCGAGCGAGACCGCCGAAACGCTCCTCGTTCGACGGGAAGGGGACGAGATCGTCTTCCTGAACGATCTCAGGTTCCAGCGCGACACTGCCCTGACGCTGCGCCGTTCGATCCACGACCCGCTGCTGCCGGCCGCCCGCGCCGCCCAAGGCGACTTTGCGGTCAAGGTCGGCGTGGACTATCGCGGGGCCGAAGTGGTCTCGGCCCTCCGCGCCGTGCCCGACACGCCATGGTTCCTGATCGCCAAGATGGATCTGGCGGAAATGTACGCGCCGCTGCGCCGCGAAGCCTGGACCGCCGGCCTGGCCGGCGCCCTCGTCTTGTTGGCCGGTGTGCTGATCACGGTCGTGCTTTGGCGGCAAAACGCCGTGACGATCCTGCAACGTGAACTGGCCTCGGCCCACGAACGCCAGGCGCTGGCCGACCGCCTCGCCCTCGTCACCCGGCACGCCAACGACATCATTCTTCTGCTCGATGGGACCGGTCGCATCGTCGAGGCCAACGACCGCGCGCTGGCCATTTACGGTTACTCCCTCGCCGAATTGCAGCAATTGCCGCCGGGGGGACTGCGTCCGCCTGGCGCACCGGGTGACTACGAGCGGGATTTTCATCTGATCAGTTCGCCTGACGGAGCGGTTTTCGAGACGCTGCACCAGCGCAAGGACGAGTCCTTCTTTCCCGTCGAATTCAGCGGCCGGTCAGTCGTGATCGACGGCCAACCCTATATTCTCGGCGTCCTGCGCGACATCACAGAGCGCAAGCGGGTGGAGGAGGAGATCCGCCAGATCAACACCACCCTCGAGGAACGCGTGGCCCAGCGCACGGTCGAGCTCGAGGCGGCCAACCGGGAACTCGAGGCGTTCAGCTACTCGGTGTCGCACGATTTGCGGGCCCCGCTGCGGGCCATCGACGGCTGGGCCCAGGTGCTGCTCGAGGACCAGGGTCCAAAACTGGGGGAAGCCGGCGCCCAGCCGATCCATCGCCTGCGCGCCGCCAGCCAGCGCATGGGCCGCCTGATCGACGACTTGCTGCACCTGTCGCGTGCGACCCGCCAACCACTCACGCGGCAGCCAGTTGCGCCGGCCACTCTGGTCGAGCGGGTCCTGGCCGAACTGCGCGCCGCCGGCACGCCGATGACCGCCGCGGTCGCGATCGGAACGTTGCCCGACTGCCAGGCCGACTCCGCCCTGCTCACGCAGGTCTTCTTCAACCTCCTCGGCAACGCGCTGAAATTCTCCAGCGGGCGCACGGAGGCCCGCATCGAGGTCGGCAGCCGGACGGAGCCGGACGGCGGGTGCGTTTATTTTGTGCGGGACAACGGCGTGGGTTTCGACCCGCGGTACACCCACAAATTGTTCGGCGCGTTTCAGCGGCTGCACAGCGCCCAGGAGTTTCCCGGCACCGGCATCGGCCTGGCGCTAGCGCAGCGCATCGTGCATCGCCACGGCGGCCGGATCTGGGCCGAGAGTACCCCCGGCCAGGGGGCCACGTTTTTTTTCACCGTCGCACCCGCCGCGACCCCGCCGACCCCGGAAGGAGTTCAAGCATGAACCACCGAGACACAAAGGCACGGAGACGAACCCCGCTGGGTATCCCGTCCTCTGTGCCTCCGTGTCTCTGTGGTGAATTCAGCCGGCCTTTTTCCTTTTCCAAACCATCCCAAGCATGAACCACAAAGACACAAAGGCACAGAGACGAACCCCGCTGGGGAGCTCATCCTCTGGGTCTCCGTGCCTCGGTGGTGAACTCAGCCGCCCTCTTTCCCTTTCAAACCCATCCCAAGCATGAACCACAAAGACACAAAGGCACAGAGACGAACCCTGCTGGGGAGCTCATCCTCTGGGTCTTCGTGTCTCGGTGGTGAATTCAGCCGCCCTCTTTCCCTTTCAAACCCATCCCAAGCATGAACCACAAAGACACAAAGGCACAGAGACGAACCCCGCTGGGGAGCTCATCCTCTGGGTCTCCGTGTCTCGGTGGTGAATTCAGCCGCCCTTTTTCCCTTTCAAACCCATCCCAAGCATGAACCACAAAGACACAAAGGCACAGAGACAAACCCCGCTGGGGAGCTCATCCTCTGGGTCTCCGTGTCTCGGTGGTGAATTCAGCCGCCCTTTTTCCCTTTCAAACCCATCCCAAGCATGAACCACAAAGACACAAAGGCACA
>JBBRWR010000074.1:0-41211 GCA_038249085.1 Opitutales bacterium
ATACGGCCCGCTCACGTAGCCGCTGGTGAAACGCACGCCGTTCTTCGCGATGCTGTCGATGTTCGGCGTCGGAATCTGCGGCGTGAAACCCTGACAGCTCAACTCGCCGTAGCCGAGATCGTCGGCGACGATAATGAGGATGTTGGGCTTTCGCGCGGCCGGAGAAGCGGCGCTCAGCGCGAGGCTGCCGAGAAGCACGGCGGCGAGAATTGCAGGAAGCTGGATCGAGGGTTTCATGTGCGTCGGAAGGCCTGCGCGAGGTCAGTTCGCGCTTGGGCGGGTGAAGCCGCGGTCGCGTGAAGCGTTGAGGAATGCTTTCATTTTCGCCACGAGACCGGCGTTGGCGGCGGAGACGTCTTTCGTCTCTGCCGGATCGTCCTGGAGGTTGAAAAGTTCGTCGTGCGGCGGGCCTTCGTGGTCCGCCGGCTTTTCCTTTCCGGCGCGGCGCGTTTCGCGGGGCGTGAACTTCGGGGCGCCAACGCGCTCGACCAACTTCCAGTCGCCCATGCGGATCGCGTAGGCGGAGTTTTCCGGGGCCTGCAGAATCACATGGTCGCGGACCGGGGTGCCGGACTTGGATTCGGTGAACGCGCGTAAGACGCTGACGCTGTCCTCGGCTTGGCCTTTCGCCAGCGGCGCGTGAAGGACGTCGGCCAGGGTCGCGAGCATATCGGTGTGACAGATCACCTGATCGCTGACGGTGGCGACGGGCACGCGGCCGGGCCAGCGCACGACAAAGGGCTCGCGGAATCCGCCTTCCCAAATCGTGTGTTTGCTGCCGCGCAGCGTGCCGTTGACGGCCAGGCCGGCCTGGATGGCAACGGCGACGTCGGCTCCACTTGTGACCGCGCCATTGTCGCTCGTGAAAATTACGAGGGTGTGGTCGGCGAGCTTGAGGCGGTCGAGCGTGGCGAGCACCTGGCCGACGCTCCAGTCGAGTTCGCGAATGAAGTCGCCGTATTTGCCCAGGGCGTTGCCCGTGAAATTCGGATTCGGCACAATGGGGCCGTGGACCGCATTGGGCGCGAAGTAGACGAAGAACGGCTTGGCGCGATTCGCCTCGATCCAGCGGGTCGCGCGCGTCGTGATCGTTTCCATCACGCGGTTGGTTTCCCAGGGTTTCTCAATCCCGGTCGTCTTCGCGCTCTGTCCGGTGCCTTCCATGATGATCGACTGGCCGGTAACGTGGCCGACCACCGAGCTGTTTTCGATGAAGCTGTGCGGCCCGTTCGGGAGATTGGCCGCCATGCCGAAGTAGTGGTCGAAGCCGAGTTCGCGGGGGCCGGGCGTGAGCGGCTTGCTCCAGTCGGTGACGGGCGCGGACGTCCAGCCGAGGTGCCACTTGCCAAACGCCGACGTCGTGTAGCCCTGGCTTTTGCAGAGCGAGGCGAGCGTGGTGCGATTGATTTCGATGTGGAGCGCGGCGCCCGGCACGAGCACCTCGCCGTCCTTTATGCTGGTCCGCCAATAGTAACGGCCCGTCATTAAACCGTAGCGCGTGGGCGAGCACACCGAGCCGGGCGCGTAGGCGTTCGTGAAGCGCCGGCCTTCTTTGGCGAGCCGGTCAATGTTCGGCGTCTCGACGCCCTTCGCACCGTAGGAGCTCGCACTGCCATACCCGTAATCGTCGGCGAGAATGACGATGATATTGGGCTTCGATGGCTCGGCCGCGGGGAGAAGGGCGACACCGAGGAGCGACAGCAGTAAAATAACGAGAGCGCGTAGTAGGAGCATGGGCGGGAGCCCAGACTCCGACGGTTTGGGCACCAAATTCAACCCCGTTGTTCAGTCGCACGTTTGGGCCTCACCGGGCGGCACCCGTCATGCGGAATGGAGCGACCGATGGAGCGGGCCTGATTGACAGGGATCGGGCAAGCGAAACGGTGTGGCACATGAAGATCATCAGCATTCGCGAGCTGCATGCGGCGACTGGAAAATGGGTGCGCAGCGCCGCGGCTGGCACGGTTCACGTCACCGAACGAGGACGCTTGGTGACGAAAATCGTGTCCGCCAAGGAAGCGCCGCCACAGCCGTTCTTTGCGGCCCCTCCATTTACGCGGGCCTTTCTGGCGCAACGCCGGAATCTGCGCGGCGGGACAAATTCGACCCGTCTCGTCAGTGAGGAGCGAGACCGCGACATCGCGTGATCTATTTCGATACGAGCTATCTGGTCCGGCTCTACTACGAAGACCCCGGATCCGACGCAGTCCGTCAACTCGCCGCGACCGACCATGTCGCCTGCGTCGCCCACGGTCAGGCCGAAATGATCGCGGCGTTTCACCGCAAGCTGCGCGACGGGGCCTTGCGCGAGGCCGCCTATGCGGCGCTGCTCGGCCAAATCCGCGCGCACGACGAGGCGGGCGCGTTCCACTGGCTGGCGCAGGGACCGGAGGTTTATGGGCGAATCGCCGCAGTCTATGCCCGGTTGCGTTGCGCGCCGCGGGCCGGACTGAATCCGACCTCGTCGCTGCACCAAAGATGGCCCCGTGGAAAATTGCGCTGGCGGCGCAGCTGCGCGAGCCGGTGGCCGCTCCCTACTCCTGGCTCGTCCACGCCCTGTCGCTCGGCCATCCCACGACTCTGCGCTCCAGCGTCTGGCGCCTCCGCGACTCGCAACGTGCAACAGCCTGACCCCATACGCCGAACTTCCTTCGGCTCGACCTCTTGGCCGTGGCGGATGGCGCCGAGTGCAAAGTGCAAAGTTTGACCCCTTTGGTTCGTCCCCGGCGAGAATGTCGTTGAGCGTCGCGCTCCGGCTGGACGCCGCCGCGCTGACCTCGCAAGTGAAAGATTAGCAACCTGACCCCGTCGGCTGGCTTTAAGCGGGCCGCTTCTGCACCGTGCCAAAACATAACAGTTCAGCGTCAGTCTTCGGCACCGTGGGAAGTGAGCCAGACGTATGCTTATTCGATGCCACCTATCGGCGGTTAATTGAGCCATTCTGAGGCTTTCGCCTCGTCGATATGAAGGCCTACCGCGTCTTTAAGGAGCGGGCAGATATTTGAATTTACTGAATTCGCGACAACCAATCGATAACGAGCTCTAGTAAAGGCTACATAGATTTCACGCATCGCGCGTTGCTCGAAACTTGCCGCTAAAGCGTGATTCGAACCGACATTAGGAGGCACCACGCCTTCTTCGAGGCCGACACAAATTACCGCATCGAACTCTTGGCCACCGACAAATTCCGGCTTTGAAACAACCAAGAGAGGCCCCTTAGCGTCAATTCTATCGCCGCGCCTCTTTAACTCTATCCACGGGTGCTTGCTCCCCCTTAGCGCAGCTACGACGTCCGTCCAATAGCGTTCGCTAAAGACTATAATACATACTTGCCTGATATTCGACGCCCTAAGGCGAGCTGCAATTCGCTCCACAAATTTTCCAGGACTCTTGGCTTGTCCTCCCGTGAGAATAACTGGTCGACGAGCTAAATGATGATCTTCTGGGATCAGCGAAACAGTCGAACTGGTAAAGTTTGGAAATGCCGCATCAAAAAGATCTGTAGATTTCTGGATCACATGAAATGCCAAGCGAAGTATCGCGGGCGTTGATCGAAAAACCTTGTTCAACGACTCATTAAATAAATCACCGAAACCCAAAGCGCCAAATCCCGCTCCGAAGCCGGGATTGATGGCCTGCGCATCATCGAGGGCCAAAGCAATAGGGACGTGCGGCGCGGTGCCTTTTGTTAGTAGAGGGAAAAGCCTCCGCTCGTTCTCATTAAAGAGCTGTGCTTCATCCACGAAGACAAAATCAAAACCTTCAGTCTTTCGTCTTAACCGCCAGAGTGGCGTGCTCACTTTGCCGAGGACGGTTATGGCGAGATCGTCTGCATCTAACATTCCTAACTCGTGTGCGAGGCACGTTTGGTATTGAGCAAATACATCAAAGACAACTGAGCGCTCATCAATATTCAGGATAGCGTGAAGACGGCTCAAGCTAGATTCGGAGAGAACGTAGCCCTGTTTGTCCTGCGAAAGGTCGTGCCCCTTGATTGCCACACCAAATTCAGTCACTAGTAATTCCGCGAGGATATCTACGGCTTCGGGCGTTTTTGAAACTTGAAACAATAGTGGGTGCTTTTCCTCTTCGAAAATCCCGTCCTTAACAGCGTCCTTTAGATAGCTTGTAACAAGCTCAGTCTGGAAGCGTTTAGTCTCATACGCATCTGGGTCCATGACCGGGACGATGTCCCCACTCAGAGTTTTCGTGCTATATTCACTAAGTGTAACCACCTCGAGAATTTGTGGCCTCTGCTCGGCTGTCACAAAGTATGTGCATCCCAGTTCTGTGAATCGATCTTTTACCATCTGCATCATCGCTGCATTGTGGACAATGTAAGCAATCTTACATCCTTTTCCCCACCTCTTGAAGTCATGCAGACGACGAATCGCCAGTAATTGCATTAGCAGAGTTTTCCCTGATCCTGCTGGACCGATTATACGGACAGGGCTTTTTAGAATCACGTCAGATTCTAGAATTACTCTCTGCTCTTGGGAAAGCTGACTTGTTGGAGCGATCCACTGTTCGTATGTTAAATTGCTGTCTCCGCCGTCGGTTTCAGGCAGTTTTGGGACTGAGGGCAGTCCAGAACTGTAGTCGATAACTATCTGTGTTGCTGGCTGGAACTCAGATCGAAGTGCACTCAATAGCGTGGTTTCCAAAGCTGGGCGAGTGTGCAACGTCGCTAGCATTTCAGTTAGTTCAGTGACAAAACCACCGAGTTTCTTTCGATCTTGTTTCAGTAATAATGGGACAGAGTCACCCACCGCACCGCCTACTGGACCGATTGCAAGAACGACAGGGATCTTTCCACCAGGTAGGTCGAGCGCTCGATCTGTATAAGCCAAACTATATCGCCACGCCTTGTCACCTCGACCAGAAATACAAGTATGAAAATCATCTCCGAGATTCCGGTGCACCCATCGTTGATCGAGAATCAAGCCCTTCAGGCGCAAATCCGTGACGGTCAAAAAGCGTTCAAAAATTTCATTCTTAAAGTCTGGTGCGGAAAGAATTCCAGACTCGCCGGTCAACCGACAGAACCCCCAGCCTTCATAACCTTTTCCAGAAAGCAGATCACTGTTCCAAACGGCGACGACGGCAGTCTTCGGGAGCGCGGCTAAACGTAGCGCACCGACGGAAAGTGCGCTGGTGTTTAACCCTCGCAGTGATTGGAGTTCAGCCAAGGCACTTGAAAGCGCTGCCCGGCGGCTAGCCTGAGCTAATAGCCAGTTTGCTGTGGCTCCCGACACTGCTACATAGTCATACATACTAGAGTTCTCCTTCAATTCGCGCTAAGGAAGTGTGGTCGAGGTCTGGAGCACCGAGTCGCACGTAGATCGATACGAGTTTAGTGAGGAGGTCGCTGAGAAACGCGTCCTTTAAACGAAGTGCGCGTAACGGTGGGGTGGTCTCATGGCAACCATGGCACCAGTGAAGCTGCCTTTCGAGTAACCGTGATCTGCGGTGCTCCCAGTCGCGAACGTCTGCCGCATGTGCCTCATCCAAAAAGTAGGTTGGCACGGTAATCAGATATCTGAGAAGGGCGATTGAATGAAGTGGAACTGCACTCCAGTCTGCATGCTGGTAGTCAGGTGGCAAATAGTAGATGTCCGACCGATACGAATTCCTGACTAACCTTTCTTTTACCTTTATCCAGCCTGAGCCAAGAATCTCACGAATTATTTCGGTGGGACGTTTTCCCGCCGGGACGCGCTGGTCCTCTTTCTGGAGATATTTGAGTGCCATTAAGCATCTGGTTTGAAGCTCTTCTTTGCCTTTGGCTGGTGCGAGCTCGGTTAGTTGAATCAAGAGTGCGGGGTCGAGTAAGTCGTTTGCCGAGCGCGGTTTTTTCATACCGAGTTTCTCCATTGACTCTCCTCCGAATCGTGAGACCTCAACTAAAAACTCAGGCATTTGGAGGAAAATGTTTATCGGAACTATTGGAACGTAAGTCACAGTCTCAGTCTTACAATTCGCCAAATCGCAGGCAGGCGTAACTACTAGTCCAGATACTCGTGTTGCAGGGACGAGCCCCATGGAGGGCAGGCCCATCCATATATCTCCGGTAGCATGATAGCCGTCCGGGAATAATTCATAAAAATCCTTTTCAGTCACAGGCACGTCGGAGGAATTAACAATTTCCGCGACAAACTCAATATCGGAAAGGCCGTTGGCGTCGATTTTGCGCCTGTATGACGTGAAGCAAAGGCCCGCAATTGGAAGCAAGCGCGGTAGTTTCCGCGCCCACGGGGCGCCTCATGCTCGATTACTCGGGACAAAAATGGAGATAAGCGGACGAAAGGAGAATCCGGAGGGGGTCAGGCCGCTAGTTGCTAGTTTTGGGCGGGACTTGAGCGTCCCTCAACTCGACGGCTACTGCGGGCGTCGGCAAGCGACGCCCCTACACCCGGAAAACCCTTCGCGTGCCAGCACGCTCCTACCTCGGAGGGCACGGGCTTCGCGCTATTGCTCGGTGGGATTTTTTTTGTTGTTGAGCAGCAGGGATCGCGAGGTTTCGTGGCAGGCGTTGGCCAGCGACTGATCGGCCGGAATAAGGGGCCGGGCCGTTACATGTTAGGCGGGTGAGCTGAGCGCTACCTGAATCTGGGTTTGCGCCGTCTTGGCGGGGCGGCGAGAGTCCGAAAAGGGGTCAAACTTTGCACTTTGCACTCGTCTTGACCAAACCGACCGTGCCGATGCTCCGCGAGAAGTTTGTCTGCGACCAACGCCGGTTTCATCGCGCCTGGGTGGGTTTGACAGGCCCGCCGAACGGCGGGGTTGCGGTTCCTAAGCGGACACTCGACCACGGCCACTCCGCGAGGTCCCCAGCCGGCACCATGTGCGCTCGCACGGGGTGGAGGTGAACATAGTGGCAGAGCGGGCCCAGCGCTTCGCCGGGGTCGACGAGCAGACTCTGTTAGCGACCCTGGAAATGATGCCCGCATTCGCGTCGGTAGCGGCGGATTGAAATTTTTCTGTCAGAATTCGTGGCGCCGGAATTTGGCAGGAAGAGTGTGGGGCAGGAAGATTCCCGTCGGGAAGGTAAATACCGCCGAAGCGTTGCGGTCGGTCCCGCGCCGGCAACGACGCGACGCCCGCTTCGCTCTCCACCGCGCCATTCACGATTTCTTTTTCTTCTTCGTCACGCTCTCCATCATCGCGGCGTTCTTCGGCGTGGTGACCGTTTCGAATGCACGGGGCTTCACGTCATCGGCGAGCATCGTGGCAACGAGCGGATCGTGGTTTTCGACGCCCCATTTACGGAGGTGTTCGCGAATCGCGAGCAGCGTCTCCCGGTGCGCGGGATCGCGGGCGAGGTTGGTCATCTCGCCGGGATCTTTTTGGAGATCGACGAGGGATTCGCGCTGCTGGCCATGAGCGTAGACGCAGTATTTGTAGCGGTCGGTGCGAATCATGCGGCCTTCGGTCGTAGGCACGTTGCCATCGATGAGCGCGGTCTGCGTCATGTTGTTTTGCACGACGACGTAGTCGCGCCACGTGGCGACGTTCTCGCCCTGCGTGAGGGGCTTCAGACTGAGTCCGGTAAGTTTCGCGGGACGCGCGAGGCCGGTGAAGTCGAACATCGTCGGCAGCAGGTCGATGCCGGTGTTGGCGAATTTGTCTGACGTGCGGGCGATGCGCTGGCCGGGCGCACTGACAATGAGCGGCACCCGTGCGGCCTCCTCAAAGAGCACGGTCTTCTGATTGAGCCCGTGCGCGCCGGCGCACTCGCCGTGGTCGGAGGTGAAGACGATGAGCGTGTTTTCTTCGAGGCCTGCGGCGCGCAGGGCATCGAGCACCTTGCCGATTTCGGCGTCCACTTTTTCGATGAGACGGTAGTAGCCCCAGCGCAGCGCCTGCCAGCGCTCGGGCGTGAAACCGCCGACGGGGAACTGCGGGTTCGCGTGGTAGCCGCGGCGGATGAGCGCCATCGAGTCGGGCTCGTTGCGGGGCGGCGCGAGGTTCGCCGGAGACGGCGGGAACTGCGCGAGCGGGGGCGGTTCGCCGATCGGGCCGTTGTTCAGTTCCTGATCGCGGGCGAGTTCGCAGACGTTGTGCGGATTGAGAAAACTCACGACGAGCAGGAACGGCTTGGCGTGTTTTTGCGCGAGAAACGTGGTCGCGCGGGCGGCGTTCTCCACATCGAGGTGGCCCGTGTCTAACGTCTCGAACCCGTGCGTCGCGGTCTTGCTCTCGTCGTAGGCGAGATGCCACTTGCCGAAATACGCGGTCTGATAGCCGGCGCGCCGGAAGTAGGTGCCCATGGTCACGAACTCGTTGGCATCGAGCTTGAGCTTGGTGTTGTCGGTGACCTTGGTCTCGTGCGGATAGCGACCGGTGAAGATCGAGTTGCGCGCCGGCATACAGAGCGGGTTCGGCGTGTAGGCGCGCGTGAAGAACGTGCCGCGGGCCGCGAGGCGGTCGAGGTTGGGCGTCTTCAAGTAACGATCACCCATGCGACAGCTCAGCGCATCGGCCGACTGCTGGTCGGTCATGATGTAGAGGACGTTCGGCTGGGCGGCGACGGCGGCCGTGAGGAGCGCGCCGAAAGCGCAGGCAAGTTGGAGGTAAGGACTCATTTGATGTTAACGGCGGTTGAGGACTGGACTTCTGCCAGCTAGATTGCGGCGGTAGGGCGAGGCGTCCCCGCCGCGCAGCGGCTCACTTACGGTTCTTCGTCGGCTCTTGCCGCCTTTTTCTTCCGCTTGGCTTCCATCTTCGGCGTTTCCTTCGGCAACAGCTTGATCTGCTCCAGACGATCGCCGAGGTGGCTGGCCGCGGCGGCCGGGCGACCCAGCGGGCCGTGGTCGCCGATGAGATACATGTTGCAGTAGAGGTTGCCGGCATCGCGCTTCTTCTCCGCGATCAGCATGCGGGCGTCGGGGTGGGCGTTGCGCACAAATGTCGTCGGCTCGAAGGTCGAGTCGCGCGACGAGATCAGGGCGGTGCCCTTTTCCCGGGTCAGCCCGCCGTCGTTGGAATTCCACCAGCCGACTTCGCCCACGCCTTGGTCGGTGCTGTTGAGCAGCGCGCGAACTTTGGTGGGCGAATCGAGGATGAAGTCGCCCTCGCTCACGGCCCCTCTTCCAGCCACCGCGATCGGCGTCGGCTTTTGCCACGCAGTGCCCAGCCAGCGCGTATAGCTGAGGCCCTTGGCCCGGATGGTGAAGTGGGGATTGCCGTCGGCGTCGACGTGGGCGGTGCCGTGGCTCGTGCGCTCCTTGGCGGAGTCCCAGACGAGGGTGTGTTTGTCCGAGTATTCTTTCGTGACGGGCAGCTTGATCGGCTCGCCCTTGGCGGTGGCCCATGAACCGTCGCGCGTATTCATGACCATGAAATAAGCGTTAACGTCGGCGCGGACGTGGCCGGGGTTGGCACAGGCGTGGTAGACGTAGTGCGCGGTGATCGTGTCGCCCTGGCCGTTTTCGAACCACGCATACCACGCGTCTTCCGTCGTCACTGAAAAGGAACTGAGCTTGTTTTTCAGCACGGAGCCTTCCGGGGAAAACGTGCGGCCGTCGTCGGTCGATTTCTGGTAAACCCAGTCACTGCGATGGGAACCGTGACGGTAGAAAAGGTAGAGGTCGCCGTTCGGCGTCTTCACCCACTGGCTGTAAGTGCCGAAGGGCGAGATGTTGTCCAAGGTTTTCCACCGGGAGATGTCACCGGGTTTCTCGGAGACCGCGTGGGTGAAGCGGCCCTTGCCCGGCAGCCCGAATTTGTTCTGCCCGAGCGAAGGGTCGCCGCCGTGGGCGCCGAAGATCAGATGGATGTAGCCCTGCCGGTCGACGACGAGAGCAGGGCGGCCGTGATTGTCGAGTTCACGCTTGTCGATCTGGTCGGGCGATTTGCCCATGGTATTCACGCCGGCTTAGGAGAGTCGCCGGGGACACGTCTCACCTCGCAACTTCGAGCAGTCTATCAATGCCCGGAGTCATTGAAGCTGCTTCCGGCACGCGCTTGATTTGTCGCAAGGTGCGACGTGACCCCGTGCCAGTTTCCTGCCGAAGGTCGAATTCGGACATTCACTGCAGCCGCTCGCGGAGTTTGCGCTTGGCGGCTTCCCACTCGACGGAGGGTTCCTTGCCTGCGGCGATGCGCTGATCGCGTTCATGGAGAACATCGGCGTGCCACGCCGGCGATTCAAAGCTATCCGCCTTGCGGGAAAGATCGGCCCACAACGCCTCCATGGCGCGCAATTTTTCTTCCGTGGTCATTTGGTCAAGCGGAAGGACAGCGTCCATGATGACGACGGTATTTGGGAGGCGATGGTGGTCAAGCGCATCGGCCGACATGGAGCGGGATTCGACGATCCCGCCCTACAGCGGCTGCGCTCCAAGCGTCGAGAGAATGTCGTTGAGCGTCTTACTGGAACGAAGAGCAGCCTTCCTTCCAGCCAGTCAGGCTTTCGCCGCCTTGGCCTCGTGGAAATCCTGCGGGGTGCCGGTGGGTTTCACGTAACCCGCGCGGATTACGAAGTCGCCGAAGCGTTCCCCCTTGGTCCGTTCCTGGGCATAGCGTTGAATGATCGGACGCAGCAGGGCGGCGATTTCGGAGTCCGGCACGTTGGCCTTAAAGAGCGTGTTGAGGCGCGAGCCGTTGAACGCGGCGCCCAGGTAGACGTGGTATTTTCCGGGCGATTTGCCGACGAATCCGATCTCAGCGAGGAAGGGGCGACCGCAGCCGTTCGGGCAGCCCGTGACGCGGAGGACGATCTCGTCGTGGCGCAGGCCGGCGGCGGCGAGTTCCACTTCGAGCAGCGCGACCAGCGCGGGCAGATAGCGCTCGCTTTCGGCGAGGGCCAGACCGCAGGTGGGCAGGGCGACACAGGACATCGCGTTGAGTTTCAGGCCCGAGGCGTCGTTGGCGCGATCGAGCCGGTGTTTCCGCAACAGCGCCTCAATGCGCGGCCGGTCGGCGGCGGCGACATTGGCGATGATGAGGTTTTGGTTGGCGGTGAGGCGGAAGTCGCCTTTGTGCGCCAGGGCGATTTCCCGCAACCCCGAGCGCAGCGGGTAGTCGGCCTCGTCCTTCACGCGCCCGCTTTGGATGAAGAGGGTGAAATGCGCCCGTCCATCGTGGCCTTCGACCCAGCCATAGCGGTCCCCGGTGTGGGTGAATTGGAACGGGCGGGGTGCGCCGAGCTGGAAACCCAGGCGTTGCTCCACCTCCTGGCGAAACCAGGCGAGGCCGCGGTCGGCGATCGTGTACTTCAGGCGCGCGTGTTTGCGGTCGGTGCGATCACCGTAGTCGCGCTGGACGAGGACGATTTTCTCGGCGACGTCGACGGCCTGTGCCACGGTGCAGTAACCGAGCACGTCGGCGATGCGCGGATACGTTTCAAGCTGGTTGTGCGACATGCCCAGGCCGCCGCCCACGGTGACATTGAAGCCGGCGAGACGTCCCGTGGCATCGGTGATGGCGATATAGCCGAGATCGTGGGCGTAGAGGTCGACGTCGTTGCTCGGCGGCACGGCGATGACGACCTTGAATTTGCGGGGTAGGTAGGTTTGCCCGTAGATCGGTTCGGCCTCGGGTTCGCCTCCGCCGACGAGATGATCGCCCACCCAGAGTTCATGGTACGCGTGAGAGCGGGGGAGCAGGTGCTCGCTGATGGCGCGGGCCACTTCGTAGACCTCGGCGTGCAGTGCGGACTGCTCCGGATTGGGGTTGCACATGACGTTGCGATTCACGTCGCCGCAGGCCGCGATCGTGTCCAGCAGCGACTGGTTGATGCCGTTGATGGCGCGCCAGAGGTTGCTCTTGACGATGCCGTGGAACTGGAAGGCCTGGCGGGTGGTGAGCTTCAGCGTGCCATTGGCGAACTGGTCAGACAGTTGGTCCAGCGCGAGCCATTGCCCGGGCGTGCAAACCCCGCCGGGCACGCGGACGCGGGCCATGAAGGAGAACGCCTTTTCGCGTCCGTCCTTGCGGCGCTGGTTGCGCAGGTCGCGGTCGTCCTGCGGGTAGATGCCGTGGAACTTGGTCAGTTGGGCGCTCTCTTCCGTGATGCCGCCGGTGGAATGGTCGGCGAGATCGCGGAGAATGTCGCCGCGGAGGAAATTGCTCCCCGCCTTGAGGTGCTCGTTCTTGTGCAGCGGCTTGGCGGCGGCGGCGGGCGTGGTGGTGGCGTTGGTGGAGCTCATGCGAAAGAATTGACGAGGGCGGAAGCGGGCGGGGCGGAGAGGGCGGCGGCGAGCGCGTCGACGATTGCGGGGTGGGTGCCGATCAGGCCTGTCAGGTGGCAACGGGCGGGGGAGGCGCGGCAGATTTCCTCCACGTCTCCCTCGGGTCCCGCGTGGCGGCCAGGGGAGAGGAACAAGAGACTGACAACCACGTCGCGGCCGCTGAATTCCGCGGTGCGCAGTCGGTCGGCGAGCAATGGCGGGTGTTCCCCTTCCATCGACGCCGTCGCGAGGAGGCCAATCTCCGACCCGAGTTGGGTCCGGATGCGAGCGGCCAAGTCGTCGCGCCGGGCGGCCGAGGCCGGGGAAGGGCCGCCGTGATCGACCACCACCACGGGGGGAGTGCGCAGGGACTGGGAGGCGATCGTGGCGCGAATGCGGGCCGTGGCGATGGCGGCCACCTCCCCGGGGACGGCGAGTCCATCCGCCAACCGGTACTCGAATCCCCCGCATTCCTGCTGCAACTTTTCCAGGTCGAGGCGCAGCCCCGCACCGATGGCGCCCTGCCCGCTGATGAAGAAGAGCAGCAACACGAATTCGCGGTGCCCCTGCGCCACTTGGGCCCGCACAAACGGGGCCAGCGTCCAGGCGGGCGTCTCTTCGATCGCTGCGGGCGGGATGCGGTCGCTGTGCTTCCACGATACGGCGTGCACCGGGGTGCCGCTGCGGGTGGACAGCGCGGCCGCGACCGTGCGCAGGTTCAGATGCGCCGCCGGGGCGAGGGAGCCGTTGTCGACGAGCGCGACGATCATGCGACAGGGACGCCGGTTCCGGCGGCGAGGGCGGACTCGAACCAGGCGAGTTTATCGGAGAGGGCGGCGACTTCACCGATGATGACGATGGCGGGCGCCCCAAAGCCGGCGTGTTCCGACTCGAGCGCGATGCGGGAGGCGGTGGAAACCAGCTGCCGGTGGCCGGGGGTGGTGGCCGACTGAATCACGGCGGCGGGGGTGTCGGGATCCAACCCGCCAGCCTGGAGGCGCCGCAGGATCGTCTCGAGGTTTTTCATCCCCATATAGACGCACAGGGTCGCGCCCAGCCGCCCGTAGTCCTCCCAATGAATGGCGGAATCCGCCTTGTTGGGATCCTCGTGGCCGGTGAGAAAGACGACGGCCGAGGCGTGGGCGCGGTGGGTCAGGGGCACGCCAGCATAGGCGGCGGCCGCGAGGGCGGAGGTCACTCCGGGAACGATCTCGAACCGGATGCCCGCCGTCGCCAGCGCCTCGGCTTCCTCGCCTCCGCGACCGAAGATGAACGGATCGCCGCCCTTCAGGCGAACGACCTGCTTCCCCTCGCGCGCCAGCCGGATCAGCGTGCCTTCGATGTCCCGCTGCGGGGAGCAGAAGCCGCCGCCCTTTTTTCCGACAAAGATCAATTCGGCGCCTGGCCGGGCCTGGGCGAGAATCCCGGGACCTACCAGATAATCGTAAACGATCGCATCCGCGGTGCGGATCAGGCGGTGCGCTTTCAAAGTCAGCAGATCGGGGTCGCCGGGGCCGGCCCCGACGAGGAAGACGGCACCGGGCCGGAACGGGGAGGACTCCGGGAAATACTCGTCGCAGGGAGGGTTGGGTGCAGCGTTCGCGTGGCCGGCCGGGGGAGGCGGCAGGCACGAGGGTTCGGTCCGGGAGTCGAAGGTGAAAGGATTCATCGGTGTGAACCCACAATTAGCAGGCGTTGCGCCACCCGGACTCACGGTGGTGAGCCGCAGGCACAAGCCCTTGGGGCGAACGGATCACGGTTAAAGATGACATCTTTAGTAGATATGACGTGTTTTAGCCTTTACCCGTTGTTCAGCAGGTTCAAGCATTCTCGGTGTGATGATTGAGAAATGTCCTGCGACCTCCGACAAAACCTTGGGCTGCAAGCAGAAGCTTGGCGCCTTCCCGCACCCGTTGCCGGCGTCCCTTTGAGCGGTGGCGCAGCAAATCGAGCCAACCATGACCACTGCCGAACTCACCCAGGCCAATGCCGACCTGCGGTCCCTGCCGCCGCTCGAAATCGTCCGCTGGGCGATCACCCGGGCGGAAGGCCGCGCCGTGGTTTCGACGAATTTTCGGCCCTACGAGGCCGCCGTGCTGCACCTCGCGGTCCAGGTCCAGCCCGACATCCCGGTGTTGTGGGTGGATCACGGATACAATCGGCCGGCCACGTACCGGCATGCGGAGGCCCTGCGGACGCGCCTGGGGCTCAACGTGAGATCCTATCTGCCCCGGGTCTCGGCGGCCCACCGCGATGCGGTGCACGGCCCCATCCCGGGCACGGACGACGAGGCGGGGCTGAAGGCGTTCAGCGCGCTGATGAAGCTCGAACCTTTTCAGCGGGGTATGCGGGAACTGGCCCCGACCGTCTGGATCACGGCGCTGCGCAAGGTGCAGAATCCGAATCGCGCCGGCCTCGACCTCGTCTCGCCCGACGAAAATTTCGGCACCCTCAAGGTCAGCCCGTTCTTTCATGCCAGCGACGCCGAGCTCGAAGCCTACCTGGCGCGGCACCAATTGCCCAACGAGTGGGACTATTTTGATCCGGCCAAGGCCGACGAAAAACGGGAGTGCGGCCTGCACGCCGCCTGGGGCGGGAAAGCCGTCAGCGCCTGAGCCGGACCGGGCCAATCTCCGCCACCATGACCAGCTATCATCTCGATCATCTGCAGCACCTCGAAACGGAGGCGATCCACATCATGCGGGAGGTCGCGGGCGAGTTTGAGCGCCCCGCGCTGCTCTTCTCCGGCGGCAAGGATTCCATCTGCCTCCTCCGGCTCGCCGAAAAGGCTTTTCGTCCCGCGGAATTGCCGCTGCCGCTGCTCAATGTGGACACCGGGCATCATTTCCCCGAGTTGAACGAGTTCCGCGATCGCCGGGCGAAACAACTGGGCGCGAAGCTCATCATCCGCACGGTGGAGGACGCGATCGCCCGGGGCGTGGCGCAGCCGGCGCCGGGCGAAATCAGCCGCAACCGCCTGCAGATCCCGGTGCTGCTCGCGGCGATCGAGGAGTTTCGCTTCGACTGCTGCGTCGGCGGGGCACGGCGCGACGAGGAGAAGGCCCGGGCCAAGGAGCGGTTCTTCAGTTTCCGCGACGGCTTTGGTCAGTGGGACCCGAAGAACCAGCGGCCGGAGATCTGGAACCTCTACAACGGCCGGCTCAATCCCGGCGAGAACATGCGGGTTTTCCCGCTGAGCAATTGGACCGAGATGGATGTCTGGGAATACATCCAGCGGGAGCACCTCGAAGTCCCGAGTATTTATTTCAGCCATCCGCGCCGGTGTGTCCGCCGCGGTGGGCAGTGGCTGCCGGTCAACGACCTGGTCCCGCCCAGGCCCCGGGAGGAGGTGCGCGACCTCGTCGTGCGGGTGCGCACGATCGGCGACATCATCAGCACGGGTTGCGTGGAGTCGCCGGCCCGCACGGTGGACGACATCATCGCGGAGATTGCCGCGGCCCGCGTGACGGAGCGGGGTTCGCGCGCCGACGACAAGTCGTCAGAGGCCGCGATGGAGGACCGCAAGAAAGCCGGTTATTTCTAACCGGCTTTCTCGAAGATGGGAGATGGAAGAACGAAGATGGGAATACCGCCTGACCATGAGATTTGAAGAACTCGACGCTTGGAAAGCAGCCCGTGAATTGACGGCACACATCTATCGACTCTGCCGGAGCGAGCCTTTGAGCCGCGACTTCGGGCTCTGCGATCAGCTCCGTCGTGCGTCGGTCTCGATTATGAACAATATCGCGGAAGGCTGGGAGAGCCTGCACCCGGCGGAGAAAGTCCAGTTTTATAACGTCTCTCGCCGTTCGTGTGGCGAGGTCCGCTCCATGTCGTATGTCCTGCTCGACAACGCCTACGTCAGCGCTGACGCGCAGCAGGATATTCACGACCGCTGCGTCCGTTGCGGCAAGCTGGTCACCGGCCTAATGCATTCCGCCGAGCGCCGAAAATAGATTTCCATGGTTTCGCTGCCCCCATCTCCCATCTCCCATCTTCCATCTCCCAACGCCCCGGCGTTTCCCATCGATATCCTGCGCCTGAATACGTGCGGCAGCGTCGACGACGGCAAGTCGACGCTCATCGGCCGCCTGTTGTACGACTCCAAGTCCCTCATGGAGGATCAGCTCGAGGCGCTGCAGCGCTCCGCCGACATCACGGGAGGCGGGCAGATCAATCTCGCCAATCTGACCGACGGCCTGCGGGCCGAGCGCGAGCAGGGCATCACGATCGACGTCGCCTACCGCTACTTTGCCACCCCGCGGCGGAAGTTCATCATCGCGGACACCCCGGGCCACGTCCAGTACACGCGGAACATGGTGACCGGCGCCTCGACGGCGAACCTGTCGATCGTGCTCGTGGACGCGCGGACCGGGGTGATTGAGCAGAGTCGCCGGCACACCGCCATTGCCTCGCTGCTGGGCATCCCGCACCTGGTGGTGGCGGTCAACAAGATGGACCTCATGGGCTGGAGCGAGCAGCGCTTCCTTGAGATTCGCGCGCAATTCGAGGAGTTTCTGCCGCGGCTCGACATCAAGGATGTGAAGTTCATCCCGCTGAGCGCGCTCAACGGCGACAATGTCGTGGAGCCTTCGCCGCACACGCCGTGGTATGTCGGGCCCACACTGCTCGGGCATTTGGAGAGCGTACACATTGCGAGCGATTGGAACCTGAACGGATTCCGCCTGCCGGTGCAGTGGGTCAACCGCCCCAACCAGCCGGATGATCCGGCCCTGCATGATTTTCGCGGGGTCAGCGGCCAAATCGCCGGAGGGATTGTGCGCCGCGGCAAAAAGGTCATGGTCCTGCCCGCGGGCATCATGACCACCGTGAAACAAATTTGGACCTACGATGGCGCGGTCGAGGAGGCGTTCTGCCCGCAATCCGTCACCGTGGTACTGGAGCACGACATCGACGTCAGCCGCGGCAGCATGCTCATCGGGGTCGAACATCCCCCTGGATCCGGCACGGACCTGCGGGCGAGTGTCTGCTGGATGCATCCGCGGGCGCTGCAGCCCGGGCGGAAATTTCTGCTCAAACACACCACCCACCTGGTGCAGGCCGTGGTCACCGAGTTGGTCAGCAAGCTCGACATGGCTCAGCTCAGCACGGAGGCCGTCCCGGCAGCGCTGGCGATGAATGACATTGGGGAGGTGCGGATCCGTACGGCCCGTCCCCTGGTCTACGATGGTTATGCCACCAACCGCCTCACGGGTTCGTTCATCCTGATCGAGCCGGGCACCAACGCCACCGTGGCCGCCGGCATGCTCCAGCCGCCGCCAGAGGTGGTCAAACCCGAGAGCGCCGATTACGTGATCTGATCCCGATGAAGGTCTCCGTCCAAGTCGATTATGCGTGCCGGGTAATGGCGGAGCTGGCGCGGATGTACGGGTCGGGGGAACTCGCGCAGATCGATCATCTCGCGACGACCGAGGCGGTGCCGGCGAACTTCCTCGCCCAGATCCTGCTCAAGCTCCGCAACCACGGCCTGATCACGAGCCGCCGCGGCAACCATGGTGGCTACACCCTGGCGCGCGCGCCGGAAGAAATTTCGCTCTTCGACATCCTGGTCGCCGTCGAAGGACAATGCCTGCAACTCAGCGGGAATTTCGCGGGGCGCAGCGGCCGCCGGGTGAAGGACGTGTGGACGGAGATCAGCCGGGAGCTGGCGGACAAGACCCGGGGATACACACTGGTTCAACTTGCGACGAAGGATCCGGCGGAAATGTATTACATCTGAAGGGTATCCCGGTCAGGCGGGCGACCGGCGGATCGACCCGCGGGAGGGAGGCAAGGTCGGGGACCTTGCGCAGTAGCCTTCAGCGCGAGCCCGGGGGATTTTTCGTCCGAAGGGAGCGCTCGTGCCCAGCTGGCGCAATTACTGCTCTTCCCGTTCCTCATCGAGCGAATGAAGAGCCCTCATCCATGAAGACCACGCTGGACAGTCGCCAGCTTCACGCCTTCGCCGCGCTGGCGCGGCGGGGTAGCTTCACGCTCGCGGCCAAGGACTTGTTCCTCACCCAGTCCGCCGTGAGCCACGCCATCAAGGCGCTCGAAGCGGACGTCGGCTGCCGGCTGCTGGACCGGCTCGGCCGCCGGGTGCGCCTCACCCAGGCGGGGGAGCAGTTTCTCCGTCACACCGAAAGCATTTTGCGCGAAATGGAGACGGCCCGCACGGATCTCGCGACCGTGGCGAAGTGGGGTCATGGGCGCCTCCGGGTCGGCGCGGGCATCACGCCCTGCCAGTACATCCTGCCGGCGGCGCTGCGCGAATTCCGCCAGCGTTATCCGGACTGCGTGATTCGGGTGGAGCCGGGCGATCACCGGCACCAACTGGAACTCCTGCGGGGAGGGCACACCGATTTGGCGATTATCCTGCAGCCTGCTCCAGGGCTCAGTGACTTCGCGTTCGCGCCGCTCTTTCAGGACGTGCTGCGCTTCATCGTGGCTCCACAGCATCGCTGGGCCAAACTCGGCCGGGTGCCACCCGATGCCGTCGAGAGTGAAACCCTCGTGCTCCCGCCCCAGACCAGTCAAACGTTCCGGCTCGTGCGCGAGTACTTCCGCGAGGAGCGGATCACGCTGTCGAACTTCATCGAGCTGGAAAACGTGGAGGCCAGCAAAGAATTGGTGAAAATCGGGCTGGGGGTGGGCGTGCTGGCGCCGTGGACGGTGCGGGCCGATCTCGAGAGTGGATCCCTGGTGTCACTGCCGCTGGGCGCGCGCCCGCTCCCGCGCACGTGGGGGGTGGCGCATCTGCGGGGTCGGCGCCTGGCGTTCGCCGAGGAGACGTTCATCGGGTTTTGCCAGCGGGTGTCCGCCGGCTTCGGTCTGAAAGCCGCGGGCGCGGCCGTCTGAGTCCGCGCTCCGCAGTGCCCCCCGGCCCCAGGTGGGCGTCGCGGGCCGTCAGATCTCCCAGTCGTGATGGTGGGCCGGCGCCCCGGTGTGGCCGACCAGCGATTCATTTTTCCGCCGCGAACGCACGACGAGATTGTCGCCCTTGAAATAGGCGACGGACTGATCGGGAATCGATCGCATCAGCCAGACATTGGAGCCGATGATCGAATGCGTGCCCACGCGGGTGTCACCGCCCAGGATGGTGGCGTGCGCATAGATCGTGACGTGATCGCCGATGTCGGGGTGCCGCTTGACGCCCTTGACGGGGTGCCCCTCGGCATCGACCTCGAAACTCTTCGCGCCCAGCGTCACGCCCTGATAAAGTTTCACCTGGGCTCCGACGGTGGCGGTTTCGCCGATCACCACCCCGGTTCCGTGATCGATGAAGAAATGGCTGCCGATCTGGGCGCCCGGATGGATGTCGCAGCCGGTGCGCTCGTGGGCGTATTCGGTGAGCATGCGCGGCAGCAGCGGCACGTGCAGGTGGTAGAGCACGTGGGCCAGGCGCTGCAGCGAGATGGCCAGCACGCACGGATAGGCCAGGATGATCTCCTCCACGCTCCGCGCCGCGGGATCCCCGGCGTAGGCGGCGTCGACATCCGTCTTGATGATGCGGCGCACGCCGGGCAGCTGGGTGAGAAACGAGGCGGTGAGTTCCCGCGCCGTCGGGCCGGGGTCGGTGACGTGGGCGAAGCGCAGGCACTTCTCGATTTCGGCGGCGAGGCGCCGGTCAATGCCGGCCAGCAGACGATCCACCAGGGCGGGAAGCTCACTTTCGGTCAGGGCGGGTTCGTCAAAGTAGCCGGGGAAGAGCAGGTGCATGCAGTCGGCCGCGAGCTGGTTGACCGATTCCTGGGACGGGAGATTGACTCCGTCGAGGTGGTTGATGCCCCCGTAGCTGCGATACGAGGCGAGCAGGTCCTGTTTGATCCGGTCCAGATGCATGAGGCGGGTGGGTGAGCGGTCAATAGATGGGAGCGGGCGGAGGCGAGCCGGAAGCGTGGCGGCCGGCCGGCTGCCACACAAGTGTAACAGAAAACCAACTGCGATGGGCGCGGCGGCGGTGGGAGAGACTGTAATACCTGCGCGGCCGCCAACTCTGGAATCGACAATAGCCAAAACGCGATCACTGTTATTAACAAGTTATCCACACCCACCCGATGGAATACCTGCGCGGGGCGGACGCCCCCTTTTCGCGGATCAAGGTTTCAAGCAAGGTCAAGACCTTCGTGCTCGACACGAATGTCCTGCTGCATGACCCCCAGTCCATTTTCAAATTCGAGGAAAACAACCTCGCCATTCCGGTGGAGGTGCTGGAGGAGCTCGACTCGATCAAGGGGGAGCAGTCGACCGAACGCGGGCGCAGCGCGCGCCGGGTGCACCGCATTCTGCAGGAGTTGCTGCCGGACACGCGGGCGATGCACGAAGGGGTCGAACTCGAGAACGGGGGCACGCTTTCCATCATCATCAACCCGTACCTGCTCAACCCGGGCCAGCGTTCGCCCGCGATGGATCGGCTGCGGGCCATCCTGCCGGATTTGACCAAGAAGGACAACCGCATCATCGCGGCGGCGCTGTTTGTGCAGGAGCGCTATCCGCCGCCGACCATTTTGGTCACGAAGGATGTCAACGTGCAGTTGAAGGCGCGGGCCGTGGGGCTGGAATCGGAGGATTATCTCAACGACAAGGTCCCGGAGAACGACGACGAGGCGAGCTACCGGGAAATCTCCGTCAATATCTACGAGTTGCAGCGCTTCTGTTCGGAGGGATTTTTCGAGGTCGGCGCGCCGGTGGCGAAAAGCCTTTATCTCAACGAATACGTGCTGCTGCGTTCCGATGAGGGCAAGACGATGCCGGCGCGGTTTTTCGGTGATCGGATCGTGCGCCGCCTGAAGGTGCCGGATTTCGTGAAGGCGCCAGGAGGCATTCCGATTCGCGCGCGCAATCTTGAGCAGCAATTCTTCATGGATGCCTTGCTCGACGACAGCATCGCGATGCTCACGTGCTTCGGCAAGGCCGGGACCGGCAAGACCCTGCTCTCGACCGCGTGTGCGCTCCACCAGACGCACGACGAACATTCCAAGTACGACGGCGTCTCGATCTCGCGTCCGGTGATCGCGCTGGGCAAGGACATCGGCTTCCTGCCCGGCTCGCTCGAGGAGAAAATGAAACCGTGGCTGCAACCGTACCACGACGCGCTCGAGGTCTTGATTCCTTCCAAGCCGCCGAAGGATCCGCAGTTCGCGGCGAAGAAAGTCGCCAAGAAGAAACACAAGAAACACGAGTCGCATCTGCTCAACGCGATCGCGCCGGCGGCGCCCAGTCACATGAGCCATAACGGCGGCTATGGTGGTGGCAACCTGATCAAACCCTACGAACGGCTCCTCAAGAGCGGCATGGTTGAAATCGAGGCGCTCGCCTTCATCCGCGGCCGGTCCATCGCCCGGCGTTTCTTCATCCTCGATGAGGCCCAGCAGCTCACGCCGCACGAGGTGAAGACCGTGATCACCCGCATCAGCGAAGGCTCCAAGATTGTCCTGATTGGCGATCCGGCCCAAATCGACAACCCCTACGTCGACTCGCGGAGCAACGGACTGGTCTACTGCCACGACCGCATGAAGAACCAGGCCATCGCAGCCCACGTCAAGCTGACCAAGGGCGAGCGATCGAAACTGGCGGAGCTGGCCGCGGACCTGCTGTAGTGTCCGCTTCGCCGCTGGCGGCGAAACGATCCGGGGTGGCCGGGCGGCGCAGCACACTGCGGCAAAGGGAACTCCCGCGCTCGAATTGGCGGCACACGGACGGCCGGTGGTCGTAGATGGTGCAAAGGTGCGAAACGGGATCCAGGGCCACGCACGCCCCGGCTTCACGCTGGTCCATGAACCGCACGCCATCATACTCCACCACCCATTCTTCCGGCACCTGGTCGATGCCCGCCTGCAACTCGACGATCAAGTGGCAACAGCGGGCGCAGCCGGCGCAGGCCGGAAGGTCGGCGTGAGGGTCAGTGGGAATAGGCCACAAGAACGCATGAGCTTTCCCGGTTGGCGACCATTACCGGAGGAATTCCCCACCATTCTCAACGGAACCGGAGGGAAGGCACACAAAAAAAGGCCCGATGCCTCGCATCGGGCCGGGAAGTCTGGGGAACCGGTGCGCTCAGACCGGCACCCGCCGCGCCAGCAGGTTCGGCCGGCCGGCGCGCAAGGCGGCGAACTCCAACGCGAGGGCAAACATGCCGGTGAAGATCAGGTCGCTCGCCAGGGTGTTGCGGAAGAAAAAGAGGGTCGGAGGGAATTCCGGCCGGCCCACCGTCATCGCCTGCCACCAACCGGCGGCTGACTTCAGGTAGTAGGGGTCGCGGAACCAGGCGTCGGTGTTGGTGGCAAAATAGAAGATCAGGGAGCCGGCCAGGGCGCCCCCGAGCAGCGTCAGCCAGTTCTTGTGCCGGGCCACGAGTTGGCCGAGGGGCAGGGCGAGGGCGAAACACAGCGTGCGCACCAGGCCGCTTTGCCAGGTCCAGGTCTCGCCGAACGTCGCCGCATAATAGGAGTCGAGGTAGAGGTCCGACAGCACCAGGGCCGCGAGGGGCACCAGCCAGAGACGGCGATCGGAAAAATATACCGCCCCGCAAAACGCGAGCGCCATCAGCGGCGCAAAATTGACGAGCGCGGGCACGTGGATCGCGGCGATGCGCCAGGCGGTGGCCAGGAAGACGAGAGCGAGAGCGAGTGGCATGGGAATGGATGCTGAGGGAATTTCGTTTCGATACAAGCGTCCGTCGTCGCGCATTCCTTGGGCAAAGCGCGGCAGTTATTGTTCGGCCTGGCGGGCGAGCAACCACAGCAGATCGGAAAGTCGATTGACGAATTGCCGCAGTTCCGGCCGCACGCTGCGTCCCTGCGCCGGCAGGGCGGCCAGGCGGCGCTCGGCGCGCCGGGCGGTGGTGCGGGCCACGTCGAAGGCCGCCGCGAGGGCGGTGGCGCCGGGTGTAACCCAGCCCTCGAATTTCAGTCCGCGGGCCTCGAGGGCGGCGAGGGCCTCGTCGATCGGGGCGAGGGTGGCGGCATCCAGGCGATCAAACTTCGACGCGGCATGGCGCGCGGCGTCGGCTTCGGCACAGGCGAGTTCCCCCATCAGCGCCACGAGGTTGCGCTGCACGCCGGCCAGCAGGCCGCGAATCTCCGCGCCGCGCGCGTCGGTGCCCAATTGCGCTTTCACCGTGCCGAGGGCGGCGTTGAGTTCGTCGAAGGCCCCCACCGCCTCGATTTGTGGATGGTCCTTGGGCACCCGCTGGCCGTAGAGCAGGCTGGTGGTGCCGTCGTCCCCGGTGCGGGTCGCAATGGAGCGGGACATGGGAGGGTCGGGAGAGGGAGGAAGCAGGAGGCGGGAGCAATCGGGTGTCACCCGTCGCGCCCCCGCTTTCGCCGCCTTGGCTCAGGCGATGCGCCGGGCGGCCAGCTGGGCGCGCAGGCAGAGTTCGGCGGCCTTGAAGGCGTGGGCCTGCGTCATCGCCTTCTCCGTGCGGTTGAGGCAGTCGAGGATGAGCTGCCCGAAGAAAGGGAAACCCACCTGGCCGGCGACGTTGAGATGCCTTTCCCCGGCATCGTCGACGATGTAGACGTTGTCGCCCGCCTTGTCGCGCGCGACATCGACGTATTTGCGCAGTTCGATGTACCCCTTCGTTCCGAGAATCACGGTGCGGCCGTCGCCCCACGTGCCGAGGCCGTCGGGCGTAAACCAGTCGACGCGGATGTAGTTGGAGGTGCCATTGTCGCCCAGCAGCGAGGCTTCGCCGAAGTCCTCGAACTCGGGTTTGTCCGGGTTGGCGAAATTGCCGACGGCCGCCTGCGTGACGGTGGCGTCGGTGGCCCCGGTGTAGGTGAGAAATTGTTCGAACTGGTGGCTGCCGATGTCGGTGAGGATGCCGCCATACTTGGCCCGTTCGAAGAACCAGGCGGGGCGGTTGGCCTTGCCCAGGCGATGCGGCCCCAGGCCGATCACCTGGATGACCCGGCCGATGGCGCCGCCGGCGACCAGGTCGGTCGCGTACATGGCCGACTCGACGTGGAGGCGCTCCGAGAAATACACCATGTATTTCCGGCCGGTGCGCGCCACCGCGGCCTTGGCGGCGTCGAGCTGCGTGAGGGAGGTGAACGGAGTCTTGTCGGTAAAGTAGTCCTTGCCGGCCGCCATGACGCGGAGGCCGAGCGGGCCGCGGTCGCACGGGACCGCCGCGGCGGTGACCAGGTGCACCTGCGGATCGGCGAGAATCTCGTCGAGCGCCCGGGCGACTTTCGCCTGCGGATATTTGGCGAGGAAGGCGGCGACCTTTTTTTCATCCGGATCATAAACCCACTTCAGATCGGCTCCGGCCTCGAGCAGACCGTTGCACTGGCCGTAGATGTGGCCGTGGTCCAGGTGGGCGGCGGCGAAGGTGAATTCGCCCGCCTTGACCACGGGACTCGGTTTGCCCTGGGGGGCGTAGTTCATGCCGTCGGCTTTTTGGGTCTGGTTCATGGAAGTTTGGTTTTTGCGGCGGCTTTGGTTTCCTTCGCCAGGATCTTGACGGCCTCGGCAATTCCGGCGCGGGCGGCCTGGTCCATGCGCTCGATAAAGAGGACGCCATTGAGGTGATCGACCTCGTGCTGGATGCAGCGGGAAAAAAGGCCGTCGCAGGACAGTTCATGCGGGACGCCCTGTTCGTCCTGAAAGGTGACGGTGATCGCGTTGGGGCGGCAGACATCGCCGCGGATCTTGGGAAACGAGAGGCAGCCTTCCTCGAAGCGGGTCTCGGGGGTGCCGGGTGTGACCTTGACCTTGGGATTGGCGATCACGAGGGGCATGAAGAGATCGAGGGGCGGGCGGGCGCCGTCGATTTTCCACGAAAACTTTTCCTCGGCTTCGCGCAGGTCGACCACGCAGAGCTGCAGCGCGCGGCCCACCTGCTGGGCGGCGAGGCCGATGCCCCCGGCCTCGTACATGGCTGCGAGCATTTGTTCCGCCAGTTTCACCAGCCGGGCGTCGAAGCTGATAACGTGCTCGCCCTTGGTACGCAAAACGGGTTCGTTATAGTGAACAATTCGCAGGGACATCGGTCGGAGGTTGGGCAGCGTGGTTCTGCGAATTCCCCCCGGCAAATAAATACTTCGATGCATGAGTGAATCCACCCCGAGCAAGCCCGCGCCGTTCCGGCCCGCGACGCCGTTGCTGGTCGTGGCCGGCCTGGTGGTGGCGGTGCTGGCCTGGATGCTGCCGGCCAACCTGAAGTCGGTCAGCCCGGCGCTGTTGATTGCGGCCGGGGCGAACACCCCGAGCCTCGGCGGGTACGGCCGCGATCTGGTGGACGTGGAGAAGATCGGTCCGGCCGCGTTGGTGCTGGCGGCGGCGCGGCTGACCGATGATCCGCGCGCGCCGGCGCTGGCCGAGGCGCTGAACCGCTTTGCCGAACGGCAACCCGGCCTGATGGCCTGGGGCGGATGGGATCCGACGCTGGATCCGCTCTTCGATCTGCGGGCCGATTCGGGCCATCGCGCCAGCACTCCGGTGCTGACCTTCTTCATCACCGTGCGGGCCCGGGACACGCTCCGGGCCTACCTGGCCAAATCCGGTTCCGACGGGGTGCAATCGCTGCTGAAGCTGCGCGATCTCACCGGCACGGGCCGCTTCGTGCCGGCGGCGCGTCCGGGCGGCCAGCCCCTGGATGCGCTGATCCTGCTGACCGGCCTGCTTTACCAGGGCCAGCATCTTTCCCCTCCGCTGCAGCGGGAGTTGCGGACGCGGGCCGATCAAGCCCTGCGTAGCCAGGAATTGGGCGAATTCGAGAATTTCTTCATCAACCTGCTCTCCCTGGGACGGCGGCTGGATTGGACGCAGTTGACGGAGCTCACCCGCCGGACCGACAGCATCAAGACCTTGGGCGAATATGCGCACCTGGCCCGGGTGGCCCCGAGTCAGTTGCCCCTGATCTATTCCGCCGCTCTGTTTTCCGATTCGGCGGACCGGGTGGCGGCGTATCTCATCGATTTTGGCAAGACCGGCCTGGAGGACCTCAAGCTGGCCCTCGGCCACGGCCAGGGTGCGGTGCGGCAATTGCTGGCCCGCCGGGTGCCGGTGAACCACACCGCGACGCCGGCCCTGACGGGCGCCGCCGAACTCGCCCTCCGCCATCCGCGACTGATACTCGGCCTCAAGTATCTGGGTTATCTGCTGGGCGTGTGGTTCATCCTGCGGGGGCTCGATCGCTGGCTCGTGGCGCCGGGCGGCCTGTTGTCGCTGCCCACCCGGCAGGGTCACATCCGCGCCGGCGTACTGGCCACCGTCTTCGCCTTGCTGCTGGTCGCGGCGGGCGAACCGCTCCTGCTCAAGGCCGCGCCGCCCTCCGAGTACCAATTGCGCCTGCCCCTGCTGGTTGCCACGGGCGACGTCCTGCCCAAGAATTCCACTCCCACTCACGCCATGAATGACACCTCCACGCTCCTGTCCATCGGACTGTTTGCCACCCTGCAGATCACGATGTATTTTATCTGTCTCCTGAAAATCCGCGAGGTGGCGCGACAGCCCGTGCCACCCCTGGTGAAGCTGAAACTCATGGAGAACGAGGAGAACCTTTTTGACGGCGGCCTCTATGTGGGCATCGCCGGCACGGCCGCGGCGCTGGTCATGCAGGTCATGCAGGTCATCCAGCCGAATCTGCTGGCGGCGTACTCCTCCAACCTCTTTGGCATCATCTGCGTGGCGCTCGTCAAGATCCACCATGTGCGCGCCTTCAAGCGCCAGCTGATCCTCGAGGCCCAGATCGAGTCGAAGATTGCGTTATGAACAAGACGCTTCTGCTGATCATTTGTGATTTTCTGCTGCTGAACCTCCTGGCGCTCACCCGCTGGGAGACGGCGGAACCGGCGCTGGCCAAACGGGCGCCGGTGCCCGAACTCTCCTCGAACGCGGTGACCAGGGAGCAGGAACTCGTCGAGACCATGCGGCAGTCGCTGGTCGACGAGCAGGCGACGCGCGATACCCTGGCGCAGCGCCTCTCCTCGGCCGACGAGGCCCTCGCGGCGCGGGAGCAAAGCCTCACCCAGTTGCGGGCCGAGCGGATGAAGCTGGCGGAGGAACGCGCGGCGGCGACCACGCGACTGGCGGAGACGCAGCAAACGGTGACCCAACTTTCGGAAAAGTTCGGGGCCGCGACGCAGGAGGCGAGCATGACGCGGGCGCAGTTGGCGCAATTGCAGCGCGAACTCGCGGAGCGGCAGGCGGAGGCCAGCCGGCAACAGGCGGCGCTGGCGGATCGGGAAAAACAATTGGTGGCACGCGACAAGTCGCTCGCCGATGCGCAGCGGCAGAACCAGGTGTTGACGATGGCGGTGATTGTTTCCGAACAGGAAAAGAAGAGCCTGCGGGAGACCGCCGAAACCCTGAAGGGCCAGGTGGAGCTGGAGCGCAACGATCGGCTGAAGGTGCAGGAAACCACGACGCAGCTGGCGCAGGGCGTCGGGCAGTTGGCGGAGAAATCGGTCGCCCTCACGAAGGAGATCCGCGACCAGCGCCCGATCAACGCCAACCTCCTGTTCAGCGACTTCCTGGCCAACCGGTTGACGGCGGGATTTGCGGCCGCCCGCAAGGGATTCCTCGGCCCGACCCACCGCACGAAGGACGCGAACACCGTGTTGGTGAGCGATGGGCAGCGCGTGTACGCCCTGCTCCATGTGGAGGAGACGGTTTTCTCCCTGGGCGAAAACGGCGCCGATTGGGAGAGCCTCGCGGTTAATCTCACCCGGCCGGGGACCGGCGCGCGCAGCGCCGCCGGCGCGGTGCAGTTCCTGGCGGTTGATCCGCGCGTCGTGGTGCTCCCGCTCGACCTGGCCCAGGCCACGCTGCTCGGGGCCCGGGTCTACGCGCTGGCGGCGGATCCCTTCAAGTTTCCCGAGGCGGTCTTGATCGACGGGGAAGGGCGCGGTTACGGCGAGGTGGGTTTCAAGCTCGATCCCACCGAGTCCAATTTCGTGCGGGTCGATAATCGGCTGTTCAAACGGGTCTTTGGCGACTTCGCCCCGAAGCGCGGCGATCTCGTCTTCGCGAAGACCGGGGAATTGCTCGGCATCATGGTGAACAGCGATTTCTGCGCGCTCCTGAAGGACTTCACGGCGGCGCAGACGATTCGCACCGGCCCCGACATCCGCACCCAATCGACCGGAGCGTTGTTCGACGCGCTGATCGCCCGCGTGCGGGCGATGCCGCTTAAGCTGCAGTAAACCGCGGGGAGGCGAATCCCCGCGCCACCGTTCGCGCAGTTCGGCGTAGTTGAGGATTGGATGCCGCGCCGCGTGGAATCCGCCTACTTCTTTTTTTCGTCCCAGCCCTGCGCCTGGACGATGTGATCGAGCGCCTTGATGGGGGCATAGCCGGCGGGCTTGATGTCGAATTTCTCGAGATACTTGAAGGCACGGAGCACCTGGTTGACCTCGTTTTTCCTGGGCTTGAGCTGGGTGGAGGAGAGACCTTGGAGACCGGCGACATAGCTGGCGGCGAGCTCGTCGACCTGGGCCGAGGTGGCGGCATTCTTTTCGTAGACGAGCGACTCCGCGAGGCGCAGCAGGTGCGCCGGGCCGGAGAGTTTGCCCGCATCGGTGCGGAGGTTCGCGGCAATCTCCCGGCGTTTCGCGAGGGTGGCTTCGGCCGTGAGCGCGCCGTCGGTGCCGCCTTCGACCGCGCGCGGAGGCAGCGGGCGGTACCAGATGTTGCGAAAACGCACCGGGTTGCCGTGGTCTTGCAGCTTCAGCGGTCCCTGCTCCGGAAACGCACGGGGATGAGTGCGCTTCATGTGGCCGCCGAAACCCTCGATGGGCGTGTGATCCTGCACGAGCACGCCATTACAGAAGACCGTGACGTAGCCGGGATCGATCGCCTGGCCGTCACGATAGATCGGACGGCGGAAGACGATGTCGATCATCTGATACTCGCCGGGAGGACGGAGGACGTTGGCGAGCGGCGGATTCGTGCCGTAAACGGACGCGGCAAAGCCGTCCGCGTAGGTGGGGTTGTTGTAATTGTCGAGGACCTGGACCTCGAGGACGCCCATGAGGAAGATGCCGCTGTTGCCGCGACCCTGGCTGTCGCCTTTGACGTTGGCCGGCGCCGCCCACTCGACGTGGAGCTGGCAGTCGGCGAACTGATCCTTGGTGCGGATGTAGCCGGACTTCGGCACGCATTCCATCGCGCCGTCCCGCATGATCCACTTGGTCGGGGCGGTCGGGGCGCCGGCCTTGGTGTCGGCCTCCCACCGGTCGATGGAAGCGGCGGTGCCGTCGAAGAGGATGACGGCATCGCCGGGCGGTTGACCGGGCTGGGCCGGGGTGCTGAAGGTGCCGGGCTCGACGCGGGGAGGCTGCGGGCGATTCTGATCGTGAATCGCCCACGGATGGTGCGCATCGGGCGGATCGCCGTAGAACGGGTTTCCCGTTGAGACGGCGCTGCGGCCGGCGGCGGCGAGCAGCGTGAGGGAACAAACGGCAATGGCAGCGGGGACAAGTTTCATGGAGTCCGGGGCAGGAGGAACAAGGCAGGTTCTCGCGGGAGCGAGGGATTCTCCCCGAGCCAAGCGGCGGCGCGGAAAGTGGCAAATGGTTTTGGACGCCGGGCCGGCAAATCTGCTTGATGGTCGCCTCGCGCCCGCTCCGATGCCTCTTCCGCCCAACCTTCTCTGGATCGTCACCACGCAGTGGCGGGCGCAGGCGTGCGGGTATGCGGGCGATCCGAATGCGCGGACCCCCTGCCTCGACGAACTGGCGGCGCAGGCCGTCAACTACGCGCAGGCGGTGACCCCGCATCCGTTCGGGCCGTTTGCCCGGGCGGCGTTGCTGACCGGAACGGAGTCACCGGCGAATGGGGTGATGGATTATTTTGACCCGCTGCCGAGGTCGGCCCGGACCATTGCGCATGATCTGAGGGAAGGAGGTTATGCCACGGCCTTTTTTGGCAAATGGCACCTGAGCCTGCGGGATCGGGCGGCGCCGCTGGTGGGTGAGTCCCATGCGCGCACGATCGTGCCGGAGGAACGGCGGGGCGGTTTTGAATTTTGGGAGGGGTTTGAGAGCGGGTTCCTGCTCAATGATCCCTGGCTGCATGGCACGCGGCTGCCGCGGCCCGTGTGTTTCCCGGGCTACCAAAGCGACGTGCTCTGTGAGCGGGCCGGCGCATGGACCGAACGCCAGGGGCCGTGGTTTTGTGTGGTGAGCCTGGAGTCGCCCCATCCTCCGTACGATGCCCCCAGCCCGGGCGTGGGGCGGAGGGATCCCTCGACCCTGGTGCTTTCGCCCAACGTGCCGCCGGCCGCCGCGGCCCGGGCGCGCCGGGAACTGGCCGGTTATTATGCGCATCTTGAGGCGACGGATCGGGCGATCGGACGGCTGCTGCGGCGGGTGGAGGCAGCCCGGCCGATGGTCGTCGTGACCTCGGTGCACGGCGACATGCACGGGGCCCACGGCCGGTTTCGGAAGGGCTGGCCGCACGAGGAGAGCGTGCGGGTGCCGTTGCTCGTGCGGGTGCCGGGGGCGGAGCCGCGGCGCGATCGGAGCGCGGTTTCGTTGACCGATCTTCCCGGGATGACGCTGGCCTGGGCGCAGGGGGATCGGACCCGTTGCTGGCGGGACGCGGCGCGCCTGTCGATGCCCAGCGTGGTGGCGCTGCCGGACCAATGTGACCGCGTCTGGCGCGGCCGGCGCTCGGCGACGCGCAAGCTGATCCTCAACGGCGATGGATCGCCCTGGCTCTATTTCGATCTCGAGCGCGATCCGGGGGAAAGGGAAAACCTGATCGCGAGCGCGGCCCACGCCGCCGAGATCGCGGCGTGGCGGCAGCTGATTTGATCAGCGCGGCGGCGGGAGGGAGGCGCCCTTTGGCCGCGCCCGGTACGAGCTGACAAAGTGCCGCGGGAACAAGAGGGTGATCAACCACGGGAGGGTGACGGCCACGGTGACCGAAATGAGTTCGTAGAGCAGCGTCTTCGCCGTGAAGAGAAACCCCAGCGCGGCGGTGGTCACTGCCAGCAGCGGAAAGTAAACGGAGGGGGCATGGATTCCCATCGTCAGGACAATCGCGAGGCCGAGGCCGAATCCCGCCACGAGGGGAGGCAGGAAGCCCAGCACCAGGCCGCTCACAAACGCAAAGGGGGCGTGCGCGGCTTCGGGTTCGCGGCAAAACGACGTTTGGAGCACGGCCGCGACGGCGAGAATGGCGGCCTTGGCCACAATCGCGCCGTACTTCATCATGCCCAGCGCCTCCGGTGCCCGCTGCAAGGCTTCAGCCAGCAGCCACGCGCCGAGCGCGGCCCGGAGCAGGTCAATCGAGTGAAAGCCGAGGCTGAACGTACGCCCCCAGTATCCGTCCCAGTCGCGCATCACGGCACGATAGCGGACGCGTTCCCCATGAAACAGCGCGATGGGGGGCAGGAGAAGGACCAGGGAAAAGATAAGCTTGGGCCAGTCGATCAGCATGATGTTAGGTCTTGCGCAAAGCTACCAGGAGTCCGGTTGGGATTGTTGCGGGTGAACCCCCGCCGCCGGGCGCGGTGAACGCCTGACCGGGGGGGGACAAGGGACCCGCTCCGCGGCTGAGGGCTGGAATAAGATACACCCCTGAAGGTCCCATATTGTTCGCCTGAATGTCGAGCTTGTGTCGGCGCGGGCGCGGTGCGTCGCGAAGTGCGGCCGGCGCCGAGGGTGCGTAACGGGGGGGCCGACCGCCCCGCTGCGACCACGCCTGCTCATCCGATTAACTGGTGACCCGGCGGCGTCTCCGCCTTCCGGTCGAAGTGTCGTCGAATCGCCGCGGCGATCTCGTGCATCTTCACCGGCTTGGAAATATAGTCATCCATGCCGGCGGCCATGGCCAGTTCCCGGTCGCCCTGCATGGCGTTGGCGGTGAGGGCGATGATCTTGGGCTGACGTTCCGCGGGCAGGCGCGCGCGAATCTGCCGCGTCGCCTCGTAGCCGTCCATTTCCGGCATCTGGACATCCATCAACACCAGATCATAGCGACGATTCTCCAGCGTCGTGACCGCTTCCAGGCCGTTGGCGACGGCGTCCGCGCGATACCCCATGCGCTCGAGGAAGCGCAGGGCAACCTTCTGGTTGACGGCGTTGTCCTCGGCCAGGAGGACTTCCAGGGGGATCTCCTCGCCGATCGGGCGGGAAATCTTCTGGGCGCGGCGGTCCGCCCCTTCGAGATTGGGCTGGAAGAGTCCGGTGATGCTCTGGAGCAGGGCGTTGGTGCGGATCGGCTTCGAGGTGCAAATGGTGGGCAGCGAGTCATCCGGCGGGGTCGGGGAGGTCTGGCCGAAGGGATATAGGATCAACCGCGGACAACGGATGCCGGCGAGTGCTTCGAGCGGCGACGCTTCGTCGAGTTCGCCGCCGTCAATGACCAGGAGGACGGGGGTCTCCTGCTGGGCGGCCGCCAGGGCGTCGGCCGGATTTGCCACCACGATGCAGGACACCTGCCATTTCTCGAAGATGGTGCGCAGGCGCGCGGCGGTGACGGGATGGTCCTCGACACACAGGACGGTGCCTTCACGCAGGATGGCCGGCACCGGGGAAAAGCCGGAATCGCTGGTGCCTGCAGCGATCTCCGTCTGGATGGTGAAGATGAAGGCGGAGCCCTGGCCGGCGACACTTTCGACCCGGATGCTTCCGCCCATCAATTCGCACAGGCGCTGGCTGATCGCCAGACCCAGGCCGGTGCCGCCGTACTTGCGGGTGGTCGACGAATCGACCTGGCTGAACGTCTTGAACAAGCGGTCGAGGCGTTCCGGCGGAATGCCGATGCCGGTGTCGACCACGCGAAACTCGAGCACCACGCGCGACGGATCGGGTGCGATGCCGGGTTCGAAGCCGATGGGTGTGGGTTCGCGGGTGGCCCGCCGAATCTCCACCGAGATGCTGCCGCTGGGGGTGAACTTCACGGCATTGTTGACCAGGTTGACCAGAACCTGGCGGAGGCGGGTGATGTCGCCGATGGTCCACGCGGGCACGTCCGGGGCCAGGTAGTAGCCGATTTCGAGCTTCTTGGACGAGGCCTGCAGGGCAAAAAGATCGAGCGCCTCCTCGACGCAGAGCGCGAGCTCGAAGGGCGAGCTTTCGAGCTCCATCTTGCCCGATTCGATTTTGGAGAAGTCGAGGATGTCGTTGATGATCGTCAGCAACGCCTCCCCGGAAGTGCGCACCGTGTTCACAAAGTCGCGCTGCTCGGCGGTCAGCTTGGTCTCCATCAGGAGGCTGGTCATGCCGATGACCCCGTTCATCGGGGTGCGAATCTCGTGCGACATCGAGGCCAGGAACTCGCTCTTGGCGCGCGAGGCCTCGTCGGCCTCGTGCTTGGCCCGGCGGAGTTGCTGCTCGGTCTCAACCCGGGCGGTGATGTCGGTCTCGACCGCGATGAAGTTGGTGAGGTCGTCGTTGGTGTCGCGGACCGGCTGGATCTCGATGTGCAGGTGGTATTTTCGGCCCGATTTGGAGTAGTTGACGACGTCGGTGCTGATGCCCTGCCCGCGGGCCATCGCGGCCCGGATGCGGACGACGGTGCGGGGATTCGTGTCGGGTCCCACCATGAATTCAGCCGGGTTGCGGCCGATGACCTCCTCGAGCGAAAACTCCATCACGCGGCAGAAAGCCTCGTTGACCCATTCGATGCGGCCATCGGGCGAACCGATCAAGACGGGGTTGTCGGTCTTGGCGGCGACGAGCGAGAGCTTGCGGGCCTCGGCCTGGCTTTGCCGGAGGGCCTGCTCGGCCTCGCGCCGGGCGGTGATGTCCTGGACGGTGCCGATGATCCGGGTCGGGCGGCCGTCGGGGTTGCTGGCGACCGATTTCGATCGGGCGTAGACCCACCGCCACTCGCCGTTGCGCGCCCGTACCCGGTACTCGGGATCGATGAACGACACCTCCCCGCCGATTTGGGCCTCGGTTCGCTGCCGGTAGACCGGCAGGTCGTCCGGATGCACCAGGGATTGCCAGGCCTCGACCGTCGAGGGCATGCGGGCGTGATCGTAGTCGAGCATCGCCCACAGGCCGGGGCTGTAATAAACGTGCCCGGCGGCGACGCTCCATTCGATGATGCCGATTTGCGTCGAGTCGAGGGCCAGGCGCAGGCGTTCGTCGGAGACCTTGAGACGGGCTTCGACCCGCCGGCGCTCCTCGTTTTCCGCGTAGAGCTTCTTGTTGGAATGTTCGGCGGCCCGCTGTCCCGCCCGGGCGCTCCGGGCGAGGTGCACGCTGAGCCCCAGCAGGACGGTGATGCCGATGCCGGCGGTGAGCGCGAGCTCGGGCAGGAAGCGGCGGGTTTGGGTCAGGGCGATGTTGGTCGGGGTGAGACTGAGGTGGATGCGTCGCGCCGCGATCGGGTAGGTTTTGTCGAGGGTGTACTTTTCGTTGAAGGTGGCGTTGGGGTCCGAGAGCTTGAAAACGCTTTCGCCTCCGATCGAGACGGCGAGATGGAAATTCTCCCGCAATTGAGGCACCCGGGTCGTCGCGATGTTCAGGAAGAACTGCCGGTACTCGAAGGCGGCGGCCACAAAGCCGGAGATCACTCCCCCGCGGATCACCGGCGAGTAAATGACCACGCCCTTCACGATGGTCCGGCCCGAGGCGAGCAGGGAGGTCGTGGTCGAGATCGCCGGTCCGCGCGAGGATTCGGCGAGGTCAATGGCGTCGCGCCGTTCCGGGACCTCGCGGTGATCAAAACCACGGGAAGCCACGTTGTTGGCCTCCGGGTACGCCCAGACGGTGCGCCGGTTCAAGTCGACAAAAGCGAGCGACAGGCACCCCAGTTCACCCGAGCCAAACTCGATCAATTGCCGGCGCGCATCGGCCTCCCAGGTGGGGAAGGCGTTCTCCGGTCCGTCGCCCCAGGCGCGGGCGATGCGCTCGATCTGGCCGGCCTGCTTGTCGAAGACATCCTTGATCTGTACGGCGTACTGGTCCATCTGCGACAGCGTCGTGGTGCTGGAGAAGGTCTGCTCGCGGGCGCGCAGGCCAATCCAGAGGACGACCGTGAGGGTCAGGCAGCCGATCACCGCGGGCATCGGCGACCAGGACGGCGCGGTGCCGTCGGTCCGCATGCTCTCGCGCCACGCAATCAGCAGGAGCGCCATGCCGAGGAGGCAAAGCACGATCGCCGCCGTGGGGGAGGTCGCGGTATCGGTGCCCCAGGTGTATACGGCCTGGAGTCCGGCGCCGTAACCCAGGAGGGTGGAGAGACCCACCGAGGCCAGCACGGAGCCCACCACCGCTTCGGCAAACAGCCGTGCCCGCGCGGCGCGCTCCAGCGTGCACCACACCAGCACCAGACTGCCCAGCACCAGGCACGCCGCGACCATCGCCGGCATCCGCCCGGCGTGTTCCGTGCCAATCAGGAGGTGATCGCGGCCGAAAAATTGATCGATGCGCAGATCGACCCGGAAGACATCCTCGGCGAGCGACAGCAGGCCGATGGCGCTGGCGACCGCAGCGATGGGAGCCAGCTTGCGCTTCCCCAATTCCAACCCCAGCAGCGCCACGCCGATCGCGAGGAATCCCAGCGCCGCGTTGATTTTTACGACCGCCTGTCCGGGGAAGGGCTGTAACAAGCCATCTTGCCGCAGCATCCACCCGGTCAGGGTCAAGGCCCCAATCGCCGTCACGCCGATCGCCAGGGCGAGCGACGTGCGCTCGAGCCAGGTTCGTTGGGGCAATGTGGGCAACGACTGCATTAAGGTGTTTACCCTAAATAGAACGAGCGTCGTGGCGCTGGGCAATGCGTTTTCCACGGGAGTCCCTCCGCTCGTACCTTCGGGCAACGAACATCGGCGCGCGCCGTGGATCCGTCGGCCCATGCAGGACTTGCGTGTGTCCGCTGCCGGCTGGGTCGCGCGGCGCCGGCGGCCACGCCAACCCGGGGCGAGTCAAGTCCCGGGTCCGCAATGCCCCGGTTGCGGCGGGGCGAGGACGGTCGGTATCCGCGGGGTCGCCCTTGCCACGCTCCCGGCCGGGCGCTGGCCGCGGCCGACCTTGCCCCATCCCCCAACTCGACCCGGGCGCGGTCCGCCAGGGGGAGCAGGCGGCACCCGACCTCGGGCTGACGGGTGGGGACTTCGTGCTCCTCTCCCACGTCATGCCGCACGTCGAAGAGTTGCAGAGGTACCGCGGCGGTTTTCCCGGCGTTGTTGACCAGCTTGTCGGGCAGGCCGAGGCAGAGTTTCCCCGGCCCGGCGCGCACGGCCTGCAACTGGCCCGGGCGGTGGAAGCAGCAGCCTTCATCGTTCCAGGGTGATCGGGCTCCGGGTTCGCTCAAGATGAGGCCGCGGAGATCATGGCCGTCGATGGGTTGCGCCGGCCCGGCCGCGCCGGCCAGGTGCGCCAGCGTGGGCAGCAGGTCGGGCATGCTGCCCAGTTCGTCCTGCCCCGGCCAGCGCATCACGCGGGGCCGGCGCATCGCGCCCGCGCTGGTGTCGTATCCCCATCCGCGGTACGGGGCGTTGCGGCCCTGCGGCGGGCGCCGCTGCACCGCGCCGTTGTCGCTGGTCCAGATGACGAGGGTCCGTGCCGCGAGGGCGTGCCGCTCCAGGGCGGCGATGATTTCGCCGGTGCCCCCGTCGCGCTTTCATGCAGGTTGAGGCGGCGCGGATAACAGCCGGTCAGAAACGCCGCGCGGCTGGGGGGCAGACGCCGCTGGCGACATGGAAACCCGTGAACTTCGTACCCTCGGCCGCCAGGCGATCCGCGTGCGGGGTGCGATGCAGGGTGGCACCGAAGCAGCCGAGGTCGCCGTTGCCGAGATTGTCGCAGACGATGAGCACGAGGTTGGGCCGTGTGGGCGGCACCGCGCCGCCGGTGGCCGGCAGCAGGGTCAAGGGGAGCAGAAGGACAAGGCGGGGGATCACGGGCGGGGAGTGCGGCGGGATGAAACCTGGGAACTGCAGGGTCAGGGTGGTCTCAGCCGTGAAAGGGCGCCCGGGACGCGCCGGCGAGGCCAGAGTCAATCATCCCATCGCCCTTGATTAGCCGGGGGCTTTCTTCTCTCGTGGGGCCATGAAAATGCTCTCGGCCCTGGTCCGCCTCTTCGTCGTCGCCCTGGGGTTGGTCGCCTCATCCGCGCCGGGAGGCACCCCGGCCCTGCCGGCGAAGGAGCAGTTTCACCTCTTCCTGCTCGTCGGGCAGTCGAACATGGCGGGCCGCGGCGTCGTGACACCGGCCGATCGGGTGCCGTCGCCCCACGTGCTGATGCTGAACAAGGCAGGCGAGTGGGTGCCGGCCGTCGATCCCCTGCACTTCGACAAGTCGGCCGCCGGCGTGGGCCTCGGACGGACGTTCGCCGAGGCGGTGGCCGCGGCGACCCCGGGGGTGACCATCGGGTTGATCCCCTGCGCGGTGGGTGGGTCCCCGATCGAGGCCTGGCAGCCGGGGGCCTGGTACGAGCCGACGAAGAGTCATCCATGGGACGATGCGATGAGTCGGGCCCAGCTGGCGCTGCGCGCCGGGACGCTCAAGGGCATCCTCTGGCACCAGGGGGAATCCGACTCGAAACGCGACCTGGCTCCGACTTACGCGGCGAAACTGCATGACCTCATCGCCCGGCTGCGCGCCACGCTGCACGCCCCGGAGGTGCCCTTTGTGGCCGGCCAGATGGGGAAGTTTGCCGGGGCGCCCTGGGATGAGTTCAAGACGCAGGTGAATCGGGCGCACCAGGAATTACCGGCGAAGGTGACGGAGACGGCGTTCGTCAGCTCCGAGGGCCTGAACCACAAGGGGGACAAGGTCCACTTCGATGCCGAATCCTACCACGAATTTGGCCGGCGCTATGCCGCGGCGTACCTGCGACTGAGGGAGCCGAAATGAACCCGATCGCGCGAGGATCGAAGGGTTGGATCCGGCTGGGGATACTCCTCCTCCGGTGCGGCGCGTTGGGCTGGGGCGGCGCGACCTCGGCGGCCGCCCCGGCGGCGGATCGGCCGAACGTCATCATCATCCTGTGCGACGATCTCGGATACGGAGATGTGGCCGGTTATGGAGCGCCGGATATCCGCACGCCAAATCTCGACCGGATGGCCGCGGAGGGCATGCGGTTCACGGACTTCGCGGTGGCCGCCCCGCTCTGCACGCCCTCCCGCGCCGCGCTGATGACCGGCCGTTACCCGGGCCGGGTGGGTCTCGCCCTGGGCGTGCTGCGACCCGATGCAAAACGCGGCCTGGCCCCCGACGAATTGTGCCTCCCGGAAGTGGTGAAGCCGCGGGGCTACGCCACCGGCTGCATCGGCAAGTGGCACCTGGGCTTTCTGCCCGGCATGCGGCCGATGGACCAGGGCTTCGATTCGTATTACGGCGTGCTGCACAATCTCGATTCGTTCGAGACGGTGTGCTTCGACGCCGAGGGTGGTATGCCGATCCTGCGCGGCGACACGGTGGTCGAGCGGCCGGCGGTGCCCGCCCGGATGACCGGACTCTACACCACCGAAGCCCTGCGCTTCATCGACCAGCACCAGACGCAGCCTTTCTTCCTGTACCTCGCCCACGCGATGCCGCACATCCCGTTTGACGCCTCGCCGCGCTTCAAAGGGAAGTCCCAACGCGGCCTGTATGGTGATGCCGTGGAGGAACTCGACTGGAGTACGGGGCAGATCCTCGACCACCTGCGCGCGTTGGGGCTGGCGGAGCGGACGCTCGTGGTTTTCACGAGCGACAACGGCCCGGAGCGCAACACCCCTGGCACCGCCGCGCCGCTGCGTGGCACGAAGCACACGGTCTGGGAGGGCGGCCTGCGCGTGCCGTGCCTCGCCTGGTGGCCCGGCACCGTCCCCGCGGGACGGGTCAACCGCGAGTTCGTGACGACCCTGGATATCCTGCCCACCCTGGCCCACCTCACGGGGGCGAGCCTGCCGGAAGCCCTGCACCTCGACGGCCGCGATGTCTCGCGCCTCCTCCGCGGCCAGCCGGAACCCGCCGGGGAGCACGCGCTTTATTCGGTGTACGGCACGGGCAAGCGGCGGCTCGAATCGATGCGCCGGGGCGACTGGAAACTTCATTTGTGGCCCACGCCGCTTCTCTATAATCTCGCGACCGATCTCGGCGAGTCGACCGACGTCGCGCCCGCCCACCCCGAGATCGTGGAGCTCCTCTCCGGTACGGCGGCGGAGATGCGCAAGGATACCGGCGTGCCCCTGGCCCGGCCGTGAGCCGCGCGCTCCTCTCCGCGCGGCACTCGAACGCGGGTTGCAGTCGATTCACCAGCCCCGCCCCGACCGCGACCGCGACCTGAAGTCAGGCGGCTGCAACACGGGTCATGGGTGAACTCTCGACAAACGATCTCTCTGGCCAGTTTCAGATTGGGAATCTGTCAAGGGTTCACACATGACCCCTTCGCTGGCCCCCAAAATTCGGGTATGGCCGGCCGCATCTGTCGATTGGCGGTGAGGCCTCTGGGAGTGGCGCCGCGTCTCTGACCGGCGGGCGCCAGTCGAAGACTGGCGCTACGGGGAGGACCGAGCTCAACGCCCCCGTCAACCTGGAGATGCGCCCGGTATGACCGATGCTGGAAGATCAGGCTCAACAAGTTACCCTGGTTGTGCTCTGCTTCCAGTCATGCCGCTGCCCGGTCCCCGTCCTCCTGGCAACAATCAACTCAATTGATGCCAATCACACTGTTGGGCAAAAATGAATATGCACCCAACAAAATGTCCGCATTGCGGGAAGTCGGCCAATCCTCTCGGCCTGTTGGTTTACACGAAGTGGACAGGGTATCGCTGCTCTGCATGTCACAAGACAAGCCGCTTTGATGCGCGTGCGATGGCATTGATCGGAGGTTTCGGCGGCCTCATCGGCGTACTCACCCAAAGCATCTTCAAGTTCCAAGGTATGGCTTTGCTCGCTGCGGTCATCGTCTTGACCGTGCTTGTGGTAGCGGGAATGTGGCTGTTGATGACGCTGCGCCCCGTCGACGGATGAAATGGCCGAACCTGAAGTGAAGTAGGTCGCGAAGGACGGAGTTGAAGCGCGGGAGCAGGGTCTTCGAGCGATCTACATCACGGAACGAGCCGGACGGGGTCAACGAGCCGGACGGGGTCAGGTCGCGGATCGGGCTGGCAGTTGACAGTAGCCGGGTTGCGGGACGGGCCTCGAATGACAACGTCAAACTCGTGGTCTACCCCATGTCAGGTCGATGACGTGGTGGTGATTCGCCCCACGCACGGGAGCGTGGAAGAGTGTCACGCAAACCACGGATCGAATAAGCAAACCTGAACCGCCCCCCGGCCGCGGCATTCAGCCACCACCTGACCTGCTTTCACCGCGGGCCGCATGAGCAGAATCCTTGCTGGGTGCGACGGAATACGCGATCCGCGACATGACCCCGTCTCTGCTCTTCTGCGCCAGAGCGCCCAGTTTCAACGCTGTTACCCGATTCGGCACGCGCGTGCCGAATTGAACTGGGCGTAGCCGGACGGGGTCAGGCGTAACCGGACGGGGTCAGGTCGCGGATCGCGGATCAGGCGGGCAGTTGACAGCAGCCGGGTTGCGGGACGGGCCTCGAAGGACAACGTCAAGCTCGGGGTCCACCCCATGTCAGGTCGATAACGTGGTGGTGATTCGCCTCCCGCACGGGCGCGTGGAGGATTGGCACGCAAACTACGGCTCGAATACCTGCGGAAAAGTCGTCTGCATCCCTCGCCGACGCTCGCGCTGCCGCTCGCTGCCACACGCTCGTAGCCGTGCCGGTTTTCAAACCGCCAGAATCAGCCTACGTTCGTGCCGCCGCTCGCAAGCAGGGGTGCTCCTGCCCGGTTGGCGCCGGATCTTCCGTGCGCTGAACCGCAGGAGCTGCCGAGCGCACGATGCCGACGCGCCTTGACCATGTACGCCGATACCCGATTCCGGGTATTCCGCCGTCACCTTGTGTTGCCCCGTTCATCTGTGAGCCAGCAGGTGGTGGCGCGAGTCTTGGCGAAATGGGACGGACGCAGAATTAGCAACTAGCGGACTGACCCCCTCGGCCAGGCCCCCAGCCGAACTTCGGGCACGCCTCGAACAGACAGCGCTCAAACGCCGCCCGCGTCTGCTCCGTGGCAAACACGTCCCCGCGGTAATTACCCCGGTTGATCACGTGATAAACCGCCCCG
>JBBRWR010000075.1:0-41003 GCA_038249085.1 Opitutales bacterium
AACCGAAAACCGGTGCAACGCCGGCTCTGCGTTTGGAGTTTTCTGCTTTTGCCCTTCGAGTTTGTTTCGAATTTCGGCATTCGTGCTTCGAATTTCAAAATCTTGCGCATTTTGCGCGGGATTTCACGGGAAAGTGACTAAAAAGGCGCGGTGGCCGGCGCGGCCGAGGCGTCAGGCCAGGCGGCGGATCGGATCGGCCTTTACGGCTACTCCAGCCCGCCCGTGATCTCGCGCAGCTTGGCGAAGAACCCGCGCTTGCGGGCCGAGTGGATGCCCCAGTCGACCGGGACGCTCTGGTAGCCCTCGGCGAAGCCTTCGCCCTTCATGCGAAAATCGAAGTAGCCCCATGAAGCCCCGGCGCGCACGGCGGCGACGAAATTGTTCGCGGGTTTCTCGAAGTCGAAATGATCGTCCTCGTTGAACACGATCGGCATGGGTCGCCAGGAAGGCAGGGCGCGGGTGGTGTTCACCATCGCGGTGATCTTCGCCGGGTCGGCCTGGCCGTTGCCGTGCACGAGCAGGAAGTCGGAGGCGTTGACGACGTTGTCCCCTGGAATCGTCCCACCGCCGTAGCTGGTGCCGACGAGGAGGCGGTGGCCGTCCTTGGCCGGGCGGCTGCGGGCGCGCGTGATGAGTTCATGCACGCGGTCCGGCTTGAGGATGGCGTGGTCGTAGCGGACGTTGGCCTCGTTGTTGATCTCGAGGATCACGTGGCGATCACCGCGGGCCAGGAGCCAGTCGACCGTGGCGTCGACCGCGCGGATGACCGCGGTCTCATCGGCGACGCGTTCGTCCTGGCCGAAGTAGAAGAGGCCGAGGATGACGACCATCCCCAGTTCGTCGGCGCGGTCGAGGATGCGCGCGGCGCGGGCGAGGTAGTCGGGCCGCAGGGAGCCATCGGCGTTGATCGCCGAGTTGTGCCAGGGCTGCTTGGCGGAATAACCCTCGGGGCTGCCGCCCTGGAGGTTCAGGGTGAAGGCGAGCAGGCCGTGCCGGCGCCATTCCGGCATGGCGGCGATGAATTCGGTGGTATTGCGGTCGGGGTCCCAGGTGCCGGTGTCGGGATAATTCCACCGGGAACGCGTGGCGGGGTTGAGGTCATCGAAGATGCCCTGGACCATGCGCGAGTTCATGAGCCGGCCCTCGATTGACACCCCGTCCCACGAGCGACCGGCGTAGGTGGGCTGGCCGTTGAGCAGGAATTGGTCGCCCCGGATCGAGACGACGGTGCGGGCGGCGCGGGCGAAAGGGGCGAGCAGGAGGATGCAGGCGAGCGTCAGGTGGAGTCTCATGGAGTGCCGAGGGTAGGAGGGGAAGGGGACCGGGGTAAACACGGGATTGGGCGGGAGGGGTCGCGGCTGAGCGGGGCGGATGCCTCCGGCGGAAGGACAGGAGGAAGATCGAAAGAAAGCAGTGGCGGGGAAGGGACGCCCCGCCCCACCCGGTCCGAAGATCCGTCAGGGTGGGGCGCGGACTCCGTTCCGCGCCGGGATATCCCGGGCAGGGATCTGGTTCCCGCCGCCCTCATTCCCGCACGCCCTGGGTGAGCCATTTTTCCAGGAAGGCGGCGACGATGCAGCCTGCGAGCGCGTAGAGGCCGAGGATGAGCCACATCGCTTCGGGTCGCTGCCAGTACCCCAATTGGTGATGAATCATCGCGTCCTGCAGCGGCACGGTGGTCCCGTTGACGCTCACCGTCTCGGGCGACCAATGTTCGAGCAGATGCCCGGAGAAGGCGCTCACGCCGGTCTTGGCGAGAAACCACGGAACCAGGGACAGGCCCAGGTAGGTGCCTTCCTGACCCTTGGGCGCGATCGCGGCGGTGTATTCGTAGAGCTTGGGGGACCACACGACCTCGCCGATGGTGACCAGCGCCATGCAGAGGAGCGCCATGAGGTAGTGGGCCGGGCCGATCCCGAGGCCATACATCGTCCACGGCACCGCCATGGGAAACAGGGCGATGGATGAGATCATGGCGCCGTAGACGAGCATCTTGAAGACCGGCCATTTGTTCGTGAGCGGGATGAACAGCACGAGGCCGATCACGATGCCGATGGGGTTGATCGCGTTGAGGGTGCCGATGGCGGCGTCGGGTCCGATGGTGCGCAGCCAGTATTTCGGCATGAGCAGGTAGAGGTAGGCGTAGACGGCCCGGACGCCGACGATCAGGGCGATCAGCACGAGCAGGCGCCAGAGCGCGGGTTCGCGCATGATCTCGCGCCAGATCTTGAACGGGTTCCGGTGGGCGACCTGCTTTTCCTGCGGTTGCGCCTCGGGCGGATCATCGGGGCTGACCAACTGGTCCTCGTTGCGCACCATGAGCCGGCCCACGACCAGGCACAGCCCCGCGGTGATCACGCCGAGCGTGAAGATATGGACGTTCGGCACGTGCAGCACCTTGCGCACGATGTCGATGGCGAAGCCCGCCGCCGCCGCGCCGATGTTCATGAAGAGGTACCAGAGGTTGAAGCCGGCGCTGCGGGAGCGGCGGGTGGTGAAGCGATTGGTGGCGGCCTGAAAGATGGTCTGCAGTCCCGCCATGAACGGCGCCATGAGCAGGAGCAGCGCGCCCGCCAGCAGGCCGCGATGCGGCAGGGTGGGAGTCAGGCCGACCCAGACCATCGCCGCGCGCAGCACCAACTGGCCGCCGAGGGTGACGTTGAGCGAGCGCTTGATGCCCAGCCAGTCGGTGGTCATGCCCGAAAACAGCAGCATGAGCGACGTGGCCGAGGTGAACACGGTGATGGTGTAGCCGGCCGACTTGTCGTCGAGGCCCAGATCCTCCGAGAGGAAAACCGCGGCGATCGTGAGCAGCGCGAAGTACGCGGTGCTGTCGAGGAAGTTAACGATTTGGATACCCCAGTACTCGGCACGGGTTTCGCGGAGGACGCCAAAGTCCCGAAAGTAAGCGATCATCATCTCGGATGGAGAACGGCGGGCGGCGGGAGCGTTCATGGAGGGAGGACCCGATCGGGCTCCGGCCACCTTGGCACCCGGAGCCTGGTGCGCCAAGCCCTGACGCCGGGAATTGCAGGGAGTCGCCGGCGGCCACCAGGGAACTTCATCGCGCGGCCGGGACCAAGTCCTGGCGCCCGCCGCCCCGCCCCCTGTCCCCACCGTCAACCGACCGACAGAATTTTGTCACACCTGTGACAAAATTCCGTCGGTCGCGGACAACGGACAACGGACAACGGACAGCGGACAACGGACAGCGGACAACGGACAGCGGACAACGGACAGCGGACAGCGGACAACGGACAGCGGAGGAGGAAGGACGTGGCGCGCTGTTGGCCGGCTATCGCCGCCTGACGGCGCGGGGCGTTTCGGCGGGCGATTGCTTCGATTACCACCAATGGGCGCGGCGCTTTCCCGTCCCGGTTCGCTGTGAGCCTATGCCAGGCTCGCAGCGGACCGCCAAGGTTCCCCCTTTACCCCGAAATTGGGTATGAACGAAGGTTGTTCTGCTGGCGGCGAGGGGCAGCTTCGACCGCGTGCGAGCCTCCACGGAGGAGTTTCTTTATGAATTGTGGTTCATCGCGGAAACCACCCTGCGGCCGACGTGGCGCGATCTTTTGTTCGGTTCGGACTTCGAATCCTGGGCTTGGCGCAAAGGACTGCATCGCCGGTTGGGGGAGCTGGCGCGGCTAAAGATGATCGATGCCGGGGCGAGGCGCCGACCGACCACGGAGCGGATCCTGCGTCTCACCCAAGCCGGGCGCAACGTGGCGTTCGGAGGTCGCGATCCGGAGAGGGAATGGGCACGGGCCTGGGACGGTCGGTGGCGGATGCTGCTGTTTGATTTGCCGATGGATCGGGAGGACTTGCGCCGGCGGTTGCATCGAACCCTGCGCCGTCTGCGATTCGGTTTCCTGCAGGGCAGTGTCTGGCTCAGCCCTCATGGAGTGGAGAAACTGGGTCAAGGCGTTGTTGGCATCCCGGTTGATCCGGAGAGTTTTCTGCTGTTCGAAGGAAGGCCAGCCAGCGGCGAGGCCGATGCTCAACTTGTGGCCGGAGCATGGGACTTCGCGGAGATCAACCAACGTTATGAACGGTACCTCCAGGTCTTGGCCGCGGCGCCCAAACTCAAATCCGGAGCGATCACATGCCGGGCACCGGCCCGCACTTGGTTGCAGAGCGAACGCGCCGCCTGGCGCCACGCCGTCGCGCTGGATCCGCTCCTGCCCTCCGCCCTCTTGCCCAAGAACTATCGCGGACGGGAGGCGTGGAGCGCCCAACGGAGGATCGTCCCCCGGGTGATCCGGCGATTATTTTAGATCACTCAACCCTCTTTATCCCCCGGTCACCGCCGTGGCTCCCGGAATGCTGTTACAGTTTTTTGTCACAGGTGTGACAAAAAACTGTTGCTGGCGGGGGAAGGCATCGCCGGAGGAGTGGGGGGGGGGCGAGTCAGTATTTTTGCCCCAGCTGGCGGTACACCTTGCTCAGCAGCCAGGCGGGGCCGATGAGCAGGAAGACGAGGTCCTGGAAGAACGACGGTTTCCGGCCCTCGATGAGGTGACCGACAAACTGGCCGCCCCAGGCGAGCACGAAGGTGATCGCGCAGATCTTCCCGACCGGCCATGGCGCCCACATCTCCAGCAGCACGATGCCGGTGTAACACAGCGACATGAAGAAAAACATGCCCGCACCGAGGGCCGGCGAGAGTCGCACGTAAAACGGCATCACCACCGCCATCGCGACCAGCACCCAGCTAAACCACGGGATCGCCTCCGGCCAGGCCGCGGGGATGGGGATGGTCCAGACGAAGCCGAGGATGCTCGCAAAAATCACCGGTACGCAGAACCAGTGGATCACCTCGTTGGCGTGATGGCAATGGCTCCCGCCGTAGTCGGCGAACCATTGGTCGGCGGATTTTTTGGCGGCCATGGCCGGAGGGGCCGCCGGGGAGGGGAGGTCGGACATCGCGGTGCGGGGGGAGCAGAAGCGGGGTCGGACCGCGGGTCAATGGCGGGGAAAGCGGCCGACCGAGGCGGGTGCCGCCACCCCGCGGGACCGCGGGGGCTGGGTTCATCAATCTTGAAAACGGGCCTCGAGCATCTGGCAGCCCGGAATTGCCCAAGACGACCCCGGACGGCCCGGGGTTTGGCAATCCCAGATTTCAGATGCCCGCTGCCCGAGTTCAAATTTCAGGTTTTAAATTCCCCGCCCTCCGCCACTCCGCCCTTGCGCGCCCGGGTGGAACGATTCCCTTCTTGGGCCATGAAGGTATCGTTCACGCAGAAGGAATACGCCCGGTTGCTCGAACTCGCGCACCTGGGGTTGTGGCTGGCCGGAGCCCGGCCCGACGATCCGGCGACGATGCCGGAACGCTACGGCGAACTGGCGCAAAAAGTCTTCGCCCTCGCCGAGCCGTTCGGCTGCGCCGATCTGATCGAGGCCGACGTCAACGGCCAGTATTTTCCCAACGAGAAGCTGACCACCGGGCCGGTGGAGGAGAAGATCGACCGCTTCGTGGAAGATGCCTTCTGGAGTGAACTCGTCGCCCGGCTGGCGGAACGCGATCTCCGCTCCGAGCTCGACGCGACCAAGCTCACCGACGAGTTGACGGAGGAGGAGGAGGGGAAACTCGCCGCGCTGGAGGACAATTATTGGCGCGAGTTCGAGACCAGGGGCGTCGACAACCTCGTGGTGCTGCGCGGCGGCAAGGGGTAAGGCGCCGGGGGGGCGCAGCTCCCGCTTGATGGTGCTGCGCTGGTGGCTGGCCTCGCTGAGGCCGGCCTGGTGGGGTCGGCGACCCCGGCTACCTCTTCGCCCGTCACCGTCAATCGGCAGCTGCGCCCCGCCGGGGGCTGGGGTCACGCCGGGCGTTGCATTTGGCGGTGGGTTTCGACACGGTGGCGGCCTGGCCATGAACTCCCGCCCTGCCTCCCCTCCCCCGTTCTCTTCGCGTCGTCGTTTCCTGGCGCAACTTGCCCTCGCCGGAGCCGCGGGGCCGCTGGCGCAACTGGCCTCCACCGCCGGCGCGGCGGAGCGCAAGAAGAAAGGGTCGGGTGCGTCCCCGGCCCAGGGCGCACCGCTGCCGGCACCCGTGCTGCATGTATTCACGAAGCCGTTGCAATGGCTGGACTACGCCGGGGTCGCCGCGATGGCGAAGGAGACCGGTTTCGACGGGTTGGATCTTTCGGTGCGCGCCGGCGGCCATGTGCTGCCGGAAAAGGCGCAGGACGATTTGCCGCGCGCGGTCGCGATCGCGCGGCAGGCCGGCCTCAAGGTCGAGATGATCACCACCGATATCACCAGCGCGGGCGGTCAGCACACGGAGAACGTGCTCCGCACCGCCGCGAAACTCGGGGTGAAGTGCTACCGCCTCGGCACGTTTTCCTATGACGACAAGCTCGGCATCATGGGCTCGCTGCAGCAGCACCGCGCGACGCTCAAGGAACTCGGGGCGCTGAACCAGAGCCTGGGCCTGCATGGGGCGATCCAAACCCACAGCGGTACGCGGGTGGGTGGAGTGGTGTGGGATCTGTACGAAATCATGCGGGACCTCGATCCCCGCTGGACCGGGGTGCAATACGACATCCGGCACGCGGTCACCGACGGCGGCCTGTCCTGGCCGGTGCCGCTCAAGCTGCTCGCGCCCTGGATCAAGTGCACCGATCTCAAGGACTTCGTGTGGCAGCAGTCGCCCGGCAAGGCGACGGTCGAGAACACGCCCATCGGCGAGGGCATCGTGCCGTTCGACGCCTACTTCAAACTCGTCCGCGAACTGCAGCTGAGCGGACCGGTGTCGGTGCATTTCGAATACCCGCCGTTCGAACGGGCGACGCTCTCCGAGGCCGAGAAACGCGCGAAATTCCCCGCCCTGATGCGGAAAGACGTGGTGGCCCTGAAGGCGCTCATGGCCAAACAGCAGATCGGCTGAGGCGGGGGCGGCGACGCCGTCGGAGGCGGCGGCATCCCCCCGGCGGGGTCAAAGGGGTGCATCGCCGAGTTGACGCCACCACGGGAGCTCCCGCGCGGCGCCCGGGGCGGAACCGCGCTGCGCTCCCTTCCGTTCCCCCGGCGTCAACTCGGAGATGCCCCCGGGTCAAAGTCGATCGCCCCATCTTTCTCGTTCCTCTTTATCTTTCTCTTTCGTCAGAGTTTGTCCGCCGGAGAGAAAGATTGAGAGAAAGTAGCAAGAGAAAGACCACGAGGCGCGAGGACGACTTTGAACCTGACCTGGTGGCATCCTCGCATCCTCGGGCGCCGGAAAACAGAGCTGGATTTTTCTGCCGGACTCGCCCATGCCGATTCGCTTCCCGTTGCCATCCGACCAAGGTCGGACGGCTCTTTGGCTCTTTTCACCTGCACCTATGACTACCCTCCCCCTCCTCCGGCGTTTCACGCTGCTGTCGTCGCAACGCTTTCTTCCGCTCGCGCTGCTCGCGCTCGTGGCGGCGGGCCCGACCGCGCTGCCGTCGTCGGCCGCCGAGGCCGCCGCCGGCGTGATCAGCGGCATCGTGACCAACAAGACCACGGGCAACGGGCTGATTGGCGCCCGCGTCGAGATTCCGGCGCTCAACCTCAATGCGCTGGTGGACGACACCGGGCGCTACCTGCTGCGCGTGCCGCCGGGCACCCACGAACTCGTGGTCAGTTATACCGGCCTGGACACCGAGCGGAGCACGGTGACGATCACCGCGGGCCAGCCGGCGGTGCAGAATTTCGTGATGAGCAGTTCGGTGCTGATGCTCGACGCGTTCAAGGTGACGAGTGAGAAGGCCGGCCTGGCCTCCGCGATCACGCAGCAGCGCAACGCCGACAACCTCAAGAGCGTCGCCTCCATGGACGCGCTCACGGATCTGCCCAACATGAACGCCACCGAGCTCGCGATCCGCCTGCCCGGGGTGACGTTTGCCGATCCCGGGGATGAAGTCGTCGAGTCGATCAGCGTGCGCGGCATGGGCATCGGCATGACCTCGATCACCATCGACGGCGGGGGCATGTCGTCCTTCAGCGCGCAGAATCGCAACACCCGCATGACGGCGTTCACCGGGGCGATGTTCGAGTCGCTCGAGCTGACGAAGGGTCAGACGCCGGATCGCCCGGTCGATTCGCTCGGCGGCGGGGTGAATTTCAAGACCCGTTCGCCGCTCTCGATGCGGGAAAAGCGCCGGATCACCTACAATATCACCGGCCGCACGGCGCCCTGGTTCACCGAGCAGGTGCCCATCCGCGAGGCGCACCGCAATCAGGCGCTGATGAACTTCTCCTATCAGGAGAAATTCGCGGTCCTCGGCAGCAGCAGTGAGAACCTCGCCGTCTCGGTCAACGCCTTCTACAGCGAAAACGCCTTCGGTTTTTTCCGGACGATTCGCGACTATCAGCAGACCAACAACCAGCCCGCCTTCCTCTGGGACTACCGCACGACGGATGACTACAACAACCGCATGCAGCGCAGCCTGAGCACGAAGTGGGACTACCGGCTGAACCGCAACAATCTGTTCAAGCTGAACCTGATTGCCAACAACGCCCCGGAGCCAGCGCGCCGCCGCTACAACACCCGCGCCTTCGCTGGCAACGCCACCACGAACCCGAACGCCACCACCACCGGCGTCGTTCCCGGCTGGACCGATCGCATCACCACGGTTCGCGCGGTGCAGCTGGCCAACACCTCGACCAACACCTCGAGCACGACCCAGGCCGCGCTCATCGACCAGCAGACCGAGAATCTCAATCGCGACCAGCGACTGCGGCACATGGACCTGGGCGGTGAGCACATCTGGGGCCCGATCGAGGCTGACTGGGCCGCCCTGTGGAGCCGCACCCGCTACCGCACGCTTGGGAACGAGAACTCCCTCACGAACCGCCTCGGCAACATTCCCTTCATCGGGCCCAACGGCCTCCCCGGCTCCGCCAGCAACAGCATCAAGGGACCGGATGGCCAGGGCGGCGTGGGCTGGATTCTCGACCGCACGGAGTCGGATCTCTATCCGCGCTTCATCCAGAACGGCGGCCTCGATTTCACGAACCCCGGCAATTACCGCCCTTCGGTCAACGGCCTGACCTCAGGCGGGGGTAATCTCGATGTCGACCAGATCCGGGAAGCGCGCGCGAATTTCCGCTACAAGCTCCCCACCGATCGCCTCTCCGCTTATTTGAAGACCGGTTATTCGGTGCGCGACCACAACGTCGAATTGTACCGGGTCAACCGCCGCTGGAGCTACCTCGGCACGGAGGCGCTGCCCTCCGATCCGAGCATTCTGACGATGGACCGGGTCAAGACCGGCCGCCAGATTCCCTATTGGGAGGGCGCCCAGTTTTTCAACCACGGCCAGCTCGTGGATCCCGCGCTCTGGCGGGAGGACATGTATTACTTCTTCCAGAACCGCCTCTCGGCGTCCAACCGCACGCACGAGATGATCACCGGCTACTACGCGATGACCCAGGGCCGGATGGGGCGCTTCGGTTTTCTCGGCGGCGTCCGGCATGAGGACACCGAGACGACCGGATACTCCAACATCCGCGCGCGCACGTTGACGACCGCCGCCCAGCAGTTGGCGGATCCGGAAGGTTCGGCGCTCAAGGACTATCTCCACCCCAACAAGAACGAGGGCCAGTACGGCCAGAATTTTCCGAGCGTGCACTCGTGGTACGATCTCACGCCCAACCTGAAGCTGCGCGGTTCCTGGACCACCGGCTTTGCCCGCCCCTCGATGGCCAACGCGGTGACGGCGCTCAGCATCAACGAAACCGCCCAGACCGTGACCTTCGGCAACCCCGCCCTCAAGCCGACGCGGGCGAAGAACTGGGACTTCTCGCTGGAGTTCTACTTCGAACCTTCCAGCTACCTCACCGTGGGCTGGTTTCACAAGCGGATGGACGATTACATCGTCAGTAATCAAAACATCGGCAACGTCGGCACCGGCACGGACAACGGCTTCGAAGGCCAGTACGAAGGTTTCTCGATCCTGGCGAATTCCAACGCGGGCTCCGCCTTCACCCAGGGCTGGGAAATCAGCTACCTGCAGCAATTCCGTTTCCTGCCCGGGCTGCTCAAGGGGCTGCGGTTGAACGGCAATCTGACCCAGATCATGGCGCACGGCGACTACGGCGCGGCGGGCGTGTATTTGAAGGGCAAGGACGTGAACGGCTTCATTCCGCGGACAGGGAATGTCTCCCTCTCGTGGGATTACCGGAAGTTCGGCGCGTCGATCAGCTACAATTACACCCAGGAGCATATCCGCGGCGGCTACAACATCGCCCAGCCCTCGCGCAACCAGTACATGCTCTCGCGGGAACTGGTGAACGCGAACATGCGCTATCAATTACGCCCCAATCTCACGGTGAACCTGGGCGTGGCCAATCTCTTCAACGCGCCGCAGCGCTACTATCGCAGCATCCCCGACCAGATGCAGACGTTCCTCATGCAGGGCACGTCGATGACGGCCAGTCTCGAGGGCCGCTTCTGAGGCGGCCGGGGCAGCTGCGAGTTGGCCGTGACTTTCATGTGGGCGCGGTGCCCTCACCGCGCGGCCCGGCCGTGATGACCTTTTGCGGGGTGGGGGCACCCCACCTACAACCGCCAACTCGGAGATGCGCCGCGGGGCCGTGATCCGTCGCTGGCGCCTTGCCCTGACCGGTGGCGCCGGGGCATGCTCGGCGCATGGCCCCTCCCGCTTCCTCCCCCCGCCCCATCACCATCGCGCGCGTCGGCGCCAACTTCGAGCGCGAGCCGTTGGTGCGGCCGTTCGGCTTCAAGGGTGGCTACCAGTCGGAGATCTGGCAGAGCGCCGCCCTGCTCGAGAGCGCCGCGGGCCGGCGCGGGATCGGGCTCTGCACCGAGGGCGTGCTCTGGAGCGATGCGCAGGTGTTTGCGGCCCACTCCGAGAGCGGCGGCAACGCGCTGATGTACGCGGTGACGGAGTGGGCGGTCCAGCGGCTGAAGGGGCAGACCTTCACCGATCCGATCGCGCTGCTCGATGGCATCCGGCCCGAGGTCTACGCCTACGCCAAGGCCATCACCGGGCACGCCGGACTGCGCGAGACCTTCGCCCTCAACGCCCTCGTCGGGGTCGATTTTGCCGCGTGGCTGCTCTACGCGGCGGAAAACGACATCACGAATTTCGACGATCTGATTCCGGCCGCGTACCGGCCGGCGCTGGCGACGCGCCACGAGAAGATCGCCAGCATCCCCCTGATGGCCTACGCGGTGCCGATCGAGGAAATCAAGGCGGCGGTCGACGCGGGCTACTTCTTCATGAAGATCAAGATCGGCCAGCCGGGCACGCAGGCCGAGATGCTGGCGAAGGACCAGGCGCGGCTCACCGCCATCCACGCCGCCATCGGCGGGGCCCGCACCCCGTACAGCGTCAGCGGCAAGCTGCCCTATTACTTCGACGCCAACGGGCGGTACGAGAGCAAGGACACGCTGCTCCGGCTGCTCGACCACGCGCGGGCCATCGGGGCGTTCGATCAGATTGCGCTGATCGAGGAACCCTTTCCCGAGGAACTTGAGATCGACATCAGCGACGTGCCCGTGCGCGTGGCCGCCGACGAGAGCGCGCACACCGATGCCGACGCCCTCAAGCGCATTCAGATGGGTTACAAGGCCATCGCCCTGAAGCCGATTGCGAAGACCTTCTCGATGTCGCTCAAGATCGCCCAGCTCGCGCACGAGCGCGGGGTGCCGTGTTTTTGCGCCGACCTCACGGTGAACCCGCTGCTGGTGGAGTGGAACAAGAACGTGGCGGCCCGGCTGGCGCCGTTTCCCGGCCTCGGCCTCGGCCTGGTCGAGACGAATGGCCACCAAAATTACCGAAATTGGGAGACGATGCGCAGCTACCACCCGGCGCCCGATGCCCCCTGGGCGCAGACCACCCGCGGCGTGTTCGAGCTGGGCGCGGACTACTATGCGCAGAGCGGCGGGATCTTCGAGGCGTCGCCGCACTACGAGGCCATGTTCGCGCCGATGGCTTAGGACGTCTGGGACGCGAGCGGGTCCTCCCGGCGCGGAGATAGAGACCAGGCGCAGCTGCCGAGTTGGCGAATGTGACGGGTGTGGCGGCGGACACAGAGGTCCGCCCTCCGTTAAGGCGCCGTTTGGCCGCCGGAGGGCGCTGCTCCGTCAGCGCCGTTCGCCGTCACCGCCAACTCAGCAGCTGCGCCCATTGCGACCACGGCGGATCTTTGCACGGTCGGTCGCGCGGTAGGAGCGGCTTTATGCCGCGATGGAAATCCGCCCGCGCTGAATCGCGGCATAAAGCCGCTCCTCGAAGAGGGATAAGACAAGTCATTTTCGGGCCGGTTCGCCGCGCAAAAAATCGCCGTGCCATAGCGACACTCCGCCGATCTTTTGAGGTGCGCGGGCGGGTGAAGCGGGCATCGTCGCGGCGGAACGAGTCGGACGTGACGCCGACGGGTTCCGCCCTTCCCCCGATGATCCGCCTCCTCTCCGCCGAACTCTTCCGCCTCGAATTGCGCGCCCGCATGCCGTTTCGCTATGGCATCGCGACCATGACCGACGTGCCGCAGCTCATCGCGCGGCTCACGTTCGACCTCGACGGGACGGCGGCGATCGGGCTGGCCGCCGATCTCCTGCCGCCCAAGTGGTTCACGAAGGATCCCACCCGGACCCTGGGCGACGAGATCGACGAGATGCTGCGCGTGATCCGCGCCGCGGTGGCGCACACACAAACCCTCCGCGCAGCAACGCCGTTCGCCTTCTGGCGCGAATTGGATGCGGCCCAATCCGCCTGGGCGGCGACGGAGAAGCTGCCTCCGCTCCTCGCGAATTTCGGCACCTCCTTCGTGGAGCGCGCCCTGCTGCACGCGGTGTGTCGCACGCGCGGGGCCACGCTCTCGCAGGCCCTGCGCAAAAACCTTTTCGGTCTCGATCTCGGCGCGCTCTCACCTGAACTCCGGGGGGTGAGTCCGGCGGCGTTCCTGCCGGCCGTGCCACCCGCGGAGATTTTCGCCCGCCATACGGTGGGGCTTTCCGATCCGATCACCGCGGGAGATTTGGCGGCGGGGGAGCGGGTCGATGACGGCCTGCCGCAGACGCTCGACGAAGTGATCCGTTTCTACGGCCAGCGGCACTTCAAAATCAAAATCAACGGCGAGCCGGCGCGGGATCGCGACCGGCTCGGGCGCATGGCCGCAGTGCTTCCCGCCGAGTGCGGAGGCGACTTCGCGTTTTCCCTCGATGGCAACGAGAGCTTTCACGACGTGCCGTCGTTTCAGGAATACTATCTCCGTCTGCGGGCGGAACCGTCGCTCGCGGCGCTCTGGCCCCGTCTGCTCTATGTCGAGCAGCCGTGGCACCGGAGCGTGGCCTTGAGTCCTGCGATCGGTGAGTTGGCCCGGGCCTGGCCCGACCGTCCGCCGATCATCATCGACGAGAGCGACGCGGAACTCGCCAGCCTGCCCGCGGCCCTCGCGCTCGGTTACGCGGGCACGAGTCACAAGAACTGCAAGGGGGTCTGCAAGAGCGTGGTCAACGCGGGGCTGCTCGCGCGACGCCGGGCGGCGGGGTTGCCGGCCGTCCTCAGCGGTGAGGATCTCGCCAACGTGGGGCCAATCTCGACGCTGCAGGATCTGGCGGCGCAGGCCGCCCTCGGCGTCACGAGTGTCGAGCGCAACGGCCACCACTACTTCGCCGGCCTCGCGCAATTTCCCCGCGAGCTGCAGGAGCATGCGCTCCGGCACCACGCCGACCTCTACGTGCCGGCCTCGACCGGCCACGCGGCGGCGGGCGCGAATTCCTGGCCGCGGCTCTATCTGCGTAAAGGCAAACTCGCGTTGGGCTCCGTCAATGCCGCGCCCTTCGGCGTGCCGGGTGACGTGGATCTCTCGGACGTGCCGCGCGTGGCGCTGGCGTAGGAGGCGCTCGAAATCGCATCTCCGCTTTCCGTCCTCCGCATTCGCTGGATTTTTCCGCCCGGGCTTGCTTGCCTCGGTGGGTCGCGCTTGCCACCCCCGTCTGGTTCCACCCTCCACCCCTCAAAAAATCCCGTGTCCCCGTTTCTCGCCGAAGTCATCGGTACCATGATCCTCGTTACGCTGGGCGACGGCGTCGTCGCCAACGTCGTCCTGCAGAAATCGAAAGGGCAGAACGGCGGCTGGATGGTCGTCATCAGCGGCTGGGCGCTGGCCGTGGCGGTGGCGGTTTACATGGTCAACGCGATCAGCGGGGCGCACCTGAATCCCGCGGTGACCATCGGGCTGGCGGCGATCGGGAAGTTTTCCTGGGCCCTGGTGCCGGGCTACGTGGCGGCGCAGATGCTGGGCGCGTTCCTCGGCGCCGTGCTGGTGTGGCTCGCCTACCTGCCCCATTGGGCGGCGACCGCGGACCAGGGTGGTAAACTGGCGATCTTCTGCACCGCGCCCGCCATCCGCCGGCCCCTGGCCAATCTGGGGACGGAGATCATCGGCACCTTCGTGCTGGTGCTCGGTGTACTCACGATCCTGCGACCGGAGAATCTGGTGCCGAAGAGCGGGTTCGACACCGGCTTCGCGCCCCTGCTGGTGGGCCTGTTGGTGGCGGCGATCGGCTTGTCCCTGGGTGGCCCGACCGGCTACGCCATCAACCCGGCGCGCGATCTTGGGCCGCGCCTGGCCCACGCCCTCCTGCCCATCGCCGGCAAGGGCGGCAGCGATTGGAGTTATGCCTGGGTGCCGGTTATCGGCCCCGTGCTCGGCGGCGTGCTCGGGGCGATGTTCTTCAAGTTCTGCTGGTAATCCGCGCGCCTCCCTTCGCCCCATGAAATACATTCTCGCTCTCGACCAAGGCACCACCAGTTCCCGCGCCATCGTCTTCGACCGGCAGGGTTCGATCGTCGCGGCGGCCCAGCAGGAGTTCCGGCAGATCTTTCCCCAACCCGGCTGGGTGGAACACGACGCCAACGAGATCTGGGCTTCGCAGTCCGGGGTGGCGGTCGACGCCCTCCGCAAGGCCGGGCTCACCGCGAGCGACGTGGCCGCCATCGGCATCACCAACCAGCGCGAGACCACCGTGCTGTGGGATCGGGCCAGCGGCCGGCCGTTGGGCCACGCCATCGTCTGGCAGGATCGCCGCACGGCGGGCGCCTGCGATCGCCTCAAGCGGGCCGGCCACGCGCCCCTCATCAAACGCAAGACGGGCCTGGTGGTGGACGCGTATTTCTCCGGGACCAAATTGCAGTGGATGCTGCGGCACATTCCGGGGGCGCGGGCCCGCGCCCGGGCGGGTGAGCTGGCGTTTGGCACCATCGACTCGTGGCTGGTGTGGAACCTCACCGGCGGGCGCGTGCATGTGACGGATGTCAGCAACGCCTCGCGGACGATGCTGTTCAATCTGCAGACCTGCGATTGGGACGACGAATTGCTGAAGCTCCTCGACGTGCCGCGGTCGGTGCTGCCGGAAGTGCGCGCGTCAAGCGAGGTGTACGGCGAATGCACGCTCTGGGGCGGAGCGATTCCCATCGCGGGCATCGCGGGCGACCAGCAGGCGGCGCTGTTCGGGCAGGTCTGCACGCGGCCCGGCATGGTGAAGAACACCTACGGCACCGGTTGTTTCATGTTGATGAACACCGGCCCGAAGCCGATCACCTCGAAGCACAATCTTCTCACCACCGTCGCGTGGCGCGTCGGCGGGCGCACCGAGTACGCGCTCGAGGGCAGCATCTTCATCGCGGGTGCCGTGGTGCAATGGCTGCGCGACGGACTCGGACTGATCAAGACCGCGGGCGAGATCGAGGCGCTGGCGGCTCAGGCGGCCGACAACGGCGGGGTGTATCTCGTGCCGGCGTTCGCGGGCCTCGGCGCGCCGCATTGGGATCCCTACGCCCGCGGCGTGTTGGCAGGGATCACGCGCGGCACGACCTCGGCCCACCTCGCCCGCGCCGCGCTCGAGGGTATTGCGTACCAGGTGCACGACGTGTTGCAGGCGATGCAGGCGGATTCCGGCATCCGGTTGAAGGAACTCCGCGTCGACGGCGGCGCGTGTGCGAACAATCTGCTGATGCAGTTCCAGGCGGATCTTCTCGGGGTCCCCGTGGTCCGTCCGCGGGTGGCCGAGACCACGGCGCTCGGCGCGGCCTACCTGGCGGGCCTCGCCGTGGGCTACTGGCGCGACACGACCGAGATGGCCGAACTTTGGCAGGTCGATCGGCGGTTTGTGCCGGCGCGTAACCCGGCCGGGAGGAAACGCCTCCTGGCCGGTTGGGCCAAGGCGCTCGCGCGGGCGAAACGCTGGGAAGATCCCGGGTAGGATTTCACCACCCCACCCTCAAGACCCGCCCGGATGCAATGTAACCCATAAGGTTACATTACCTCCGACGCCCGGGGGGAAAATTCGGCGGCGAATCGCGAGGTCGACCGGCGGCCGGCCACCCGGAGCGAGCCCCCGCGGCGGATTTTTGAACGGACGGTCGGGCGGTAGGAGCGGGTTTATCCCGCGATGGAAATCCGCACTCGCTGAATCGCGGGATAAACCCGTTCCTACAAGAAGGATCCGACCAGCCATTTTCGGACCTTTTCACCGTGCAAAAATCCGCCGGAGCGAGCCCCCGAAGCGATCGTAGCTTCAGCGTGCGGTCTGCAGCCAGCGTTCGAACCAGGCGAGCATCTCCCGCCGCATCCGCGCGGTGTAAACGTGGCCTTCGTCCGGATAGAGGATGCTCTTAAAACGTTCGGGCACGCCGTTGACCGCGTACACCCGGCCCACCTTTTCCTCCAGCACGCGGATTCCGTCCACGGGCGACCCGGCATCAAGATCTCCCGTCAGCGCCAGAAACGGCCGCGGGGCGAGCAACGCGAGCACGCCTTCCGTGTCGAAGTGCCGCAGGAGGCCGTAGGAAAAATAATACAGCCCGTGGGCGCGGAGGTTGCCGTGGGCGATCAGGTTTTGATAACGCGTGAGGCAGGCCACGCCCACCGTGGCCGCGACGCGTTCATCCACGGCGGCCAGCCACCACGCCCGCGTACTGCCCATGCTCATCCCGGTGGCGCCGATGCGGCGCGCGTCCACCTCCGGCCGGCTGGCCAGGTAATCCAGCGCGATCTGATCATCGCGGACGAACATGCCCCAGAGGGTGCGACCCAGCCAGAGATTCAGTTTCAGATAGCGGTCCTGGACGGTGCGGCTGCTCTCGCCGTCGCCGCGTTGATAGATTTCTGCCGCGCCGCCCGGCAGATTCGCGGCGCGATCGCCATACCAGCAGGCGTCGGGCGCGAGCACCACGTAACCGGCGCGCACCAACGCCTCTCCCAACGGTTCCATCCCGCCGGTGACCGTGATGAGCTGGTTCTTGTCCGGGGTGGACGAATGCAACCAGAGGATCGCGGGGGCGGGCCGCGATCGTTCGTCGGGGAGCAACAGCAGCGCGCTGATGTCGTTGCTCTCGCCGTTGTCGATCGCCACCCGTTCCAGCGTGTAGCCGCGCCGGATCTCCCGACTCACGGTGCGCACCCGCGGCGGTGACGGCCGGGGCGGCAGGGTCCCCAACGAATCCACCACGGCTTGATGCACGGCCGGCCGCTGCCGCGTCCAGGCGGCGGCGTCGGCTGGCAGCGTCAGGGTGCCGACGGGCAGGTTCCGGTAGAACGGTGGGACCGTGGCATCGCGCGCCGCCTCGATCCGGCGGTACTTTTCGGCCGCCGGTGCGCTGGGCTCCGGGGGCGGCTTGGTGTCGGTATAGTGCAGGACCAGCCATTGCCGCAGGACACAGTCCGCGACCACCTCGGCGATCCGATCATAGCCTTCCGCGGTGTAGTGCGTGCCGTCCGGTCCCAGCAGCTTCGCGGCCCCCGCCTCCGTGACCACCGCATTCAGGTCGTGCACCGGCACGCCGGCCTCCTGCATCACGGCGATGGCCGCGGCATTGTAGCGCCGCACGTCGGCGTCGAAACGGTCGAAGCTCGCGCGGCGCTGGGCATGCCGGTCGTCGAGGATCGGCGTCGTGGTCGCGAAGACGAAGGTCATGGTGGTCTCCGTTTTCAGGCGCGCCGCAATTTGCCGGAGATTGGCTTCATACTGCGCCAGCTCGACCTGGTGCTGCCGGTCCTGCTTGGAAAACTTCAGGTCGTGCAGACCGCAGTTCAGGTGCACCACCGCCGGTTTTTCGCGGACGAGCCACGCCTCGAGATTCTTCAGCACATTGCCGCTGTCACCCCCGCTTCCTGGCGGATTGATCACCACCGCCTTGCCGGCCAGGCGCTTTGCCACCAGCGGCGTGTAGCCCCCCGCGATGGAGTCGCCGACCAGGACGATTTTGGGCAAGGGGGGTTGGCCCTTGGGTGCCGGGGCCCCGGCGGCGAACGGCATCACGCCGAGCGCCGGCGCGACCCAGAGCAACAGCAACCGGCGGAGGTAGGTTTTCATGCGGCACCGCCACGAAAGCCCCGTTCACCGCGGGAGGGCGAGCGAAGAATCGGCGGGCCCCGGCAGGACCCCGGCCGTTGATCTTACCAGAGCCCAATCCGAGACCAAACCGAGGAGGGAGGAGGCTCGGGGGATTTTCGGGCCGACCTCCGGTGCGGCCGGTGAAACCGACGGTCACTCGCGGGTGTTCAACCTAAATTTCGCAGATGAAATTGACCACAGAGACGCAGAGATCACAAAGAAAGGCAGTGGGGGAAACCCCGCCTCAAAGGCTGCTTCACCCCGTGGGTGAATCGGATCGGCGACCTGATTTCTCTCTGTGCCCTCGGTGCCTCCGTGGTTCCAACTGCTCCTTTTAGGATCAACGCGCCGGCCACCGCGCGTCGAAGGGCGCGGCAACCGGGTCGAAGCACCCCCTCCGGATTTTCCGGATGCGGCGCGAGCTCCGGATTGACGGGCGGCGCGAAACCCCCTCTTTGGGGTCATGGCCGATTCGTCCCCGTTCCTGACCAAGCCACCCCGGCACCTTTGGATCGTGGGGGTGCTGGCGGTGCTCTGGAATTCGATCGGCGCGCCGGATTTCGCGATGACGCCGGCTCCGGTGCGAACCTTCGCGGAATTGGTGGCCGGGGTCTCGCAGCCGCCCGCGCCGGAAAACATCCCGGCGGCGGAAGCCGCCCGGCTGGCCTATTGCGTCTCGGACGACGCGATCCAGCTGCGCCAGGCGGCCGTGCTCGACAAGGCCGCCCTGATCCGCCCGGACAACCGGCCGAGCGGCAAGCAGTCCCTGCGCGTCGATCTCGCCCGGCTCGCCCGGGATCCGCAGGACGCCCTGGCCTGGCAGAACGTCGTCCTGGTGGCGCCCTTCGACGGCAAGTCCGCCCATTTCACGAAGATCATGCTGGCGTATCTCTACGGCCAATACCACGCGGAGCTGCGGCCGGAAGTAAGGGAGGCCTTGCGCCGGCAAACGGAGACCTACGGGGAGTTCCTGGGCACCGGGACGGAGAACCACATCGCGATGCAGCGCGTGGCCGGCGCCATCTTCGGCACGGCTTTCCCGGAGGTCACCACCAGCTACAAAGTCTCCGGGGCGAAACTCGCGCAGCTCACCGCGGACTGGATGCCGCGTTATGCCCAGGCCGTTTACGCCGCCTCGATGAAGGAATATCTCTCCATGATTTATCTGGGCGTGCACAACGAGATCTGGCTCACCGCCGCCCAGTACGGCCCGACCGAGCAGACCCGGCGGATCGGGCAGGCGATGCTCGACTGGCTGTGGGCCGATCTCGCCGTCAACACCGACCTGGGTCAGACCGTGCCGCCCACCACGCGGGCGAAGATCATGCTGGATCGCACTGCGCCGATGATTCACCCGAGCACCCACGCGCAATGGCTGGCCTGGCTTTATTGGGGCGATTTGCGCTCCCGGCCCGGGCATGATCCGCTCGCGCCCGTCGCGGCGGCCCTGGCGGCGAACATCAGCTCGAGCAAGATGAAGGAGGACAACGAGGGCTTTCAGACCGCCATCGTGCCCTCGGTCTCGCCCCTGGTGCCGAATGCGATCATCCGCAATCTGGGCGCCAAGAAGGTGGCGCTGCCCTATATGCTGCTCCAGAGCCGGGCGCATGGGGCGTTCGTGAGCGCGCTGGCCCGCAATCCCTTCCTGGAGCGGAAGGCCAAACCCGAGGCCGAGATCACCCGCAACCACCTGCGCAGTGTCTACGTCGCCCGCAATTATTCCCTCGGCGCCGGCTATTTTCGCCGGGACGAATCCGGCGACAATGAACAGTACATGCACCTGTTGCCGACCGCGATCGCGTACCGCACGGCCGATCTGCTCAACAGCATCTTTGTCACCCACCCGTACTGGTACGCCGGCGAACCGCATGGCAACGACGCGGAGGCCAACCAGGTCTTCGGCCGCGACTGCTGGCTTGGCCAGAGTCCCTTCGGGCAGTCGCTGCATTGGGAAAACACCGTGATGTATCTCTACGACATTCCGAAGACCGATCCGTACGTCGCGGCCGCCAAGGCCCGGGCCGCCGGCAAGTGGACCGACGCCCGGCGCACCCAGCCGCTCCAGAACGTGTGTGTCTACGTGCCGGAGCGCATCGACGAAACCCGCCGCACCGCCTGGGGTTGGCTCCTCCGCGAGGGCGACGTGTTCATCGCCCTGCGTCCCATCAACGCCACCGAATCCGCATGGCAGCCCTGCACCAACGAAGTGCAGCGGGGCTACAAGCGTCTGGTGCTAACGGGTTCCCTGCTCGGCCTGATCGTGGAGGTGGGCGACGCCGCGGAATATGGTGACGCGGAGGCTTTCATCGCGAAAGTGAGTGCGGCCACCCTGGATACATCCCAACTGGCCGCCCGGCGCATCGACTATGTCTCGACCCGGGGGATACCGTTTAGCCTGCAGTTTAATGACCAGAGCTGGTTTCCCCGGGCCTCCGTGAAGGGCGTGGGGTTGGATTTTGAGCATTGGCCGATCTGCGAAAGCCCCTATGTGAAGTGCCGCGACGGCGTCCTCGAAGTGAACGACGGCCAGGATGGATTTACGGTGGCCTGGCAGAACGACACGCCGGTCACCTCTTCCTATCACGTCGAGGCCGGCCGATAAGAATCCTCGTCCCGGGCGTCATTTTGAACGCGCCACATGGCCACGGCGGCAGCGACGAACCGCGGGGTTTAGAATTCAAGCCGATCGGGCAGCGGGCACCACCTCGACAGCATCGTTACGACTCACTCGACGCTGGCGGTGAGCAGGTAGCGCCAGACGGGAGCAAAGGGCGTCGCGTTGCGACTGGAGATGACCGAGGTATGCGCTTCCCGGGAGGGGATTTTTTTGCCACCGGGATAATCGGTGAACAGGATGTGGGAGTGGTGGAACGGCGGCGCCACGGGTTCATCAGGCAGGGAATTACGCGCGTTGCAGGCTGAAGGGAATGAGAAAGCCGGGAGGCGGCCCGGGGTGCCACGGCGGATTCTTGCACAGTCGGTCGCGTTGTAGGAGCGGCTTTATGCCGCGATGGAAATCCGCCCGCGCTGAATCGCGGCATAAAGCCGCTCCTACAAGAGGGATCCGACGAGCCATTTTCGGGCCTGTTCGTCGTGCAAAAATACGCCGTGAGCGCAAACCGAGGAGGGCTGATACCAATCGATCTTGTTTTTGATTCTGGGTAGGGCGCGGACTCCGCTCCGCGCCGAGGCCCGCGGCAGGAAAATCAAGGGAGGTTGGCGTGACCAGGCTCCGGGTGCCGCCCGCGGGGCGCTACCGGTGTTCGATCCATTCCATCGAGGCATACCGTTCGGTGAGCCCCTCGACCTCGTCCTCGTGAAATTCCGGCCACGGCTGTGGTTCCGCGGCTCCGCCGAGGCTCGCCGCCAGCCGGCTCGAAAACTCCTCCTCGAAGCGATCCCAGTCGGCGCCTTTCGCGGCCGGCCGCGCGATGGAACCTTGGAAGAGCAGGCCGTGTTTGTTCCGCTTCTGCGCGGCGCCGGCAATCTTGGCGCCGGTGCGGGCGTCGACCACGTCGTGAATTTCCGCGCGCTCGAAACATACTCCCGCGGCGGCCGTCGCGCCGTCTTCGTCGACGGTCGTTTTCGTGACGGCCTCGATCCCCTGTGCGCCCAGTGCGGCCGCGAGCGCCTCGTGCACCGCCCGGTAGCTTTGGGTGGCGCGTTGTTCCTCCAGCGGGTGGCCGCGCGGAATCACCAGGGCGTAGGTCCAGTCTTCGCGGTGGTCGACGATCCCGCCCCCGGTGGGGCGCCGGCACAGGTCGACGGTGGGCGTGGCTTCATCAGCCAGGGCAGCCAACGCGGCCCGCACCCCCGCGATCTTCTGCGCGTAGCCGAACGTAATGGCCGGGGCGCGCCAGTCGTAGTGCCGGAACCGCGCGGCGTCGCCGCGCGGGTAGCGCTGCAGCAGCAGAAAATCCAGCGCCATGTTTTCCGCGGCGCCGCCGGTGCGGGTGGGCAAGAGATCCAGATTCATGTTAGAGCTGGAAGTACCAGTCGCGGCACCGGGGCGGGACGTTGAGCGCCGCGAGTTGATCGGCGACATTTTGCGGCTGCGTTTTCAGGATGCCGGCCAGCGGGGCGAGATCGAGGGCCAGGCAGGCCGGTCGTTTGCGCGCGGCCTCGGGTTGGTCCGCCCGCACCACCTGCTGCAACGGGGCCTGCGTCGCCGTCAGCTTGAAGTGCTCCCGGATTTTGACCCCGAGAGCGTGGCGCGAGAGCAGCTCGGTGCCCGCCCAGTGATAGACGCCGGGCAGGTCGTTCCGCTCGCACAGCTCGACCATCACCTCGGCAACGTTTTCGGCCGCGCAGGGCTGGCGGTATTCATCGGTAAAAAGTCGGGGCGTGCGGCCCGCCGCCCAGTCTGCAAACAAGTGCTCATGGAGGCTGCGCTCGCCGGAGGCGCTGTTGCCCGTGAGCAACGGGAGGCGGAGCATCACCGCGAAATCCGGCGCGGCCGCGTGCACGGCGCGCTCGGCCGCGAGTTTCTGGCGGCCATAGAGGTTGACGGGTGACGGCGGATCTCCCGGCGCGTAGGGCTCGGTGCGGCCGCCGTCGAAAACCTGCTCGGAGGAAAGGTGGATGAACCGTGCGCTCACGTGGTGGGCGAGCCGGGCCAGCAGCGCCGGCAGCGCCACATTGAGGGCCTGGGCCCGCGCCGGGTCGGCCTCGCATTGCGCGGGCACGGACACCGCGGCGCAATTTACCATCACCTCGGGAAAGGCATCGAGCACCGCACTGGTCAGGGCGGCTTCGTCGGTAAGATCCAGGGTGAGTTTGGCCGCCAGCCCGTCGAGGGATCCGGCAAAGGTGCCTGTGATCCCGGTCACGCGGTGCCCGCGGCGGGCCGCGGCCCGGGCGAAGGCCGAGCCCACCAACCCCGATGCGCCGGTGAGAAAAAGGTTCATCCGAGCAATTCCGGAGTGACGAGCCAGCGTACGACCCAGTGGCGACCCAGGCCCTCCAGGGCGAGGGCGGCGCCCTTCTTCATGGCGAACTTGGCGGGTTCGGCCTGGCCCGCCACCAGCAGCGAGGCGAGCGCGCTCAGATGCGGCTCGTGGCCGACGATGGCGATTGAGCGGCTGACCTTGCCGAGCTGTCGCGCGATGAGTCGGGGATCGTCGCCGGGGGTGAGGTCGGCGACCTCGCGCAGCGGAAGGTCCCGCTTGGCCGCCAGGGTGAGCAACGCCGCTGTCTCCTGCGCGCGGACCAAGGGGCTGTGCCAGATCTCCTCGGGGGCAAAGGCGGCGCAGTCGCGGAGAAACCGGCCGAGGGCACGCACCTGGCGCTGCCCCCGACGGCTCAAACGGCGGGTCTCGTCGGGTGCAGTGTCTTCGGCGTGGGCGTGGCGTATCAGGTAAAGCATCATCGAAAGCGGCCGCGGCCGGGTGGGAGGTCCGGGCAAAGCTTGCTACTGGTCGAGCAGGAGGCGGGTGGCGCGCAGCAATTCGCTGAGAGCATAGGGCTTCACCACCAGCGCCTGGTGCGCGGCGGAGAGCCAGTCGACCTTGACCGCGAAATCCGCGCTCGGCGCCACGGCCAGGAACCGCAAGTCCGGGTTCAGGGCGAGCAGCTTGCGCCCCCGGGCGGCGGCTTCGGCCGAGGGGGCGGCGATGAGCAGCTGCACCGGCCGGGTCGCGTCGGGGTCGGTCGCGAGTTCGGCAAAGGTCGTCGCCGCCGTGACCCGGTAGCCGTCGGCGGTGAGGATACCCTCGACCATCTTGCGCACGACGTCATCCGCCTCGACGAGCGCCACTTTCTCGTGGCCCCGGGTCGTGGGCAGCGGGCCGACGGCGGGCGCGGGGGCGGCGGCGGGTTCCGTGGTCTCCGGCAGGAAAATCTCAAAAGTCGAGCCGACGAGCAGGGCGCTGTGCACGGTGATCTCGCCGGCGCTTTGCTGGACCACCCCGTAAACCAGGGCGAGACCCAGCCCGGTGCCCTTGCCTTCGGGCTTGGTGGTGAAGAAGGGTTCGAAGAGGTGCCGCCGGGTCTCGGCGTCCATGCCCGTGCCATTGTCCGCCACGGAGAGGCACACGTAGTGGCCGGGGGGCAGATCGGTGGAGCGCCGGTGCTGCTCCGGCGAGACCTCGCGGCGGCCCGTGCTGACGACGATGCGGCCGCGGTCACGCAGGGCGTCGCGGGCGTTGAGCACCAGGTTGAGCAGCACCTGCTGGAACTGGGCGGCATCCGTGCGGCAATTCGGCAGATCCCCCGCGAGCTCGAACTCGATCCGGCCGGCCTGGCCCACGAGGCGGCGCAGAATCTCCGTGTTTTCCGCGATGAGCGTATTGAGATTGATGACCTGGGCGTGAAACGGCTGCCGGCGGCTGAAGGCGAGCAATTGCTCGGTGAGGGCGGCGGCCTTGCGGCCGGCGTGGTGGATCTCGGCAACCTCGCGCATCGCCTGGGGATTGCCGCTCACCCGCGCCACAAGCATTTCGCAGTAGCCGTTGATGACCGAGATCAGGTTGTTGAAATCGTGGGCCACCCCGCCGGCCAGGCGGCCGACGGCATCGAGGCGCTGGGCGTGCACGAGGGTTTCCTGCAGGCGCCGCCGTTCGGTCTGGTCGCGATACGCGGCGACGACGTGGGTGAGCCGGCCGCGGGCATTGAACAGCGGATCAATACTCCAGGCGGCGTTGAAGGTGGTGCCGTCCCGGCGCCGGAGAAAACCGTCGCCCGTCAACGGTTCGCCCGGCCGCGCGGTGGCAAACCAGAGCTGCAGGCGCTCGATGTCCGCGGCCTCGGCATGCAGCACGGCGATGCGCTCGCCAATCAGTTCCGGCGTGGTCCGGCCGATCATCGTGCCCAGGCTGTCGTTGACGAAGAGGATCCGCAGCTCCTTGGTCCGGGCCACGAAGCGCGCGACCAGCACCCCTTCGCTCTGCGCCCGCAACGCGGCCGCCAGCAGGGACACGGGCACGCGTGATCTGCTGGACGAGGTGCCGCGCCGCTTCGCCCCCGCGCGGCCGCGGCGGGTCCGGGAATCCTTGCGGGCGGCGCTCACGGGGCAAGGCGCTCGACGATCCAGCCGTCCGGGGTCCGGCGGTACCGCAGCCGGTCATGCAGCCGGCTGCGGCGGCCCTGCCAGAATTCCACGGTCGCGGGCGCGAGGCGCCAGCCGCCCCAATGCGGCGGCATCGGCACCGCCTGGCCGGCATACTTCCGGTCCAGTGCCTTGTAGGTTTCCTCGAGTACGGCGCGGCCCGGAATGATCGAGCTCTGGGGCGAGCCCCAGGCGGCCAGTTGGCTCGCCCGCGGCCGCGATTGGAAGTAGGCGTCGCTCTCCTCGCGGGCGAGCTTGGTAAGCGTTCCCTCGACGATGACCTGCCGCTCCAGCGCGATCCAGGGGAAGACCAGGGTCGCCTGCGGGTTCGCCTCGAGCTCGCGGCCCTTGCGGCTTTCGTAATGGGAAAAGAATACGAAGCCGCGCCCGTCGAGTCCCTTGAGCAGGACCGTGCGGGCGGAGGGCCGCCCGTCCCGGGTCGCCGTTGCCAGGGTCATGGCGTTGGGCTCCGTCAGCTTGGCCGCCTCCACCTCTTGAAACCACTGGTCGAACTGGCGGAAAGGATCCCGCGCCAGGTCCTTCTCGGCGAGGCCGGAGAGCGAATATTCCTTTCTAAGATCGGCCAGGGTCACGACGCCAAAGCTGGGCCGGTGCCGGCATGCTGTCAAAAGTCATCGCGTCAGCGCGCCAATGATTTCGCGGTGGGCGGGAAACGCCGTCACGAGGGTGGCGCGTTCCGCCAGTTCAAAGCCGGTCTCGGCCCACGGGGGCGAGACGGTGCAGCCGAGCAGGGCGTAGCCGTGCCGGGCGGCGGCGAGGCGGGCGCCCTGCCAGGTGCCCGCCGGCACGACCGTTTGCGGGGATTCACCCGCCGCGAGGCCGGAGCCGAGACAGGTGCGTTGCAGGATGCCGTGGCCAGGGTCGAGTTGCAGGTGCTCCACCGGGTCGCCGCCGTGAAAATGCCAGACTTCGTCTTGGGCGAGCCGGTGCCAGGCGGAGAACTCCTCCGGGGTGAGCAGGAAGAGAATCGTCGAGGCCGTCGCGTTGCGCCACGTCGCCCGGAAGAATCCGCCTTCGCGTGGCAGCGGCTCCAGCCGCAGGGTGGCCACGATCTGGCGGGCGGCGGCGTTCACCCGTCCCGCCCCTGCCGGCGCTTTTCCTTGATCTGCTGCTGGATCGACTTGCTCGGGAAAAAGGGCGCCAGCTGGTTGACGAGGGGCGTGAGGAAGCGGGGCTCGCTGCGGTCGTAGATCCAATAGAAGAAAATCAGGCCCGCCGCGAGCACCGCGACGATGTAGGGTACGAACTCGTTGATACCTTTCAGCGCCTTCCAAATTCGCAGGATCACGACAATCGCCACCACGCAGATGACCAGGTTGATCCACGTCTGCCGGGAAACGCCCTTGAGCGGGTCCCAGGCGGTGGATTGGAGGGCGGCGAGCGTGAGTAGATCGTGCACCGCACCGGAATATCGCCGGACCGCGGTCGTCGGCAAGCCGTTCGTGGGGGTGCGTCGGCGAACTGGCGGTGACTTCGATGTGGGCGCGGTGCCCTCACCGCGCGGCCCGGCGGGGACGACATCTTGCGGGGTGTGGGCACCCCGCCTACAACCGCCAGTTCGAAGCCGCCTCTTTTCCACCGCTTGAAAAATGGCGGAAGCTGCCCGACGCTGTGCCCGACCGCCCTATGACCACGACCGCCGATGCCATCGACCTCGAAGCCGACCGCCTGCTGCGCGCGCTGCTGCACGTCGACTGCGAACCCCAGGGGCGCGCGTGGAATTACGAGAGTTGCCGCTCGATTGCGCCGCTCACCCTGGAAATCAACCACCTGAAGCGGGAGCACGATGCGGTCATCCTCGCGCACTCATACGTCGAACCCGAGATCATCTACGGGGTGGCCGACTTCCGCGGCGACTCCTACTTTCTCAGCCTGAAGGCGCGCGAGGCGCGGGCGAAGGTCATCGTCTTTGCCGGCGTGGTGTTCATGGCTGAGACGGCCAAGATCCTCTCGCCTGAGGCCCGGGTGGTCGTGCCTGATCGCGGCTCGGGCTGCTCCCTGGCCGACTCGCTGACGGGCGAGCAGCTGCGCCGGCTCAAAGCGCTTTATCCCGACGCCACGGTGGTCTGCTACATCAACAGCACCGCCGCAGTGAAGGCCGAGTCCGACGTGTGTGTGACCTCGGGCAACGTCTACCATATCGTGGCCAACCTGCCGGCGCGCCGCATCCTCTTCGTGCCCGATCGTCTGATGGGCCAGAACCTGCGCGACGAACTCCGGCGGCGGGGCGTCGACAAGGAGATCATCACCTCGGACGGCACGTGTGTGGTGCACGACCAGTTTGGGGCCGGAGACGTCGCGGCGGCGCGGGAGCAATTTCCCGGGTTGCAGGTGGTCGCCCACCCGGAATGCACGCCCGAGGTGGCCGCGGCGGCGGATTTCGTCGGCAGCACCGGGGCGATGATGAAATACGTAAAGACGACGGCGGCGCCGTATTACCTCATGCTCACGGAGTGCGGGCTGGTCGGCCGCCTGCAGGTCGAGGCCCCGGAGAAATCCTTCATCGCCGGTTGCCGGCTCTGCCCCTACATGAAACTGAACTCGCTCGAAAAAGTGCGCGACGCCCTGATCGCCCCGCGCCCGGACCAGATCGTGACCCTCGACGAGCCGTTGCGGCAGCGCGCGGCCCGCTGCATCGAGCGGATGTTCGAACTGTCGCCGGTGGATTAGGGTGCGGCGCGCCAAATCAGGGGAAATCCGGTCTCGATTCCTGATTTCCTGAGTTCCAGATTGTCTGCCTCCCCATGCTTTCGCCCCGCACCGACCATTTGATTGATCTCGCGCTGGATGAGGATGCCGGCCTGGGCGACGTCACCAGCCGGGCGATCTTCACTCCGCAGGATCGGGCGCACGCAGTGATCGAGGCGAAGCAGGAACTCGTGGTGTGCGGGCTCGCGGTGGCCGCGCGGGTCTTTGCGCGCGTCGACCCCGCGCTCAAGGTGATCGTCCGGGTGCGGGACGGGGATCGAGTGAAGGCCGGCGCCCGGGTGCTCGACGTGCGCGGTCCGACCGCCTCGCTGCTCACCGCGGAACGCACCGCGCTCAATTTTCTGCAGCGTCTCTCCGGCATCGCCACGCTCTCCAGCCGGTTTGCCGATGCGGTCGCGGGCACCGGGGTGCGTATCGCCGACACCCGCAAGACCACCCCGGGCTGGCGGGCGCTCGAGAAATACGCCGTGCGCTGCGGGGGCTGCCACAATCACCGCTCGTCGCTCGGCGAGCATGTTCTGATCAAGGACAACCACATCGCCGCCGCCGGCTCGCTCCGGCGCGCGGTGGAGCGGGCGCAGGCGGCCGCGCCGCATCTGGCCCGGATTGAGGTTGAGACCACCACCCTGGCCGAGGTGAGGGCGGCGGTGCGGGCCGGCGCCGGGGTGATCCTGCTCGACAACATGCCGCCGCCAATGATCCGGCGCGCCGTCGCGCTCATTGCCGGGGCCGCGGTGGTGGAGGTTTCCGGGGGCGTGCGTTTCGAGACCCTGCGGGATTACGCGCTGCCCGGGGTCGATGTCATCAGCATCGGCGCGTTGACGCACTCGGCCACGGCGGTGGATCTGAGTCTCACCCTTCTCCCCCGCTAGCCCCATGCAGACCATTCGCACCGACTGCCTGGTCATCGGCGCCGGCCTCGCGGGCTCCGTCTATGCGCTGCAGGCGGCGAAACAGGGCCTCGCCGTCGATCTCCTGTCGCTGGCCGAACCGCTCGCGGCCAACAGCAATTGGGCGCAGGGTGGCATCATCTACGACACGACCCCGGATCCCGAGGAACTGGCCCGCGATATTTTCGAGGCGAGCGACCGCACCGCCAACCCGGAGGCGGTCCAACACCTGGTGCACGAGGGGCCGCGCGCCGTGCGGGAACTCCTCCTCGACGAGCTGCAGATCGGTTTCGACCGCGCGCCGTCCGGTGAGCTCGATTTCACCCGCGAGGGCGGGCACAGCGGGCGCCGGATCATCCATGCGAAGGACGCCACCGGCCACGCCATCCTCGCGACGGTGGCGCAACGCGTCGACCAGACCCCCGGGATCACGCGTCGCGCCGGCTGGGTGGCGATCGACCTGCTGACGCTGTCGCATAATTCCGACGGGCTTGCGGATCGTTACCAGCCGCTCACCTGTTTTGGCGCCTATGTGCTGGACACCCACACGGGCGAGACCGTCGCCCTCGTGGCGAAGAAGACGATCCTGGCGACGGGCGGGCTCGGGCAGATCTTTCTGCATTCGACCAACCAGCCCGGGAGTGTGGGCCACGGGGTGGCCATGGCCTACCGGGTGGGCGCGCGACTGATCGATCTCGAATACGTGCAATTTCACCCGACCGTGTTCGCCAAGAAAAACGCCCCGCGTTTCCTCGTCACCGAGGCCCTGCGGGGCGAGGGCGGAGTGCTGCTCAACGCCCGCGGCGAGCGTTTCATGGACCCGGTCGACCCGCGCGGATCGCTCGCGTCCCGCGACGTGGTGGCGCGGGCGATCCGGCAGGAGCTGGCGACGAGCGGCGAGGCCCATGCGCTGCTCGATCTCTCGGCGATGACGCCCGACTTCATCCGGCAGCGTTTCCCGACGATCTTCGAGCGCTGCCTGGAACAGGGCGTCGACATCACGCGCGAGCCGATTCCCGTGGTGCCCGCGGCCCATTTCGCCTGCGGCGGCGTGCATGCCGATCTGCAGGGGCGGACGAGCGTGCGCCACCTCAACGCCATCGGCGAGACGGGTTGCACCGGGCTGCATGGCGCGAACCGGCTGGCGAGCACGTCACTGCTCGAGTGTCTGGTGAGCGCGAAGTTTGCCGCCCGGGCCGATGCGGCGGAGCTCGCGCAGTCGAGCTTCCACCTGCCGGAACCGCGGGAGTGGGAGAGCCCGGTGCGCGAGGCCGACCTGGTGCTCGTCCGGCAGGACATGCTGCAAATCCAGCACACGATGTGGAACTACGCCGGGGTGGTGCGCTCGCCCAAGCGGCTCACCAGCGCCCGCCGCATCCTGCTCGAGTTGCGCGAGGAGATTCAGAGTTTCTACCGCGGCTGCCGGTTGACCGGGGAACTGGTCGAGTTGCGCAACGCGATCCAGACCGCCCTGCTGGTGGTGCATGCAGCCTCCCTCAATCCGCGGAGCCGCGGCTGTCATTACGTGGTCGAGGAAAAGTGACGGGTCGGCCGCCGCGACGCCGGCGACGGTCGCAGCCGGTCGGAGGGCGCATCTCCCGGTTGACGGTGGCATTGCGCCCGGTCCTCCCCGTAGCGCCAGTCTCCGACTGGCGCCCGCCGGTCAGAGACGCGGCGCTACTTCCGGAGGCATCACCGCCAAACGACCGATGCGCCCCCGGCCCCAGTCAGCCGGGCGCGCGCCTGCCGCACGATGGCCAGCAAGGCGGCGAAATCCTCTTCGCGGGTCCGGCTCTCGATGCGGAAATCAAACTTGGGCGCCTGGCGCAGCTCCGCCTCGGCGGTGGCCAGCCGGCGGGCGATCTCGTCCTCATGATCCTGGGCGCGCGCCCGCATGCGGGCGACCAGCCGCTCGTGGTCCACCACGATGAAGACGGTCGTCATCGCCCGGCGCAGCCGCGCGTCGCCCTGCGCGACGCGGCGGAGGTTTTCCACGCCCTGCACATCGATGCTCATGACCAACTGCCGGCCCTGGGCGAGGGGGTCCAGTACGCTCGATTTCAGGGTGCCGTAGAGGCGATCCTCGCGATCGCCGTGGACCTGCGCCCATTCGAGAAACTCCCTGGCGGCGATCTTCCGCCGGAATTCCGCCGCCGTGAAGAAGTGATAGTGCACGCCATTGATCTCGCCGGCGCGCGGGGCGCGGGTCGTGGTGGTGACCACGCGGGAAAACTCCGGGTGCTCCGCCACCAACCGATCGCACAGGGTGCTCTTGCCCGAGCCGGCGGGGCCGGCGATGACCAGGAGCAACGGGGCGGGGACGGCGGGCATGCGGGGCGGAGCTCAGTAGGTGAAGGCGACGATTGACAACAGCAGCCCGTAACCGGCCAGCGCGCCGCCCACGCCCCGGGTGCGCGCCGGGCGGGCCAGGAGCCACGCCAGAAAGTCCCGCAGCCGCCAGGGTTGGGCCCCCAGCCAGATCGCCGCCGCGATCCCTGCGTAGACGGCAAGTTTGTAGAGGACGATTTGGGGGTGCTCGAAATTCATGAAGCCCGCGTCCAGCAGCGGCATCGCGCCCATGAGAATGAGGGTGGCCAGGCCGCGGACGGCGAGGAAGTCCGGCACACACTTGAAGGACAGCACCGCGACGGCGGCGAAGCCGATGAACAGGTAAGTGCGATATTCGCCGAAGTCCGCCGGGGAGAGGTTCCAGATGGCGTACAGGAACCACGCGGCGCCGGCGCCGAAGAACACGTACGCCGCGGCCGTGGAGCGCGGAAAGGATTTCAAGACCGCGGCCCACCCCGGGAGGTTGAGCAGCAACGGCACGCCGAGGGCGAGCAGCAGGAGGCCGGGAATGAGGGTGGCAAGGGTGAGGGACATGGTGGAAAGGGGGATCTTTCTCTCGAATCTTTCTCTTACTCTTTCTCCCGGTCTGGGATCTCGTCGCCGTAGGGCGCCTGTTCGCTCTCCTGCACTTCGTGCGAAAATCGGGCAATCAGCCCGGCGGTCATCGAGACGACTTCAATCAAAATGGCTTTGCCTTCTTTGGCGGTCTCTGGGGCGAGCTTCTGCCGCGCAACCAGGACGTCCAGACACGCGGCACACTCAACCCCGGAACCACGGGCGATATCGAAGAACCGGCAACGTTCCGGATGGGAACGCTTCCCGTTACCTTCGGCGAGATTCAATACCACGCTCGTGGACGAGCGATCGAGTTGATCTCTGGCCGCGAGTCTTGCCGGAAGTCCATCGATAACCGGACCGACCCATCCGACAAATCGCAGTGCCTCCTGGTACACCTTGAGTCGTTCGTGATCGAATTGGGTGCGCATTGAGGAGAGGAGGGACGACAACCGGAGATAAAGATAAAGAGAAAGAAGAAAGAGAAAGATCAGACGGTATCCAGCCCACCCCCGCCCAGCACCAGCTCGCCGTACAGCGTGCTCACCGAGGCGCGGGTGATCTTCAAGGGCACCAGCTGCCCCACGAGGCGCGGCTCGGCTTCGAACACGCAGACGCGGTTGCCGCGCGTGCGGCCGGTGAAGCGCTCCCCGCTCCGGTCGCGCCCTTCGACCAGCACTTCCTCGACCGTGCCAATCAGCGTGGCGGTCCGGCGCAGGGAGTTGCGCTGGAGCATGTCCAGCAGCACCTGGTTGCGCTGCTCCTTCACCTCGTCGGGCACCTGGTCGCCCAGGGTCGCCGCCGGCGTCCCGGTGCGGATGCTGTATTTGAAAATGTAGGCCATGTCGTAGTCGCAGGCCTCGAAGAGCTCCCGCGTCTGCTCGAAATCCTCCGCGGTTTCGCCGGGAAAACCCACAATCACGTCGGTGGAGAAATACATGCCGGGCTGCGCGGCCCGGAGGGCGTCCACGATTTCCCGGTAACGTTCGCGCGTGTAGGGGCGGTTCATCGCGCGCAGAATCCGGTTGCTGCCGCTCTGCATCGGCAGGTGCACGTAGGGACACAGCTTCGGCAGGCGGGCGTAGGCGGCCACCAAATCGTCCCGGAAGCCGCGCGGGTGCGGGGAGGTGAAGCGGATGCGCTCAAGGCCGTCGATGGCCTGCACCCGCTCGAGCAATTGCACGAAGGGCGTCACCCCAGCGGTGTGCGCGTAGTCGCGCCGGCCGTAGCTGGTCACGATCTGGCCGAGGAGCGTGATCTCGCGCACGCCGCGCCCCGCCAGCGCGGCACATTCGGCCACAATCTCGTCCATCGGTCGCGAGCGCTCGTCGCCCCGGGTTTTCGGGACGATGCAGAACGAGCAGTCCATGTTGCAGCCCTGCTGGATCGAGACGAACGCGCTCACCGGCGGCTCCTCCCCGGCCTCCGGCGCCACGTGATCCTTGATCGTGTTCTGCGAGCCCGCCTCCTCCGCGATGTCGACGATGGTCGCGCCGATGGGCACGCCGGCGTCGCGCGCGGCCCGCAGGTTGTCGAGGTAACCCGGCACCTGGTGGAATTTCTGGGTGCCCACGATCAGGTCGACGTCGGGCAATTGTTCGAGCAGCGAGGCCCCGCGGTTCTGCGCCATACAGCCGAGGATCCCGAGGACGAAGTCCGGTTGCTTCTTCTTACGCTGCTGTAGGTAACCCGCCTTGCCGATGGCTTTTTGCTCCGCGGCATCGCGGACGCTGCAGGTGTTCAGCAGCAGGATGTCGCAGTCGCTTTCGTCGGCGACGATCCGGTAGCCCCGGGCGCGCAGCATCGCCGCGACAGCCTCGCTGTCGCGCTCGTTCATCTGGCACCCATAGGTCTTGAGGTGGACGCGGTTCAAATCCGGGAGGGGTTGTAGGTAGCGGGCACACCGCCGGGGTCAACGCGGGAAACCGGCGTACGGCGCGGGGCGCATCTTCCGATTGAACGGCAAAGGGAAACGGCGCTGACGGAGCAACGCCCGCCAGCGGACAAGGGTCATCTTGATGGAAGGAAGATTAATGCGTCCGCCGCCGCACGCGTCACAACTGTCAATCCGGGTGATGCTCCCAGCGGCGCGCCGCCGGTGCCGGGCAGTGGTCCAACACACCCGCGGGAGAATCCCGAGTCTCCGGGTTCAGACTTCGGCGTATCGTGATCGTGGACTCAAATCTTACGCTGCCGACCCCAACTATTCTCATTTAATCCGGTTGTTTTGCGGGAACGGAAAAGTATGAGGTCTTCTTGAATTCGTTCAGATTCATGTCCGGTCCAGTCCTTTAGCATGAAAAACCTGCGCCTACGATTATACCTGGTATTTGGGTTGCTGATATTGGCGGTCGTCGGGGTCTCTCGCCGGTTGCCAAGCCCGGTGCGCCGGGCGCCGCAACCGGTGGAAGCGGGCGGATGGGTGCCCGGACCGGTCGCCGTCTCTGCCTCCAGCGCCAACCACACCTCCAACCCGGTAGCGGCGGCGAAACGCGCGGGGGCATTGAACCCCCGCGAAGACGCTCTCGCCCAAGTGGCGGCGTTCGACGACTGGTGCACGGCTTGGCGCCGGGCGGAGGCCGCGGGGCAGGGGAGCCTGGCCGCTGCCGGTCGCGGTCTCGCCGTCGCCCGGCGGGCGGCGCTCAAACACTTGATTCAAACCGACCCCCGGCGGGCGCTCGAGTTGGCGGTGCCGGTGGGCCTGCGCGCGGAGTTGCCGGCGGAAGTGGAAGGGCAGCTCGAGCGGCGAATCGACGCGCGGGGAGATCATGAGGTGACGATCGCCTGCTTGGGGCTCGTTACCCGGGTCGAGCATGCCATCGTGATCGAGGAGCGGCGCTACGAGGCCTTTGCCTACGGGCGCCGTGCGGACCAGCAGACGAAGTTCAATGTACCGCTGCATGGCATCGCCATCGATGACGTCGCAGCGCTCAGCGAAGACCCCCTGCGCCCGCTCGACGACATGGAAAAGGCGGCCGGCGGGATCAGTCGGGAAGCCGTGGCGGCCAGGATCGGCGCCGCGACCGTGACTTTCCGGGATGCGGCGGAGCTGGACGGGGAAATGAACCGGCTCCTCGCCGCCGAGGCCGTGGCCGGACCTCATCTGCCGGTGCTCAACGACGGGCCTCCGGGGTTGGTGGCCGAGGTTCCCGCCGCCGCCGCCAACACCCCGTGGATCAACGGGGTCAAGAGGGTTCTATGGGTGCAGGTCGATTTCTCCGACGATCCCGGCGAAGTGGCTACGGCGGAGCAGATCGCGGTGACCAATGATCAGGTGAGCGAATTCTACGCCGCCAATTCGCAGGGCAAGACGACGATGTCCTTCACGATTCTGCCCTCCACCCTGCGGCTGCCGCGGGACAAGAGCGTCTACAATGCGTCGAGTTCCACGGTCTCCCTGCTGCAAGCCGATGCCGCCGTGCTGGCGAAGGCCTTCGACGCGGCCAACGGTGGCGCCGGCACTTACCATCCGGATCGTTACGACCGCTGGATCGTGCTCTTCAAACGCATGCCGGCCTATACGTTTGGCGGCCAGGCGCAGCTCGGCGGGCCGCAGGTTCGCCTGAACGGGGGCATCGGGGCCGGCACGACCTACCACGAGTTGGGCCACACTCAGGGCCTGTCCCATTCCCACTACTGGTTGCCCTCCGGCGCCTCCGGCGTGGGGCCGGGAACCCATGTCGAATACGGCGATACCTTTGATGCCATGGGGAGTTCGAGCAGCAGCTTGAACAATCACTTCAACGCCGCGCAAAAAGCGAAACTGGGCTATCTCGATCCCGAATCGATTGTCACGGTCACCGCCGCCGGCACCTATCGCATCGCCCGCCACGATCACCGGGACGCCACGGGCCTGCGCGCGCTCAGGATTGCGCCGCCCGAATTCGGTTGGGAATATTGGGTGGAGCACCGTCGCTACGGTCCGACCTCCTTTAACGGCGCGCAACTCGACCGGCTGCGCAACGGCGTGCTGCTCCATTGGGGCCAGGGCAAGGCGCCGACCTTTGCCTCGGGCCCCGGCACCTACCTCATTGATGCCACACCCGGTTCCGCCGGCGGCGCGGCCGATGCCACCTATCGCAGGGGCGAGGTCTTCGTCGATCCGGACGCCGGCGTGACCATCAAGCCGCTGGCCGTCGGGGGCTCCGCGCCCAACGAATTCATCGAAGTCGAGGTGGCGTTCGGCGCCATCGACGGCAACCACAACCCGGTCCTCTCGGCCGAGCCTCCACCCGGACCCCTGATGGCCCGCACCAATATCATCTTCCGGGCGAGCGCCACCGATTCGGACGGAGATGGCCTCTACTACCGCTGGGATTTCGGCGACGGCCAGATCAACCCCAACTTCGACAACCTGACGCGCCGTTTCACCAAGGGTGGCACCTACTCGCTGCGCGTCTCCGCGCACGATGGCCGGGGCGGACTCGCCACGAAGACGATGGCCCTCGACATCGCGGATCCGCTGGTCACCTGGACCCGGCGGGGCGAGGGCGTGACCACCAACTATCTCTACGACGTGATTTTTGCGGGCGGAAAGTTTGTCGGAGTGGGAATCAACCAGACTATTCTTCATTCGCCGGATGGTATGATCTGGACGCGCGCGACGTTTCCCAGCGGCAACAGCCTCACCGGCATCGCCCACGACGGCTCCCGTTATGTGGTTTGCGGCTATCGGTTCTCCAATCTTACCGAGAAGGGTCTTGCCGCCTACTCCGACGACGGGGTGGAGTGGACGACGGTCAACCTCCCCACCGGACTCGCCCAGTTTTGGGCCATCGCGCATGGGGCCGGTCGTTTCGTGGCCGTGGGCGACACCGGCACCCTCTACACGTCGCCCAATGGCGCGGATTGGACGGCCACGACCTCCGGGGTCCGCGAGACCCTGCGCGGAGTTTCGTTTGCCGACGGGCTTTTCGTCATCACCGGGGACAGCGGTCGCCTGCTGACCTCGACGGACGGTCTGACGTGGACCAATCGCAGCCTGGTGACGACCGCGAGTTTCTACGGTCCCGCGCGGCACAACGGTGTCTGGTACGCGCGATCCGGCACCACCTCCTACTCGTCGCCCGACGGCGTGACGTGGTCGCGCGCCGTGTCTTCGAACGCGGCCAACCTTGGCACGTACAAGACTCGTTCGGTGGGCGGGCTCCTCATGGTCGGGCTCACTGGCGGCAGCATCGACTTCGGCGAGAGTCCCCAGGCTTGGGCGAAGGTGCAGTTGGACGCCACGAGCGGTGCGGTCTTCCGGAGCATGGCGGAAGGCAACGGGCTCATCGTCGCGGTCGGCAATGGCGGACTGATCTACACCGCGAACGCCCCCAACGCTGCAACTTCGTCGACCCTCATCGCCGCCCCGGAGCTGCACAATGAAGCCGACTCGATCAAAGTGGACGTGGGCCGGAAGAACGTGCTCGCCGCCGGCGGAGCGGGTTTCACCAAGTTGGAGCTTTATGCCAACGGCACCAAGGTCAGCGAGCTCAACGGTTCCGCCGGTGCGCTGGCGTGGACCCCCTCGGCGATGGGCAATTATTCGTTGGTGGTGCGCGGGGTGAATGCCGCGGGTGAGAGCTTTGTCTCGAGCGCGGTGCCGGCGGTGGCGGGGCTCACCCGCTGGAACTGGAGCCACCCCTCGCCCTTGGGCAACGACCTGCGGGGCGCGGTGCACGTCGGAAACAAGTGGTGGATCGTCGGTGGCAGCGGTGCCTTCCTCACCCTGGACGCCCGCGGCGCCGTCACGCTGCTCGATTTTCCCACGACCCAAAACCTCACCGGGATCGCCTACGGCCAGGGACGTTTTGTGGCGTGTGGTCCGTATTATGACGCCGGCGCCCGGGAGGAGATCGGGTCGCTCTGGACCTCGACGGATGGCTACGCGTGGACGCCGCTGCTCACCACGGTGTTCGACAACTTCAATCTGAATTTCGTTTCGTTCTCGGGCGATCAATGGCTCGCCGGGAGCACGGGAGGCCTGCTCCTCACCTCGGCGGACGGCATCAACTGGACCCGGCAACTCAGCGGCCTGACCACCTCGATCCGATCCGCCGCATTTGGCAACGGCACCTGGATCGCGGTCGGCGCCGGCGGACGCGCCGTCACCTCGACCGACGGCGTGAGGTGGACTTCGCGTGCGACCGGCGTGACCTCCGACCTCAATCGCATCGCCTTTCGCGATGGCATGTTTGTCGCGGTCGGCGCCAGCGGGGGCATCCTCGTGACCGGCGATGGCCTCGGTTGGGCCCGCCAGACTTCCGCGGTCAGCACGACTCTCAGTGGCGTCGGCTTCGTGAACGGTCGATGGGTGGTGGCGGGAGATTCCGGGGTGGCGCGCACGTCGACGGACCTCACGACCTGGACGGCTGCCTCCTTGGGAGAAAATGCAAGCACCATGCTCTTCGTTGGTGGCAACGGGGAGGAAGGGCTTCTCCTTGGACGGGCCGGGGAGATCTACACCACCACGAATCCCTCAACGTGGACCCGGCTCACGCAGGGCACGGGTGAGGCGATACTGGGGGTGATTTACGCGGGCGGTCGATTCGTCGCGGTGGGAGGGGGCACGGACCTGATTTCCGGTGCCGCCGTTGTGCCCGTGCAATATTCCACCGATGGCGTCACGTGGACGCGGGCGGCGGAGAATCCGGCGTTCGGCAGTCTCAACGCTCTCGCCTACGGTCAGGGGCGTTATGTGGCCGTCGGTCCGAACAGCACGGTCTTTACCTCGCCGGATGCCGTGACCTGGACCCAAGCCAAGTTCAGCAACACGGTCAGTACGCTCGTGGCAGTCGCGGCGGGACCCGGCGCTTTCGTTGCCGCCAGTACCGGCAAGGCAATTTACTCGTCAGCGGACGGCACGAACTGGAGCCAGCGAGCCACCAATCTCGGAGGCAGTCTGCGCGCCGCCGCCTATGGCAATGGCCGCTTCGTCGTGGTCGGGGATGGGGGCGTTGTGGAAAACTCGACCGATGGCCTGACCTGGACCGCCGCGGTCAGCGGCGTCAAGGCCAGCCTGCTTGCCGTCGACTGGTGGGAGGAGTTTGGTTTCATCGCGACGGGCGCCAGTGGCACCATGATCGGTTCCAGCGATGGCATCACCTGGCAGATGATCGAGACCGGCGTGTCCGACAGCATTACCGCGATTGCGCGCACTCCGGTCGGCTTCGTCGCCGCCGCCGGCTCCAGTGGCTCGCTGCTGATATCACTCGATGGCGCCAACTGGTCCACTGCGACGCTCCCGGCGGACCGGACCATGCGTGGACTCGCCGCCAGCCCCGCCGCCCTCGTCGCCGTCGGCGACGGCGGCACCCTGCTCACCTTTGAAATCGCCGACCACACTCCACCGCCGGTCATTGGCACCGCTCCCACCGCCCAGGTGGCGGGTGCGGGCAACCGCATCACGCTGTCGGTCGAAGCGCGCCATGGCGGCGGAGCCGTCTATCAATGGGCGAAGGATGCCATCCCGATCGTCGGCGCGAACAGCCCGACCTATGTCATTCCCGCACTGAGCGCGGAGCGGACCGGAAGCTACACCGTGACCGTCACCACCGCGAGTGGATCGATCACCAGCACGCCGGCGCTCGTGTCCCTCGGCGCGCCGACTGATCCGGGGCGCTTGGTTAATCTTTCGATCCTGACCTCGTTGGCCTCGTCCTCCGATTCCTTCACCTTCGGCATGGTGGTGGGAGGTCCGGGCACCTCGGGGTCCAAGCCGTTGCTGGTGCGGGCTGTGGGGCCGTCGTTGATTCCTCTCGGGGTGGATGACTCGACCGTGTTGCAGGACCCCAAACTGGAGTTTTTCAACGGCAGCGCCCGGGTCGGGGAAAACGACAATTGGGGCGGCGGCGACTCGCTGCGCACCGTGATGGCCGGGGTCGGCGCGTTCCCCTATGCGAATGCGACCTCGCGCGACGCCGCCCTCTGGCTGCCCACGCTGGAAAGCGGTGCCAACTCCGCCCGGATTAGCGGCGCTGGCGCCGGCATCGTCATCGCAGAACTGTACGACGCGACTCCGCAGGGGGGCTTCACCGCGACGACCCCGCGGTTGATCAACGTTTCGGTCCTGAAACACCTCGGTTCCGGCGTTACCGCCGGGTTCGTCCTCGGTGGCTCCACCGCGCGCACCGTGCTTGTCCGCGCGATCGGGCCGACCCTCGGGGCCGCGCCCTTCAATGTGCCCGCGGTGGTCGCTGATCCACAACTGGCTCTCTTTGCCGGGCAGATTCAGATCGCCGCGAATGACAATTGGGGTGGAGCGGCGGCCCTGTCCGCCGCCTTCGCTCAGGTGGGGGCCTTCGCGCTCCCCGCCGCAGCGCAGGATGCCGCCCTGCTGGCTACGCTCCAGCCCGGCAGCTACACCGCCCGCGTCACCGGCGTGGGTGGCACCTCGGGCGTCGCCCTGATCGAAATCTACGAAGTGCCGTAGTGATTTTGCCGGAAACTCATGCACGGTGGGGTGCCTCGCGCTTATGCCCCGCATTGCCCTGCGCTTCTCCGTCCTCGTCCTCCTTGCCGCCCGGTGCCTGGCCGCACCCGAGGCCCGGCTCGAACGGACGCCCCGGGGCTTGGCGTGGACCGTGACCCGGGAACCCCTGCCCGCGCCGCCGGTCGATGCCGGCTTGGCGAAATTCATCCGTGCAACCCTGGCGCAACAGCTCACCCCCGAGAAAATCGCCGTGGTCGGCCACAACCCGCGCGCCCTCGCTCCGGGAGAGAACCTGGTGGCCGTCGCCTCCGCCACGATCGGCGACGGCCGGCGCTCACGCTTCGTCACGTCCGACTGGGTTGCAAAAAACGCCCGGAATTACCTGGGCGAGAATCCACCGGCCCTCACCGAACGCGCCTCCGCCCGGCTCAAGACCGCCGTGCTCGCTGTCCTGCGCCCATCAACCTGGAATACGCAGTTTGAACCGCAGATGACGCCGATGAACGCAGATGACAGAGAATGATAGGAACGTAGCCGTTTATCCAATGAGTGAGGCAAACGGCCCGCTTCGTTGGATGGCCTCCCCTTCTATCTGCGTGCATCTGCGAAATCTGCGGTTGGTCTGAACTGCTGAATTTAGAATGAAACCCCCGCCCCCCTCCTCCTTCCGCTGCGCCTCCTCCGGGCCCG